>CAZBDY010000036.1:0-1735 GCA_964490795.1 Candidatus Woesearchaeota archaeon | reverse complement strand
CTAATAGATTTTTCATTAACAGAAATCTTTTTTATTTTATTTTTGTCAATCTCAAAATTAATATTAATATAATTATAATCTATTTCATTATTAGTTTTATTTCTTATTATCTGTTTAATTTCCTTTTCTTCAAGGATGTCACCGATTTTATAAAGTTTATTAATTAATGACATAAATAAACTCCTCTATAAATACTGACACGCTTCATATTACATAATTAAAAAATCTTTATTTTTTTTATTTAACCCTCAATCTCCATCACATTCACCTCATAATTCCCAACATTAATATTACCCCTCAATTTACCCCAACATATCCTTCCCTTTTTCCGTTAAAACATATCTTCCTGTCTTGGGAGGCCCTTCGAATCTAATAAGGCCATTATTTTTTAAAAAACTAATGTCATTTTCTATTGTCCTTTCTGTAACCTCAAAGCTTTTTGCGACTCTATTAATTTCCAAGATATCTCCATTATAAAGAATTTTCAACATTTTTAACATTCTATTTCTTTTTTCACCTTTTACTCCGAATTTTACTCCGAAATCTTCGGAAAAAATCTTCCCTTCTTTTATTTTCTTAACAGGTCGGCTAAATATTACTGTAAAAAATTTTGTAAATTCAAATTTTATTGGAGATAAATTTGCTTCATTAATCGATTTCCGTATCTTATTTATACCAGTTCCCATTTTTTCGATATATCCGATCCTATGTAACAGCCCTGCTATATTTGGATTCCTGAGAACACTTTTCTTCCCAAAATCTTTAGTACTCAATCCCTTAACAAGACCTCCTGGATTTGAAATTTCTATCCGATCATCAAACATCTCCACCATTACGAAATTTTCCAATATTCCCTAATAATTGCTCTTATTTTTTCCATAATCGTAATCGCCTCCTGGGCTTCATCAATAGTTGCTAAAATCCCTGGATAGCGAACTTCAACTGCAAAAGAAGAAAGATCGATCAAATCTCTTTTATAATTGGATAGTTCAGAAATGAACTTTTTACATTGTTCCAATAAAAGATCCAAATCATGAGTTTTTTCAAAAAATACATCATTTTCTTGCAAAACTGCTTTCATATATTTTTCAATACATTGTTGAGCATGAAAACAAACAGCATCATATGCTGGCGGTTTTTCTTTATATTCTCTCTCAGCAACTAAAAAATCCTGTTCTGCTTTTTTGATCCACTCTAAAGTTATATTTTTCATAATTCAATCCCTTTTTCTGTAATACTTTTAGTGAAAATGTCTCCTTCTTTTATTCTTTTTTCAACAAATTCAGGTGTTCTTACAATAATATCTATTGGATAGAAAACGCCAAATACTTCATCGAGTGCAAGGCGGATCAATGATGCTTGTTTATAAAACTTTAAGTCTGTATTCATTATAATCAAGAAGTCAATATCACTTTTTTTATCTGGTTGACCATAAGCGTAAGAACCAAAGAGGATAACTTTTTTAGGGTTGAATTTTTCTTTAATAAGACCTGCTATTTTTTTTATAAATTCAATTTCAACATTATCTTTTTTTATCATTCAATGTCACCTTAATGTATTTTACTTAGTAAGTTTTTAATGAGTAAAGATGCAGTTTTAATAAATTTTTCCGCTTTCTTTATTAAAGCATCAATCTCTCTATTCATACTGTTCGCCCCTCTTTTCTTATATTCATTAACAATGGAGATTCTCTTTTTTCCAGCCATTCTTTAGTTACAGGATAAATTGAAATAAC
>CAZBDY010000035.1:0-2506 GCA_964490795.1 Candidatus Woesearchaeota archaeon | reverse complement strand
CGTTCCCTTATTATCCTAATTTCGTACTCTAAAGACCCATGGGACAGTTTGCTCCATTGGTCTTGTTTTTTTTGAACCAGAGCAGAAACCCTGCTTAAGCATTCACGGATAAGCTCAATTTCTTGGATATTTAAAAAAAGCAAGGAACCAGTAGCTTCTGAGATTGCACCATTCAATTTCTGAAGAGATATTATAATATCTATTGGGTCTCTCGATCCAATATTTTCCAGGACCTCTTTTACTGCTCCATCAACCAACATACATATAACTGCTCTTCTTTCTGGCTTTTCCATCTTTTACTCCTTAAAAATTGTTAAGTTGCTATTTTAATTTTAGACCCCAGAACAACCCCTGCCAACAGTTGTTGGATTTTCTTTATCCTGTTAAAATAAATCTATTATGGCAAATAGACTTTTTGTTGCTATAAATTTACCCGAGGAGATAAAAAACAATCTTTTGTCTTTTCAAGAAAGGATTGGAGATCTTTTTCCAAAAGAAGAGAACCAAAAAGAAGTTATCAGCTGGACTAAAAAAGAAAACCTTCATATTACAATGGTTTTTTTGGGTTATGTTGTTAATAAAAAAATAGGATTGGCTTGCAAGGTTTTAGAAGATATAGGAAAAAGACACAATCCTTTTTCTTTAAATTTAAAACAAATCTGTTGTGCGCCTCCTGGCAAAAAAATTCCTCGGATGATTTGGGTCAAAGGAAAAGAAGAAAAAAATATTCTTGATCTTAAAAAAGACATAGATAATTCTCTTTTTAAAGCCAAAATTTTAAGAAGAGTAAAGAACCGTAAATTCACCCCTCATATTACCCTGGGAAGAATAAGGAAATGGCAGTGGGAAAAAATAATTCCCGGGGAAAGACCAAAAATTTCAGAGGAGATATCCTTAAGTTCCAAAGTTGGCTCCATTGAACTTATGGAAAGCAAACTTAAAAGAGGGGAGCCTGAATATTCTGTAGTAGAATCAGTTAAATTAAACAAAAAGCAATGAAAATTCATTTTGTTGGCATTGGTGGAATCGGAGTTTCAGCCCTAGCTCAATACTTTCTCAGTAAAGGAAACAAAGTTTCTGGTTCTGATTTGGCTTCCTCAGAAACAATAAAACTTCTTGAAAAAAAAGGAGCTAAAATTTCAATCGGTAAACACAAAAAGAAGAACTTGCCCAAAGACACTAATCTTGTAATTTACAGCCCAGCTATTGAGGAAAAGAACCCGGAATTGAAAGAAGCAAAAGAAAATAAGATTGAAATTAAATCTTATCCTCAAGCTCTGGGTGATTTAACAAAAAAATATTACACAATAGCTGTTTCTGGAACTCATGGTAAAAGTACAACCTCAGCTCTTCTGGGTTTAATTTTAGCTGAGGCAGGCCTTGATCCTACGGTAATTTTGGGAACAAAATTAAAAGAGTTCGGGGGAAGTAATTTCAGAAAAGGGAAATCAAAATATTTAGTTATTGAAGCCGATGAATGGAAGGCATCTTTTTTGAACTATTATCCTAAAGTAATTGTTTTAACCAATATCGAAAAGGAACATTTAGATTATTACAAAAACTTAAACCATATTTTAAAGACCTTCAAAGAGTTCGTGAGCCATTTACCCCAAAACGGAATTTTAATAGCAAACAAAAAAGACAAAAATATTCTAAAGCTTTTATCTGATCTCAGAAAATCTTCTTTCAAAATAAAAAAGTACCCCAAAAATAAAGAAGAGATAAAAAAAATAAAAAAAGTTTTAAACGTTCCAGGAGAACACAATACTTATAACGCAGCTGCTGCTTTGAAAGTAGCAGAAAGCTTAGAAATAAAAAAAGATAAAACTTTCAGGGCTCTTTCTCATTACAAGGGAGCTTGGCGCAGATTTGAAATTAAAGAAAAAGAAATAAACACAAAGAAAGTTAAAGTAATAAGTGATTATGCTCATCATCCAACTGAAATTGAAGCTACAATTTCTGCTTGCAGAGAAAAATTCCCCAATTCCAGAATCTGGGTTATTTTCCAACCCCACCAATATCAGAGAACTTTTTATCTTTTTGATGATTTTGTTGAAGCTTTCAATGAAGCAGATAAAATAATTTTAACTAAAATCTATACTGTAGCTGGTAGGGAAAAAGAAGATATTTCAAAGAAAGTGAGTTCAAAAAAATTAACTGAAGAAATAAAAAAGAAAGGAAAAGATTGCTATTTTATCGAAGATTTCAGCAAAATTCCTCTTTTTTTAATTAAGAAAATAAAAGAGAATGATGTTATAATTGTGATGGGGGCAGGAAGTATTTACAAACTAACAGAAAAATTATAGTTCTATTATCCACAACCCCAACTTGACAAAACACCCCCTTAATCTGGTAAAATACAAAAAGTATATAAGTAATTTAAATACTTAAAGGTCTTCAAATATTAATTATATAAAACACGGTATTATTTTTCTTTCCCAAGAGAAAATAATTACTGTGAAATTTAATCATGAACGTTATTTTTTGGCTTTTAGTTGCAGTAGTA
>CAZBDY010000034.1:0-2589 GCA_964490795.1 Candidatus Woesearchaeota archaeon | reverse complement strand
GTTATACGCAATTCAAAAAATATTTTCTAACGGAGAATTAAAGAATGATAGGCTTTCTAAAGATGGATAAATTTGATTTTTTATATTATTATAGAGGGGAATGATATTGTATTTTCTCCACTTCGTTACGAAAACGATTTATTTAAAAAGACAAAATTTATATAATCAATACAACTTTTACTTTTTATGATGAAAAATATGGCAACAATAAACACAACAAGTAATAATCCAAAAATATATTTCCTTGAAGTTGAACCCCAAGATAAAAAACTGGTGAAAGAAAAATTTCCTCAAGCAAAAATATTTAATAAAATTTTATCCGAAAAAGAAATTATCAAACAATGCAAAGAGGCAGAGGTTATTTGTCCTTTTATCTATAGTAAGATTACTCGCGAGGTTATTGAATCTTTGTCTGATTTGAAACTTATTATTACAAGAAGCGTGGGATATGATCACATAGACTTAGTGGCTGCTAAGGAAAAAGATATTGTTGTTTGTAATGTTCCTGATTATGGATCCCATGTTATAGCTGAACATGTTTTTGCCTTACTTCTTTCTGGTTTGAGGCATATTATTGAAGGTGATAAAAGAATTGAACGAGATAAAAAATTTTACTTTTCAGGTCTAAGAGGAATAGCACTCAAAGGAAAAAATTTAGGCATTATCGGAACCGGTAAAATTGGCAAAAATGTTGCGCGTATAGCAAGTTCTGGATTTTTAATGAACGTTTTTGCTTACGACCCTCATCCTGACAAGGATCTTGCTCTAGAAAATCATTTTTCTTATACTGATTTGGAAACTGTTTGGAAAAAATCTGATATTATTACATTGCATTGCCCTCTTCTTGAAAATACAAAACATTTAATAAATAAAAAAAGTATTTCTGTCATGAAAGATGGGGTTGTAATAGTCAACACTTCAAGGGGAGGGGTAATTGATACAGGCGCCTTAACTCAAGGCTTAAAATCTAAAAAGATTTCTTACGCACTTTTAGATGTTTTAGAGCATGAAAATAATATTAAAGAAAATAAAGAACTTTTAGAACTTCCAAATGTGATTGTTACGCCACATATTGCTTTTTATGCTGATGATTCTATGGGGAAGATGTATAGTGAAGCCTTTGCCACTATAAATTCATTTATACAGAAAAAGGAGATAATAAATCAAATCAAAGGATTATAATAAAGAGTTTTGAAAAATGAAATTTACCCCTAACCTCTCTTTTATTTTTCAAAACGGAAAAAATCAAATTTATAAGAATTGAGGAAAGCCTATCATAATGATTAAGAACGAAAAATATTTTTTGAACTCACTCTGCTACGCTTCGTGCCACGCTGTGCTCTCCTCCTTTTAGTCGTCGGGGCATATAACAAGGGATGTACGGTTCAGCCCTCGGCTCGGGCTTCACCCAAATTTTTCTTCCGATGCGCTCCAGAAAAAATTCGCATATCCCTAACATTATACGCAATTAAATTTTCATTTTTACTGTTAAAAAAGACAAAAAATAATGGGGAAGATTTTAGTCTGCGATATAGATATTTTTATAAACTATTTATTGTATAAACATAATATGCTAAAGAAAATATTAAAATTTGGAATTAGAAAAAATAGAGAACCCTCTGTGCAAACAGTTTTGATACACATAGGAAAATGCGGTGGGTCAACTGTCAAAACAGAATTAAAAAAAGCAAGAATAAAATTTTTTGAAAAACATATTTGTAAGGTTACTTATTCTAATAAAAAAAGATATATTATTATTATAAGAAACCCAATTTCTAGGTTTATTTCTGCTTTTAATTGGAGATATAAATTGGTAATTGATGACAAAATCCAATGCGATAGATTTGAGGGCGAAAGTGAGCTACTAAAAAAATATGGAACTGTTAACAAATTAGCAGAGAGCATTTATGACACCGATGGAAATTTAAATCTTGATTTTTCTAAAAAAAAATTTTGTATCCACCATATTACAGAAGACATTAACTTTTACATTGGAGAATTTTTAAACATTTGTGAAAGGAAAAATATAATTGGTGTAATTGCAACTGAAACATTGAATGAAGATATGAAAAATTTATTTAACATAAAATTAATGTCACATGAGAACAAAAACTCTGAAAAATATAATAATCATTTATCTGATTTAGCATATAAAAATTTAAGAAAATATCTAAAAAAGGATTACGAGTGTATTAAAAAATTATACAAACTAAATCTAATTTCAAAAGAAAAGTATAAAATTCTATCAAAATAATTATTGATTAGTAAATTGTACTATTCAATCTTATTTATGTGTTATTTTGTACAATCTTAATATTTATTTTTAATAAAAATCTTCCCCATTTATTGCATAGCGTATTTAATTTAAAAAAATGAAAATTTAACTCTTCGCCATTTTTTTGCTTCGCAAAAAACCGTCTTGCAGACTATGGCTCGGTCTTAGCAGACGCGTATAACAGCGATTAAGAAGTAAATTTTCTTGCAGAAAATTTCCCCAAATTCGCTTCGCGAACTTCTCTAAATCCGCTCGTTATGTGCAATCCGCCTCTGCTCCCTGAAAGTTTAATTAAGCAATCTAAGCTTATATTT
>CAZBDY010000033.1:0-3699 GCA_964490795.1 Candidatus Woesearchaeota archaeon | reverse complement strand
TTTTATAGAATGCGTTATTCTGATACTACAATTACACTTTCAATAGATATGTATTTATCAAATTTATCTTCTCGTAAAATGAGAAATCAATTAAAAAGACACTTTAATACAAAAGTTTCTCATATGACCATTTTAGATTGGGTTAGAAAATACTCTCTAAAAGTTCATAACTTCGTAGAGAAATTAGGTTACAATTTAGGTAAGTCTTTTTATGCAGATGAAACTATGATTAATAGAGAAGGACATAAAGACAGATTTTGGGCTTGTGTGGATTATGAAACAAGGTTTATTACAGGAGTTCATTATTCAATAGAGGGAAATATAGAAGAAGCAAAACAATTTATTTCTAAATCTGTTAAGAAAGGAAAACCAAAGTTTATCCAAACAGATTCAGCACAATTCTACCCTAAAGCATTTAAGAAGTTATTTTATACAAATAAGGTTTATCGTGGGGGATTAGTTGTAGAACATAAAGTTCAGAATGTAAGAAGAACACATATACACAATTACAAAATAGAAACAGTTTTTATGAAAATTAAAGATAGAGTAGACGATTTTAGAGGATTGAAAGCCCTTTGGTCTGCTCCGATTATTATGGTTGGTTTAACAATCCAACATAACTTTATAGAAGAACATACAACACTAAAAAATTCTCCTTGCTCTCTTGCAGGTCAAGATTTAGATTTAGGAGATAATCGTTGGTTGGGATTAATTAAATTAGCAAGTCAAACTTTATAAAATGAAAACGACAGATTTAAAAAGTATTATACCTTTATTCATTAAAGTATTATACTTTATAGGAAAAAGAAAAATGCCCTCAAAAAATGGAGTAATGGTTTATTTGAAAGATGAAGATAAAAAACTCTTTGAAAAAGCTGTTAAAAAGTATGAGTTAGGACAATCTGAACTACTAAAAGAGATTATTCATTCTTGGTTATTCTCAAATAAATTACAAATAGAACAAAAATGAATACAATTAAAAAAGACAATAACTTAATTTTAAATAAGGTGGAAAAAAAAGAGGTTGATTATTTGTTGAGCAAGTATTCTGTTAAACAAATTGAAACAAGTTTAATCAAGATATTTTTAGAGGATAATAAATTTAAAACAAAAAATGAACTTTTATTAGAAGTCTTAAGAAAAAATAATAATGATATTAAAGGGAAAATAAAAGACTATCTTGATAGTAAAAATATAAAACTTAGTCTTAAAATAATAGAAAGATTTTTTGAATTACTTATTGAGCCTGAAGATAGAAAATTAAATGGTGTTTTTTATACCCCTACTTTCGTAGTAGAATATATTGTAAATGAAACAATCAAAGGAAATGAAAAGGTGTGTGATTTAAGTTGTGGGAGTGGGGCTTTTCTTATTGGAGCAATACAGAGAATTAACAAAATTACTAATAAATCAATAATAAGAATTATTGAAGAAAATATTTTTGGTGCCGATATTTCTAAAACAAGTATCTATCGTTCTAAAATTCTTTTGTCATTATTTGCCCTTATTAATAATGAAGATAAGAAAGAGATTAAATTTAATCTTATAAAAACAGATAGTTTAAATTATGAATGGACTAAAAAATATCCTAATGGATTTGATGCAATTATAGGAAATCCCCCTTATGTCCGTGTTCAAAATTTACCTATGAAATCAAGAAGATTAATAAATGAAAATTATTTTACGGCTTCAAAGGGAAATATAGATTTGTTTATTCCTTTTTTTGAGTTAGGATTAAAACTCCTTAAGAAAACTGGAAGAATGGGTTATATTAGCCCTAATAGTTTTTACACTTCAAGGTCTTCTAAAAAGTTAAGAGAATATATACAAGAAAATAATTTTATGAGAAAAATAATAGATTTTAACCACCTATCTATTTTTTCAGGAGTTACTGTTTATACTTGCATAAGTTTATTTGATAAAGTAAAAAAAGATAAATTTGATTATGCAATTATTCACGAGAAAAAATTATTAGATAAATTAGACAAAACAAAATTTACTAAAATTAATTATTCTTCTTTAAATACGAATAAATGGATTTTGTTAAATAAAGAAGATAGTGAAAATATTAAAAAAATTGAAAATATGGGGACACCCTTAGGAAAAATTGCAAAAATAACTAATGGAATAGCTACCTTAAAAGACGAGCTTTATTTATTGGATAGAGAAAAGGAAAATGGATTTTTTATTAAAAAGTATAAAGATAAAAAATACCTAATTGAGCCAGAGATAACAAGAAAAATAATAAAGGCGAGTGTGTTAAAAGAAGAAAAAGATATAACAAACAACAAGAGAAAAATTATTTTTCCTTACGAACTTATAAGGAAATTTTACCAACCAATTAAAGAAAGTGTATTAAAACAAAAATATCCAAAGTGTTATAATTATTTTTTAACGATTAAAAACGAACTTTCAAAAAGAGATAAGGGGAATAGACAATATAGTGAATGGTTTGCTTTTGGTCGTGTTCAGGGATATAATATTTTTGAAAAAAAGATAATTTCTCCAGGAATAAGCCCTTATTCAAGATTTGTTATTTGTAATGATGATAAAACTCTTTATTATGGAGGAATAGGGATATTTCCTAAAATAAATATTAATATTTTGTTAAAAGTTTTACAATCTAAAGTTTTTTGGTATTACATTTATAAAACAAGTAAAGAATATAAAAGTAAATTTTGGTCTTTGTCTAAAAATTTTATAGAAAATTTTGGAGTTCCAAATTTCACTAATGAAGAAGAAAAGTTTATGCTGAATAATACTAAAGAAAAGATAGATGAATTTTTAATAAAGAAATATGGTCTTAATATTTAATTATTTTAAGCATTTCATACCTTTCTCTTAGAACTTCACAAATATCATGTATAAAAGTTTCTATCCTCAAATTTTTATCTGAAGGATTTTCTGAAGATAATTTTGGAGGGTTTGCTTTGAAATCCCCTACAATCATAGACAATCTTTCATATTTTTTATTTTTATCTTGCTCATCAACTCTTAAATTTATTTTTCTCAAAAATCCCTCATAATAATCTAAATTAAATGTCTCATCTCTTATCAATACTTTTTTAGGAAAGATAATAACATACCCATAAATCAAATAAGGGTATCTCTCATGTAGGCTTATAGCATCTCCTATCGCAGATTCATAATCATTAGTAAAATTATTTGTAATGGAAGACATAAGGCTTTTTACTGAAATAATTAAAAGAGGTCCTGCTCTTTTATGAACAACTGCTATATCCACATTTTAACTTTATGAAATCCTGGAATTTTAACCTCTGTGTCAATAAAAACCATATCCTTTTCTTTACAATCTTCTTTTAGCTTAAATCCTGTCTTCTCCTGAATTTTCTTTACTAAATAATCGTGAAGTAATCTAATAACAGTTTGTTTTCTCACATTAGTATTATGCCCCTTTTCAGTTTGCCCCTCTAAAAGAAGCCTTTTCATTTCAGCCATAACTCCTGAAAATTCCTCATTATCAAATTCAATTTTATTAGAAGGGTGAATATCTTTTGTTTCTTCTTCTAATTCTTCAGATATTTCCTCTTGTTCTTTGGTTTCGTCTATTTTAGCCATAAATAGCCAAATAATTCTAAACTTAAAAACCTATCTAAAAGGTGACTTTAACTTTACAGCTCATTAAAAAGGCTTTGTCCGGAGTAACATAAATCTCAAAAATTAAAATAAAAAAAGATA
>CAZBDY010000032.1:0-3830 GCA_964490795.1 Candidatus Woesearchaeota archaeon | reverse complement strand
GCTATCAAGGTCAAGAAATTCCAGTTTATATTACAAAAGATGGAGAATATTTTATCGAATCTCTTGTGCCTTTAACAGGAGGTTGGCCAACTATTGAAGAAGAACCTCAACAAATAGAAATACCAAAAACAGCAAAACCTGTAGTTGAATTATTTACTATGAGTTATTGTCCTTATGGAACTCAAGCAGAAAAGGGAATCTTGCCAGTAATCGATTTATTGGGCGATAATATTGATTTTAATTTAAGATTTGTTTATTATGCTATGCACCCTTCAGATGGAGAAGTAGAAGAGAATTTAAGACAATTTTGCATACAAAAAGAGCAAGAGAGCAAATTAAATGATTACCTTACCTGTTTCTTAAAAGATGGGAACAGTGATAGTTGTTTAACAGAAAGTAAAGTAGATAAAACAAGATTACAATCTTGTGTATCATCAACAGACAAAGAGTTTGAAATCTCTGAGAATTTAAATGATCGGTCTAAATGGTTAAGTGGAAGTTATCCTTTATTTAATATAGATAAAGAATTAAATGATTTATATGGGATTCAAGGAAGTCCTACTCTTGTGATAAATGGGGTTCAAGCAGATAGTGCAAGGGACCCTGCATCATATTTGGTAACTATCTGTAATTCATTTAGTGAGGGGATTGTTCCTTCGGAGTGCGAAGAACAATTATCTAATTATGCTTATGGTCCTGGATTTGGATATGTATAATAAAAGAGGATAAAAATGAATAAATTAATTACAGGAATAATATTAGGAGTAATTATCGGTGGAATGATTGGCTATTTTTCAAATGATTTAATCAGTGAATCTACTCCTAAAATGAATGGAGGAGGATTTGAAATAGATGATGAAACTAAATCTGAAGTAATATCTTTTTTTGACACATCTCCTACTAATGAAGATGTAGAAATATATTGTCAGGAAAATAAAAAAAATTGTGTTTATTATTGTACAGAAATTAATCAGGAGCATAAAATTTGTTCTGAAATTAAATTACAAAAAGGAAGTCTCAAAGAATGAAACAAGAAACAATAATCAAGATAGATAATGTATGGAAAAAATATGATATGGGAAAAGCAGGTCCTCTTGTAGTATTAAAAGAAATAAACCTTGAGATTAATAAAGGAGAATTTGTTGCAATTACAGGTCCTTCAGGAAGTGGAAAAAGCACAATGGTTAATATTGTAGGAGCACTAGATATTCCCTCATGGGGAATTGTTAGTCTAAATGGAAAAAATATTTCTGAAATGGATGAATCATCTTTAGCATATTTAAGAGGCAAGACAATTGGTTTTATTTTTCAGCAATTTAATTTATTGCCTACTTTAACCGCCTTGCAAAATGTTATGCTTCCAATGGAAGTAATTGATATATCTGAATCAGAAGCAGAAAAAAGAGCAACTGAATTATTGACTGCTCTTGGATTAGGAGATAGACTTAATCACAAACCTAATGAATTATCTGGAGGACAGCAACAAAGAGTTGCAATTGCTAGAGCATTAGCAAATAATCCTGAAGTAATTTTAGCAGATGAGCCAACAGGAAATTTAGATAGTAAAACAGGTAAGTTTGTTATGGGATTTTTAGAGAAGATGAATAAAAAAGAAGGCAAAACAGTTATTCTAATAACACATGAAATTGATCTGATTAATTATGCAAAAAGAATTATTCATATTCTAGACGGGAAAATTGAAAAAGAGGTTAGGAATGGGAAGAGATAAATGGACTTTAATTCTTGGGGTTCACAAAAATAAGAGTATTTATAAATAAAAGACCCTCTTTCTTATTATTATGGTACTAAATGAAAAACAAATTCAGGAAATAAAAAATTTATTAAAATCAAAGTTAAATGATAAATTATCTAAATATGCAAGAGAAACAACAGCTATGCCTTTTTTGGTTAAGCTTATGCAAGATGCTGAAAATGTCGCCTCTTATTCATTCATACACTCGTTGGCTACAACATTAGGAATGTCAGTTTATGAAAAAATTTCTGAAATTGTAGCCTCAACTCATTATGATATGGTAAAAACTGGTTATGATGTTGAAGGAGAGATTACAAATGAAGAAAACTCAATAATCTCCCAGATTCTTCAGGAAATTAAAAACAGAACAAGGACAGCAGATAAAGAACAAGAGATTAAAGAAATTCTAAAGTGTAAAAATAATGGCGGAAGAAAAATAAAAGTTAGAGCAGATTTATTTTTAAAGAAAGGCAATGATGAATATTATATTGAGATAAAAACAGCAAAACCCAATATAGATGTTTTTGTTAAATCAAAACAAAAATTGTTGGAATGGATTGCTCTGAGGAAAAAGAAGGTTAACACTATTTTAGCAATACCTTATAATCCTTATCTTCCAGAACCTTATAGCAGATTTACAATGCAAGGCTATTTAGATGAAGAAAAAGAACTTTTTGTTGCAGAAAAATTTTGGGAACTTTTAGGTGGAAAGGGAACTTATGAAGAAGTTTTGGAAATATTTGATGAAGTTGGTAAGGAGTTTAAAGAAAAAATTCAGGAGAAGATTAAGGAAGTAGCAGAAGAAAGGATGGAAATTTAAAAATGGAAAGATCATATGATAATGTTGTAAAATCTATAAATCATTTGAGGATTCTTCATGAAACTTTTCTAAAAAGGGAAAATCATGAAAATGAAGACGATTATAAAATTTATTCTGAAAATTCTAAAAAATTAACTAATTTATTTTCATTACCAGAAGTTGAACTTTATAAACAATTATATAACGAAAAATCAAGGCAAATGATTTTAGCAGATATAATTGAATATATTTTCCTCGCGAGAGGATTTTTCTTTATAAGTGAAGGTTCTAACAGCCAGGATAAAAAGAAAATCAAAAAGGAATTATTTATTAAATCAATCCTTTATTTTGTTAATCTATTAATGACATATGAATCTATGACGGTAGATAATAAAATAAGAAAAATTTTTCTTGAAAAACTATCTGAAGAAATCCCAGAACTCAATGATGAGGAATTATTTAAAACTCTTAAGGGATTTAATGGAAAAGTAGGCTTAACAGAAAAAGAATCTGATGCTGATAAAAAACTAAACAAATATTTTGATAAAATTTTACCAAAGACTGCAGGTGGGCTATGGCATGAACTATTAGTATATCTATTTCTGTTGAGAAATAATTTAGGATACATTGTGCCATTATTATTAACTCAAAAGTTTATGAGTGGAAAAGACATATTAGTCCCACCAGATTTTCTGATAATAACTAAGGATAAAAACATTTATGGGATTGAAGTAGGAATTAAAAAAGAAATTCAATCTGGTTCTTTCTCCTTAATGACAAATATTCCTACTGCTACAATAGATACTATTAATTCACGTTGTTCTGATAGATGTCCTATTTGTAAAAAATGGATACCTTTTTGCGATTATGTAATAGAAAATTATTCAAATCTGGATAATGTAATGGGTCTAAAATCTGAAATTAAATGTCTTGAAAAATGTAATAAATTTTCTAAAAAAGATGTTCTTGAAGGTAAATGTCCTTATGCAAAATATTCAAGAGGACCAACAAAGAAGATTAATCATAAATTTGCAAATAATCTTCATTATCATTATAAATGTGTCCTAGCTAATATTAATAAAAAAGAAAAAGATTTTTTAATTAAAGCTGAAGATTCAACAGCAATCAAAACCCATTTTCCATATTATGCAGGATTAGAAATGTTAAACAAAAATTAAACCTTCTTCATATGAAATATTATTTCTGCATAAGGTTGCCTATCTTTCTCAGTCCTATTCAAAACAGGCCTCTTAAATTTATCAACAATTTTTAAACCGC
>CAZBDY010000031.1:0-4366 GCA_964490795.1 Candidatus Woesearchaeota archaeon | reverse complement strand
ATTTATCTTTTTTTATTTTAATTTTTGAGATTTATGTTACTCCGGACAAAGCCGTCAAATAAAAACATTTATAAATCAACAAAAACAAAAAATAACAGCAAACTACATCATTTAAACTTATTTTTTCTTAAGTTTAAGTGCATAGGTAGTAGCTAACCTTGGAAGTAAGAAAAATGGATAAAGAACATTTAATAGAATCTATAAAAAAAATAAAGCAAAGTAAAGAAAGAAAGTTTTCTCAATCAGTAGATTTAATTATAAATCTAAAAAATTTTAATAATAAAAAAAATTCAATTAATCTTTTCCTTAATTTTCCTCATAAAGTTAAAGATGTTAAGGCCGCTGCTTTTTTAAATAATAAAAGTAAAATAATTGATACCATAACCCCTCAGGAATTTGATAAATATAAAGACAAAAAAGATATTAAAAAACTCGCTGAAAAATATGATTTTTTCTTATCATCTGCCTCACTAATGCCTTCTGTGGCCTCTTCTTTTGGAAGATATTTAGGTCCTTCAGGAAAAATGCCTAATCCTCAATTTGGGGTAATAAAACAAGGAACAGAACAAGAAATTAAAACATTATTAGACAAATTAGAAAAAATAGCAAGGGTAAGAAGCAAGGAACCAAGTTTAAAGTTTATGGTAGGAAAACAAGATTTAGAAGATGAAAAAATAGCTGACAATATTTTAACTGCTTATAATACTATATTAAAAAATCTTCCAAATCAAAAAGAAAATATTAAATCAATAATGATTAAACTAACAATGTCTAAACCTATTAAATTAAAAAAATGATTAAAATGAAACATAGAGAAAAAGATATTCCAAAACAAAAACTTGAAACAGTAAATAATATCTCTGACTTAATGAAAAATTCTCGTTCAATTATAGTTGTATCTGTAAAAAATATCCCAGCTAAACAACTTCAATTAATAAGCAAAAACTTAAGAGAAAAGGGACAAATCAAAGTAACAAAAAAATCTTTGATTGAAAGAGCTATAGATTCTATTGAAAAAGGAACTATTAAAAATTTGAAAAAATACCTAAGAGAAAATACTGCTTTCTTATTTTCAGACATAAACCCTTTTGAATTATCTGCAATATTATCAGAAAACAAATCAAAAGCAAAAGCCAAAGTTGGACAAAAAGTTGATGAATCTGTTTCAATAGAACCTGGCCCAACTGAACTTGTTCCTGGCCCTGTTATTTCTCAACTTGGAAGTTTAGGAATAAAATTTGAAATTAAACAAGGAAAAATAGAGATTACAGAAAAAAAACACCTCCTAAATTCAGGAGAGAATGTTGATGAAAATACAGCAGATATAATGTCTAAACTTGATATTAAACCCGTCTCAGTCGGATTAACTCCTATTGCAGCTTATGATTCTGAATTAGATAAAATTTATGAAGATATTATAATTGACAAACAAAAAACTCTTGATTTATTAAAGCAAGCTTATTCAAAAGGGCTGGCTTTTGCTGTCTCTATTTCCTATCCAGTAAAACAAACTCTTTCCTTTATTTTAGGGAAAGCATCAATTCATGAAAAAGCAATTGAAAACTTAATAAAATCAGAACCAGAACAAAAAACAGAAAAACAAGGTAAAGAAAAAACTGAAAAAACAAAACAAGAAAATAAAGAGAAAATAGAAAATAATCCACAAGAAAATAAACCAGAAGAAAAAGGAGAAAAAGAAAAATGATGAGTCCAAATCCAGAACAAACTGCAAGAATTCATAAATTATATTTAAGAGCAAGACAAAAAAGACACTATAACACAGCCTTAAGTTTAGGTAATAGGATAAGAGAACATTATGACTCCCAATATAATAGATTATTCAATAGATGGGCAAAAGAATCTGATAAAGGAAAATCAAGCACTCTTTTTGGTTCAATTACAGGTTTAACAAAATTAGAAGAATCTTTAATAAATGACTTATTTTCCCTAAAAACTAAATTATTGCAGGAGGAAAATCAATAAAATGGAATACATATACGGAGCTTTATTACTTCACAAATTAGAACAACCAGTTACAGAGGAGAGTTTAAAAAAAGTTATTTCAGCAACTGGAGTTGAAATAGATGAAGCAAAAGTAAAAACCTTGATAACTTCTTTAAAAGATGTTGATATAGACAAAGAACTAGAATCAGCTTCAATAACAACAGCAGCCATTCCAGCACAAGAAGGAGAAAAACAAGGTGAAGATAAAGCAAAAGAAGAAAAGAAAGAAGAGAAAAAAGAAGAAGCTGCAGAAGGGCTTGGTTCATTATTTGGTTAATTTTATTACTTATTTATAAATGAACCAAGTTTTCCTAAATATATTTCTAAAATTAATTAAAGATAAATTTAAAAGTAAAATTTATCTAATAAAATAAATGCCTCTGTCGCATAATGGTATTGCACTGGCCTTGAGAGCCAGGCCCTTACGGGCATCCCAGTTCGATTCTGGGCAGGGGCGTTTTCTTAAATTAACTCTTAAAAATCTCAACTAAATTTTTAAAGAAATTTTTAACTCTGCTTGATAATCTTGATTTTTCTAAATTTACTAAAACTGGCTCTTTGTGTTTTTTCTTCTCCTCTTTTTCCTCAAACTTAGGTATTTTTTCAGCTAATTCTTTATTAGCTATTTTTATAGCCCTATTAACAGAACTTCTATTCACCCCTTGATTAATTAATGCCCATTTTAAACTTTCAACATTATATCCTTTAGAAATATTTTTTTTAATATACTCAACTAATCTCTTAATATATGATTTTTTCATCTTCTCTTTTTATTTTTATTAATTAAGAAATCTAGATTTAAAAAATCTTCTATTATTTTCTTTTCTGATATAAATAACCAACAACAACAATAACAGCTAAAATCACTAAAACCCAAATCCACCAATAACTTTCTTCACTTGTTCCTTCTTCTTGTCCTTCCTCTTGGTCTCCTGTATCTTGTTCTGTTCCTTCTCCTAACTCTTCTTCTGGAATTAATTCATGTATTTTTTGTATTGTTAAATTTGCCTCATTTTCTTCAATTGAATTTAACTTAACATAAATATCATAATAATCATCATCATCAACTTCAAATTTCTCTTCATCTCCGACTTGTAAAGTTGCTTGCTGTGTTTCTGATGAAACATTAATTGTAACCTTATTATTTTCTATTTTAACAACACCAATATGGTGGTTCTGATTATTAACTGATATTCTAATTCTCTCTTTTTCTTTCCTCCTCTCACTAAATCCTTTTTCAGCTTTCTCATCATCAACAATATAAGTTCCTGTCCAGTCAGAAGTTGTTCCTCCAGTTGTTCCTCCTCCTCCACAACCAGCTGTTGAAGCTGTTACACTTCCTGAACCTGAATTTCCAGCTTTATCAGTACATGTTGCTGTATAAATATAGTCATATCCACAAGTTAAACTTGAAGCAGTTAATGTCTGACTTGTGCCTGTTCCTGAACTAGTTGCCCCTGTTCCATCAACAGAACAAGTTCCACTAACTCCTGATGTTGCTTCTGTAATAGATATTGAAATAGTAATTGAATCTTTATCAGAAGAACTTTTTGATAATGATACTGAAGGAGCAGTATTATCAATTGTTATCTGTCTCTTAATACTATCATTTAAATTTCCTAAAGTATCATTTGCATAAATAGTTATATTGTAATCTCCATCAGGATACCCTGTTGTATTAGTAATAACAGTATAATTATAATAACTGCTACCAGGATTAGAAGCTTGTAAAAATGCTTTTTGAGTTCCAGTTGAATTTGTTATATTAAAATAAACAGAATTAATTGTTCCTAAAGTATCACTTACTGAAACATTTACATTAATATTCCCAGAATTATTTGAATTAGTTGCAGGAACAACAAATGTTGAATTTGCCCCAGTATTGTCTACAGTTACATTTGATACAGCTGTAGCAAAAACAGTAGTTCCATTATAAGAACTACATGTAAAATTATATGTAGATACATCACTTAAACCAGAAATATCATAGGTGGCACTTTCAAAAACAGTTTGCGAAGCTGAAGTATTACTTATTGAAGTTAAAACTGTTCCTGCCACTCCTCCAGAAGCATTATACCAAAATGTAACATTAGTAGCTGAATGATTAACAGAAGTGATAGTACAACTTATATTCATTGTTGAAGAATAATTATAGTTTGCTTGAGGAGAGTTCATAGTAACACTTGTAGCAGCAATAACTATTAAAACAGATAAAACTAAAACTAAACCACTAAACAATATTAAATTTTTTTTCACCATCTTTTATTCTTAATAAAGAAAAAAGGTATTTATAAACTTTTCTTTTTAATGGCTTTGTCCGGAGTAACATAAATCTCAAAAATTAAAATAAAAAAAGATAAAT
>CAZBDY010000030.1:0-4401 GCA_964490795.1 Candidatus Woesearchaeota archaeon | reverse complement strand
TTTAATTATATCATAAAAAAACAATAAAAAACACTAAAGCACTTAAAGAATAAGCCAGTACCTCAGAATGACAATTTATTTATAGGATTACAAAACCGCCATATTGCAGGCGGTGTTGTATTTTGTATGGATGATTAACAGTCCATACAGTGACCTTTTAAAGAAATCATACAATTTCCTTTTATCTAAATTTATTAAATTAACTCTATGTAGTTTATTATACATAATCTATTTAAAAAGTCAAGTTATAAAACAAGAAATATCTTCACCAAAATAATTTCCAGAATTAGCAAAAGCTACTGATCTGCAACCACCACATTTTTTCTTATTAATACAATCTTTACACTTTATAAAATTTCTTCCCCTATTTTTATGAAGGAAGCTATTATTTTCCCAAATATTCCAAAAATTTTCTTTTAAAACATCTCCTAAAATTAAGTCTATCATTGAACACGGCTTATAATAACCGTCTGAAGAAATATGTATAGAATTTATACCTATATTACAAGCTCCTTCATAATCTTTTATTTTTTTATTTTTTAGAGACGAAATAAACAAATAAGAACATGGATCTCCAGTTATAACTTCTATATCATATCTTTTTGAAAAGCCATAAATCTTTTTTATTATTTCCTTCCTTTCTTCTGGATGTATTTCTAAATCATTTTTTTTTGCTTTACCTATTGGCAGTAAAAATCTAAAATTTAGTTTTTCTGGAGATAGTTTTTGACTTAACAAAAACAATTTTTCTAAATTGTTTTTATTTATTTTCGATATAGTACACTTAAACTGAAAAATTAGACCCACATCCTTACAATTTTTTGCTGCTTTAACTACAGCATTAAGGGCACCATTACCTCTTAATTTGTCTTGAATTTCTCTTTGACCATCGATGCTCAACTGAACCTTCTTGAGTCCAGCTTGCTTTAATTCCCCCACAATCTTTTTAGTTAATAACCTTCCATTAGTCTGTAAAATTGTATTTAATTTTTTCTCTCTACAAAAAATTACTAATTCTTTCAGTTTACCAAATAATAAAGGTTCGCCACCGGAGATCTTTAACCATTCTAAAGATTCAATCTGATTAATTGTTTTTTTTATAATGTCAAGTATTGTTTTTTCAGACAATTCTCTTTTTTTATTATTATGAATATCTCTACAATAAACACAATTGCTATTACATTGATTAGTAACATCTATTGATAAAATTTTGGGGATAAAATTTTTCATACCAAAAATTAAAATTCTAATAACTTCTTAATATACTTTTTCTCTTTTATAGGAAGAATTGGAAGTATCTCTTTTTCCATTAAAGGCATATATTTACAAGCCACCGGATCAGGTGCCATAATATCATTTTCCCAATAAAGAGAATCTGCTCTACACCCTCCTCCACAAATATTAAGATATCTACAGCTTGAACATTTTTCTATATCTTTGACTTTTATATCAAAAAAATTGTTTTTACTAGCTTTTTTTATTACGTTATAAACATTTTTTATATTTCCATTTTTACCTCTAATATTAGATAAATGTGGAAGCATAGAAGGACAAAAGGTTAAAGATCCATCCGGTTTGACACAGAGTGTCTCCCAACGGCTGTAAGCACAAGGATGGTGGTTAATGTTAAATTTAAACAATTTATCTATTACCATGTTGGATTTATAGAGATTAAATATCTCTAAAGCAAAAGGTTTTTTATCTTTAAAATATTTTATTAACAGCTTTTTGAAAGTTTTAATAGCTTTTTCTGGAGGAACATTAAATTTATTAATAGTTTTTTTATACCTACCTGCCAAGAACGGTAAATCTATCCTCCAAATTTTAATGGGTAAAGACTTCAGAAAATTATATAATCTAAAAAGTTCATTTAAATTGTATCTAGTTATTGCTGTATTAGCTATTAAATCTGCCTTTGTATATTTTTTAATTAGCTTAAAATTTTTAAGAACTTTGTTTGAATTACTTGGGAATCTGTTTATATCATGACCTTTAAACCCGTCGATACTTATTTTGAAAACTTTAATTTGAGGATATTTTTTACCAATGTTTTTTATGTCACTTTCTGATAATAATTCGGTATTAGTCAAAATTTCAACTCTCATATCTTTACAATTATCCAACACCTCCCAGATTTCTGACCTAGCAAATGGTTCTCCGCCAGTGATAGTGATTGTTTGACAACCAATTTTTTTTGATTGTTTAATTAAGTTGATTATCTGTACTATATTTAATTCCTTTTTAATTTTATCTACATTATTAATATCTGACTGAAAACAATAAACGCAACTTAAATTGCACCTACCGGTTATTTCTAGATGTAGTCGTGTTTTTTTAAAAGGGAATGTTTTCATAATTATTAAACACTAATTTTCTTTCTAAAAATTGTTACAAAATCCTCAAAACCTTTACTTTTATAAAACGAAAAATGGGGGGCTTTTTGATGAGGTATCTTTATGTAGACAAAATGAACCTTTTTCTCTTTAAAAAAGCTTTTGATTGCATTATCTATTAACTTTTCTGCTACGCCAGTATTTCTAAAAGAATTTTTTACACCTATGGTTTTTATCCATCCAATAATATCTTCCTGTTGTTTAGTTTCATATTTGTTTCTTTCAATAAAACAATGTATAAAACCTGCTACATGATCATCTAAATCTCTAACAACAAAAAAACAATTATCAGGATCCTTAAATTTATCTTGATATTCTTTTAATCTTAACTCCTTTGCGTCTTCTTTTAATAATCTGTCATCTTGAGCAATTTCTTTAAACCAAATATTAGTTATAGACTCTAAATCTTTCTCTATAGCCAGCTCTATCTTCATTTCCTTTTCATTTTTATTATTTAGTTTTTCAAAATTATTATTCATATAATTTATTATTAATTTTTAAAATATAACCTTTGTTTGTATCTTCTATTATCAAACCTATTTTAAAAATTTTTTTTCTTAATTTATCTGCTTCTTCATAGTTTCCTTTCCTCCGGGCTTCTTCTCTTTGTTTTAAAAGTTGATCAACTTTAAATTTTTCTATCTTTTTATTTATTTGTAATAGATATTTATTATACAATTTTTCAATAAAACCTAAAACTGCATCTATCTCAAAAATAAAATCTTTTATCTTTTTTGCTTGAGTTATATTAATTATCTCCATTTGTTTATTAATTTTTCCTATAAAATTAAAAACTGCAGCTAAGGCTTTGCTAATATTTAAATCGTTATTCAAAGCTTCTTTAAAATCTTTTCTACAATTATTTCTCAGTTGATAGATGGAGTCTTTTTTATTTTTATTATCAAACCTATTAATAAAATCAAGATTTATTAAAAAGTTAATAAATTTCTCTGCTATGTTTTTTGCCTCATTAAATTCATTAAAAGTAAAATTAAGTGTGCTACGATAATGTGTCTTAAGTAAAATTATTCTTAGTAACAAGGGATCATATTTTTTTTTCTTAATATCTTTTAAAGTATAAAAATTATTAAAAGACTTGGCCATTCTTTTATTATCAACCATTAAATGTGCATTATGTAGCCAATAATTTACAAATTTTTTACCAGTAGCTGCCTCTGATTGAGCTATTTCATTAGTATGGTGAGGAAAAACCAAATCAATGCCACCACAATGAATATCAAGTGTTCTGCCTAAATATTTCATAGCCATAGCAGAACATTCAATATGCCATCCTGGACGTCCTTTGCCAATCTCTGTATCCCAAAAAACATCTTCATCATTTGGTTGCCATGCTTTCCATAAAACAAAATCATTTATATGTTTTTTATCATATTCATCTTTAATATTCAATCTACCAGTGGCGTTTTGTTTTAAATCCTGTTTATTTAATTGAGCTAATTGTCCATATTTCTTAAATTTAGATATTTTGAAATATACAGATCCGCCAGCATTATAAGTAAATCCCTTTTGTGTTAAATTTTTTATTAAACTTACCATATCTAAAACGTGTTCTGTTGCCTTTGGCATTATGTCTGGCAGTTTAATATTTAATGAATCTAGATCTTGCAAAAAAGCTTGTAGATAGAAATCTGTATATTCTTTAAGGCTTTGGTTGTTTTCTCTACTAGCCTTAATTGTTTTATCATCTATGTCTGTTATATTCATCACATGTTTCACTTCAAAATTTAAATATTGTAAATATCTTTTTAAAAGATCAACAAAAACATAGGCTCTTAAATTTCCTAAATGAACATAATTATAAACAGTTGGACCACATGTATATAATCCAACTTTTTTATTTTTAAGAGGTTTAAATGGTTCTAGTTTTCTAGAAAGACTATTAAATAAGTGAAGCATAATAATTTTCTTAGCCATTTTTTCAATATATATTTTAATTTCTATTTCCACCTCTATTGTATAATACATTAAATATTTTTGTCAACCACCT
>CAZBDY010000029.1:0-5084 GCA_964490795.1 Candidatus Woesearchaeota archaeon | reverse complement strand
AATTTATCTTTTTTTATTTTAATTTTTGAGATTTATGTTACTCCGGACAAAGCCCCCTAACCGAAGAATTTATAAATATTGATATTCATCAATATATAACATGGAACAAAAAGATAAAAAATCTTCAGAATGGCATGGAATCCCAAGAAACAAGATTAAGTGGACCCCTAAAATTGATTTTAAGAAATGCACTGGTTGTATGGACTGTGTAAATTTCTGCACCCATAATGTCTTTGTAGAAAAAGATAATAATCTTATAATAGCTAATCCAGAAAACTGTGTTGTCGGATGCACTGGCTGCGATAATATATGTCCTGAAAAAGCAATTAGTCATCCTTCTAAATCTTATCTTGATAATCTTTCTAAAAATATTCATCCCTCATGTGATTGTGGAGGGAATTGCTAATGAAAACTTATGACTTAAATGAAAAGGTTGAATTTTCTGAAGAAAAACCAATAAAAAGACATTTTCTTAATACTAAAGGATTTCATGCTGCTTTAATATGTTTAAAAAAAGGAGTTGAGATTCCACCACATGAAGAGGATTATGCTGTTTTCTTAAATGTTCTTGAAGGTAAAGGAATTTTTACAGATATAAATGGAGAACATACTTTAACAAAAAATCAAAGTATTTACATGAAAAAAGATGAAATAAGAGGAATAAAAGCAGAAGAAGATTTAATTGTGCTTGGAGTTCAAGACAGAGCAAAATCAGGAAGTAAAAATGAATAAAGAACCAAAAATATTCAAAGTTTTATGTATTGTAAGTTTTATTTTAGTTGTTTTAACTTCAATTCCTTTATTTATTAAATATTTAACAGGAAGCGGAGCAGGTTCAAGATTAATAATTGATTTACATGTTTGGTTTGGAATTGCTTTTATTGTTTTTGCAATAATAAGAATAATTAAATTTAGGGGTTTAAAAAAATGAAAATAAAAGTTATAGGTTCGGGATGTCCAACTTGCACAAAACTTCATCAATGGGTTGTGAAACTAAAAGATGAAGGCAAAATCAAAGCAGAGGTTGAATATTCTAAAGACATAAACGAATTAATTGAACTTGGAGTTATGGGAAGCCCTGCTTTAGTTATAGATGGAAAAGTTGCTAATGTTGGAATGCCTGAAAATGAAGAAAAGTTGTTGGAGATTGTTCAAAAGAATTCTAAATAAAATTCCTCTTTCAACTAAACAGCTCCTTTGGAACCCTAAACTCCTCATTAGAAAAAATTATTTCTTCTGCTTGTGAAATTGCTTTTTTACAAGTTTCATTCATAGCATCATACTTTGCTTCAATTTCTTTATTTTGAATAGAAGAACTATATCTTGCCCTTTCTCTTTCATCAACATCAGAAAATTCTTCTTTATCGCGATAAACCATTATCCTATCAATAAAATCACCATCATAATCAATTAACTTGTTATCCTTTACATATCTTAAAAAATAAGCTGTGCATTTTTGACTTCTACTTTCAATTCCAAACTTAGATAAAATCGCCAAAGCACAATAATAAAGAGTATAAAACCATTCTTCTGGAATTTTGTAATCAAATCCTTTTTGCTTGTAAAAATCACAAAGTTCTAAATTTAATTTTGCTTTTTTAATATATTCTTCTGCGATTTTATTGTCCTGTTTAGTCACTAAAAGGCCTTTATGTTTTTTACCTTTTTTCTCATCTTTAACTGCATTTGAAAAACAATCTTTTACTTCTTTCATTTCTCCAACCCTCTCATAAATTTAATAAAGTCTTCCTGCCCAAATAAAACAATTCCTTTTTTAATTGTATCAATAAAAATTTTATTTGGCTTCTTGAGTTCTTCTTTAAACTCTTTTTTTGTAAAACTTTCTGAATGTATTTTTTTAATTTGGGTTTTTTGAGTTTTTTGAATAATTCTATCAACATCTAAAAAATTCTTCTTGCTTGAAACTATCTCTAAAATATCTATATCATTTGCTTCTTTTGGAGAATTTAAAATACTCCCATAGATAATAGCAAATTCTGTTTTATCTTTCAATTCTTCAAAATTAGTTAACCATCTCTGATGATTTAATGCCTCTTCTGTTAAAATTAAAGATAACTTTTTTTCTAATATTGGATTTTCCCAATTTAATTTTATTTTTGACACACTAGTTTTTCCTTGCCCAATCTGTGTTAAAATAATTAATTTATCTTTTTCTAATTTTTTCAAAACTTTCCAAATTCCAACCCTGCTCAGTTTAAGCTCATTTGCTAAAGAGGTTATAGTCCAATCTAGTGAAAACTGCTTTAACAAGATTTTCAATATTTTATTTTCTGTACTTTGTTTTGCCATTGTTGTTGTTTACTTTTAGTTAATAGTTATTAACTTATTGTTAATAGTATATTTAAATGTTTCTGTGAGTTATTGGAATGCCTGAAAACGAGGAAAAGTTGCTGGAGATTGTTGGGAAGAGTGAAGAATAAAATTCTGTAAGAAGATTATTGAGGTTATTAGTATATAGCACATTAATTAGTTTCCATCTCCAATAGAAAGAAGTTTCTATTAGCAATAGAAAGGTTTATATAATACTTCGCTTTAATCATTTTATGATATCTAAAGAGAATTTAATAAAAGTAATAAAGGATCAAAGAGAGTGGTTAGAGAAATTAGAAAGAGGAATAATTAGAAACAAATTTAAGGAGATTGAATTAAAGGAGTCTTTTTCTGTAGTTATTTCCGGAATTAGAAGGTGCGGAAAAAGCACCTTATTGCATCAGATTTTAAAAAATCAAAGAAAATTTTATTATCTAAATCTTGAAGATACTAGGCTCGAAGGTTTTAATGTCACTGATTTTAATTTAGCTGAAGAAATTTTTCAGGAAAAATATGGTTCTGGAGGAGTTTATTTTTTTGATGAAATACAAAATATTGAAAAATGGGAAAAATTCATCAGATATTTGGTTGATAGAAAAAACAAAGTTATGATAACAGGTTCAAATGCTTCCTTGCTAAGTAGAGAACTTGGAACAAGACTTACTGGAAGACATATTAGTTATGAACTTTTTCCATTTTCATATTCAGAATTTTTAGTTTTTAAAAATCAAAAACCCAATGAAGAATCCTATGCAGAATATCTAAAAAAAGGGGGTTTTCCTGATTTTTTAAGAGAAGATGATATTACTGTTTTGCACGAATTATTAAAAGATGTATTAATGAGAGACATTGTTAACAGGTTTGGAATAAAAAATACTGCAGTCTTAAGAAAACTCGCAGTTTATTTAATGACCAATGTCGGGAAAGAATTCTCTGCAAATTCTCTGAAAAAAATGTTAGAAGTCAAATCAGTTCAGACAATTTTAGACTATATTTCTTTTTTGGAAGATTCTTATTTGGTTTTCACAATCCCAAAATTTAGTTACTCTTATAAGAAACAACAAGTTAATCCAAAGAAAGTTTATTCCATAGATAACGGACTTTCTTATGCTAATTCAGTATCTTTCTCTAAAGATAAAGGAAAAATGTTAGAAAATAATGTCTTTTTACACTTAAGAAGAAGGTATAAAGAAATATTTTATTTTCAAGAGAATAAAGAATGTGATTTTATAATTAAAGAAAGAGAGAAAGTTATTCAAGCAATTCAGGTGTGTTATAACTTTAATAATGAAAATCAAGAAAGGGAAGTTAAGGGATTATTGGAAGCAATGGAGGAATTAAAACTCAAAGAGGGTTTGATTTTAACATATAACCAAGAAGACAAATTAGAAGTTGAAGGAAAAAAGATAATTGTAAAACCAGTTTGGAAATGGTTGTTAGAGTAATGGGAAGCCCTGCTTTAGTTATAGATGGAAAAGTTGCTGGAGATTGTTCAAAAGAATTCTAAATAAAATTTTTAATCGTAAATATTTTTTCTATGTCCAATTTTAAGAATATTCAAAATTTTAATATTATTATCAACATCAATAATAATCCTGTATTCTCCAATTCTTAATTTATATCCATTTATTTTTTCTAAATGTTTCAAATAACGAAAAGGTTCAATTTTACATTCCTGAAGTTTATTCCAAATTCTTTCTTTATTTTTCTTGTCAAGTTTATTCAAAAAATCAATGGCTTTTTTATCGAATCTAAGTTCATACATCTTTTACAAACCAAGAATTTTTTTAGCTTCATCTTCAGTATAGAATTCGCCTTTCTTAATTCTTTCTCTTGCTTCTTTTATTTCAAGAATTGTTTTTTTACTTAATTCTGGTTTTTTTTCGCACATCTTCGCTAAATAGATAAGTTTTCTCACCAGCTCGTCGTAACTTTCGTTTTTGTATTGTTTGAAAGAATCAAGCTGTTCTTTTGTTGCATTATTTAGTCTTATTGTTGTTTTCATATACTTATGTATACAGATGTAGATTATTTAAATGTTTCTAAAAAATTACTTTGGAATGCCAAAGAAGGAGGAAAAACCTCTAAGTATAATTCAAAAAAGTGGGAAATAAATTACAATTCAAGTTTTCTTTATGTGAGCAACTACTTTTTATAAAAAAGTGTTATTAAATTTTATAGTTGTTAATAATGTTTTATTTAAGAACTTGCCTAGCTTACTATTTCAGATCCAGTCGAACCAGAATTGCTTCCAATAGAACCAGTTCCACCAGAGGAATCTGCACTACTTCCTTGAGAAGATGAACTTCCAGAATCAGATGAAGAACTGCTTTCCTGAGAAGAACTTTCCTTAGCAATTGAAGGTATTTTTCCTTTAACTTCTTCAGAAACAGGAGTTTCTTCTGGAATACTATTTAAAGCATTTTTTTCCTTTAAAGATTCAACTGCTTTTTCTCTTCCATTAGATGAAACACTCATAGCATTTTCAATTCCTTGCTTTGCCTGCTCTGGAACTTTTTCATGAACTTCTGATAAAATTTCTAAATGTTTAGATGTTGCTTCTACAATAACTTGCTCAACATCTGTTGTGTTATTGCCTAAACCTCTGGCAATTTCAGCAGTTCTACTTGCCTCATTCATTCTTTCCTCATACTCTCCAATCATCTCTTCAACTTCTTCAAATTCTCCCTCTTCTGCCTTTTCTCTTGCTTGATTAAGTCTTTTTTCAGCAACTCTGAAATGAATCTCTGCTG
>CAZBDY010000028.1:0-5147 GCA_964490795.1 Candidatus Woesearchaeota archaeon | reverse complement strand
TATCTTTTTTTATTTTAATTTTTGAGATTTATGTTACTCCGGACAAAGCCAAAAATAGGTAAAGTTTATAAAAAACCTTATTAACTTATTTTCTTAAAATAAAAAAGAGGTAAGTTAGTTAACTGTTATCTTCAGATGAATCATCTTTATGAGGGATAGCTGATAAAACTTTTAGGATAATTACCTAAAAATATATTAAGTCAAGGTTTATTTATCAGATAAAAGGAAATAAAAAATGGCAAGAAAAATAAATAATAGAAAAAAAGAAAAAATAGATTTTAGATATGGCCTTAGTCAGTACTGGGATTTTTTAAAAAAATATAAATGGGTTTTCTTTTTAGCTTTACTTGTTGTGTTATTAGTAGAAGGAACTCTTGTTGTTGATAAATTTTTATATAAGTCAGTTATAGATAACGGAGCTAATTTTGTTTCAGGAGAGTTATCAAAAGAAAGTTTCATCAATTTATTATGGATTATTGCCGCTATTTTTGGAGGAGCGATTATTTTTAGAACTTTTTTAAAATGGATAAATATTCATCTTTTGATTTTATTATCATCAAAACTTATTTTTAATATAAAAAGAAAATATTTCAACCATATTCTTGAGTTAAGTCATGATTTTCATACTAATCATAAGACAGGGGGATTAATTTCAAAATTAACTAGAGGAGGAAGAGCAATAGAAAGTCTTACAGATATAATTATATTCAATTTTTCACCTTTATTTTTTCAGTTAATAGTTGCAGGTTTTTCAATAGTTTATTTTTCATGGATTCCAGCATTAATTTTATTTTTAACTATGACAGTTTTTATTTTATATTCTTTGTTTATTCAAAAAATACAACAATCAGCAAGAGTTATCAATATTAGAACAGAAGATAGAGAAAAATCAAATTTAGCTGACTTTATGACAAATATAGATTCAATAAGATATTTTGGGAAAGAGGATAAAATAAAACAGAGGTTTAAAAAACTGGCAAATAAAACAAAAAGGACAAGCATAAAAAATTGGAATTATTTTAAATGGTTTGATTCTGGACAGACATTGATTTTAGGAATAGGAACTTTTTTCTTACTTTTATTCCCAATTATCGATTTTTTAAATCAGGAAATTAGTTTGGGAACTTTGGTATTTATTTATTCTGTTTTTGGAAACATGGTTGGTCCGATGTTTGGTTTTGTTTGGGGAATGAGAGGATTTTATAGAAGTATGGCTGACTTACAGCCCTTGTTAAGATATGGAAAAGTTAAAAATGAGATTAGAGATAAGGAAAAAGCAGAAAAATTGAAAATTGAAAAAGGAGATATAGATTTTGAAAAAGTTTGGTTTGGATATGGTAAAAGAATTATATTTCAAGGATTAAATTTAAAAATTCCAAAAGGAAAAAAAATTGCCTTAGTAGGACGTTCTGGATGTGGAAAGTCTACCTTGGTGAAATTATTGTTTAGATTATATGATGTTAATTCAGGAAGCATTAAGATTGATAATAAGGACATAAGAGATGTAAAGAAAAAAAGTTTAAGGCAGGAGATGTCAATAGTTCCTCAAGAACCAATATTATTTGATGATACTATTTACAATAATGTGAAATTTTCAAATCCAAAAGCAACAAAAAAAGAAGTTATGGAGGCTATTAAATTTTCACAGTTAGATAAAGTTATAAATGGTTTTCCAAAAAAAGAGAAAACAATAGTTGGAGAGAGAGGAGTTAAGTTGTCTGGAGGAGAAAAGCAGAGAGTTAGTATTGCAAGGGCTATTTTAGCTAATAAAAAGATTTTAGTTTTAGATGAAGCTACCTCAAGTTTAGATTCTGAAACAGAGGCAGAAATTCAAAAAGATTTAGAAAGATTAATGAGAGGAAGAACAAATATAATCATAGCCCACAGATTATCAACTATAATGAATGTTGATATAATTGTTGTAATGAGAGAAGGGAAGATTGTTCAAAAAGGCACACATAGAGAGTTAATTACCCAGGGCGGAGAATATCAAAGGTTGTGGGATTTACAGAAAGGTGGTTATATTTAGTTAGTTTTTTAAATTTTGTTTTCCTGAAATTTAATATGAACAAAAAGAGAGTTTTAGGATTAATCTTTCTATTTGTTACTATTATAGAGTTAGTATAATAGTTAAGTTTAAATATTCTTGATTTATAAGTTTTTTATGAGAAAATTAAAAAAATTCCTAATTGGAGTATTAGCTGCAGGAACAGCTTTAGGTAGTTATAGCTGTGATAATTCAGTTGAATCTGAAGCTTTAAGACAATTTCAGGAAAGACAGGTACAAGTTCAAAGAACAGAAAATTTAGAAGAAAAAGTGGGAGAAGGGAATATTGCTTTAAGAGAGTTTCCTAATGAGATTTCTGGAGCTAAAAAAATAGAAAAATATGAAAATCCTGAATCTGAATATTGTTTAGTTCATGTTAGACAAGTGCATCCATTATTTGATGGCAAGGAAGTTGATGATTATACTCTTAAAGTTCAAGGAGATTTAAATGAAATTTTAGAAAGTTTATCTGGAAATTTAAAAGAAGTTTATTGTGAAGGGATAGATAGAAATTTGGCAGATTATATATCTAAAATGGCAAATTATAAGAGTTTTCCAAGTGAGTTAAAAGAATTAGGAGAAAAATATGCTCCTTTAGGAATTGCTTTAAATAGAAAAATTAAATTACTTCCAGCAGAATCTTATGAATTAAATCAAAAACACCGTTATTTGGAAGGAGAAGAATCAGAAAATGCTAAAATGAATCCAAGAGAAGATTATCTTTTGGAATTAATTTCTCAAAGAGAAAATCCTTTAGCTGTTACAGTTTATGGAGCAAAACATAACTGGATAGACAATATTGGTAAATGGAATGAACAAAATCCATCAAAAAGTTTTTCTTTAATAGAGGTTACTCCAGAGAGTTATGAAACAGGAGAAAGAAAATGACAAATAGATTAGAAGAATTAGTTCATGCAATAAGAACTGGTGCAGAATCTAGAGTTGTTAAACCAGAGAGAATAGGAGTTCAAGATGCAACCTGTTATCTAAAAGCTCCTTTAGGATTAATTGAAAGAGCATTAAGGGAGGGATTGGATACTCCTAGATACAAAGGATTTCTTGAAATGGCTAAACAAAAATTTGGTGCAAAAATAGAAGGTCAAAATGCTTATCTTTGTCCTGTAACCCCCATCACACAAATGAAATCTGATTTTAATTATCCTGATTTAAATTATCTTTCTCATCTAGGAATGATTGTTAATGGTTCAGATAATATTGAAAACCTAAGAAATCAAGGGGTTTTTGGAAACCCAAATTCAGCAAGGGCAACTTATCTAGCAAGACTAGGAGTAAGTCCAACAACTTGTGGAAATCATGATGTTGTACTTTCCGTTGATAAAACAAGACTAATGGAAAAAAGAAATATCTTTATTGATCCTGAAACAATTGGGGGAAATCAATTGCTTAAGGGATATCCAGTAGAAGAAGTTGGAGATTTTTACTTTGTTTTGGGAGGAATTCCAAGAGAAGCTGTTACACATATTAATGGTGAAAAAATTAATTAATTTTTCCACAACAATTCAAAATTAAATTTTTCTTTTTCAGCAATTTCTTTTGATTTAATTAATATTCCAGAAAGCTGGCCCTTTAATGTTAGATAGGCAGTATAATTTTCAGTAATTAAGGTATAAAAATTTTAGAATTCATGAAAAAAGAAACAACAAAAAGTTTATAAACTATAGGAACCTATAGTTAAATATAGAAAATGATAACCTCAATACAAATTGATAGCAAGATAAAAAAGAAATTAGATCATTTAAAAATTCATCATAGAGAAAGCTATAATGAATTGATAGCAAGACTAATAAACAACTCTGCTCCTGAAAAAATGGACAAAGAAAGTTTAATTGAAACAATAGAAATTTTATCTAATCCAAAAACCATGAGGGATATAGCAGGGGCATTGGAAAGAATAGAAAAAGGAAATTTGGGAACACCTATTGAAGATGTAAAAAAAGAGCTTGGATTATAAGATGTATTCTTTAAATTTAGATAAAAATACAAAAGATTTTCTTAAAAAAATAGATAAGGTTGAACAGAAAAAAATTATAAATAAAATAGAAAATTTAAAAGAAAATCCTCATTTAGGAAAACCATTAACAGGGAATCTTACAGGTTTATGGAGTTTAAGAATAGGCAAATACAGAGCTATTTATCAAATAAAGCAAGAAAAAATGATAATTCTTGTTTTAAAATTAGAACATAGAAAGAGGGTTTATTAAAAGATGATTGGATGGTTGATGAAACAAAAGAACAAAATAAAAGATGTTGAAGTGAAAACAAAGCTAAATAAACACTTGACAAAATTAGAAAAATCAATTATAAGTAAAAAAAGAATTAACTGATAATATTAAAGAAATGATTAATAAATATAAACGGTTTAATAAATTAAGTTTAAATGATTGGTTAAGATTAGAGGATTAAGAAAATGAAGTTAAATAAAATCAAAGAAAAATTAAAAAAGAGTTAAATTAAGATGAAAATAGAAATTAAAAAAGGAGATAAAACTTCAAGAAAATTATATGGTTTTATGAATCAGAAAAGGCTTGAAAATTATAAGGAGAATATAAACTTATTTTATAAAAAATATCATAAAAATTCTTTATTTGTTTTTGTGAAAGATAAAGGGGAGATTACTAGTTTTGGTTTTTTAAGACCTGTTAAGATTGATTTTAATGGTAAAAAATATGATATATTGGGAATTGGAGGAATTTTTTCAATAAAAAAAGGAAAAGGGTACGGAAAAATATTAATTAGGGCAATGGTAAAAAAACTAAAACAATTAGAAAAAACTGGATTAGGATTTTGTGGCAAAGATGTTGAAAAATTTTATAAAAAAGCTGGTTTAAAAATTAAGAAAGATTTTAGTCATAAACTTGCAATGAAAAATCCTAAAACAGAAAAAATAATTGAAGATCCTGATTTATGTTCTGCTATTTATTATGAAGGAAAAGAGGAGTTTATTTCAAAAATAATAAAATCAAAGAAAAGAGGTTTTTACTGGATGCCTGATATTAAGGAACCTCATTGGTGATTTGTTTCAATCGGCTTTGTCCGGAGTAACATAAATCTCAAAAATTAAAATAAAAAAAGATAAATT
>CAZBDY010000027.1:0-5986 GCA_964490795.1 Candidatus Woesearchaeota archaeon | reverse complement strand
TTTCTTTAGAATAACTAATTTTCGGTTTTGAAAAATCTATTCCGGACAAAGCCATTAAAAACATAACTTTATAAACTAAAATTAATATTCTTTTTAGCTAGGTTTAGATGATATTTTTGTCTAATTCTTAGTTTGTAAATGTTTGGAGGACAAATGGAAAATAAGATTTATGTGGGAAATTTACCTTTCTCAGTAGATGATAATGAACTTAAGGGAGTTTTTGAGAAATTCGGAAATATAACTGAAGCAGTTATAATTGTAGATAAGTTCAGAAACAGGTCAAAAGGATTTGGTTTTGTAACTTTTGAAACAGAAGAAGCTGTAGAAAAAGCTGTTAGTGAAATGAATGGCAAAGAAGTTAGTGGAAGAGAAATCAAAGTTAGTAAAGCCAGACCAAGAGAAGAATAAGCTGTTTATGTTTTAAACAGGTATTTATTTTTTATTTTTTTATTTTAATTATATATTTTTAAGAATAATAATAATTATAAATTAGATTATTCAGGTTTCTTTATGGAAAAGGGAGGAGTGTTATATTCTGGGTTTGATGAGTCTAATCATGCTGTTAATTTAAAAACATCTTGCCAAGATAGAATTTTAGTTGGAGAAATTGTTGCTGGAGCGTTTTCTTTTTTAGATAAAGATGGAAAAGTGAGAATTCAACCAGGAAGGAATTGTTCAAAAGTAAGGAGGTTATTAGAGTCAGATGAAAGAGATTACAGGTTTTTAACTTTAAATGGCGAGAGATATAGGTTTACAAGAGCTGAAAATAATCTTGTTTTTGCTGTTCCTCTTTTAATTGATAATTATTTAACTGGTTTAGATTTTATTCCTGAAACCTTAAAGGTTTATTTAGATGGGCATATTTTTGGAAGTCAAAAAAGAAAATTAAGAAGCAGTTTAAGTGAAAAATTTGATATTCCTAATGTGGTTGTTGATAATTTTACTAAAAAATCAAGAAAGGGAGGTAAATTCAGAAAAGGCATGAACTGTCCCAGGGTTGTTTATATGGCTGATGTTTTATCTAATCATTTATTAAATAGTCCTTATCGTGAAGTTGTTAGAAATTCGAGAAGAGTTGAGGTTGGTTAATAATTCTAGTTATAATAAAGTTATAAAAAAATTCAGGGATTGAGTTCTTTAAAAATTACTCGATTATCCCCTTAATATAAGGCATCTGTTGTTCTATAAACTCTATAATCTCTTTTTTATATCTTGTATTAAGAGATATTCCTATGAATTCTGGTTTTTTATGGACAACAATCCAGTTAATTTTAGAAAGTTCTTTAATTATTTTATCTAAATTTTGAAATCTTTTAAAATGTTCTAATCTATCATACTTATTGCCCCAATTATTTTTTCTAGCTAATTTAAACATAATTTGGGCTTTTTTTAAATTTAAAGGCATGATTATAAATAGAAAATAAATATTTAAATGTTTCTATTTTTGAAATATTTATTTAATTAATCGAAAGGTTTAAATAATGTTAAAGAATAATAATCATAAGTCAAAACAATAAAATGAAAATAAAAAAAAATAAATCTATATTTTTAGAAATATTTGGAGATACTCCTAAATTAAGGGTTTTAGATTTTTTAATTGATAATCATATGTTTGATTATCCTATGACAGAGATAGCAAGAGAGAGTAATGTCAGTTATAACTCTTTAAAGGTTTTTTTTGAAAATTTCATCAAATCTGAAATTTTGATTAAAACCAGAAAAGTTGGAAAATCTGATTATTATAAACTTAATTTAGATAATCCTTTTATTAAGAATTTAATTAAATTAGATTGGATATTAACTAAAAAACAAGCTAAAAAAGAAGTTCCAGCTTAAATTAAAATAAGTTTTAATTAAAAAGAAAATTCATGCCCTTGAAAAGTTCTCCTTTATTTTCTGGATGTGAGCTTCTATAAACTGTATTTAATAAGGAATCATAATTTTGGCGGGCTGTTCTTGTCATATTTCTACTCACTTATATTAACTATTTAAAAATTGTTGTAGTAAGGTTAAATTTTTATCCCCAGCTAACTCTTCCATCTAAACTTCTTAAAGGGGTGGTTGAAATCTCATCCTCTGGAGGTTCAAGAAGAGGGGCTGAATTCTCTGTATATTGTTTTTCAGATAAAATTTGTTCAAAGGGATTATACTCTTGTCTTGTATCTTCTAGATCAATATCAGTGCTTAATCTCCCATTATGAGAATATACCGGGATCCCTAATGCTCTTCCTAACTTAACAAATTTCTCTCTAGCAGTATCTTCAACACCTAATTTTTCAGAAAGAGATAAGTGTGCTCTACTCTCAAAAGCTTTGCTTCCATCCTCACCAGTAATAATAAAATCTGCATAACCCTCATTTACCCTACTAATTAATAGGTGAGTATTATAATGAATACTTGTTTTCATATTTCCCATACTCTACCAACTTTTATTAACTATTTAAAGATTATTGTTATTGAATATTAAAAGGGTTTCCTCTATAACCTGACATATCTCTTTTTGATTCTGCACATAAAGGAGGTGTTGATTTGAGTACTCCTTGCTTGCTCTTTCTTCTTAATCTGATTGGAAGTTGCTCTTCTGAGACAAGTTCAAACATTGCCCTTTCTGTTGCTCCATCAACACAAAGCAATTCATTTCTAACTAAATTGCCCTCTGAATTATATACTCTTGCTGGACATCTAAGAGAACCAAAGCCAGTAAATTTATAAAAAAATCCTGGATTTTCAGTATTAATATAAAATCCTTTTTGAGCTGCAGAAGTTAAAACATCATTAAGGGAAGGCATATCTTCTAAATTAAATCTTGCTTTTTCTTCCATATTCTACCAACTTTTATTAGGTATTTAAAGATTATTGTGATTTAAGAGAATCTTCTATTATTTTTGAAACTGGTTTGCCTGTTTTTTCTCTTAATTTTTTAAGCTTATTTATAGTTTTAACTGATAAAGTTATATCTATTCTTTTTCTTTGAAAAGGTAGTTCTCTTGTTTTGTCATAATTTTCCAGGATTTCAAAATAAGCCTTGTTCTCTTTCAATATTCTGTCAATTGTCTTTTGCTTCATTTTATTTTATACAGGCTTTGATTCTCTGCTCTATATTTCTTATTTCAGTGATATTTTTCTTTGCAATTGAAACTATTTGTTGCAGTAATAACTCTTTATCAACTTGCTTTTTATTTTCATCTGCAAATGATAATGAAATAAAAAATGCTGTTCTTTTGTTTCCATCTGAAAATGGATGGTCTACTAATATCTCTCTTAAGAAATATGCTAGTTTCTTGTATTCTCCTAGCTTTTGATTACTTTGAATATCAATAGCATAATCTAAACTTGAGCTGGTTCTAAGACTCCCTCCAAAACCTTTGTTTATTCTAAGCAAGTCTTCCTTACTAATATTCATACACATAGATATTAGTTATTAGTATATAAATCTTTTGGTTAGATTATTCTTGAGAAAAATTTAAAAAGTCAAAAAAGTAAGAAAAATTATGGTTCAGCATAGAGCTAATAAAGATTATTTATTACCAGAAAAACATTATAAAAATAATACTCCTGAATTTATGGATAATTTAGGAGAAAATCCATGGATGGTTTTAGCTGCTGTTTTTGATGATGGTACAGAAAGAGCAAAATATGGCCCTTTTATAAAAAGATTAACAGGTTTTTTTTATAGTACTTTAGATAAAGCTGAAAAGCAATTAAGATTATATAGGGATGGAGAATTTTTAGATGTTGCAGGAAGAAGATTAAAAGCACCAAAAGATTCTAGTTCAGAAGTTTATGCTGTTGGAAAAGAACCAATAAAAACACTTGATGAACTTTTAACAAGAAACGAGTGGACAATTTCTCCAGAAGGGGAAAGAGAAAGAATTGAATTTCACAAGGCAGTTATCAAAGTATGTGAAGGTTCTTTTTTTATTGGGAAAAAAGGCAGAGTATTAACCAGAAAATTAAAGATCAACAAAGTTTTGGGTTAGTTAGATTATTTTTGAGAATATAAATCTTTAAAAAAGTTTAATTCTAAAAATAAAAATGAGTAAAGAAAGTTTAAAAGATCAGATAGAAAGAATAAGATTAAGAGATATTGAAGAAGGGGTTCTTTATGATTGTCCAAGAGGAAAATATGCAGAAAGAGTTGATGTTAATAATGAAGCAAGATGTTTGGGTTTTTTGATGGGTGTTGGTGGAAAAAGAGTTGCAAATCATTGTAAAAGCTGTGAGCATTATTATGATAAAAGATAAATTATTCTTGAGAATACAAATAAATAAAAACTAAAAATAATAATTATAATCATGGCAACTTACTCACATTCAAGAATATCAACATTTGAAAACTGCCCATATCAGTATAAGTTAAAATATATAGATAAAAAAAAGCCTGAAATTATTAACACAATAGAAGCTTTTATGGGAGATATTGTTCATAGAACATTAGAAAAACTTTATACTGATAAAAAATTCAGAAAAAGAGTTGATTTAGCTTCTTTACAAAAATTTTTCAAGAAAACCTGGGAAAAAGAATATAGTGAAGATATTTTAATTGTAAAAAAAGAGTATAATGAGAAACATTATAGAAAAATGGGACTTCAGTTTATTAAAGATTATTATAATAAATATAAACCATTTAATCAGTTAAATATCTTAGGATTAGAAACACAAGATAAATTAACTTTGCAAGATGGAAACCAGTGGCATATTAGAATTGATAAACTGGCTTGTGATGATAAAGGAAATTATTATGTATGTGATTATAAAACTAATTCTAATATGAAAATGCAGGAAGATGCTGATTCTGATAGGCAACTTGCAATGTATTCTATATGGGTTAGAGATAAGTTTTCAGATGCAAAATCAGTTAAATTAATTTGGCATATGTTAGCCTTTAATAAAGAAGTTGTAAGTGAGAGAACAGAAAAACAATTAATTAGATTACAAAAAGATATTATGAAGATTATTCAGGAAATAAAAAAGGCAGAAGAAAAAGATTTATTTCCCAGAAATCAGACAGCTTTATGTGATTATTGTGGTTTTAAATCTCAATGTCCAAGTTTTAAACATTTATATGAAATTGAAAAACTTCTAGTCAAAGAATTTAAACAAGAAGATGGAGTGAAATTAGTTGATGAATTTGCCAAGATAAAAAAACAAATGTCAGAACTAAAAAAACAAGAAGATGAATTAAAATTAAATTTAATTGAGTTTGCTAAACAAAATAAGCTTGATGTGATTTATGGAAGTAATATGAAAACTTCTGTCAAAGATTTAAAGAAAATAATTTTACCTGAAAATAAAGAAGATAAAGAAAGATTAATAAAATTATTAAAAAAGAAAGGTTTATGGAAAGAATTTGAAATGTTAAATTACTCAAGATTTAATTCTTTGGGAAGAAAAGGGGAGTTAGATAAAACTATTATGAAAAAAGTAGGGGTAGGAGAAGATTGGAGGGTTAGTTTGAGTAAGAGGCGGGACTTGGGGGAGGGGTGAGAATGAATGAGAAAACTAAGAAAGAAGAAATTATAAAAATAGCAGAAGAGCTTCCAGAATATTTTACTTGTGATGCTATAAAACAGATTCAAAAAGATTTAGTTAAATGTGGGTATATGACTGAGAATGATGAAAAAGTAATCGGATTTATAATTTATGATTTTAAAGATAAGAAATGTTTAATTAAATGGATGGCTGTGAGAAAAGATAAACAAAGAAAGGGAATTGGAAAGAAATTGATAGAAAAACTTATTGATATATGTAAAAAGAATAATATAAAAGAGATTGAGATAGACACCCTGGCAGATACTGAAAATTATAAACCATATGAAAAAACAAGGGGTTTTTATCATGCTATAGGGTTTAAAGATGTTAAAGTTATAAAAAAAGGTTATCCTGATGGTGATGATAAGTTGGTTTTGGGGTTAGGTGTGGGGTGAAAAAAATGTTAAAAAGGCGGATTGGTGTGGGAGTTGAAGATGAATGAGAAATTGAGGAG
>CAZBDY010000026.1:0-6331 GCA_964490795.1 Candidatus Woesearchaeota archaeon | reverse complement strand
TTTTCTCTTGCTTGATTAAGTCTTTTTTCAGCAACTCTGAAATGAATCTCTGCTGCTTTTTCTGGTTTGGATTTTTCCAAAACACCTAATGCTTCTTCATTTCCTTTATTAGAAGAATTTATAGCCCTTTGTATTGATGATTTTGCTTGCTCTGGAACTCTATCTAAAACATCTTCCAAAACATCAACATGTATTGTGGTTGCGATAGCAACAAGTTCTGTTACTTTTGTTGTATCTTTCCCAACCTGCTGTGCAATTCTTGATATTTCATTCCCTCTTTCTAAATTTTCTTCATATTCCTCTAAAAGTTCTTTTGCTTTTTCTTCATCCTCTTCTAAAATTTCAAGAGATTCTGATAATCTTCTTTCTGCAAATTTCAAATATAATTCTGCTTCTTTCTCGCTATTAAAAGTAAATGCCAGATTAATTCTCTCCCAGGCTCTTGACAAACCATAACCAATGCCTTGGGGTTTTTTGCCTCTTTCTAGTTTTCTATCCCATCCTGGAGGCAATTCTTTTTCTTCTTCTGTTTCATTTCCTGAATCAGTTTCATTATTTGGTTCTTCTGTTGTGGTATTTGTTAAAAATAAATAAGATTCATAAGCATCAACTCTTCCTGCTCCTTGTGTATTTTCATCTAATCCTAAATCAAGAGCAGTTGATTTTAATACATCTTTTATTTCAGATGGACTAAGAGTTGAATCAGTTTCTAATAATAAAGCAACAACTCCTGAAACATGGGGTGTTGACATGCTTGTTCCAGATAAGGATTTAAATGAATTATCTTTCCATGTTGAGGTTATTCCCACACCCGGAGCAACTAAATCTGGTTTTACCCTCCCATCATCTGTTGGTCCCCTACTACTAAAACTTGGAACATTATCATTATCATCAACAGCTCCGATAGTGATTCCCTTTTTTGAACATCCCGGGGTGGTTATTGTTCCTGCATCTGGACCTGAATTTCCAGTAGCAACCACTGCAATAACACCCTTATTTACAGCCTCATCAACTGCTTGCGAAATAGCGTCTGTTCCATCGCAAACATCAATTTCTGCTCCTAAACTTAAACTAATAATTTCGACACCATTATCAACAGCCCACTCAATCCCTTTAATAACATCTGAACCATAACCCCCTCCATCTTTATTTAAAACTTTAACATTAAACAAATTTGAATCATAAGCTACTCCTTTGTAAGTTGAATCAGTAGAAGCAACTATTCCAGCAACATGAGTTCCATGTCCATGCAAATCATCTGTCCCTTCCCCAGTATAATCAATTTCCTTTATGATAGTCAAGGCAGGGTGTTCGTCATGTATTCCTGTATCAATAATAGCAACATCTATATTTTTCCCTGTTATGTTTTCTTTCCAAACCTTGTCTGCCTGAATTTGTGAAATGCTTTTATCAAGAACCAACTTAACATTATAGTCTGGTTCAACTAATTTAACAAAAGCTCTTTTTGCTATTTTATCTGCTGCCTGAGAAGGAACTTGTGCAGCAACAGCGTCGATTATTGTATATTGATATTTTATACTTGCTCCGTCAGATTTAATAACACTAATATCTGCAGGAGTTGGTTTGTCCTCAAATAAAATTACTACAGAAACTTTTTCATCTACCGGTGTTTTAGAAATAATACCAGATAAATCCTGTTTAAGTTCTCCTGCTAAAACAAATGGAGAAAAAACTAATATGGAAATTATTAAAGACAAAAATAATATTTTTTTCATTCTTTACACCTCATTTTTATAATTTTCATAAGAACTTAATGTTTAAAAAGTTAATGCTCAGTTCCTTTGGATAGTTAATTGCTCACAATTCAAATTCATCAATAAAATTAATAATTGTTTTATATTTTTCTAAAAATTTCAAACCTTTGTCTGTGAGTGAAATAGATTTATTATTTGAATAAATTTTTTCTTTAATAAAATTTTTTTTTAATAGTTCTGAGTGATATTCATAAAAATTTGATGAAGAAAGGTTTGATTTTCTGATTAATGGAGTTATTTTTATAGAATTTTGATTTGACTGAATAATAAATAAAATATCTCTAATTATTTCTAATCTTCCTCTTTTTGCCATTTTAACTTGAACCTGCCTTTTTCAAAACTTTATACAACATTAAAAGAAAAATTCCAGAAGATGCTAGATATATAACTAACTGGAAGTTCTGAAAAAAAGTTGGAATAAGGATGTCAATTATATTTAATATCCAGAAAGATAATAACAATACATAAACTGCATAAAGATTATGTTTTCTTGTTTTTTTTCTGGAATTTTTATAAGAAACATAAACTACAAAAAGAACAAAAATCAGTAATAAGATATTCAATCCTAAATATGAAAAAGGATTTCTTGATACAACACTACATACAGATAAAACAACAGCAACTATATGGAATAAATAAATTTTATGTTCATACTTCCATTTTTTATGCATAACACTATATAACAAATAAAAAATTGCCATTGTACTAAAATACATAAATAAGATTAAAGTTATCTGACTGACTAAAGGATTCAATAATTTAGAAGAAATTGAAAAAATTCCATGAACATTAAAATAAAATAAAATTAATTTGATGAATGACCTAAAAAAATATGCCAAGGCAAAGAACAAAAATGCTTGTCTAAAAAATTTTATTCCTTTATGAGAACTTAATTCATATAGTTCTTTGGTTCCATAATAAATCATCAAACTACAAACTATAATTATAAAAGAATACAAAATCTCTGTTGAGATGTTTGCTTGTACAACTTGCTGTGCTAATTGATTGAGTATTGTTCTGGCAGGTCCCATTTTATCTTTATAAGTATGAGAAGTAATATTTAAAGGTTTATAATTTAAATGGATTTTAAGTCCATCTTGCTTATAAATAACTTATTTTTTATTTTAAATAATAACATCTAGGGTTATTATTTACTTTTTGAGAACGTTTCTATTTAATACTTCTTTTTTTGTTAATAACCCTCAAAGCCATCCCCCTATCAAAAGGATCTTTAATTGATTCCAATCTAGATATTCTCTGGGGATTATGGTATGCTCTTTGATATCCTTTAAGAACATATTTATTTAATTCTTCTCTATTTAGTTTTTCTTTATAATTTTTGTATTTTTCAACAGGAGTCCCAGGATGAATATCTAATGCTCCTACCCCAGGATAATCGGAGGGAAGATTATCCATACAAGATAATGTTAATTCAATATCTTCTCTTGTTTCAAAAGGAAATCCTATTATAAAACCAGTTGCAGTATAAATTCCATTTTCTCTACATTTTTCTAAAACTTCTATTGCTTTTTTATCCGAAAAATTTTTCCCTTTAGAAACATGCTTCCTATTTCTTTCATGAGTCTCTATCCCAAAAAACAATGTTTTTAGACCCGTACCCTTTAACAAATCTATATAACTTTGTTCTGAATTTTCTATTGATGCAAAACCACTGTATGTCAAATTTCTTTTTTTCAATTCATCGACCAATTTCCCTAATTCTTTTTCATTCCTGAAAAATAAATCTGAATCATCAAATATTATGCTCTCAATTTCAGAAAGGCCTTCTTCTTCTCTTAACTTGTTTATTAAATCTATTTCTTGTCCTATTTTTTCTGGATTAATAAACCTTGGATCTCTTCCATGAATCTTACTAGACAAACAAAAGATACAATAGTTATTACATCCTCTCGAAGAAAGAATGCTTGCCATGTTTTCCTTTAAATGCCACATCGGAGAAGATTTCATTCCATATAAATAATCCTTAACAAATTCCCACCCATTAAAGGGTATTTGATTTAAATCTATCCTATCTTTTTTCTGAGGATTTATCTTTAATTCCCTATTCTGAAAATATCCTATTCCGGGCATTTTTCTTATGCTTTTTAAATCACCTGAATCTTGAAATCTAAATCTCTTATATTTTTTTGATCATTTTTTCTTCTTTTCATCAATAAATTTATATCTAAATCCACTAAAATAAGTTCTAAACACTCTCCATTGCTTAAGATTTCTAGTTCTCTTGGATAAAGTCCTCTTTCAAATTTGCCACTATACATACCATCTAAGAAACCAGCATAATGAGTATCGGCAATAACAGGACTATTTTTTATTAAATCTCTAACAATTCTTTGTTTTATTGAAAAAGAATCTCCACCCTCCCAGAAATAGTCTCCTGTATTTATTATTTTTAATCTAGTTAAGTTAGAAAAATTTTTAATGATAGTTGATTTTCCAGTGCCTTTTGCACCCCCTATAAAATAGATTTTTTTCATAATCTTAATATCCTAAAGGGATTTATAAGTTTTTCTAATTGTTATTATTTTATAATGACTACTTTTTAGATTGTTCAATAATTTCCAGTATATGTTCTTTAGAATCAAGCATTTTATCAGGCAAATTTTCTATTTCAAACCATTCATAAGCATCAGATTCGCCGTTTAAAGTAACTTTTTTATCTTCGCCTATTATTTCTGAAAATAAGAAATGTATTGAATGAGATGCATTCTCCTCATTAATATGTTCTCTATATAAACAAAATTTAGGATTTTTTAAATTTATTCCTGTTTCCTCAAAAACTTCTCGAATTATTGCTTCCTTAGAATCTTCTTTCCATTCTCCTTTTCCTCCTGGAATTCCCCAATCAAAGCCCCATTTCTCCCTTTTTTCCTTATTCCTTCTTATTAATAATATCTTGGAGTAATCACTATTGAAAAGATATCCAAAAACCGCAAAATCTATTTTTCCTTGTTTTTCCATTACAAACAAAATAAATAATCCTTAATAAAATTAACTATTCTCTTCGCTATGTGTAAAAAATAATTATTTTTTCATAATCACATAAACTTCCTTCCTTAAAAATTTCTTTTGGAAATCTATCTTGGCCATAATATCAAATAGGAATTTCTCTTTTTCTTTTTAGAAACACCTACTCAATTTTCTTTATGGACAATAAGTCCATCTTGCTTATAAATAACTTATTTTTTATTTTATTATGAAATCTAAAATTGAAAGGAGGTCTAAAACATGGAACAAAAATATGTCTTAGGAATTGTTGCTTTGGCAATGGTTGTTGTTCTTGGAATCAGTATGGTTTCTGCATTTGGATTTGGAAAAGGAATTTCTGAAGAAGATAGAACTGCGTTAGAAAATGCAATGGAATCTAGCGATTATGAAACATGGGAAGAAATCAGAATGTCTCAAATTTCAGAAGAGAGATTTGAAGAAGCAAGGGCAAGATATGCGGAAAAAGCAGAATTCAGAATAGCTATGCAAGAAGCAAGAGAATCTGGAGATTATTCTAGATTACAAGAGCTTAAAGAAGAATTTGGATGTGATAAAGCAATGCAGGGAATGAAAAAAGGAAACAAAGATTGTGGAGGATGTCACTCTGCTGAATAATTTTTTTTAATTCTTTATTTTTTTTAGTTTCTAAATGGACATTAAGTCCATCTTGCTTATAAATTAATTTTTCAATTATAAATAAAAGAGAAAACAAAATGGATAAAAAATATGTTTATATAGGGATTGGAATTTTGATTTTAGCTGTTGTGATTATTTTAGCATTTGCTAATGGAAATAATCCAAATGCAACTGGAAATGTTATTTTAGAAAGTTCTGATTTAAATTCAAATCCAGATAAACTAACAATATACTTTTTCTGGGGAGATGGTTGCCCTCATTGTGCAACTGAAAAGCCATTTTTAGAAAGTTTAAAAAAGAAATATAAAGAGAAAATAGAAGTCAAGATGTTTGAAACTTGGAAAAATTCAGATAATGTTGATTTATTTCAAGAAGTAGCAAATGCTTATGGTATTCAGGTTCAGGGAGTTCCAACAACATTTATAGGAGATAAAAATTGGGTAGGTTATGCTGATTATATGAGCCCAGAAATTGAAGATTATGTAAAATATTGTATTGAAAATAAATGTGAAAGTCCTTTAGAAGTAAATTATGAGGATTGTGATGACGAAGAGGATTTATGTTTAATAGAATAACATGGAAAAAGAAAATAATGAAACTATAGGGAATCAAGAAAATAAAAAGAATAAAAATATTTGGAAAATCTCTACCTTTGTTTTGCTTGCAATAATCTTGGTTTTAGGATTCTTATCATTTTCAGGCAATATTACAGGCAATGCTATTTTAGGAAACTCTAAAAATATAATTTCTGGAGAAGATGCTGGAGAACAATTAGTGAATTTTTTAAATCAACAGACTGGTGGAGGAGTAGAGTATATTTCTAGTAATGATAAAAGTGATTTATATGAAATAACTGTGAGCTATCAAGGTCAAGAAATTCCAGTTTATATTACAAAAGATGGAGAATATTTTAT
>CAZBDY010000025.1:0-6576 GCA_964490795.1 Candidatus Woesearchaeota archaeon | reverse complement strand
TTAAATAGAAAATGAGCTAAAAATAAGATATTTTTAATATTTAATATGAAATTTTTAAATAACCATAAAAAAATATTCATTTTTACTAATGGCTGTACGCGCAGGAAATTAGACGTTCAAAAATTAGAAACTTATTTTAAATTGAATAGCTGTAAAATCACAAAAAGATTAAAAAAAGCTGATTATATAATTTTTGTTTCTTGTGCTTTTATAAAACAACGAATAGAAGAGTCATTACAACTTATAATGAAATTGAAAAGATATAACGGCGAATTAATTATTGCTGGGTGTTTACCAGAAATTAATAGAGAACGCCTTAAAGAAGTTTTCAAAGGTAAGATAATTTCAACAAAACACTTAAATGAAATCGATAAATTTTTTCCAGAATTTAACTTTAAATTTTTAACCATTTCTGACACCAATTTTGTACCTCCTTCCTTATCTACTACATTTTTAATTCTTGGGACAAAAAAGTTAAAAATATTTTCGCAAAACTGCTTAAATTTCATAAAAAATACTTTTATAGAACTTATTAAATCTAAACTTATTTCAAAAAAACAATCTGTTTGTTTCTTGCGGATTCAGGAAGGATGCCTGGGGAATTGCACTTATTGCAGTATTCGCAAAGCAATAGGTCCGTTGAAAAGTAAACCCTTGGAAGTCTGTATGGAAGAATATAACCAAATGATAAATAATAGATATAAAAATTTTGTAATATTGGGGGATGATGTTGGTGCTTATGGTTTGGATATAAAAACTACCTTTCCTGAACTTCTATGGTCCCTTGCTAAAATCGATCAAAATAATACAATTGCGTGGTCGATTAAAGAATTACACCCAAAATGGATAGTTAAATACGAATTCGAACTATTAAAACTTATTAAACAGAGGAAAATTAAACATATGCTCTGCGGAATTCAATCTGGAAGCAGCCGGATTTTACAATTAATGAATCGTTATCATAACAGCAATAATATAATAAAGATTTTAAAAAAGTTTAAAAAGGTCAATCCTGATTTAAAATTATCGGCTCAAATTATTATCGGATTTCCTTCAGAAACAGAAAAAGATTTCTTAGCGACATTAGCTTTAACAAAAAAAATAAAATTCAACGAAGTTTTCTTATATCCTTATTCAAAAAATGAACAAACTCCTGCCTCACATCTAAAGAGTGAAATTTCAGGTGTTATCAAAAAAAAGAGAATTGAGCAAGCTATAAAATTTCTAAGAGAAGAAAAAATTAATTGTTATTGTGATGGCATCTAAAAAATCAACTAAATATTCTTTTATTTATTTTTCGCCGCACCTCGATGATGTTGTTTTATCTTGTGGAGGATTTTTAAAAAAAAATCATAAAAAGGATCAATTAGTGGTTAATATTTTTAGTGGTGAATATAATGGTTTAACGGAGTGGGATTTATTTTCTGGCATAAAAAATAAAAGACCAATCAAGATAAGAAAAAAAGAGGACCAGCAAGCGTTAAGTTTAGTAAAAGCGAAGATGATTTATCTCAATTTTTTAGATAATTTAGTGTTTACCGATTTAAAAAAAAGCACAAGGCCGTTTTTAGATTTATTAAAAATTAAAAATCAGATCTATCAGATTATAAACAAAAATATATCATCGATTGAGGCGGTATTTTTTCCACTTGGCATTTTTCATCCTGATCATATTCTTGTTTCAAAAATTGGCAGAACAATAAAAAATAGGTTAAAAAACCAAAAAATAAAAGTTTATTTTTATGAGGAATTCCCTCATTTTATTAAAAATAAATCTTATCCTAAAAAGTTTATCAAAAATTATAATCCCGTATATTTTGAAATCAATAGAGAAATTTATACTAAAATTAAAATGGCAATTTTATATAAATCACAATTAATTCCACTTCTTAAAATTCTTTACCCAGAAATGAGATTGAAAACAAATATAGAAAATATCTGGAAAAAGATATTATTAAATTATCATAAAAGCATATCTAATCAATCGGAGAATAAAAATGCAAAATATTGCGAAAGATTCTGGTTGTTAAAATAATAAAAATGTTTATTCTTTATTTCTTTATAACCTTGGTAGGAATTTATTATATAATTTATGGTTTATCGTTGTTCTTTTATAATATAAAAATGGTGAATTTTTTCTTAAATCAAAAGGGTAGAAAATTGCAAATTCCTAATAATAAAATTGAATTTATTCTTTTATTACCTGTACTAAGGGAAGAAAAGGTCATTAAAAATACGCTTAAATATCTTTCTTCTTTTAAATATAAATTAGATAAGTTAAAGGTAATTATTATTACTCATCAAAAAGAATTAGCGACAGATAACACAAATAAAAAGAAAAAGAATCAAAACACTATTGATATTGTAAAAGAAACTATTCCTGAATTGAATCGCAAGTTAAAAAGGAATGTTTTTTTGCACTATCATTACCCTTATTCCGAAGGAATAAAATCAGATCAATTAAATTATGCTCTAAAAAAATTAACGAACCAAAATCCCCCAATCTTTCAAAATAAAAATACTTATATTGGTCTCTATGATGCCGACTCGATAAGCGACAAAAATACTTTAATGATTTTAGCAGATAATGCAATAAAAAATAATTTTCCTTTAGTTTATCAACAACCAGTAATTTATTTTAAAAATTATGATTTTTTGCCTAATACTATTAACGGTTTATTTATGAAAAGTTTCGCTTTATTTCAAACTCGTTATTCATTGGGTTATGAAGCCCCAATGTTTTTAAATTCATCGAAAAATATAAAACATCCTATCGGAAAGATGCTATATTGTTTAGGGCATGGTTTGTTTATAAGAGCAGATTTTCTAAAAAGAATTGGGTTTTTCCCCACTCCAATTGAAGATACTCGTTTAGGGCACATACTTTCTTATTTAAAAATAGATGTTAAGCTATTACCTTCTTTAGCTGTAACCGAAGTTGCCCAAAAAGTAATTCATCTTTTAAAACAAAGCAGTGTGTGGTTTACAGGAGAAAGTTATTTTTACAAAGATTACAAAATTGCCTCTAATTTTCAACAAATTAATAAATTATGGGCCTTTAGTTTAATTTTTTATAAATTCTATAGAAATTTCATTTGGGCTACTGAGGGCTTAATTTTTGGGGTCATTATTCTCATCGGCTGGTTTTTACCACAAAAGATATTTCTTTTACCATTTTTTATTGGATTTTTAATCTATATTTACGCCGGTCCATTTTATTTGTTAATTAAACATAGAAAATTAATTAATCTTTATAATAATCAAATTAAATTTCATCCGGCTAAAAAAGACTATCTGTTTAATTTTTTGTTTTTACCACCCTTAAGTTTTCTTTTGTTTTTAGGTCCACAATTAGCTTTATTAAGATTTTTAAAAACTAAATTAACAAAAAAAGAGATTTCTCTTCCAAAAACGCCTCGTTAAAAAAAATGAATAAAGGTTATAAAAATAACAAAAATTTTTATATATATTCTCATTCCTCTGTGCCTTGGCAGCAGCAAGTTCTTGCTGATTTTCTTGGTTTAATTCCTTTTAAAAAAAATCTCCGTTGTTTAGATGCAGGTTGCGGCATTGGAAATAATCTTTATACTCTATTAAATTTTTTCAATAATATCACGGCTTGCGACATTTCAAAGGAATCAATAGATTACACAAAGAACCGATTTAAAAAATCAACAATCAATTTTATTCAAACCGACATTGAAAATCTCCCTTTTAAGGATAATTATTTTGATGTTGTTGTGTGTACAGAAGTGATAGAGCATGTGAACGACCCTACAAAAACAAGCGATGAATTATTGCGGGTTTTAAAAAAAGATGATGGTTATCTTATACTAAGCGCACCAAACTATTTTAATTTGGCAGGGTTAATCAAACTGATAATGGATAAAATTTTAGGCGGTGAAAAGTGGGACGTTTGGGGAGATGTTCAAAAAACAAATAAGGAAGAAAGAGAAATTTTTATGACGTGCTTTAAGTTAAAAAGACTTTTTTCTCGAAAGCATAATCATATAATAAAAGAACGAGGCGGAGATTTTTTAAATTCTTGGTTTTTGTTTTTACCTTTTATATATAGAAATTTTAAATTTACTGACAAATATCCTTTCCTTTGGCTTGGAAAGTTCCCAGTTTTTAAAAAAATTGGAATGAATTATTTTATCATTATTAAAACTAACTTATCCCAATAAAAGGATCTTCTTCATTTTTAACTTTTTTAATTTTATTCCAGAAACTATTTTTTAACCTTCTCGGAAAAACATTTAAATTTTTCAATTCATCTTTTGAAAACCATCTTACGCTCTCTACTTGACCTAAGGGGTCGAGATCATAATGATTTTTATTTAAAGTTTGTTTTGGAAGGAGTTTTGCTAACCAAAAAACCTCAAAGAAAATAATATCTGGAGTAGGATGGAACTCTTGAACATACAATAATCTAAGAATTTTTATATTTAAGCCAGTTTCTTCCATAACTTCTCTTATTGCCGCTTGAATTATATTTTCTTTATTATAATCCCAACTTCCCCCTGGGGGATACCAAAAATTCTCACCTTTGTTCTTAACGAGGAGAGCTTTGTTTTTATTATAAATTATTGCCCTAGATACAATGCGAAGCTTCATGTTTTATGGTTTTATAAAATTTTAGAAATAACATTTTGAAAATTTTTTGTAGAAAATTTATCTGTTTTTATTATTACTAATTCAATTAATTTTTTTTTATTAAGTCGTTGTAAAAAAAGAAGGGTATTTCTATCGCATTTTTTTAATAAATTTTCATCCGAGTAAATTTGAATATTTTTGTTTTGTGAACTACGGAGATATTGAGATAGTAATTTAATATTTTTAGGTGTTAAAAATAAAAATATTGGACACGTTTTACCGTTATTTTTCCTTTCCAACAACAGTTTTTGAAGAACAATAAATTTATTTTTATAAAAAGATGGGTTCTCAAAGCATGTTTTAGCAAAAGCAATGTTCGACACTGGACTTCTTTCAATTACAACATTTTTTTTATTTCCTGCTACTTTAAATCCAAGTATGAGATTTTTAAGATGTTCTCTGAAGTACCAATTTGTAATAAAAATTTTTAATTTTTTAATTGAGCCAGCTTTTATGTGATTTGGTTCTTGAATAAAATAAAAATTATAGTCTTTTTCTAAAAATTTACAGAAAGTAGTTTTTCCAGTTCCCCATAAACCCTCAACAATAATTATCTTTCCTTGTTCTTTTTTTACTTTAACTTTTTTCATTCTACATATAATTATATCTATAAAAGGTGAAAAAGACAAAAATATTTAGAAAAAATTTAAAAACCATTATACTAAACTGAAAAAATCCGGGTAACTTGCAAGATTATAATTATTATGATAAAACAACGCCAGAACCTTAAATCAACCAATAAGGAGGTTAATCATGTCTAATAGCAGAATTTTATGCAGAGTTATTACGTATAATTCTGCGACACACTCGATTCTTCTTGTAAGAAACCAAAATCAAAGGTGGTGGTGCGCCCCTGGGGGCGGATGGGACAACGCCCGGGAATCAATCCTTGAATGTGCTAAAAGAGAAGTATTTGAAGAAACTGGTATCCAAATAAAGATTGTAAGGTTTCTTTATGTGCAGACTCTTTATATTAGAAAACAAAATAGTGTGTGGCTTGAATTGTTCTGGCTTGCCCAACCAGCCGAAGGTACAGAAATCCCACAAGGACATATTGATCATCACGGAATCGTTGGTGAAGCACGTTGGTTTACCGAAAAAGAATTGCAAACTATTACAGTTTATCCCAATGTTCTCAAAAATGCGCTCTGGAAGGTCATTGACAGCGTTACTCAAGAGGAGAATCGATACCTTGGACACTTCGTTGTGTAAAAAAGCCCCATCAGATAATTACTATCTTATTTCTGATGGGGCTCTTACTTTACAAGTTCTTGTACAAGCTTCCATATTGTTTGCCAAACCCGTTCAAATTCATCGTTGGCGTTAACGATAGTCCAACCGTGACGCTGAGCAAGCAATCTGTAATCTACAGTTACTTTTTCATAGAATTTTCTTTCTTTTTCAGAGTCAGAAATAATTTCTCCTCTCCAAATGCGACGATCAATTGCTTTGTCAGCGGAAACGTCAAGATAAATACCGAGATACGGTTTCAATCCTCCAAAAGCTAAACGAGAAACTCCCTCACGAAGAATAGGTGATTCTTTAGTGAAGAATCCAAAGTTTTCGTGGTAGATAAAGAAGGACAAATCCCAGCGATCAGCAATTACGATTTTACCTTCTTCTAGAAATTGTCTCGTACGCTCTACTTTGAGTGCGTGAAGAACTTGGAAAAAAAACATATAAGCTGGGGAATGAGGGTCGAGTTGATATTCATGAATAACTTTTTGAAAAATATCCTCTTTTTCTAGTTCGCGTGTCGCAACTTTTACTACTTGATGACCTTCTTTTTTGAGCCTGTCCACAAGATGATTTACGAGAGTAGACTTTCCAGAGCCGTCAATTCCTTCGATAGCAATCAGTATGCCGTTCATTTTTTCACCTCCTATCTCTATATTTGGTTTGTGTTAATGAGCTAATTCT
>CAZBDY010000024.1:0-7064 GCA_964490795.1 Candidatus Woesearchaeota archaeon | reverse complement strand
TTTTTGTTGTTCTCATTTTATTCCTGAAAATGGGGGCTCAAAAACTTTTTGTTTTTGTTGTTCTCATTTTATTCCTGAAAATGGGGCTGCCCAGATTTGAACTGGGGTCTGAAGCTCCCAAAGCTCCGATGCTTCCAAGCTACACCACAGCCCCTTGAAAAATTAAAAGTCAGGGCTTTATAAATTTATTTTTTAGCTTCTTTAGCTTCTTTAGCAGCTTTTTCTTCTTCTTCCTTTTTCAAGATAGCATCTTGCTTTTCTTTAATTTCAGTATAAAAATCTTCTAATTTTTTCTTTTTCTCTTCATCTACTTCTGTTTTTATTCCCTCAATCTCCTTATCATATTTTCCAGAGATTACTTGTTCAGTAACTTTTTTAGGATCCTCATTTTCAACTAATACTCCTAAAGAAATACAAGCTCCTAAAACAGATTTTACTGCTTTTTTCAAATCCTTATCTAACATATTTTCTTTTTTTGTCTTGGCAACTTTTATTACTTGCTCTATAGCTAAATTTCCTGCTTTGATTTTATTATGTTCTCCTGAACCTTTTTCAATTCCTAACTCTTTTTTAACTAATTCTGAAACAGGAGGTGAAAAAACTTTAACTTGAAATTCTTTTGTTCCAGAATCTACATCTAATTCAACAGGAACTTTTAATCCTTTAAATTCTTGAGTTGCCTCATTAACACTTGAAATAACTTTTCCCATATTAATCCCCATAGGCCCTAGTTTCTGAGCAACAGCTGGTCCTGGTTGCATGTTCCCTCCTTCGATTAGTAATTTTACTATCATTTTATAATATTGATTCCTCCTCTTCCTCAACATCTTCTCTTTCTTCTCTTCTTAAAACCCTTAAATTATCTAATTTAACTGTAACTGGAATTGGAATGTCTGCCTGTAACAATGTTACAACCGCCTCTCCTTTTTGTTTATCCACTCTTGTTACTCTTGCTTTTTCTTTTTTAAATGGTTCTGAAACAATTTCAACAATATCATTTTTCTCTATATTCATTTCCTCAACTTTTGGTTCTATCATATTCTTAATTTCTTCATATAATACTGTTTTTGGCAAAATTCCCTTAACATAAGGAAGATTAAAAGCAGCTTCTTCAGCTATTTCTCTGTCAGGTGCTTCTAAAAAAATATATCCTCTTAACCCTTTTGGTTTAGCTAAACTTAATACATTTAGCTGTTTTTTCTCAGATTTCTCTCTAATCATATCTAATGCTTTATCTTCTTTATTTGTAGTAACTTTAATCACATATATCATTTTACCTGTTCTGACTACCTCTTAACCTCATAAGAAGCAGTTAACATTATTTAAATTTCTTGCTTTATAAATTTATCTACTTAAAAATAGACATAATTATAGCTACTAAAAAACCTAAAAAACCAATTATTAATATTCCTAAAGCTGAAACTTTTGCAGTAACTTTAAATTCATCTGAAGAGGGCTTTTTCAAAACATGCCACACTCTTACACATTTTCTTATAAATGAATTTAATTTTGTTATCATGTTTTTTCTTAGTTTTTTAGGTTTTTAAAATTAACTTTTAATTCATATCCCTTCTCAATAAAATTATTCATAAAACTCAATTCCCAACTCATCAGACATATCTTCTCTTATTCTTTCCTCTCTCGTATCTTCATGTCCCAAAATCTGGCTTGACTTTACTCCTGTAACAATTAACATAACTCTCATTGTCTTTTCCATATCTTTGCTTAGTTGAGCCCCCCAGATTAATTTAGCATCGCCATTTAACTTTTCACCTATATATTCAATAACTTTTTTAGCTTCATCTAAACTCATATCATTTCCACCGATAATATTAACTAAAGCACCATTAGCACTACTAACATCAACATCTAATAAAGGGTTGTTTAAGGCTTTCTCAACTGCCTCTGTCGCTCTTTCCTGACTATCACTCTCTCCCACCCCTATTAAAGAAACTCCTCCTCCTAAAATAACTGCTTTAATATCAGCAAAATCTAAATTAACTAACCCTGCACTTGTCACTAATTCAGTTGTTCCTTTTACAGCATTAGTCAAAATTTCATCAGCAACTTTAAAAGCAGTATGTAAGGGTAATTCTGGAGCTAATTCAAGAAGTTTATCATTTGGAATAACTATTAATGTATCTACCACACTTTCCAACTTTTCTAATCCCCAGTTAGCATTTTCTATTCTCTTTCTTCCCTCAATTGTAAAAGGCATTGTAACTATTCCAATAGTTAAGGCTCCTGTTTTTTTAGCAACATCAGAAATAACAGAAGCAGCACCAGTACCAGTTCCTCCTCCCAACCCACAAGTAACAAAAATCATATCAGCTCCTTGTAATTTTTTCTTAATTTCTTGAGAAGATTCTTTAGCAGCCTCTTCTCCTACTCTTGGATTACTTCCTGCTCCTAATCCTCTTGTAAGCTCTTTTCCTATTAGTATTTTTTGATCAGAATTAGTATATAACAAATCCTGGGCATCTGTATTAGCTGCGATTAATTCAGCACCTTTAATACCGATTTCTTTCATTCTATTAATAGTATTTCCTCCTCCTCCCCCAATTCCCACCACTTTTACTTTTGCTGACTGTTGTTTTAATAACTCTTCTAACTCTCTATCAACACTCTGAATTTCATTAATACTATTGCTAGGATTAGGAGATTCAAAACCAGTATTATTAGTTAATTCATCCATCTTTTTACCTTTTTATTTTAAAATTTTTCAAGTTTATAAGTTTTTATATGTTTTTTTGATTATTTTGCTTTATTATCTTCTTTTTTACTCTCTTTTTCTTTATCCTTATTTTTCCTTTCCCATAGCCTCAATCTTCCTTCTTTTTCCATTTCAACACTTATTGTAGGAAAAAATCCAAATCTAGAGATAAATCTTTCAGAAACAAAATTTCTCCAAGGAAAGTAACAAGTATATGCAAATATTTTTTCAAAGTCCTTTTCATTTGCTTTAATTAATCTCTCTCCTAATTTTTTAGATGATATAGCTCCTTCAAATGTTCCTGGAGTTCTTACAGCTAACTGATCTACATATAACCATTTTCCTTTTTGTTGTAAAAGAATTCTCAAGGAATTATTTGGATTTAATTGATTTAATAAATCTACTCTTGCTCTGTCCATTCCTGTTAAAAATCCTGTCATCTCTCCCATAGAATTCTCACTAACAACACAATTAGGATTATGTTCTAAAACTCTTACATATGTTTCTTCTGATAATAAATAATTATAAAATCCTCCTCTTTTCTCCTCACTTAAATCTGTAAAATAATGTTGTCTTGCTATTCTTGATATTTCTGGCAAATCTCTATCTATTCTTGCTCTTCTTACTATCATTATTCTCCTTCACCCCCTTTTCATCTGATTCTTTCACCTGAATTTCTAAATCCAAATTTAAAATTTCCTTAAACTTATCTTTAAAAATTTCAATAAATTTTTTTACATTCTCTTGTTTTTTATCTAAACTAATAATTATTTTTCCTTGTTTAATTTCAAATTCAAAATCATTTCTAAAAAAAGATTTTATTAATACTCTTGCCTTTTCTTTTTCATCTTTAATCTTTTCCTTAACATTTAAATCATACTCAACATCTTTTCCTGCCAAAGGATTGTTAAAATCAACTATCACTCTTCCACCTGAAACAGCTGAAACCTTTCCAATAGCAGAATCAAAATTTAATACCATCCCTCTTCTAGGAGAAATTTTATGTTGTGAAAAAACAGACATAGGCATTGTTCTAATCATCTCTCTTTTTCTTTTTCCAAAAGCCTTTTCAGATTTTAATTCTAAATTATATTTTCCTGTCTCTTTTCCTAATAAAAACTCATCAATTCCAGACAAAATCATTCCCTGTCCAACACATATTGCCAGAGGCCTTTCCTTAATATTTAATCCAATTTTTTCTGCCTGTTTTTTAATATTAGTATCAAATATTTCTCCATCTTTCACTTTCCCAATATAATCTAATTTAATAAAATCATTTTTATTTATTTTTTCTTGTTTTTTCACCATTTTAAGAAAATTCAAGAAACCTTTATAAAGCTTATTTTTTTCTCCTTTTAATGGCTTTAAAATTAATGTCTGCAACTGAATTCAGAACAGGAAATGCTATAATTATTGAAAAAAAACATTTCCTAATAAAATCAATTGATATTTCAAAAACAGGGAAACACGGACATGCAAAAGTAAGAATTGAAGCTACAGGAATTTTTGATTCCAAAAAAAAAGTCTTGGTTGTTCCAGGACATGAAAAATTTGAAGTTCCTGAAATAAATAAATTAAGAGCTCAAGTTCTATCTGTCCAAGAAAATACCGCCAATATTATGGACTTAGAAACTTATGAAACAATTGATGTTCAAATAGATGAAGAGATGAAAGGAAAAATATCAGAAGGAGATAATGTTGAATACTGGAATGTGGAAGGAAACAAAATCATAAAAAGAAAAGTTTAAAAACAAACCCAATAAATTTTTAACATGGCAACTAAAATACCTGAAGCACAAAAAAGAATGTTTCAAAACATATTTATATGTAAGGAATGTAAAAGTAAAATTAGGGCTGACCCTAGAAAAATTATAGAAGGCAAAATCAAATGCAGAAAATGTAAAAAGAGGGCTTTTAGACAGGTAAAAAGAAAATAAGATGAATTTTTTTATTTATGATATAGTATTTTTAGTGTTATTTAGTACAGCACTTTCTTTATTTTTATACAAACACAGGAAAAATGTAAAAAAAGAAGGGATTATTATTCTTTACAAAACCCAGTTAGGAATTAAATTTATCAAATATATTTCTAAAAAATATAAAAAACTAATCCATCTTTCAGAATATTTCATTATTTTTGTTGGTTATTTACTAATGGCAGGAATGTTATTTTTACTATTTAGATTAACTTATACTTTTGTTCGATTTCCAGAGTTATTTAGTATAGTAAAAATTCCTCCTCTAGCCCCTCTTATACCTTATCTTCCCTCTATATTTAAGGTAGATTTTTTACCTCCTTTTTATTTTACTTACTGGATTATTGTATTAGCAGTAGCAGCAATTCCTCATGAATTTTTTCATGGAATTTTTGTTAAGGCAAGAAATATAAAAATAAAATCAACTGGTTTTGCTTTTTTAGGCCCTTTTACTGGAGCCTTTGTAGAGCCAGATGAAAAAAAAGCAGCTAAACTTCCAATAAAACAACAACTTGCATTTTTATCAGCAGGAACTTTTGCTAATCTTTTATCAGCCATATTTTTCTTTTTTATTATCTGGCTTTTCTTTATCTCAGCGTACTCAGAATCAGGAGTTGTTTTTGGAAGTTATGCCTCCACTATAATTCCTGTTAATAATACAACTAAAATTACAAATCAAGAATTAAACTTACAAATTAATGGTGAATTAAATCTAATTGAAATTCAAGCAAATAATCAGACATATTATGCTGAAAAAGATAATCTAAATAAAACATTACAAGAAGATATCTCCCAACTTATTGTTTTTCAGGAAACACCTGCTCTAAAAACAGGACTTGCTGGAATTATTAAACAAATTGATGATACAAAAATTAAAAATCATCAGGAATTATCTTTAACACTAGCAAAAAAATCTCCTGGACAAGAAGTTACAGTAAAAACCCTATTAAATAATACAACAAAAGAATTTTCTCTTGTTTTGGATTCTCACCCTTTAAACTCTTCAAAGGCATACTTAGGAATTTCTTCTGTTCAAATGTCTGGGTTGGGAAGTGTTAGAGATTCTTTATTATTTTTCAAAAACCCTTATACTTTTTATCAACCAAAAATTTCCCCTGGTTTAACTATCTTTATTTTTAATTTACTATGGTGGATTATTTTAGTATGTTTCTCTGTTGCTTTAGTCAATATGATGCCAGTAGGAATATTTGATGGAGGACGAGTTTTTTATCTAACTATTCTTGGACTAACCAAATCAAAGAAAATAGCTAAATCAGCTTACAAATTCACAACTTATTTTATAATTTTTATTTTCTTATTATTAACTTATTTGTGGGTTGTCAACTTTTTTTAACTGTTCTTAGATTTCTTTTAATTAAAGCAACTCTTCCTTTTCTTTTACCAATCCATAAATTTTTTTCTCTATTTACCCAATTTAAAAAAAGATAATCTGAATTTCTATCTCCTTCTGAATGTTCTCTTAAAAATTCATTAAAATCAATTTCTAAGTTTCTAAATCTATCAAATAAAAAGGTATATAAATCCCTTGCATAAAAACCCTTATCTCCTCTTTTTTCTAAAATTTCAATTATCCCTCTAATCCAAATCTTCTTATTATCACTCTTCTTATATTTTGTATTTTTAGGTGAAAAATAAAAATCTTTCTATTCTCTATGCCTCTGCCATCTCATATATAATGTAGCAAAGCAATTTTCACATTCTCTCTCCCTTATATCTCTAATTACTTTTGAATAACTTCCCCTAACTTTCTCATCACTAAAATGAAGATTTAAATAATCTGCTCTTTCTGATAAATTAGAATAAACCTCACATCCTTCTCCATTTCTCCCTACTTGCCTGCAAAATCCTAAATCAGGAAAATCTCTCTCATTTAAAATATCACTTCCAAACATTATAAATCAATAATTCCTTGTTTAGTTAAAACAGCAAATCTAATTCCAACTGGAAGTGACAATAAAGCAGAAATTAAAGCCATGTGCTCTTTTCCATTTCCACTCGCAATTGACAAGGCTACTTCTGTTCCTTTAATTTTTCCTTTAAATTTTTCCATAATCTCTTCTTTTAATTCCTTAATATTTTTATTAGTATTAATTTTAATAAACTCATGTTTCTTACTAACAGAAAAACTTTCAGCAAACTCATCTCCAACCAAAATAATATTTTCCCACTCTCCTCTTTTTATTAACCCAGAAATCTGGCCCCAACTTCCTTTTCCTGATGATAATAAAGCTACTAATTCCATATCTAATTTTAAATTCAGTTATTTATAAGTATTATTGTAATAAAAAAATAAGTCAAATAGGCTTTGTCCGGAATAGATTTTTCAAAACCGAAAATTAGTTATTCTAAAGAAA
>CAZBDY010000023.1:0-7296 GCA_964490795.1 Candidatus Woesearchaeota archaeon | reverse complement strand
AAGACAACAAAAAGAAAAAAAAGAAGATAATTTTTTAATTTTTTTTAATTTTTTATATTTGGTAATATTTTAGTAGAATTTATATATCTATTTCTAATATTTTTATTAAGGGCCCATAGTTTAGTGGTAGAATACGAGGCTGGCAGTCTTGTGGCTCGGGTTCAATTCCCGATGGGTCCATTTTCGCAAGAAAAAATAAAAAATTTAAAACAATTTGTTAATTAAAATGAAAATTTTATATGGGGTATGTGGGGAAGGATTTGGACATTCAAGCAGAGCTAAAACAATTATTCCTTATTTACAGAAAAAAGGGCATAAGGTAAAAGTAATAACTTATGATAAAGGAATTAAAGTTTTAAAAAAACAATTTGATGTTTTTCCAATAAAAGGACCTACTATAAAATTTAAAAAAGAAAATTTAGATAAGTCAGAAACAATAAAAAAAACCTTGGAAAACTTTTTTTCTAATTCAAAAAAAGCAAAAAAGATTCATAATTTAATGAAACAGAATTTTGACTTATGCATTTCCGATATGGAGCCTCTTGTTCCTATCTTATCAAATTGGTATTCTCTCCCATTGTTAAGCATAGATAATCAACATAGGTTCTCTAATCTAAAAATAGAGGTTCCAAAAGAATATAAAAAAGAATTCTTAATGGCAAAATTGGTAGTAAATATGTTTTTAAGAAGCGCAGATTGGTATATAATAACAAGTTTTTCTAAAATAAAAATAAAAGAAAAATATAAAAATAAAAGTTTTATTGTCTCCCCTATAATAAGGCCAAAAGTAAAAAAATATAAACCCTCAAAAAAAGATTTTATTTTAGTTTATTTTACTAAAAAAGATAGGAATTTAATAAAAGTTTTAAAAGAAATTAATGAAAAGTTTAAAGTTTATGGGTGGAATAAATCAAAAAAACTAAAAAATTTAGAATTTAAAAAATCAGGAGATGCTTTTTTAAATGATTTAAAAAATTGTAAGGCAATCGTCGCTTCATCAGGATTCACCTTAATTTCAGAATCTTTATACTTAAAAAAACCATATTTAGCAATACCATTAAAAGGACAATTTGAACAAGTTTTTAATGCTCTTTATTTACAAAAAGCAGGGTTAGGAGATTTTTCAAAAAAATTAGATAAAGAATCAGTACAAAAATTTTTATTAAAAATAGGAGAATATGAAAAAAAATTAAAAAATTACAATCCAGACTATGAATTATTATTTAAAAAATTAGATAAAATATTAAAACAAGTTAAGAAAGGTTAGAAATATTTTTATACTCATTATTTTTAAGATTATTATGGCTGAAAAAAAAGAAGATTGTGTATTTTGTAAAATAGTAAGAAAAGAAGTGAAAACAGAAGTTTTAAAAGAAACTGAAAATTTCATAGCTTTTCCAGATTCAAACCCAATAGGAAAAGGACATACATTAATTATCCCAAAAAAGCATTTTACTAACTTAATAGATCTGCCTTCAGATTTAGCAGGAGAAATGTTAGATTTAATTAAGAAAATAGCAGTAGAAAAGTTAAGTTCTGGATTTAAGGGATTTAATATAGTAAGCAATAATTTCCCAGTAGCAGGACAAGCAGTTTTTCACTGCCACATACATTTGATTCCAAGAAAAAAAGGAGATAATGTAAAATTTAAAACAATATGAAATCTTTTTTTAATGCAAAAAAAATAGCAGTAATTGGTGCAAGTAGAGATAAAAACAAGGTGGGAAATGTAGTATTTAGAAAATTATTAGAATCTGGACTAAAAATCTTTCCAGTAAATCCAAGCACAGAACAAATTCTAGGGCAAAAATCTTTCCCAGATGTTTTGTCAATTCCTTTTCCAGTTGATATGGCAATAATTATAATTCCCTCAAAACTAGTTCCACAAGTTTTAGAGCAATGTGGAAAAAAGAAAATAAAAAATGTGATTATAATTTCAGCAGGATTTTCTGAATCAGGAAAACAAGGAGAAAAATTAGAAATAAAAGTTAAAGAGATAGCTGAGAATTATAAAATTAGAATCTTGGGTCCAAATGTTTTGGGAATTTTAAATCCTTACAAAAACTTAAATGCAAGTTTTTTTAATGAACTTCCAAGAAAAGGAAATATAGGAATAATAAGCCAGTCAGGAGCAGTAGGAACCTCTCTTTTAGATAAATCATTACAATTAAACTTAGGAATCTCTGGATTTGTTTCTCTTGGCAATCAATCAGATATTGATTTTATTTCAACTTTGGAATATTTTGGAGATGATAGGAATACAGAAGTAATAATTATTTATATAGAATCTTTAAAACCAGAAAAAGGACAAAAATTTGTTGAGTTAGCTAAAAAAATATCAAAAAAGAAAAAAATCATCGCTATCAAGTCAGGAAAAACAGAACAAGGAAGAAAAGCAGCTAAAACACATACCTCTTCTTTATCTTCTTCAGCAAAAATTTATTCAGGGATATTTAAACAATCAGGGATAATTGAAACAAATTCTTTAACAGAAATGTTAATGTTAGCAAGAATTATTTCTAAATATAAAAAATTAGGAAAAAAAGCAGGAATTATAACTAATGCAGGAGGATTAGGTGTCTTGTCAGTAGATTATTGCACAAAAGCAGGGATTGAGTTGCCAGCAATTCCAGAAAAAACATTAACTTATCTTGATAACTTTCTTCCAAAAGGAAATTCAAGAACCAATCCTCTTGATATATTAGGAGATGCTCTTGCTGACAGATATGAAAAAACATTAAGAATACTCTCTTCTTCAAATTTATTTGATTTTTTTATAATAATAATTTCTCCTCAAGAAATGACTCAGCCACTAGAAACAGCAAAAATTATAGCAAGCAGAGGAAAACCAATATTCTCCTGTTTTCAAGGAGGAAAAAGTTTTATAAAAGCAAAGAGATTTTTAGAAGAACATAACATAATTTATTTTTCTGATATTTCTTCTGTAAAATTATTAGGAAAAGCAATTGAAAAATAGTTAAATTCTTACTCTCGCATCAACTATAACAGCATCTTTTTCATTAATCTTAATAGGGTTTAAATCAGCTTCTTTTAAATCTAATTTGGAAAATTTATATATCTGGTTTATTAATTTTCTTAAATTTAAATTTTTGATTATAGAATAAATTTTCAAATCCATTAAAGCTAATTTAATTTCCTTTTTTTCAAGAGGTATAACTCTGAATTCAATATCTTTAATTATTTCAGCTAATTTCCCCCCACTTCCAATTAACAAGATTTTTCCAAATGTAGAATCTTGTTTTATTCCTGCAATTATTTCTTTACCCTTAACATCTTTCTGAACAACAAACTTTTTTCCTCTAAATCTTTTCTTAAAATTATCATGAACTTTTTTTAGTTCCTCATAATTGTAACATTTTTCTACCCCTTGCAACTCACTTTTATGTTCTCCAGAATTAATTTTAATCCAGCAGGGAAATTTTATTTTCCTCTCAATTTTTTTCTTAAATTTATCTAATTTAGCATTTATTGGCAGAACCAAATATGAGGCTATGTTTAGTTTTTTAACTTCTTGTAACGATGTTTCTAAATCAAGTAATTGCATTTTAATATAAAAAACCACAACTTTATAAATATAAACTTTTTTGTTATCTAGTTATCTAAGATTAATAAAATGAGGTTAAATATTCTTATTGGTGGAAAAGCAGGGCAAGGAATTAATAAATTTTCAGAGATTATAACAGAAATTTCAGCCAGTAGAGGATTGTATAACTTTAATTATAGAGACTATCCCTCTTTAATTAGAGGAGGACATAATTTCAATATAATAAGTATTTCTGATAAAAGAGTGGGAAGTATTGAGAGCAAAATAGATTTACTTTTTGCACTAGATAACAAAACTATAGAAATTCATAAAAAACAGCTAAAACAAAAAGGCATTATAATTAAGTATTCAGATTTTCCTGATTTAGGAAGAAATTTAAATATTGCTATGGCTGGTGCTTTATCAAGATTAGTAGGCATTGAAGAAAAAAATATTTTAAGTTTAGTTAAAAAAGAGTTAGGAAAAGAGGCAGAAAAAGCAGCAGAGATAGGATTTAAAAGTCAAAAAAAAGAGATTTGTAAGATACCCAAATTAAAAAATAATATTAAAGTCATGAATGGAAGCCAGGCAATTTCTCAAGGATTTATTGATTCAAAAGCAGATTTTTATTTTGCATATCCTATGACTCCTGCTACAGGAGTTTTACATCATCTTGGGTCAAAAAAAAATAAAGATTTTCAGGTATTTCAACCAGAAAATGAAATTTCTGTTATAAATATGGCTCTAGGATGCAGTTTTACAGGAAAAAAAACAATGATAGGAACCTCTGGAGGAGGGTTTGATTTAATGTCAGAAGGAATGTCTTTTCAAGGAATATCTGAGATACCTTTAGTAATTTATCTTGCTTCTCGTCCTGGACCAGGAACAGGTGTACCAACATATTCAAGTCAATCTGATTTGAATATTGCCTTGAAATCAGGACATGGAGAATTTCCAAGGGCAGTAATTGCTCCAGGAGATGTAAAAGAATGTATAGAAAAAGTTGATGAGGCCTTTTATTTATCAGAGAAATTTTCCTGTCTCTCAATTCTTTTGTCTGATAAACATCTCGCTGAATCTGAATTTTCATTTTCAGGAAAATTAAATAAAAAATTAGGAATCCCAAAAAGAGATAAAATTCCAGGAAAGGATGTTGTCAGAGCAAATAGCTATGAACATACTAAACAAGGATATACTTCGGAATTACCTGAAATAGCATTTCAAGGAGCAGAAAGAAGATTAAAAAAATACGAGGAAATAAAAAAACAAGTAAAAAAATTTCAGATGATTAAAATTCATGGAAACAAGCAAGCTAAAAATTTAGTTATTGGGTTTGGTTCAACTAAAACAGTTATTCTAGATGCTCTTCCTGAAAATTTTAAATTTCTCCAGATTTTATACTTAAAACCAATGTCAGAAGAAATTAAAAAATATATCCAAGAAACACAAAAAGCAGGAGGAAAGGTAGTGGTAGTGGAAAATAATTCAACAGGGCAGCTAGGAAGATTAATTAGAGAAAAAACTGGAATTAAAATTGAAGATAGAATTTTAAAATATGATTCAAGACCATTTAACTCAGATAAATTGAAAAACCAGATTGAAAAATAAAATGAAAAAACAAAATTTCAATACAACAAAATTAAAAATTTTGAGCATTAAAACTCAGAGGGAAGTAGGATGAGTTTCAATACAAAACAGGAAATAACATGGTGTCCTGGATGCCCTAATTTTTCTATATTAGCATCAGTAAAAAAAGCTTTACAAGAATTAAATTTAAAAAAACAAGAAACAGTAATGACAACAGGAATTGGATGTCATGGCAAGATATTTGATTATATTGATATAGGAGGAATTTACTGTTTACATGGAAGACCAATACCAGTAGGAATCGGAATAAAATTAGGAAATCCAAAACTAAAAGTTTTAACATTTGCAGGAGATGGAGATACTTATAATGAAGGAATCTCCCACTTTGTTCATGCTTGCAGATATAACCCGGATATAAATTTAATAGTGCATGATAATAGAAGTTTTTCTCTAACCACAGGACAAGCAACAGCCACATCTCAACAAGGATTTAAAACTAAAGTTTTTCCAAAAGGAGAATTTTTATCTCCTTTAAACCCTGTTGCTCTTGCTTTAACTTCTGGGGCAACATTTATAGCAAGAATAAATGCCAAGGATATTAAAGAAACTACAAGAATTTTAAAACAAGCAATAAATCATAAAGGGTTTTCATTTGTAGAGATTTTACAAGATTGTTTAATCTTTAATTTAAAAGCAAACAAGATAGATAAACAAATGTATAAAATTAACGAAAAAAATAAATCTGATTTTAATAATTCTTTAAAATTAGCTTATGAATGGGATTATAATTCTACAGAGAAAAAAATACCTACAGGAATTATTTACCAGAAAAAAGCCAAAACTTTAGAACAGGAAGTTTAAAATTTAAAAAATTTAGTTCTTAAATATTCATAACCTTTTCTTATTATATCTTTTTCAAGATAGATTGATTTATGAGGACAAACTTCTATACAACATAAACATCTTATACACTTTTCATGATTACATTCAGGAAAACCATCTTCAGTTTTTAGAGTAATAGCATTCATAGGACATTTTTTTTCACACAAATGACATTTTTTACATTTTTCTTTGTCAAATGATATTTTTGGCTGACTAAATGCGCCTAATAAACCTATAAACATCTTTAAATTTGTTTCTGGTTTTTTATAATCGACAATCTTCATTTTTCCAATCTTTACAACTTTTATTTTTTCTTTTTTCAGACCTATTTTGTTAGTCCAAACTTTTTTTGGTTTATATCCAATGGTTTCAGCAGCAACTAAATCCAAAGCCAGAGAATTTTTACTAGCCATGATTAAACCAGTTTTCTTTTTATCGCCACTTGCTCCTGGCCCTTGTCCCTCTATACCTACAACTCCATCTAAGATATTTAGTCCTGGTTTAATTTTATCATAAATATCCACCAAAAATTCTGAAAACTTAGCTGGGTGGGGAATAACTTTATGGTAATATTCCTTAGTATTTCCAGGAATACAACCATACAAATTTTTTATGGCGCAAGTCATTTTAGTTAAAGAATGAGTTTTTAATTTAGGAAGGTTTATAATTAAATCAACATCAAATAAAATTTGAGGTAATCCAATTTGACTTATTTTTTTAATATCAGATTTAATCATTTTCTTTTTTTCTGATTCAAAATTAATTATTTTCCCATATTTTTTTAATTTCAACATTCCAGTTTTCTTTAAAGCCAGATTAGTATCATGGGCAGAACTATCTCCAATTATAATCTCATTTTTTCTTTTCTTCAACATCTTACATAACTCTTCTACTATAACAGGATTGGTAGTTATTGCTTTCTCTGGATTTTGAGGAGAAAGCAAATTTGGTTTTAATAATATTTTTTTCTTTTCAGGAATTTTAAATCCAATTTTTTCCAAACTTTTTTCTATTGCTTTTCTTACATTTTTGGGGTCATAATTTTTACAATTTACAATAGATACTTCTTCCCTTTTTTTCATGTTTTCTTTTAAATTTTGTTTATATTTAAAATTATGGCTCTGAGGGGAGTCGAACCCCCGACCTCTGCCTTATGAGAGCAGCGCTCCACCGCTGAGCTACAGAGCCATGATTTGTAGCGATCTTGAAATCCCTACACTGAACCTCTACAATTGAGGTTTTGTAAAGGATACGTCCTTTACTGAGCTACAGAGCCATGATTT
>CAZBDY010000022.1:0-7390 GCA_964490795.1 Candidatus Woesearchaeota archaeon | reverse complement strand
TTCTCAGTCCTATTCAAAACAGGCCTCTTAAATTTATCAACAATTTTTAAACCGCTTTTTTCAGATATTAGAGGATATAAATTATATTTATCATTTGCAACAATGAAAAAATGTCCGTCATCTTTTACAAATTTACTGATATTCCTTAAAACCTGACTAATCCCTTCAACATATTCCTCTCTTGCCTGCTTTCCTCTTCCTTTGTACAAAGGACCTATTTCTTTGTCATCTTCTCTCGAAATGTTAAATAATTCATAAGAATAAGCATGTTGTTCATGATAGTCTATCTGTCCGACATAAGGTGGAGAAGTAAAAACACCATCTATCTTTTTATTTGCAATAATTTTACTGAATTCAGGATTCTGTTTTTTTATTTCATCAATTATGTTTACTTCTCTTGAGTCTCCATGTATCACTTCGGTATTGACATTTTTTTTGAGTGCGGAAAATTCTTTTAATCTTTTTATTGTATCATAAGTGTATCTAATTAAATGCTTAACTATTGAATTTACTGGCATACATATTTTTTTGTGTTTTGAACAATAATATGGCCCAATTTGTGGCTCTGTTAGTGTTGCAAGATCTGAGTGTTTTGTGGCTCTGCATGAACGTGCGGTTCTGCTTAAAATAATCACTAAAGCATTTTTTAATTTTTCATCTTCAATTTTTTCTAAAGATTTTATATAATAAAATAATTCCTGCCTCACTCTTTTAGAGAACCACTTATACAAGAAATTATTCATATTTTTTTCATTAAATAATTCTGAGGAATTTTTTGTTCCATTCTTTTCAAAAAATTCTTTATTCTCTTTTAAAAATTGTTTCAGTTTTTCCTCTCCGTATTGTTTTTCATCTTTTATTTTACCTTTCCAAATATTTCTTTTAAATTCCGGATTTGGGAAATACTTTCTATTAAACTCATTTAGTTTTTCTTTTAATTGATTATCAAAAGAATCATCAAATGCTTTTTGACTGAACTCTCTTGTTTGGAAACAAACATCTCGCGCCATTTTGTCTAACTTAACTAAATCATATTTTCCTATTTTGACTTTGGAAATTAAACAATTAAAATCAGAAACATCAATACCTACGGAATGTAAACCTAACTCAGATGATTGAACAAGAGTTGTACCACTGCCCATAAAGGGATCAAGGATTATATCTCCTTCTTTAAAAAAGATTTGTTTCTTAAATGTATTCAAATGAGAATCTAAAAAGTATTCCACTAATTGAGGAATAAATTTCCCTTTATAGGGGTGTAATCTATGGATATGTTTCGTAGTGTCAGACTCTCTTAAATGCGAAAAAGATAAATTCCAATTTAAATCATCTCCAAGTTTATTTTTCCAAGATTGTTGCTTCCCCTTTACATATTTATCATAATATATTTTAAGTTCTTCAAGATTTACTTTTATTTTTCTTTGCTCATCAAGATATTTTTTTATTTTTGCATATTGAACTAAATAAGTTATATTCGAGGTAGTCACTGGTCTGTCTAAATAATCGCTTGCCCATTGAGATGCTTCACTTATAGATAAGAGTTTTTGATTCATTTGTCCTCCTTCTTAATTTTTTCTTGCATAAAAAGTTCTATGCTTTTAGATAAAGCTATTGCATTCTGCCTACAAAACTCCCTATATTTTTTATAAGTTTCTTCTTCAAGACTTAATGTAACATTTTTTTGACTCATTTTCATACCTCATTTGAATACAAATGTAAATAAATGAACATTCTATATAAATCTTTTGGTCCATTTTAGAGTGACAAAACCCTAAAAATCCAGACTTTTTAGTAATAAGTTAAATGGACTTCTTGTCCATCTTGCTTAAAAACAAAATTAAATTGATAAGTAAAATGAAAAGAGAAAATAAATTTAAATTACATTTTTTAGGGTTATTTTTATTAATTGGTATTTTTTTAATTAGTTCTGTTTCTGCTCAAGAAGTTATAAATTATTCATACAGTTATGATTTTGATGGAATTCAAGTCACTTCTCTAAAATATGAACCTTATCCAGTAAGTCCTGGAGAATATTTTGAAATTTGGATTAAAGCAAGTTTGGGAAATAAAGATTATGTAAAATTTGAATTAATTGAAGAATTTCCTTTTAGTTTAGACAGCAATGAAGAAGCAGTTAAAGTTTATGAGGATACAAAATATAATGAAGTTATTATGCGTTATAAAGTTAGAGTTGATAAAGACGCAGTTGAAGGAACTAATGAATTAAATTTTAAATATACTTCAAACAAGTATTCAGATTCCTTTGTGATAAAACCTTTTGAAATTTCTGTGGCTCAAGTTCAAACTTCTTTTGATGCAGTAATTCAAGAAGCAGAAAGTTCAGAAATTTCAATTGCAATAGCAAATACAGGAAAATATACTGCGAATTCTGTTGTTGTCCGAATTCCTGAACAAGAAGGGTTTAAAGCAACTGGAACAGATGGACAAATGGTTGGAAACTTAGATGCAGGTGATTACACAATAGTAAGTTTTAGTTTAATTTCATTGACGCAAGGAGATTCTCAGAAAAAAAATCTCCAATTTGATATTTATTATACAGATACTATAGGAGAAAGAAGAGTTGTTAATATGGAAACACCACTCAAAATAAGTTCTGGAGGAAGTGATATTCCAGGTTCTAAAAAAGGAATGAAAGAAGAAGAAACTTCTGGAACTAACTGGACTTTTTGGATAATTCTTGGAATTATAATAATTGGCTGTTTTGTATTGTATAAAAAATATCCAAAACAAACAAAAGAATCTTATAATAAACTAAAACAGAAAGTTAAAAGATTATTTAAGAAGAATAAAGATAATAATTCTTCTAAGGCAGTTCCTGATTGGATGAAAAATGCTAAAGATAAGGAAAAGAAAAAATAGGTTTGAATTAAAAAATGAGATTAAAAAAGTCATTTCAATTAGCTTTGAATATTCTATTGCATAGCAGACTTAGAAGTTGGCTTACGATTATTGGAATTGTGATTGGTATTGGTGCTGTTGTTTCTATTGTTTCTATAAGTCAGGGAGCTCAACAAAGTTTAGAAGAGAATTTAGGAAGTTTAGGTGCAGATGTATTAACAATTACTCCTGGCTTTTCACAAGCCAAAGGTTCTGAAGGCGGGTTTAAAATGGGAAAAAATAAAGAAAGTGATTCATCTTCATCAGATCAAGAGAATTTAACTGCTAAAGATGTTTTAATCTTAAAAAATATCAATAATGTGAAGTCTGTAATGGGGGAAGTATCTGATAGGGGGGATTTAACTTATTCTAGTAAAACTGCATCCTTAACAGTAAAAGGAGTTGATGTTTTAGTATGGAAAGATATAACCATAGAATCTATTAGTGAGGGCAGATTTTTAGGAGCTGGAGATTCATATTCTGTTGTTCTTGGTGGAGATATTGTTAAAAGAACTTTTGAGGATGGAATTCCATTAAATAGCAAAGTTACAATTGAAGGAAAATCATTTAAAGTTGTAGGAATAACAGAATCTGGAAGTTCAGTTTATATGCCAATAAATATTGCAAGAACTACTTTTGAGGATATTGGTGATGATGAATTTGATTCTATTTATGTAAAGATTGAAAATATAGATTTGGTTGATGAAACAATTGAGGAAATAGAAAAAAAGCTTAGGTTTTCAAGAGGAAGTTTAAGTGAGAAAGACCAGGATTTCACTGTCACAAATCCTGCAGATAAACAAGAGGCAATTAGGGAAACATTAGGCACTATGACTTTGTTTCTTACAGCTATTGCAGCAATTTCTTTAATTGTTGGAGGTGTTGGAATTGCAAATACAATGTTTACTTCTGTTTTAGAAAAAACAAAAGAAATAGGGATCATGAAAGCAATTGGAACAAAAAACAAAGATGTTCTTTTAATCTTTTTGTTAAATTCTGCATTGATTGGGTTGGTGGGAGGAATTGGAGGAGTCATATTTGGAGTTTTTGGTTCTAACTTTGTTGGTTCTTTAGGTGCTAATGGAGGAGGGATGACAAGCAAAATGTTTGGAGCAACTGCAATAACACCTGAACTTGTAATAGGTGCTTTATTATTTTCAGTTTTAATAGGTATGATAGCTGGGGCAATTCCTGCTTACAGGGCATCAAAACTAAATCCAGTTGATGCATTAAGGTATGAGTAAGGTTTTATGTTTTATTAGGAATTTGAATTCCTACTAATCAATCTTTCTATTACTACACCCATTACCACTACAAGAATAATTTTGAATGCCCCACGCAATGTCATAAATTTCCAACTAAAAATTGTAAGTTATACAAAGAGAAAATAAGAGTGTTTAAAATCTTTTAGTCAAACTCTTTTTATGCCAGATTATGGCTACAGCGAGAAATAAAGCAGAAAACCCTAAAAGGATAAATAAGTTAATAGCTGGAGGAAAATAACTAATGCCTTCTACAGAATACCTTGCTACATCAGTATAATATGTTAGAGGAGAAATAAATGAGATAAATCTGCTTGCACCAGGCATCTGGCTAAGAGGAATAAACACTCCACTTATAAAAATCAAAGGAAATTTTATTAGAGTAGACAGCATCATTATGTTGGATGGTTTATCAGTGGGTGGTGCAGACAGAACTAATCCAAATGCAGAAAAACAAAAAGCAGCTAATATTGTACCTACTACCAAACTTAATGTTATAAACCCTGTTCCCAACAAAACAACTCCTAATAAAAAAACAAATGCTGTTATAAAGAGTCCAAATAAAAAAGATGCCAATATATCTCCAAAAATAATTGCCCATAAAGTTATTGGAGCAGAAACAATCCTTTCTAAAGTTTTTGTACTTGTTTCTGTTGGTGCTATAGCAGGACCAATAGAAGTTGATGCGAAAAAAAGAGCCATGGCAAGCAAACCTGGAAATAAGAATTCAATTGCCAAATCTTTACCCAAAGCAAAAGAAATAAACAAAAACGCTGGTAAAAGCAGGCCAAAAATTACCACAGGTCCTTTCATATAGTAAATAGATAAATCCTTTTTAACAATAGCTAAGGATCTTTTTATTTGCTCTACAAATCCTAAAATATTCATTTTTTCTCACCTGTTAATTTTACAAATATGTCTTCAAGATTTGGCTCTAAAGTATTAATTGATAAAATTTTGTTTTTTGAAGATTGAGAATATTTAATTAAAATAGGGAGAATTTCCTCAGGAGTTTTAGTGTAGAATTTTATTTTATCACCCTTCTTTTTTATCTTATCAACTCCTTTAAATCTGAGTTCTTGCATATCCACTTTTTTCTCAAAAGCAATCTCAATAGAAGAACTACTTTGAATTATATTCTTTAGTTTCGCAGGTCTGTCTAAAGCCATGATTTTTCCATGATTCATGATAGCAACTTTATCACAAAGATTATCAGCTTCCCCAATATTATGAGTTGTTAGAATAATTGTTGTTCCTTTCTCATTAAATTTTCGGATGAGTGTTCTTATAAGTCTGACGCTTTCCACATCAAGACCTGATGTAGGCTCGTCTAAGAACAGCAATTCAGGATCATTAATCAGACCCATGGCTATAATCAAACGCTGTTTCATCCCTTTAGAAAATGTTTTTACTTTATCATGCATTCTTTCATATAACCCAAACAATTTTAGCAAATCTTTTGTTTTCTCCTTTATTTTCTGTTTATCAAGACCATACAATTCCCCAATCAAAACCATATTTTTGTAAGCAGATAAATCAACATAAGCATTTGCCATTTCAGGAACAATTCCCATAAGCTGCTTTGCTTTCAAAGGTTCTTTTTCCATATCATAGTTATTTACATGAATTTTACCTTTTGTAGGTTTGAATAGTCCTGTAAGCATTCTGATTGTGGTAGTTTTGCCGGCACCATTAGGGCCAAGCAAACCAAATATTTCTCCTCTCTCAACTTCAAAGTTTATATTATCTACAGCTATAAAAGAGTTGAATTTTTTTACTAATGCCTCTACTTCAATTATCTTATTCTTATTAGTGTCCATCCTGAACTCCTAAAATTCTTAGTTTCTCTATACATTTAATTCCTCTTATTTTATCTGATTTCATAAAAATTGAATCTCCCTCGCTTAATTCTTTTTCACCATCTTCACTTGTAAAGATCCCTTTACCTTCCATTACAAAAAAGAATACTGCATAAGGTTCAGGATGTGGTTTTATCTCTTGACCTTTTTCAAGACAAACAACTACAATCTTGAAATTATCTGTTTTTAATATATCTTCTTTGTTTGGTCTATCTGGCAAGGGTTTTCCTTTTGATTTTAGATTTTTTATATACATTTTATTTGCCTCATTTTAATATAGATTTTAAAGATTTTCTATTTTTTATTATTCTTATTAATACTAAAATTACAAAAGCTGTTCCAAACCAAATATGCAGATTCATAATTAATCCTGGTTTTGGAGAAACTCCTCTAAAAAAATAATTAAAACGGAAGGGAATTGAAGTTAGTACTGCTATAGCAAATGTTAAAATACATAGTTTTTCTATGAGGTGTTTATTGCTCATTTCTTATCTCCAAATTTGTTCTTATAAAATTCTGCCATTTTATCAATCATTTTTTTTCTTTCAATAATCATCTCAAGCCATGTTTTAAGAAATCCTTCACCTTTTTTAGTAATCTTGTATTCTCTGTTATCTGGACCGCTTTTGCTTTTTTTCCATTCGGATTTTAATAAATTTTCTTTTTCCATTCTTCTTAATGTTGTATACATTGTTCCAGATTTAATTTTGTGTCTTCCTTCGCTGAATTCTTCAATTGATTTAATTAAATCATACCCATAAGTCGGTTTTTCACAAACTACTCTAAGTATTAGGAATTGCATCCATCTTCTTTCAGGGTATCCACAATTGCAATTTTTATCACACATAACACTATATAACAATGTTAGGTATTTAAATCTTTTGGTGTTTTTCTAATATTGTAGCATATAAAAAAAGATTTTTTAGAAAACAACCATAAAAATTATTAAGAATTTTTCGTAATTCCCTCCCAAAACATTTATAAATATTGATATTTATCAATATGTTATTATGCAAAGAAGAGATTATCATTTACTATTTTGGATAGTTTTAGTATTTGGAATTCTCTATTTTGTTCCAGCAAATTCTCAATGGTTTCAAAATTCAATTCTTTCTGCATTTTCTCTTCTAAATGATTATGCAAAAAAACATGTTTTAACTTGCTTAGTTCCTGCTTTATTTATTGCTGGTGCTATTGCTGTTTTTGTAAAAAAAGATGCTGTTTTAAAATATTTAGGACATAAATCTAAGAAAATAGTTTCATATTCTATTGCTTCTGTTTCTGGAGCAATTTTAGCTGTTTGTTCTTGCACAATCTTGCCTTTATTTGCTGGAATTAGAAAAAGAGGAGCAGGTTTAGGACCTGCAATAA
>CAZBDY010000021.1:0-9580 GCA_964490795.1 Candidatus Woesearchaeota archaeon | reverse complement strand
TTCTTTAGAATAACTAATTTTCGGTTTTGAAAAATCTATTCCGGACAAAGCCGGTAGAATTTTTCTGTTAATTTGTCGGTTGGTAGAAACCTTTTAAAGTATTTGAATCCTATGTTTTGTATGGCTTTAATTAGTAATGCAAAAGGTAGGGGAGAGAATGAAACAGCATCAGGTTATGAAAGACTTTTTGGAAATAGACAATTAGGTATGTTAATTAGTAAGGTTCAATCTGCAACAATTAGCACAGGTTCAGAATTAGAAGGATTTTTAGCAAGTAGATTAAAGAAAACTGAAGGAATATCTTTACATAAGATTAACAAAGAAAAAAGAGTTTTCAAAGATGCTAAAATTGATAATGCAGGAAAAAAGCATAAGTTAGAGGTAGATTGTATTGTAGAAAAAAATAATAAAATTATGATTATTGAAATTAAAGATGGAGATACATTTGATACTAAAAAAGTAGCTGGTGAAGTTGAAAGTTTAATTATGGCTAAAAATTACTTAATGAAAATGAGAAAAATAAAAGAAGAAAATATCTCTATTCATTATTGTAGTTTTAATGCAAGAGACCACAACCAAATAGAAAGAGGGGCAAAGGGATTACTGCCTAAAAATTCAGCTATGACAGGCAAGGAATTATGTGAATTATTAGATTTGGATTTTAATAAAATTGTTGAAGAAAGAAAAGAACACCAAAAAGAGAATATGGAATTTTTTATTAATGAATTAAAAAAGATTGATGAGATTATGAAAAGAATCAATTAGATTTATAAACTACAAAACAATTAATTATTTAAAGAAAGGTGGTTTAGATAAAAGATGAAAAGTAACAGCAGTTTATTAACTTTTGATGATTCTGTTAAAGAAGAAATTTTAGATGTTTTTGGAAAAACAATAGATTCAGATGGATTCATAGTTGAAAAAGATAATATAAAACAAAGAGTTCTTAGTGAGGATGGACAAGAGGTGAATATAAATGAGTTTGGAGGATTAAGGAAAGGCTCAGAAGTATTCATCAAAAAAGATTTAATTTCTTTAATGAGACTTTCTAAAGAATAATAAAAATGGGGTGGTTTGATAAGTTTAAAGCCTTATTTAATATTGAGTTAAATGCCCCATTAATTAATATAACAAGAGATTCAGATAATAAAAATAAGGTTGATAAAGAATTTTTATATGACGAAAAATCTGGCAAATTAGATGTTTTCTTAGACAATTTATCAGAGGATAAAAGAAAGAAACTAAATGAAATATTAAAAGAAAATGTTGGAGAAGGTAACAAATTCTTAGAAAAAAAATCTTCAAGTTTGCTTAGAGATTTGTGTAATTTTCAACAAACAAAAGGAGAAGATAAGAAAGTTTTAGATTTCTTTGAAAACATAATTCCCGAAGAAGATATGGAAGCCTTAGAATCTTCTTTATATCTTAGAAGAAAATTTAATGAGAAAAAGGATGTTGGTTTGTTAAAACAAGATATAAGGAGTCGTTTTGGGGACAGAGGAAATAATATTGCTAATCTTTGTACAGCAGGTTATTTTGAGAATTTTTTAATGCCTTTGTATAATTCTTCTCAAAAAGAATTTAATAAAATCTATGAAATTGTTGTGTCAAAATCAGCAGTAGCAATTTTTGTTCATAGTCAGATGAAAGAACAAGAAATAACAGAAGGAATAAAGAGAAGGTTAGAAATATCAAAGAGATACGGAATAAAATTTTTACATATACACGGAATTGGAGAATATAATATCAGGACTATAAAAAAATGTATTGAAGAAAACAAAGATTTATTTAATTTTTATAATAAAGATATTTTTGAAGAAAGAGGAATAATAATTGTAGAGCTTATTCTATAAGAACCAAAAGGTTTAAATAGTATAGTGTATAGGGTATAGTATGAAAGATAAAATAATTGATTTAGGAATTGCTAAGATTAAAATTAAAGAACAAGAAGAAACAAGAAAAATCTTAATCGGGCAATGTCCTTTTTGTGAAAGAAAAGTTAGAGGGACAACACATAACCAATTAGATTGGAATTTATCTTTGCATATAAAACAAAAACACAGCAATAATGAAGAAGCTAAAATATTATTAAGACAGATTGAAGAACAACAAGAAGCATTAAAAGAAAAATCATAATAATAAATAAAAAATGACCCCGAAGGGTCAGAATTTCACCCGATTGCGACATCAAATGAAATACAAAAATAATAAAACAAACAACTATAAAAAACTTTCTTGTCCTAAGTGTAGTTTTAAAAACATAATTAAATGGGGATTAAGGAAAACTGAAAATAGAGGAAAGATACAGCAATATAAATGTAAAGATTGTAATGAGACTTTTATTATTGATGAATTTTTTAGAATGAAAAATAGTCCAAAAAAAATTACTTTATGCTTGGATTTATTTTACAAAGGAATTTCAACAAGACAAATTCAATCTCACTTAAATAGTTTTTATCCCCATAATAGTTCTTGGGTTAGTATTTGGAAATGGGTTGTTAAATATTCAAATCTAATTCATAATAAAATTAAAGATGTTAAATTAAATGTAGGTAATGAGTTACAAATTGATGAAATGGAATATAAAACAAAAGGAAAGAAAAGCTGGTTTATTGATTCTATTGATACTACAAGTCGTTATATAGTTTCTTCTAATTTCTGCAAGACAAGAGAACAGAAAGAAATTAAAAAGGTTTTATTAAATGCTAAAAATAAAACAGATAATCAAATAACCATATATACAACAGACGGCTATACTGCATATGAAAAGGTTGTAAGAAGTATAGCTGGATATTATAATATCAAAAAAGGATTAATCAAACACAATAAAGTTACTCAATTAAAAGGAGAAGGTTTTAATCATAAGATTGAGCGATTGCATAATAGCATAAGACACAGAACTAAAACTTTTCGTGGATTTAAAAATTTAGAAAGTGCAAGAGCAATAATGAAAGGTTATGAGATTTATTACAATTTTTTAAGAAAACATCAAGCGATAAATTGCTGTCCTTATGAGTTAGCTACTAATATTAAACTTAAAAGTCCTAATAAATGGCTTGAATTGATACAATTAAATACACAAAATATTAAAAATGAAGAAACTAAACAATAATATGGAAAAAGAGGAAAATATTAAGAATTTTGTAAATAAGATTTTTTGTGATAGTTCATTAACAAAATTAAAAGAAATTCCAAACAATTCAATAGATTTAATTTTTGCAGACCCCCCCTATAATTTACAGCTTAAAAATGAGTTATGGAGACCTAATCAAACAAAAGTAGATGCCGTTGATGATGATTGGGATAAATATGATAGTTTTGAGCATTATGATGAGTTCTGTAAAGAATGGCTTAAAGAATGTCAAAGAATACTAAAAGAAACAGGAACTATATGGGTTATTGGTTCTTATCATAATATTTTTAGAATAGGTAGAATAATGCAGGATATAGGATTTTGGACTTTAAATGATGTAACGTGGGTTAAATCAAATCCTATGCCTAATTTTTTAGGAACAAGATTCACTAATGCAACTGAAACTTTGATATGGGCTAAAAAACACGAAAATGCAAAAGGATACACCTTTAATTATCAATTAATGAAAAAGTATAATCAAGGAAAACAGATGAGAAGTGATTGGTATATCCCTATTTGTAATGGTGGGGAGAGACTTAAAGATAAAGAAGGTAAAAAAGTTCATTCAACACAAAAACCAGAGACCTTACTTAAATATATTATCTTATCTTCAAGCAAAGAAGGAGATATAATTTTAGATCCTTTTGGTGGAACAGGAACAACAGGGGCAGTAGCTAAAAAATATGGTAGGAATTATATTTTAATTGAACAAGATAAAGGTTATTGTGATTGGATAAATAAAAGATTGGATTCTATAAAACCTCGTGATGAGTGGTTAAAAGAACATAACAAATAAATTTTATTTTTTTAACTTAATTACCAACCTTTAACTTAACAATACACGGTAGAATTGGCTTATTTTTCTTTTTCAGAAATCAATACTGCCTGAACATTTCCTTCTTGCCCAGGCCTATTAGTAATCCTTGCTTTTCCTTTTTCTGTCTCAATTATAGACCCTTTCATCAGGATATTTCTTCTGGCAAAAAACCTATTAGAAGGAGTTTCTAAAACATTTTTTATTTTAACTTTCTCAATTTTCCCTTTTTCATTAACTAAATTAACAATATCACTTGTAAGAGAAACAACTTTCTCATTACCTCCTCTTGTCCTGATTTTTTTTATTTTTGTTTTTCCTAATTTAGAAAACCTTGCTTGCCTGCCCAACTCATGCTTTTTCTTTTTTCTAGATTTTTTATATCTCCCTCCAGAGGCTTTTTTTCCTTTTTCCATACTTTTCCTCTTGATTTTGGATTTAAATATCTTTCTATCCCGACTGAATAATAAAAAAACTACAAGGAAACATTTAAAAACTAATCCATTATGATTGAATTATGAACAATGGAATTGAAAGACCACTTGATTTGCTTAATAAAAGCAGAGGAAAAGAAATCTTAGTTCAACTGAAAAATGGAAAACAGTTTTCAGGAACTTTGTTAGCTTTTGACATACATGTGAACACAGTGTTAGATAATGCAAAAGAAATGGAAGACAACGAGACAAAAAGAAACATTGGATTAACTTTTCTTAGAGGAGACACAATAATTTTCATATCTCCTGCATCAAGTGTTGAAGACAAAAAAGAGTAAGTTAAGCGTTATCCCATTTTATTTTCGCTGGGCATAATTCTAGCTTTTAATTATAGCGAGAAGTATATTTTAAAATATAAACTTATTTTTAAACTGGGAGGAATTAAAAGCATGATGGCTGTAAAAGAAGATACAAGATATTCTTGCCAGGTTTGTGATAAACCAAGCAAGTTAGTTGCTGAGTGGTATGGAGTTAATCAATATGGAAGATCTCCAGAATTAGTAGCAGAACAAGGTTCTTGTCTTGATTTTAGACATTTAATTGAATCTTCATATATACAATATAATTTTTTTAATTTTCCAGATAAAGTTGTAGATGCTGAAACTGAATTAAAATATTCTTCTTTGACTGAATTGTTAATAAAAGCATTATTGATGAAAGAAAAAAAAGAGGATTTAACCCAAATATGTGAACAAGGGCAGTTTTTATTAAACAGGATGGTTGATAATCCAAATCAGTTAAAATTATTTCCTGATTAAATTTCAACTTTATCTAAATCTTTTGCTATTTTTGTATTCTTAAATTTTTTCCTAGCTTCTGAAACAAGTTTTCCCTCATTTTTTTCATGTCTCTGACTTAGATGAACTAAAATTAATCTCTTGGATTTGGATTTTTTAGCTATATTTCCTGCTTGTTCTGCTGTTAAGTGCTTATACTCTTTTGCTTTCTTATTCATATTAGAATCAAAACTAGCTTCTGAAACAATTAAATCAGAATTTTTAGCAAAATTGATTATTTTTTTATCATAACCTGTATCAAAAATAAAGCTTATCTTTTTACCTTCTTGGTTATATGTAAATTTTTCATTTTTCATTTTTTTACCATTATATTTAATATCCTTGCCTTTAGATAAATCTGATAATTGGTTTCCTGATAATTTTAATTTTTTAATTTTATTTTTCTTGAGTCTTGTTTTATTTTTTTCTTTAAAACAATAACCTAATGTCGGGATTGAGTGTTTTAATCTTTCAGATGTTATTTTGAATTCAGGAGTCTCAAAAACTTTTCCTTTAGAAATTTCTTTTATTTTTATTTTTAATTTTCCTACAAAATAAAATGTTTTAAAGATTTCTTTTGTATATTTTCTTGTTCCTTTTGGCCCGTAAATTTTTATCTCATGTGCGATATTTTGTAAGGCAAGTGTCTGTAATAATCCTGGCAATCCTAAAACATGGTCTCCATGCCAATGAGTTATTAAAATTCTATTTATTTTACAGGGATTTAATTTGGCTTTTCTAAATTGCCTTTGTGTTCCTTCTCCACAATCAATTAAGATGTTTTCTTGTTTATATTTTAAAAATAAACAAGTATGATTCTTCTTAGCAGTAGGAATTGCACTTCCTGTTCCTAAAAAATATATTGGTATTTTCATTATTTATATTATGAAAAACAAGTTTAAAAACTTTTAAATACACTTATCAAGTTGTTTTTTTAAGGACCCGTAGCTCAGTTGGATAGAGCGCTAGCCTTCTAAGCTAGAAGTCGCAGGTTCAAGTCCTGCCGGGTCCGCTTTAATTAAGTTTAAATATCTCTTTTTTTTATTATAGATATGGAGAATAAAACCATAGGATTATTAGGGGGAATAGGAATAATACTTTTATTTTTAGGAGGAATTTCTGGAGGAATAGGAAATTTAGTTGGAATAGTTCTTGTTTTAATAGCTTATTATCATCTTGGAGAAAAATATGATAAGAAAATATGGAATAAAAAATTAGCTTCAATTATTGTTTTTTTTGTGGGTATTTTTCTTGCCTTAGTTATTTCTATTCCTTTTTTAATTAAAGAGATTTATTTAGGATTAATAATATCAGGATTAATTTTGTTTATATCTCTTATTATGTCTGGAAAATTGGTTTATGAAGCAAATAAAATTACCTCGAGGAAAGTAAAAATTAAAGAATTTGAAACAGGAGGCTTACTAATCTTTGTTGGAGCAATAACAACTGTATTTTTGATAGGGATCATAATTTCATTTATTGGTTATATATTTCTTGCAATAGCTTTCTTTAAATTAAATCAATTCAAGAATTAATGCTTGAATTATTCCAATAACAAAACCAAAAACAGCCCCAGAGATTTCAATAAACCTTAATTCTTTTTTAGAAGTATTTTCAACTATTTTTTGTAATTTTTTATTATCCATATTTTTTATTTTTTCTCTTATTTCTTTTTTTATATAATTTTCTACTTTAATTCCAAGATAAGGAATTTTTTGCAACTTCTCAACATTGTTCGGAAGAATATGTAAAGAAGATTCAGCTATTTTTTCAGCTATAATTTCTTTTCTTTTAGGAATAACTCCCTGCATGAAGAGTATTTTCTTTTCTGGCCAAAATAAAAACCTTACAGCCAAAAAATTAGTAATAAACCCAACTATCATCCCAGATAAAGGCAAAATAATAAAATTTATAATTTCCATAAAACTCTTAATTATAAATAAGTTTAAAAAATCTACTTTTATAAGAAAAATATGCGTGGGTAGCCAAGTGGTTAGGCATGCGGTTGCAGCCCGCAGAACATGGGTTCGAATCCCATCCCACGCTTATTCAAAATGAAATCATATAAAAAAGAACTAACAATAAATACAGAAAAAAGAATTGATTTTATAAATATAACTAGAGAGATAGAAAAAGCAGTTTTTGAGTCAGAAGTTACCGAAGGGATTGTCTTAATAAATCCAAAACATATTACCTCAAGTATTTTTATTAATGATGCAGAACCAGGATTATTAAAAGATTTTCAGGAATGGTTAGAAAAATTAGCTCCTAAAGATTTTAATTATAACCACCACCAGACAGGAGAAGATAATGGATTTAGCCATTTATGGAGAACAATCATGGGAAGAGAAACTATAGTTTCAGTTTCAGAAGGGAAATTAGATTTCGGAACTTGGGAACAAATCTTTTATGGAGAATTTGATGGACAAAGAAATAAAAAAATATTAATTAAGGTAATAGGCGATTAAGATTATTAATAACCTTTAAATAAATACTTTTTCTTGATAAACTATGAAAAAACAAATAAAAGAGCAAGAAAAAAATGTTTTAGATAAAATTAATTCTATAGCTTCAAGAAAAGGATTTTTTTTCCAAACAGCAGAAATTTATGGAGGAAGAGCAGGTTTTTTTACTTATGGACATTTAGGAAAAAAACTAAAACAAAATTGGGAAAAACTATGGAGACAAAACATATTAAGTTTAGATGATAATTTTTATGAAATTCAGTCAAACAATATTTTGCCTTTCCCAGTATTTAAGGCCTCAGGACATTTAGAGAATTTTAATGATCCTTTAACAGAATGTAAAAAATGCCATTTTAGATTTAGGGCAGACCAGTTCTTAGAAGATAAAGGGGTTGAAAATGCAGAATCTCTTACGGTTGAGAAAATGAGTAAGCTGATTAACGAAAAAAATTTAAATTGTCCAAAATGCGGAAGCCAGTTAAGCAAAGTGAAGCAATTTAATATGATGTTCCCTGTTTCAATTGGATTTGATGACGAAAAAGGATACTTATCCCCAGAAACAGCACAATCAGCATATCTAACATTTAAACAAGAATTTGAAGCTACAAGAAAAAAGCTTCCATTAGGGTTAGCAATAATTGATAAAGCATATAGAAATGAGATTTCTCCAAGACAAATGTTTTTCCGTCTTCGTGAATTTACTCAGGCAGAACTCCAGATTTTTTTTAATCCAGAAGACATAAACAAACATCCTAGCTGGAACAAGATAAAAAGAAAAAAATTACTTATTAAACAAACAGGAAAAAAACAAATTAAAGAGATTAATTGTGAAGAATTAAATAGAAAATTAAAATTACCTAAATTCTATTTATATTATGCAGCCAAAATCCAAGAATTTTATCTTAATGTTTTAAAAATACCAAAGAAAAAATTTAGATTCAGAGAATTAAGCAAGGAGGAAAGGGCGTTCTATAATAAAATCCATCTTGATATAGAGGTGGATTTAGATACCTTGAATGGTTTTAAAGAAGTAGCAGGATTGCATTACAGAACAGATCATGATTTAAAAGGACATCAAGAAATTTCTGGAAAAAAATTAGAAATTAATTATGAAGGAAAAAAATTCATACCTCATATTTTAGAATTAAGTTTTGGAGTTGATAGAAACATATGGATGTTACTCGACATTTTTTTTGGAAAAGGGAAGGAAGGAGCAATGTTTAAATTTCCAAAAAATATTTCTCCGTATCAGATAGCAATTTTCCCATTAATTAAAAACAAAAAACAATTTACAAAAACAGCGAGAAAAATTTGTCAGGATTTAAAACAAGAATTTGATTGTTTTTATGATGAGTCAGGAAGTATAGGCAGAAGATATGCAAGACAAGATGAGATTGGAACAAATTATTGTATAACCATCGACGATAAATCCCTAAAACAAAAAGATGTTACGATTAGAGACAGAGACTCTACAAAACAAATCAGAGTAAAAATTTCTGAATTAAAAGAAATTTTGAAAAAATTAATTGAAAATAAAGTAAAATTTCAAAAAACAGGGAATAAAAATTAATTTTAATAATTTATAAAAAAGAAAAAGGTTTTTAAAGAAAAAGTCCGTTATTTAATCAGATAAAAAAAGGAGGTGAAATAAATGGCAAGAAAAAAAGTTGCTCGAAAAAAATCAAGCAGAAAGAAAACTTCTAGAAAAAAGACAACAAAAAGAAAACCAGCTAAGAAAAAGACAACAAGAAAGAAAACTTCAAGGAGAAAAGCTCCAACAAAAAAGAAGTCTACAAGAAAAAAAGCTAAGAAAAAGACAACAAGAAAGAAAACTTCTGGAAAAAAGACAACAAAAAGAAAAAAAAGAAGATAATTTTTTAATTTTTTTTAATTTTTTA
>CAZBDY010000020.1:0-10094 GCA_964490795.1 Candidatus Woesearchaeota archaeon | reverse complement strand
AATTTATCTTTTTTTATTTTAATTTTTGAGATTTATGTTACTCCGGACAAAGCCCTATTTCAAACCTTTTAAAGTGCTAGAAACTTTTTTTATTTGAATATTCTTTAATTCTAAAGCGGATTTCACTTCATCAAGCATTTTTCTGTCAATAGATAAAACATTATTTTTTACCCATGTAGGACAAGCTTTCGCCTTTCCAAAAAAACCCGAAAACTCGAGAATTGCATCATTTACTTGTTTTTTATCCCCTTGAATAAGTAAATATCTCTTTTTTTCCCTCATATTTTTTTTTAATATTCTTTCTTTCTTTCTACTTTGTTTTGCCATTAATAATATAGTGCTTAAGAAGTTATAAAGTTTTGTAAAATTATAGTTGCCCTCAATAACTTGCTTCTTTTTATGTAGGGAAATGTTATTTTGGTTTCACCATATCTTCACCTGTCTCAGGATCTTTATAAATTTCAACCATTCCTGTTCTATCCATACCTTTAATGAAATTATGAAAATATTCTTCTCTGGTTATTCTTCTTCTTGTAACATCATCAAAATCTTTGTTTATTTTACAAATGGCTCTTCCATTCCCTCCAGTCTCAACTTTCTGAGTCCATCTACCTACCCAAAACCCATTTTGCTGTCTTGTAAAAACATATTGGATAATATCTTTTCTTCCTTTATATCTCTTTAAAAATTGTAAATCTGTATCTGAGATAACTCCATCTATAGCAGATGCCCCAGCATCATCCAATAAATCCCCCTCTAATTTATTATTATTTCTAAAAAAGAAACCTCCAAAAGCTACTGTTCCAGCAAATATTTGTTCATAAAATCCAGATATACTATATAGCTCTCCCATATCCTTGGTTATTATCTCTCATATTTAAATATTGTTATAATCAAATGTTGCTTTTTATCAATAACCATAATTATACTTGTTTTCATAATTTAAAAACCTATAGATATTTAAACCCGCAAGTATTTTTTTTGAAAAAGAGGAAAAATACCATACATAGATGAGAAAATGAGAATATATACTATAGGAGGATATAACGAGGTAGGAAAAAATATGACTGTCGTAGATTTAGGTGAAGATGCTTTTATTTTTGATTGTGGATTGCACCTCCCCCCAATAGTAGAGTTAGAAGAAAGAAACGACCACAAGATGGATGAAAAATTTTTAAGAGGAATAGGTGCAGTACCCCAAGATGTTTTTTTAGATAAACAAAAAGTAACTAATAAAATAAGAGGGATCTTTATCTCTCACGCCCATCTTGACCATGTAGGAGCAGTCCCATTTCTTGAAAAAAGATATAATGCAGAAATTGTAGGCACACCATTTACAATCAAAGTTTTAAAAAAAATATGTAAAGATGAGAAAGTAAAAATTAAGAATAAGATTAAAGAAATCCAGCCAAACTCAACATATATTATTAAAGGTAAAAAAAAGGATTATAAAATAGAATTTATTAATATTACTCACTCAACACTACAATGTTCTTTACTTGCCTTACATACAGATGAAGGAGTAGTTTTATATGCCAATGATTTTAAACTTGATAACTCTCCTCAATTAGGAAAAAAACCAAATTATGCAGCAATAAAAAGAGTTGCAAAAAAAGGTGTTAAGGCTCTTATTGTAGAGAGTTTATATGCAGAAGAAGACAGGAAAACCCCTTCTGAAAAAATCGCCAGAGGACTGTTAGAAGATGTTATGTTGGGAGTTGAAAATAAAAACTCAGGAATAATTGTAACAACTTTTTCATCACATATTGCAAGATTAAAAAGCATTGTAGATATGGGAAAAAAATTAAACAGAAAAATAATTTTTGTAGGAAGAAGCTTAAAAAAATATGTTTCTGCTGCCATTGAAGCAAACTTATGCCCTTTTGCTAAAGACATAAAATTATGTTCATATAAAAAAGAGGTTGAAAGATATTTGAAAAAAGTAAACAAAAATAAATCTCAATATTTAATAGTTTGTACAGGACATCAGGGAGAACCAGGAGCTGTTCTTGAAAGAATTTCCAGAAACCAATTGCCCTATAAACTTGATAGCAAGGACCAGGTTATTTTTTCTTCATCCACGATTCCAGCTGAAATTAATATGGCTAATAAAGCCCAATTAGAAAAAAGAATAAAAATGAGAAAAGCAAGAATCTTTGACAAAGTCCATGTTTCAGGACATGCTGGAAGAGAAGATTTAAGAGACTTCATAGAAATGGTTAAACCAAAAAATCTTATTCCAGCACACGGAGATTTAAATAAAATTTCAGCACTCGCTGAACTGGCTTCTGAATTAGGTTTCACAGTTGGAAAAAACTGCCACATTATGAGAGATTTACAACATATAGATTTGTAAAAAGATATTTAAATTAAGTTTTCTTCTTATTTTTATGACAAAAGAGGAGATAAAAGAAGGAATTAAACAAGCCTTACAAAGAGGAGAAAGTTTTAAGCAAGCAAAACAATCTTTTATTAATGCAGGATATAATCCTGAACAAGTAAATAAGGCAGCTTCAGAAGCAGGAAGTTTTCATTTTCCTCCAAAAACAAACCAGTTCCCAAAATCAAGAAATCAGACAGCATTTTCTAAACAACCCAATCACAAGAATCATGAACAGGATAAAAACATGAAATTAAAAAAAATTTCCCCTCAAAATTTTCAAAAACTAACACCTTATCAAGAAGAAGATATTAAAAATAACCCTGCAAAACCAGATATACAAGTAAAATCAGAAAAGTCTCAAAAAGGGATTGCCATATTACTTATTTTTCTTTTATTATTTTTAATTATAGGATTATTTTCTTTTATATTGTTTAAGGAACAAATAGTAAGTTTTATAAAAACTTATGTAAGTTTCCCTTAAAATGTATATCCCAAGAGAAGATTCTTTTTTTCTTTCAGAAATATTAAAGGAATATCTGAAAAACAAAAATAAGGAAATAAAAGTTTTAGATTTAGGAACAGGATCAGGGATAATTGCTGAAACCTTATTACAAGAAGGTATTAAAAAACAAAATATTTTAGCAATAGATATAGACAAACAATCTTTAAACCAAGTTAAGAAAAAAGGTTTTAATACAAGAAAAAGCGACTTATTTTCAAATGTAAATGAAAAGTTTGACTTAATTGTTTTTAATCCGCCGTATCTTCCAGAACATAAGTATGATAAGAAAAAAGATACTACAGGAGGAAAAAAAGGAGATGAAACCATATTAAAATTTTTGTCTCTTGTTAAAAATTATCTAACATTAAAAGGAGAAATAATTTTGTTATTGTCTTCTTTAACACCAAGAAAAAGGATACAAAACCAGATAAAAAAACAGAAATTTAAATCAGATAAAATTGCAGAAAAAATACTTTTTTTTGAAAAACTTGAAATTTTTCTTATCTCTTCTTTTTAACATGCCAGACAGCCAAAGCTGTAGATGCAACCCCTGTTAAAATAATCAAAATAATATTTATAGTATTTTTATCCAAAGATATTAAAGCTGTTTTAAAGGCAAATACTAAGAAAGCATAAATAACAAAATAAAACAATATTCCAGCTAAAATATTTTTATTTTGAATATCACTTTCTTCAATTAAACTTTTTAGATAAATAGCAATACCAAAACCAATTACTATTAGTAATAAAGCACCTACTAAAGCAGGAATAACTACAAGAATAGATGTCAACCATTTAGTTAACTGAGGAATTCCTAATTGGTCTAAAGCTAAACTTATAAATAATAAGTAAATACTCCATTTAAGCACATTTAAAAAAAGCTCAATAAAATTTTTCTTAGCAGTTCTCTCAACACCACTTCTTTCTATAATTTTTTTAGCTAAAAACTTAACAAATTTTCCTAAAAAAATACCAGCTATAATAAAAAGAACAGCTGAAATTAAGTTTATTAAAAAAACATTTATATCTACTATATATAATTCATCCATCAAGGTGGATATAAAACTATAAAACACGGGATTTATCATAAATTTCTAAGAAAAAACAACTTTATAAATCTTGTTTTTATGTCAAGAAACATCACGAAAACCACATCCTTTAGGATAGGGATGAGTTTCTTGAACATCCTAAAAACCCCGACAAACCCTCACCTTTAGGTGTTGGTAACAAACAGGGTTTTTTTGATTTTCACACTAACTTAAAACAGGTTTTTAAACTTTCTTAAAAGTTTAAAAACCACCTCTTTTTTCTTATTTTTCCATCCCCTTTTAAGTTTTTCCAAACCTTTTTAAGACTATTTAAATTTGAATTTTTACTTAAAATGAACATAGGTGTAGTTTCTATAAATTCCCCAAAATTATCTACAGGAGGAACAGAAAGAGCTCTTAAAAATATCTTTGATTTTTTTAAAGATAGTAAGGAACACAAGATTTATGCCTTTCTTCCATCTACTAAAAATAAAAACAAGGTTATAAATGAAGGTTCTATAGAATATCATGAACTTACTTATCTTTCAAATATTGACAAAAATACTCAAAAAAAATCAAAATTGTTATTAAGTTATCTTAATAATTTAATGAAAGAAAAAGAGATAGATGTAGTTGTTTGTCAAAGTTTGCATACCCATGAAACAATAAATCACGCAATAGCAATTAATCTTTCCTGCTTAAACCACAAGATTCCCATGGTTTTATTTGTAAGGTTGCAATTAAATTCCAAATATCTAAATACAGCAAACTCTCTTTTTTGGGATAAAATAATAGGGGTTAGCAAGGCAGTCACGCAAGAATGTTATAATGAAAAAGTTCCTATAAATAAACTAGACACAATATATCCTGAAACAAATCTCCTTGAATTTAGACCAGATTTAGGAAAAGAATGGCTAAGGTCAAGAACAGGATTTTCTCAAGAGGATATAGTGGTTTTAATGGCTTCAAGAATCATGACTAAAAGAGGAGAGTTGTTAGAAGAAAAAGGGGTGTCATTAATTTTAAAAGCTTTTTCAGAGGTTTCAAAAAATCACAAGAATATCAAACTTTTAATAGCATCTGCTAAACCAAATGAAAAAGTTAGAAAATATTTGGATAAGGTAATAAAAAAGATTTATGAAATATCAAAATTAAATGGAATTGAAAATAAGATTAAAGTAATTCCTTTCGGGTTAGAGGATATGCCAAAAGTGTATAATGCAGCAGACATTTTTGTGTTGCCTACAAGAAATGAAGCATTTGGGAGAGTTTATGCAGAAGCCATGGCTTGCAGTCTGCCAGTTATAGGAACTAATGTAGGGGGGGTTCCAGAAATAATCACAAATAATAAAAATGGTTATTTGGTTTCACTTGATAATTCTTTAGAACTTTCAAAAGCAATCTCTTCTCTTGTTGATAATCCAAAAAAAAGAGAAAAAATGGGAAAAGAAGGGCTGAAAAAAGTGAAAAAAGAATTTAATTTAAAAAAGATTATGGATAGATTTATAGGAGTGTTAAATTCTGTTATTTGTAAAAGTTGCGAAACCCCTTATTCAACAACCAAACACAAAAACCAAAAAAAACTTAAAGTTTAATATTCACTCTAATACAACTATTTTTATAAAACCATTCAACTTTTAGAATATATCTAAATTTTTATTATTAAAATGGTGAAATTTGCACATATATCAGACTGTCATTTAGGAGGATGGAGACAGCAAGAACTTCGGGAGTTAAATTTAGAAAGTTTCAAAAAAGTAATTGACACATGTATCCAGGAAAAAGTTGATTTTGTTTTAATAACAGGAGATTTATTTGATTCTGCATATCCTCCAATTGAAACACTGGAATTCACTTTTGAACAATTGAAAAAATTAAAAGAACATAAAATAAAAACTTATTATATCGCTGGAAGTCATGATTATTCTGCATCAGGAAAAACTTTTTTAAGTGTGTTAGAAAAAGCAGGATTTTGTAAAAATATTTTTAATCCAGAGCAAAAAGGTGAAGAGGAAAATAAAATAATTTATCTCAACCCTATTTTGCACGGAAATTTTGCCTTGTATGGATATCCAGGAAAAAAATCAGGAATGGAAGTAAATGAAATTAAAAAAATAAAGTTACATAACTCTCCTGGATTATTTAGAATTCTTGCATTACACACCACAACTGAAGCAGCAGGAAAAAATCTTCCTATAGACAAAGTTATAGAAAAAGAGTTACCAGAAGCAGAGTATTATGCTTTAGGACATCTTCATATCAAATATGAGAATAACAATCTTGTTTATGCTGGCCCCACCTTTCCAAATAATTTTCAGGAATTACAGGAATTACAAGGAGGGAGTTTTTATATTATTGAAACATATCCAAAACTAAAATTTCATAGAAAAGAGATAAAATTAAAAGATGTAGCTTATTTTGAATTTGACATTACTAATGCCTTAACAGCAAAAGATATTATAATTGAAGAGTTAGGCAATCAAGATTTGAATAACAAGATTGTTTTAGTCAAGGTTTTTGGAAAACTGCAACAAGGAAAAACATCAAATATTGATTTTAAGCAAATTGAAAATTTTGTAAAAGATAAGGGAGCCTATGTTTTTTTAAAATCAACTTCAAAAATAATAACAGAAGAACCAGAATTTAACATAGAGATAGATGATATGGACAAACTTGAAGATGAGATTATAGAAAAATATAAAAAAGAAAATCCAACTAAATATAACAGCTTAATTTCTCCTTTAATCAATTATTTGAGTTTAGAAAAAAAAGAAGGAGAAACTTCTACAATTTTTGAGTCAAGATTATTTTCTGAAATAAATAAAATACTTAGTATAAATATCAAGAGATGATAATTAAAAAATTAAAATTAAAAAACATTAGGAGTTATGAATCTGAAGAAATCGAATTTCCTTATGGTTCTATGGTTTTAGCAGGGGATATAGGTGCAGGAAAAACCTCTGTTTTACTTGCAATAGAATTTGCTTTATTTGGACTACAACCAGGACAAAAAGGTTCATCTTTATTGAGAAATGGGCAGGAAGAAGGATTTGTTTCAATAACAATAGAAGTAGATAATAAAGAGATTTTAATTGAGAGAGGATTAAAAAGAAAAAAAGATTCTGTAACTCAGGTAGGTTCAAGAATAAAAATAGAGGGAAATTCAGAAGAATTATCTACAACTGAATTAAAAAATAAAGTTTTATCTATTTTAAATTATCCTAAAGAGTTTGCAAAAAAAACAAATATTTTGTATAGATTCACAGTTTATACCCCCCAGGAAGAAATGAAGCAGATTATTCTTGAAAAACCAGAAGCCAGGCTTGATACATTAAGACATATATTTGGAATTGATAAATATAAAAAAATTAAAGAAAATACAAAGATACTTGTAACAAAATTAAGAGGAGATATAAGAGATTATGAAGGACAGATAAGGGATTTAGAGGAAATTAAAAAAAATCTTGAAAGCAAAAAACAAAATTTAGAAAAATTATCTGAGAACATAATTTTAATTGAACAAGATGTTGAGAAAAAAAAGAAACAAAGACAGGAGTTTGAAGATTCTATGAAAGATGTCCAGGAAAAGATAAATGAAAAAATAAAGCATGAACAAGAATCAGGGAAAACAAGAGTTATGTTGGCAGGGAAAATTGAGCTTATCTCTTCTTTAGAAAATGAGATTGATTCAATTAGTAGACAGATAACAGAAGCAAAAAAAACAGAATTTTCTCAAGAATATTTAGATAAGCTAAAACAAGAGTTTGAATTAAAAGAAAAAGACATAGAAGAAAAAAGTAAAAATTATATTGAGATTTTAAGTAGGATAAATTCAATTAAATCAAAAATATCTGATTTTAATGAATTAAAAGAAAGGATTTCTTCAATTGATTTATGCCCCACCTGCCTTCAGAGAGTTGATGAAGGATATAAAAAAAATATATTAAGAACAAAAGATGATGAGATATTAAAGAACAGCAAGCTGATAGAAAAACAGGAACAAGAAAAAAGTTATTTTTCTGAAATGATTGAAAATCTAAAAAAAGAGAAAAAAGGTTTAGAGGAAACAATTTCTGAATTAGAAAAAATAAAAATAAAATTAGAAAATATTGCCGAAAAAGAGGCAAGGTTAGAGCAGATTAAAAAACAAAAACTAAATACTGAAAAAGATAAACAATTATTAGAAAAACAAATCAAAACATTAAATGAATCTGTCTCTTTCTTAAAAAAATATGAGAATATTTTTGAAACCAAGAAAAAACATTTTGAACAGTTAAAAAATCAGGAAAAAGAAAAAGAAATTGAGTTAGAGGGGTATAAAAAAGAAAAAGAACTTACAATTAAAAACATAGAGGAAATTGAACAAAATATAGAAAGTAAAATTAAAATTAAAATAAAGCTTAATACAATTCAGGAGTTAGAATTTTGGTTAAATTCATCATTTATTAATATTATAGGTCATACAGAGAGGAATATTATGATTAAATTAAGAGAGGAATTTTCCAAACTATTTAATGAATGGTTTAATATTTTAGTTCCAGAGATTTTTACAGTTAGATTAGATGAAGATTTTACACCAATAATTGAACAAGGGGATTACCAGTTAGATTATAACTTTTTGTCAGGTGGAGAGAGAACAGCTATTGCTCTTGCTTATAGATTATCTTTAAACCAAGTTATAAATTCCCTTCTTTCTAAAATTAAAACCAGAAACTTAGTTATTTTAGATGAACCTACAGATGGTTTTTCAGAACAGCAATTAGATAAAATCAGAGATGTTTTAGATGAGTTGGAAAAAGTTGAACAGCTGATTATAGTTTCTCATGAAGCTAAAATTGAAAGTTTTGTTGAAAATGTAATTAAATTTAAAAAACAAGACGGAATTACAAAAATAGAGAGATAAAAAAATAAGAATGAAAACATTTATAACCTATAGTGTGTCTATAGTAAGATGGTAACCACAATTCAGCTTAATGAAAATGTTAAAAAAGCTTTAGACAGACTTAAAACCAATAAACAAACTTATGAACAAATAATTTTAAACCTAATGAAAACAGCTGAGAAAAGTAAAAGAGAACAGGAAAAGCTATTAATAGAGGGGTATAAAGAAATGGCTGATGAAAATATCAAGATATCTAAAGAATTTGAACAAATTGAAAAAGATTTTGACTGGGAGTGGTAAATGATTATAAAAAAAGGGGACATTTTTCTTACAGATTTAAATCCTATTAAAGGAAGTGAGCAAGGTGGAAGCAGGCCTTGTTTGGTTATACAAAATAATAAGGGAAATCTGTATAGCCCCCTAACAATAATTGCCCCAATTACCTCAAGAATATTTAAAAAAGAATATCCTACAAATGTTTTTTTGAATAAAAAAGATTTAAAGATAAATAAAGATTCAACAGTTTTATTAAATCAGATAAGGACAATAGATAAATCCAGATTAAAGAAAAAGATAGTTTCTTTAGATAATTTTATTATGGGGAAAGTTGATATGGCAATTAAAATCAGTCTTGATTTAAAATGAAATTAAAAGTTCCTTTTTATAAATCACAATTAGAAACAGATTGCGGACCAGTAGTATTAAAAATGGTTTTAGAATTTTTAGGAGAAAAACATTCTATTCAGGAATTAAGTAAAAAAGAAAAACAATTAGATTCTGGATTGGTGTGGAGTTTAGGTATAGCAAGAGCAGCCAAACTCTTAGGATTTCCTACTAAACTTATATCAATAACAAATTTTTCTCATGAAGAAAATATAGAATTTTATGAAAAATATAAAGGAGATAAAGGAATGTTACTTTTAGAAAAATTAAAAAAAGAAGTTAAAGAGATGAATATTGAGATTAAAAACAAAGACTTATCTTTAAAAGAACTGTTAAGTTATGTTTCAGAAAATTCAGTTCCAATTGTTTTAGTAAATTGGTATTCTATTGTAAACAAAAAAGGATTTACTGGACATTTTCTTCCTATAACTGGGCATGATTCTGATTTTGTTTATGTCCATAACCCAGGACTGGCAAATGCTATGCCCTACCTTCCAATAAAAAAATCTATATTTGTTAAGGCATAGAAATCTAAAGGAACTGATAAAGATACAATAATTATATATAAAAAAAATAATAATGGGCTTTGTCCGGAGTAACATAAATCTCAAAAATTAAAATAAAAAAAGATAAATT
>CAZBDY010000019.1:0-11148 GCA_964490795.1 Candidatus Woesearchaeota archaeon | reverse complement strand
TCTTTAGAATAACTAATTTTCGGTTTTGAAAAATCTATTCCGGACAAAGCCGGTTTATTTCTTATATTCTTTTTTTATTTCTTCTGATGTAGCAATATCATCTGGGTTTCTGTCAGGTCTGAGTTGAGTAAATCTTGGAAATCTTAATGCAAATCCAGAAGAGTAGTGAGGAGATTTTTGAATATTTTGATAAGTAACAGTTACAACTATTTTTGGTTTGACTTCAATATGTTTCCCTTTTGATTTTGTCTGTATTTTCTTTAATTTTTTTGTCATTTGTTTATATGAAAGTCCTTGAGAAGATTTTTCTTTTAGTCCAGTTGAAACTTTTCCTGCTTCTAAAAATTTATCTCCTGATTTACAGGAAACATCAAAACTGGTTATCCAGCCAGCTCTTTTTCCATTTCCATACTCTCCACCGGTTATTACTAAATCAAAGTCAGATTCAGAAGGTTTAATTTTGATTCCATATCCTACTCTTGAACCTGGCTTATATTCAGAAGAAAGATTTTTCATCATTATTCCTTCTTCTCTCTTTTTTAAGGCAGTATCATAAAATCTTTTTGCTTTAAGAAGGTCAGATGTTTGAATTGCTTCAGAAGCCTTTATTTTAAATTTATGATTGATGATTATTTTTTCTAATAATTTTCTTCTTTTTTTTAAAGGTATTTTAAGTAAGCTTTTTCCATTATGATATAAAACATCAAAAACATTTACTTCAATAGGAAGTTTTTTTTGTAATTCTTGGATGTTATATTTTCTTTTTATTCTCTGAGAAATTTCCTGAAAAGGGAGATATTTTTTTGTTTTTGGAGAGTAACCTACTGCTTCTGTATCAAGAATAAAACTTTTTCCTTTAACATATTTGTCTACATATTCTTTAATTTCTGGAAATTGTTTAGTTACATTTTCTAATCTTCTTGTAAAAATTTTAATATCTTTTTTCCCTGATTTAGTAATCATCATCCTAAATCCGTCATATTTATATTCAATTAAAGCTGGCTTTCCAACTCTTTTAAAGCCGTCTTCTATGCTTTCTTCTTTTTGAAATAGCATTACTTTTACTGGTTTTCCTGGTTCTAAACCTAACTGTCTTAATGTTTTTTTCCCTTTAATAGATTTTTCAAAAACCTTTGAAAAATCAGTTGTTTTGTCATAAGCATCTTGAATTAGCTCTGTATTTTGTTTTTTTCTTTGTTTATCTTTATTTTTAAAACTAACATCAACTATAGCGTCTCGTATAGTAGAATCTCCTACACCGATTCTTAAATCATGTAAAACAGTTCTTGCAATATATCTTGCTTCAAGGGGTTTTGAAGACATTAATAATTCCACTATTAACATTATTTTTTTACCTACTGTTCCTTTTCCTTCAAATTGTGAAAGTTTTTTTAAATTTTCTAAAACTTTTTCAGCTGTCAATTTTTTTGATGAAAGGGTTTTTTGTTTTCTTTTTTCAATAAGTTGTTCTGCCACTGTTCCTAAATCACCTTTCTCTTTCCATAATTTAGTTATCTCTTGTTCTGTTGCTCCTGTAGCTCTATTAATAGCTTTTTTCATTAATTGAGAAGAAATTCCTAATTCTGTTTTATTATAACTAGGAAAAACTCTTCCCTGAAGAAGATAAATAATCTCTTTATTTTCTTCTTGTTTTAATAAATTTAGAAATTCAGATAATATCTCTGTTTTTTTTAATCTACTTGGGTTATTTTCTAATTTTTCATATGTTTTTGCTAATTCAGAATATTTCATATTTAAAATAAGAAAAAATTGTTTTTATACTTTTTCATAGGAATATATTTAAAGTTACAGCTCTTTCATTATAAATAAATGAAAGGAGGATAAAATGTTATCAGATATACCAAAAAATTTGGAAAAAGTTTCAAAAGAAAATATTGATAAGGAGATTTTGCGAGCAGGAATGATAGCTGAATTAGATGCTGTTTCTTTATATGAACAACTAGCTTCAATGACTTCAGACGAAGATATTAAGAAAATTTTATTAGATATAGCAAGAGAGGAAAAGACACATATAGGAGAATTTGAAACTCTATTATTTGAGAAAGATAAAGAACAAATAGCAGAAACAGAGAAAGGAAGAAAAGAAGTTAAAGAGCTAAAAGAATAATATGTTTCTTATTTTCCTCTTCTTTTTCCAGCCCTTACACTAGGGCGAGATTTGTTTCCAGGAGATTTTTTCCTCAAACCACGAGACTTTTTTCCTGCTGATGTCAAACCACGAAGAGTTCTTTTTTTATTTTTTTTATTTGAAATCCAGGATAAATCTTTTGATTTTTTTATTTCTGGTTTTGAGGGGTCTAATAATATTACTTCAAAAAAGTAATGTTTTCCATCTTTTCCTACTTGATATGAATTTAAAACTTCTAAATTTTTATATTTATTAGCTGCTCTAGATTCAGCAACCCATCTATAACTCATTTTAAGAGTTTTTCTTGAGGTTAATCTTTTGCTTCTTCTTCCTTTTTTTGGTCTGGTTCTTTTTCTTCCACCTCTATTTATCTTAACTCTTACCACTATTATTCCTTTTTTAGCTTTATAACCTAAACTTCTTGCTCTTCCTATGTCACTTGGTTTTTCTAGTTTTTCTACTGCTTTTGATTTTCTCCAGGCAATTAGTTTGCTTTTTATTGCCTTTCTTAAATTTTCTTTTATATATTTATAAGCTGCCATAGTATAGTTTTAAAAAAATTAGTTTTTAAATGTTTCTAGATATAAAAACCTTTAAATAAGGAAATGTCTCTTACAAATTTATGAGCCTGTGGCTCAGCAGGTTAGAGCGCCGCTCTGATAAGGCGGAGGTCCGCGGTTCAAATCCGCGCAGGCTCATTTATATAAGTTAATTTCTTTAAATTAAGATGGTAAAAAAGAACAAGGAAAAAACAAGAAAAGTAGCAAGATATTTAGCAGTTATTTTTATTATTTTGATTGGATTAAATATTGCTGCTATTTTTTTAAATAATCAGATGAATTTTAAACAGAAAGACATAGAAAAAAATTTTACAATAACTAAAAAATCAGGAGAAGTTTTAATGGAGTTGCCAGCAATTAATTCTGAAGGAGAAGGAGTTATTACCACACTAAAAGTAGAATCTATTCCAGATTCAGATGGAAGAACTTTAACTGATATTGAAAATATATTGTTTTTTGCAGATACCCAACAATCAATTAGAAAAGCCAGAATGGTAGCAGAAGATATTACAGGAATTGATTGTAGTGAAATTGATTTAATTTATAATATAGAGGCAAATGCTTCTATTATTGGAGGGCCTTCAGCTGGAGCAGCCATAACTATTTCAACTATTTTTGCATTACAAGGAAAAAGTCCAAGAGACAAGGTAATGATTACAGGAGATATTAATCATGATGGAAGTATTGGTCCTGTTTCTGCTATTTTAGAAAAAGCTAAGGCAGCTAAACAAGCTGGAGGGATAATATTTTTAGTTCCTTTAGGACAATTAAGAGGAGTAGTTTATGAAACAAGAGAACATTGTGAAAAGTTCGGATTTACTGAAGTTTGTCAGACAGAGACAATTCCGATAAAAGTAAATATTTCAGAACAGGCAGGAATTACAGTTAAAGAAGTTGAAAGTGTGGAAGAGGCCTTACAGTATTTTGAAAAATAGAAAAAATTAATCTTCTGATTTTAATTCTAAAATTAGTTTTCCGTTTTTTAAATAATAGTTAAGTATAGGTAAAGAGACAGGAAGTAATTTAAAATAAACACTTTTTTTACCAAAACCCTTGATTTCAGTTGATTTTTCCAGTTTGTTGATTATAATATCTTCTAAATTTTTTATTTCTGGCAAATTTATTTCATAAATAATTTTATCACTAAATCTTCTTACATCTGTTTTTGCTTCTTTTCTGGGAAGTTTAGAAAGTTTTTTTATTTTTTCTTCTGAAATTTCTTTGTTTTTAATTGGTTTTTCTTTCACAGGGTTATTAAAATTATTTAAATCAGGACCGAATCCTTGAAATTTTATTTTTGGGGTGCCTTTTCCTGTAGATATGTTGATACTTATTCCTTTTGATCTGAATTTTGGTTTTTCTTTTTCAGAATCTTGTTTAACTCTTTTGTCTAATTCTCTAAATTCCTTGTTCATTTGTTTTAATAAAGAGTTGAATAATCTATTAAAACCAAAAGGAAGTTTTGGTTTGAAATTTAAATCAGAGTAGTCTTCTGTTCCCAGTAATCCATAATCTTCTTGCTTTCTTTCTTTTGTTGATTTTCCACAATAAGGACAGAATTCAAATTTTCCTTTAATTTTCTTTCCACATCTTGGGCATTTTTTTCTAAACATGTTTTAAATTGTTAGAAGAGGTTTTTAAATCTTGTTAATAGTAAACCTTTTTAATATATAAAACTTTCCTTAAAATACTTTTATAAAATGAAAAAAGAGCAGATTGATAAGTTAGCTGAAAAATATAATATTGATTTAGAAAAGCTAGAAAAAGAACAGCAAAAACTAGCTAAAAAATTAGAAATTAAAGATAGTATTGATTTTGATTTAGCTGAAAATATAGCAGGAATTGATAATATTTTTATTAAAAATAAAATAATCTCAGGAGTTATCTCTTTTAGTAATAAGGAAATTTCAGAACAAGAGTATTTTTCAGACAAAATAAGATTTCCTTATATTCCTGGATTAAGAGGTTTTAGAGAACTGCCTTGTATGGTAAAAGCATTTAATAAATTAGATGCAAGACCAGACTTGATTTTTATAAAAGGACATGGAATTGCTCACCCAAGAAATTTAGGTTTAGCTTCACATTTTTCTTTATCAGTTGGAATACCAGTTATAGGGGTGGCAGATTCATTAATTATAGGGGAGGTAAAAGGAGAGGATATTTATTTAAATAAAAAAAAAGTTGGAAGAGTGATAAATCCTAAAAAAGGTGCAAAACCTATTTATGTTTCTCCAGGAAATTTAATATCAGTTAAAACTGCAGAAAAATTAGTTAAAAGATATATTAGTGAACCACATAAACTTCCAGAACCTTTAAGATTAGCTAAAAAATATGTTAAAAAAGTTGGGGGAGAGTTAAGGTAGATTAAGACTTTTTTGGTTTTTTAGTTTTAAGATGCTTTCAATTTTTTATCTACTTTATATTTTCTAACTTGTTCTTTTATCTGATTGAATTCTTTTATAAATTCAGAATGTGAAGGGAGTTTTGAATATTGAGATAAGAATTGGTAAAGTTCTTTTCCATTTCTTGCAATATCTACTTGTTTTCCTTGATATGTTTCTGAATTGTCTGTTGCATCTTGTCTTCTTGTCCAGTATTCTATTGCTAAATCTTCATCAAATTGTCTTGCTAATTCTGAATATGCTTTTCTACTTTCTTTTCCATTTCTTTCTGATTTCAGTTCTTCTAATGCTTGTAAATCTTCTTCTAGTCCTAAATGGATTGCATCTCTATCAGTTACTATTGGGTGCCATTCTAATATTCTATCTTCTAATACAAAATCATATAAACAATTAGTGTCTCCATTTGCTTGAAATGTTTGTCCTTCCTGAATTCTATAATTAGGAACATATTTTTCAAGTAATAGGGCTGTTGCTCCTTCTCCTAAAGAATCTGCATAAAACCTGTTTTCCACATGGTATCTGTTTTTTCTAACTGCTTTTCTTGCTTTTATCCCTAATTGTTTTCTTTCTTCTTGTGTTAATTGAGCCATTCTTTTTCTTCCTATTTCTTTTCTCTGTTCTGGGGTTATTCTTCCTAACCCTAAAGAGTAGCCTAAATCACCTTGTCTTTTTGCCCGTGTTCCTTTTAAAGTAATTCCTTTCCTTCTTGTTTTAGCATTTTCCCAATCTTGTTTTTCAACTAGCCCTTTATTTATTGCTCTATTAATATAATGCCCCATATTTCCTACTGAAATATTATATTTTGATGCAAGTTCTTTTAAATTATCATCAAAATATATTCTATCAAGGGATAGAGCTAAACATTCATTATCTGAAAGTTTTTTAGGATTAATATTTCTTGGAGCTCCTGCAGACCTTCTTTTATGAATCATTATAACTTTCTGCTCTTCTGTGATTAGTCCTTTTCTAACTGCTTTTTTTAATTCATTACTTATGGAACTTATTTTATTTTTTTCTCTTAAGGTTTTTAAATCAACAAGACAGCCAGAGTATTCTCTAATAAAATCTCTTAATTCTTCTCCTTGCAATCCTAATACTGCCATAATTTTAATAGAAAATTACAACTTAAAAACCTTTGTATCTGTTACTATTATAAAGTGAGAATATATAGAAAGATTTAAATATTAATAGTTTTAATTTAAATTAAGAAAATGGCAAGAAAAAAAGCATTTTTTAGAGAAGATACAAAAGCTGGAATTAAGAAAAAAATTCCTGTAGAAGTATCTTCAGTTCATGGAATTGAGGCATTAAATCCAGAGCAGTTTACTATTATTGGGCCTTTAGTTCCAAGAGGTTTTAGTTCTGCTAGAAAATTTATGAAGCATGGTAAAGAAGTAAAGCCAAGAAGAGTTTATACTATTGAACAAGCTTTAAGATTAAGAAATACACCTGTTCAATTAAGAGAAGAAGCCTTTAATCATATTGCTGGAGAGGACTATGGCGGGTATAGTTTTGTTCCTTTAAGAGGAGATATGAGAAAAAGAAAAGTTTCCTTACTTGAATGTTTAGAAGGAGCAAGATTATTTGCTTATTCACATCAGGTGCCTGGAACTGGAATAAAAGTTAAACCTTATTCTGATTCAAGAAGAGTTATTCAAGATGGTGCTGAAGTTGTAGTAAACTTACCTTCAAGAACTCAGGGAGAGAGCAGACTTCAACTAAAATTAACTTCTGTTCCTGTTGTTGATGGGCAAGAAAAACAAGTTGTTTCTTTAGGGTTAGGTTCAGATCATTCTTGTGGTGCTAAAAGATTTAATATTAGGTATAAATATTCAGATAGTAAAGAGGGTTCTGGCATATTAAATATTTGTGCTCATGAAGTGGCTTCATATTTGGCAACAATAGAACATTTTTGGAATAATGAGAAAAATATGATTCCTTTACAAATGTCTCAGATTGCAATTCCAAGTCAGGAAACAGTTGATTTTTATTTAAGATTAGGAAATAATGTTCTTGTTAGAGACGGAGATTTAAAAATTAGAGATAAATTAAGAAAAATGAATAGGGCTGAAAAAGAAATAGCTTTATGGAATTTTGTTAAAATTTATGGGCATGATAGAACTTTTTATTCTAAGGCAAGCAGAGATGGAGATGTTGGAGATTATAGTTGGGACAAGTAGTTAATTTTTTATATTCATATGTCTAATTATTTTATTAATCCACATATTTAAAAACCCTAATTTTTTATTTCACCGCATGAACCAGCCGAAAATCTACTTTTATAGAAACAGAAAACTATCAAAGATAAATGAGGATTATGAATCAAATATCTCTTTTTATAGAAGATATTCCAGATATTATGATGAAGAAAGGCAAGTTGAAAGTGTAGAAAGAGAAGTTGCAAGAGGTAGGAGAATAACTAAAAGAACTTTTATTCCTGTAAATGATTTATATATTGCGAGAGTTGAGGAAAATATGCAAATACTTCACTTATTAGCTGATAAAAGAACAGATAAACTTCTTGTTGAGTTAATAAAAGGAGAAGATGCAAGAACAAGTTTGAGAAAATATGGTGGAAAAAAGAGAATTATTGTAAGAGATGGATTGAAAAGATAAAACATCAGGTTTTTATATATTAATTTCTTTTGAAATTCTATTATGGCTAAAAAGAAATTTTATGTGACAACACCAATTTATTATGCAAATTCAGAGCCACACATAGGTTCAGCTTATACCACCATAGCTGCAGATGTTTTTGCAAGATGGTATAGGTTAAAAGGAAAAGATGTTTTCTTTTTAACTGGGACAGATGAACATGGACAAAAAATACAAGAGACAGCCGAATCTAAAGGAAAAAAACCACAACAATTTGTAGATAATATTGCTGAGAAATTTAAACAAGTATTTAAATTATTAAATATTTCAAATGATAATTTTATAAGAACAACTGATAAAAGTCATGAAAAACAAGTTCAAAAGATTTTACAAAAATTATATGATAAAAAATTTATTTATAAAGGAGAGTATGAAGCTTATTACTGTGTAGGTTGTGAACAATATTTGAATAACTCTGATTTAGTTGATGGAAAATGTCCCTTACATAACAAAGAGCCAGAATTAAGAAAAGAAGAAGCTTATTTATTCAAACTATCAGAATTTCAAGATGAATTATTAAAATTAATTAAATCTGGGAAATATGAAATTTTGCCAAAAAAAAGAAGAAAAGAAATTATTACATTTATTGAATCTGGTTTAAATGATATTTCAATTTCAAGATTAAAGAAAAAAGTTAGTTGGGGAGTTGAATTGCCTTTTGATAATAACCATACTTGTTTTGTTTGGGTTGATGCTTTTTGGAATTATATTACTGGTTTACAGCAGAAAAAAGTTGAGAAAAAATTTTTCCCCCCTGATGTTCAATTAATGGCAAAAGATATTTTTAGAGTTCATGCTACTATTTGGCCTGCCTTGTTATTAGCTTTAAATTATAAGTTGCCTAAAACTTTGTTTATTCACGGTTATTTTACTATTAATGGGAAAAAAATGTCAAAATCTTTAGGAAATATTATTGACCCGAGGGATTTAGTAAAAAAATATGGGGCAGATTCTGTTAGGTATTTTATAATCAGAAACATTGCTTTTGGAAGTGATGGAGATGTTTCTGAATCTGGATTAGTTAAGAGACATAATAATGAGTTAGCAGATAAATTGGGAAATTTAGTTTCAAGAGTTTCAAGTTTAGCTGAAAAGTATGGAACAACTAAAGGAGATGGAAAATTAATTAAAAAATTTAAAGAAAAAGAAATTGAAAAGAAAATTGAAGATTATGAATTAGATAAAGCACTTAATTTAATATTTGAGTTTATTGATAATTGTAATGAATATGTTCAGAAAAACAAGATTTGGGAGACAAAAGATAAAAAGCAGTTAGGAGAGTTGGTTGAAAGTTTGAGAAAAATTAGTTATTATCTTTCTCCTTTTATTCCTGAAACAGCTGAAAAAATATCTAAAATATTTTCAGAAAAAAAGATTAAAAAAGCTGAAGTTTTGTTTAAGAAGATTTAGTGTTAATTCTTTAATAGTAACGATAAAGTAAGATTTATAAATACTAATATTGTAGGAAAAATAAGATGGGTTCAGCAAAATGTGAAGCTAAATTTAGAAAAGGAGAAATTTCTACAGTTTATGCTCCTTTTGATCAAGCTTTATCAGAATTAAGAAGTTCTGGAATGAGGTATCCAATAACAGCAAGAGATTTAGCTGATGCAAGAATTCAATTAGGAAGCTCAAATTTAGTTTCAAGAGATGGAAGCTTTACTAGGGAGGGATTTGCATATGCAAAAGGTGAGCCTGTTTTATTAGCTTTACAATCTCCTTTATTAAGAAAACAATTAACAGAACAAGCTGTTCAAGCTAACAGACGAGGAAATTATTTTTTAACATCTAATTTAGAAGTTTATGAAAAATTAAGAGCACAAGCAGAAAAAGATAAAAACAAATCTCCTGATAAAAGAAAAGTTATTATTTTGCCTAAAAAAACAAATTTTGATGTTACAAAACAAGATGATGTTGCTAAAGGTTTATTAAAAGATCAAACTGATGATTTTTTTGATTTTATTAAACAGGAAAGTGTAAAAACTTACTTAGTAAGCCCAAATACAGTTAACTCTCAAAATGGTACATTGTTGACTCAGCTGTGGTTTGGGGGTGTGTGTGGTTACAGGTCTGGTTTTGATGGCAACTATATGGGATTGAGCTATGTTGGGAGGGTTCGTGGGGTAAAATCAACCGGCGGAGCCGGTTCGCAATCTGCAAAACAGAAGTTACCTTACACCACAAAACAATTAGATAAATATGCAAGAATTGTTCAAGAAGTGAGAGATGGAAGTATTCCTGCTTCAAAATTAGAAAAAGTAGTAGATTTTTTAGGAGGATTAAAACAATAAAATGGCAAAACCAGATATTAATGTTGATGTAAAACCAAGAGGAATAGCTTCTGCTTATATAAATGCACCTTTTGACAAAGGAAAAGAAGCTTTAGAATCTCAAGGTTATAGAATTATTTCTTTAGAAGAAAATGCAAAATTAAGAATGCAGGAAGGAGAAGGTGCCTCAGTTTCAAGAAGTTGGAATTGGGTAAGAGAAGGAGCTGTGTATGTTCCTAAAAAAGGAAAATTCTTGACTAAAATTTCTCCAATTATGGCTAATCCAACAGAAGCAACAAATTGTCATAGAAAGGGACAAGATTTTTATTTAACTGATGAACAAGTTGAACAAGCTTTAGAAGATTCAGTTGAATTGTCTGTTAAATCAGTTCCTACAAATAGATTTGGAGATTGTGATATAACTATTTATGCTTTTGGAGATTTAGCACAGCAATATGGAAATTTTTTAAGAGATGCTGGAATTGATTCAATGCCAATTCAGACTACTGATTTACAAAAAAAACCCCTTGCAAGGCAAATGTGGTTCGATAGTCTTGATGGCAGGTCTGTTCTCGGTGGCTACTACAGGGACTTGGGCTTTGATTACAGGGTTCGTGGGGTAAAAGTTAGTGCCGAAGGCACTGCGCCACAAAATTCAAGACCATATGCTAAACAAGAAATTAAAAGAGCCTTGAACAATGCAGGATTAAGTGGAAAAATTGAAACTCTTGTAATGAGTGGTTTGCCACAATAATCTTTTTAAATAATTATTTCTGTGAAATTTTGTCCTGACTATATCAGGTTTATCTTAGGTATGTGATGGGCTAAATGTCAATTTACTATCACATTATTAAGATTTATTTTAAGTCATAAATTGCAGAAATTTCTTACGAGAGATTTCAGTGAAGCTGTAAAGCCCAATTGGTAAGTTGGCTATAAGTGCCCTGTGGTTCAATGGTTTTGATAACAGGTTTGATCTTAATGGCAACAATAAGAAATTGTACTATGACAACAGGGTTTGTGGGAGATTTGATAGCGCCTAAAGTTTCAGAAAAACTGGGCTTTGTCCGGAATAGATTTTTCAAAACCGAAAATTAGTTATTCTAAAGAAA
>CAZBDY010000018.1:0-11262 GCA_964490795.1 Candidatus Woesearchaeota archaeon | reverse complement strand
TTTTCTTTAGAATAACTAATTTTCGGTTTTGAAAAATCTATTCCGGACAAAGCCCCAAAATAAAAATATTTATAAATACTATTTGAATATATAAAAAATGCGATCCAGTCAAGATATAACAAATAGAGATAGTTTTATAGGAGAGGCAGAAGAAGCACTTAATTTTTTAATAAGTCAGAATGTGAGACATGAGGGAGGTGCCTTTGTCGTATATGATGGCCATAATGTGGCTTTTTTAGGAAATAATCCTATTGATGCAAAAAATGCATATAATGCTTATAGAGAAAGAACACAATAATTCTTATTAATGCCTATTTCTTTTGGTTAATATGATAAAAAACAAAATTTCAGCTGGAAGTTATGATTTAAATAAATTTCTTTATGGGGGATATGAAAAAGATATTATTACTACTATTTACGGTCCAGCTGGAAGTGGAAAAACTAATTTTTGTTTATTAGCTGCAATAAGCCAGGCAAAAAAAGAAAATAAAGTTTTGTTTATAGATAGTGAAGGAGGATTTTCAGCTGAAAGGGTTTCTCAGTTAGTTCTTGAAGTTGAATTAGAAAAAGTTTTAGAAAATATTATTGTTTTACAAGTAACTAATTTTGATGAGCAGAAAAAAGTATTTTCAAGTTTAATGAATAAAATAAAGGGAAAAGAAAAAATAGGGTTAATAGTTGTGGATGGAATGACAATGTTATATAGATTAGAGTTAGGAGAAGCTATTAAAGAAAAATCAGAAGAAAAAATAAGAAATATTAATAGAGAGTTAGCTAAACAAATGAGAATTTTAGCTGAAATTGCAAGAAAGAAAAATATTCCTGTGATTGCTACAAATCAGGTTTATTCTGAATTTTTGTCTGATGAAGAGACAAAAGCTGGAAAAAAGGCAGGTGTGAGAATGGTGGGAGGAGATATTTTAAAATATTGGTCAAAATGTATAATCGAGTTAGAAAAAAAAGGAAATAGAAGAAGGGTCATATTAAGAAAACATAGAAGTTTGCCAGAAAAATCAATGAGTTTTGAGATAATTAATAAAGGTGTTAGAAGAAAAGGCTGGATTTAAAAATATATAAAGATAAAAATCTTGGCAGAATAATGGAATTAACAAAACAGGATTTAGAAACAGCAGAGTTGTTAAGAAAAGGAAATATTAAAGGTTCTAAAATGTGGTTGGGTTGCCCTAGTTTGCATTATCAAAGGAGAGAAGCTAGAAGAGACATTAAAGCTTATGAAAATATGACTCCTGAGGAGATATTAATGACACACCAAAGAGAGGCAGAAATTATCCATAGAGAGGCAGTAAATTATTTAAAAAGATTAAAAGAATACGAGAAACATCAGAGAGAACATCCTTCAGAATTGAGATTTGGTAGTGTTGCCTAAAATCAGTTTTGTTTTTTCTTTTTAGCCCAAGATTCATTTGTTTCACAGTCAGGATTAAAACAAAAAAACCAGGGTCTTTTACCTTTTCTTATAGACATTAACATTGGAAATTGACAAGACTCGCATTTTTTATCAGTTGTTTTTATCAATCCATTAGGAGGAAGAGTATATGTGTTTCTACAATTTGGGTAATTTGAACATCCAATAAAATATCTTTTTGCATTTCTGTTATACAAAATCCTTAATTTTCCTTTTTTACATTTTGGACATTCTATTATTGTGTTTTCTTGTTTTTCTTTTTCCCAGTTATTTTCTAATGATTTTACTAATTCTTTTCCTATTTTGTTTTCCTGTTTTTTTAAATCATTTGAGATTTTTTCAATTGTTTGCCTTGCTTCTGAAATTGTTTTTTCCTGAAGAGAAGTTAATTTCTTTTTATAAGTCTGCATTTTTTCCATATCTTTTTCAAATTTTCTTGTTAATTTTTCATCAATAATTATTGGAGAGTATTTTTCTAAACTTTTAATTAAAGATATACCTAAAGGTGTAGCTCTTATTTGCCTGTCTCTTACATAATCTCTTTTATATAATATTTCTATTATGTTGCTTCTTGTGGCTTTGGTTCCCAAATTTCTTTTTTCTAATTCAGTAACTATAGAAGCAGGAGTAAATCTTTTAGGAGGTTTAGTCTCTTTTTCTTGTATTTCTGATTTTTCAATTTTTTTCTCTCCAGAAATATCTTCTAGTTCTTTTTCTTTTATTACAGCTGGATAAATAGAAAGCCAGGTTTTTTTCTTAATTTCTAAACCTGAAGTTTTAAATTTAAGGTGGTCTTTATTTGTTATAAATTCAATTCTTTTATTTTCAATTTCAGCACTTTCACAAAAACAGGAGATAAATCTTTTTACTATTAAATCATATAACTTCCTATCTTTATCAATCAAATTTTGAAACTCTCCAGTGGGATAAATAGAGGGGTGGGCTGGGTCTGATTTTTTTCCTTGAACTGGTTTTTTTCTTATAGCTAGTTTTGTTTCTTTGAATTGAGAAGAAAGTTTTTTTAATATTAATTGAGGAGAGATTGATTCTGGGATTTTTTGTGAAGATGTTCTTGGATAAGAGATAACTCCTTTTAAATATAAATTTTGAGCTATTTGTAGGGTTTGGGAAGGAGTAGTATTTATTACTCTATAAGCTTCTCTTTGTAAGGTTGTTAAGTCAAAAGGAGCAGGAGGAGGAAGTTGTTTTTTTGTTTTCTTAGTTTTTGCCTGTCCTTTTTCTCCTTTTAAATTTTTAAACTTGTTTAAATCTGATTTTTTAGTAATGTTTTTTTCATATTGTAATTTTGGAGAATGATTTTTTAATTTTATAAAAATCTGCCAGTAAGGCTGAGGTTTAAATTTTTGTATTTCTAATTCTTTATTTACTATTAAGTTTAGAGTAGGCCCTTGAACTCTTCCTATGGATAAAATTTTAAATCTTCCTGCTTTTTTAATTGTCTCTATTAAAGCCTTTGAAAAATTAACACCATACATCCAGTCAAGAAAGTGTCTTGTTTCTCCTGCTATTGCATGCCCCCAGTTAATTGTTGGCTGAAGATTTATAAAAGAATTTTCTATTTCTGATTTTGTTAAAGTTGAAAATTTCATTCTTTTACAGTCGTTTTGTTTTGCTATAAATCTTAATATATTCCATCCAATAACTTCTCCTTCTACATCATAATCTGTTGCTAAAATAAATTCAGAAGCATTTTTCACTAATTTTTTCAAAACATTAAAATATTTTTTTGTCCATTTAGCTGATTTCTGATATGAAGGTTTCCAGTAAATATCAAATACAGGCCATCCTTTTTTATCTGTATCTAAATTAAATAAGTGTCCTACTGCACAGGCTATCATAATTTTCTTTCCATTTTTTTCTAATTCATAATAAGAAACCCTGTTTTCATAATATCTTTTTGGATTTCCCAGAGAAGAAGCAATTTTATCTGCTGCCTGGGGTTTTTCTGTTAAAATTAGAATATATTTTCCTGCTGATTTTGATGTTTTCCTTGTTTTTTTCTTGTCTGTTTTTGACTTTAGTTTTCCTTGTTTTTCAATTTTAATTAAATCTTTTAGTTTGGGCTTTTCTTTTACATCTACTTCTAATGAATGCTTTACATCAGATTCATGTAAGGGCATATAATCTGCCTTTAAATCAGGTTTTCTTTTTCTTTGCATTAAAAGTTATTTGAAATAATAGTATATATAAGTTTTTATGTATATTTGATAAGAATAATTTTTAAAAACTATGAAAAATCAGTAAGATTATGAGAGAGAAATTAGATTACTCCTTTGATTTACAAGATGCTACTTGTTTTGCATTATTTTGCGAGTCAGAAACAATACCAAGAAGTTTGGTAGAAGAAGATATTATTTTTGCTGCAATTGAAACATTTAAAATTGATCCAAAAACAGCTGTTACTTGCACTACTTCTGGGATTGATTTCAATTATGGTTCTCTAGCAAGAAAAGGTGTTCAAGAGAGAGTTAGAAGAGGAGTTAGCAAAGTAACTTCTCATCAACCTTGGAGAGAGAGTTATGCAGAGAGATTTTTATCTGAATATCATTTAATTCATAATTTTGAGTTTAGATGGAGATTTATTTCAGGCAAAGGAGAGATTTATATGCCTTCTGAAATGGAAAGATTAAATATGAGACATAGGGCTAGTGGATATTTTAATCAGTTAGAATTAAGAAATTTATCTGATATTAGAGATAGTTTGAATCAAAGATTTAGGATTATATTTCAATAATTTTTCCCTTTCTTCCTACATTAATAATTTTAGTTTTTCCTAGGTGTTCTTCTAACCCTTCTGCTTCATGGATATGTGAATGAATTAAAAAATCTGGATGAAATTTTTCTATTGCTTTTCTTATTCCTTTGCTTCCTTTAATTCCAGAAAATTCTGATTTTGTTTTTGAAGGATGCATGTGAGTTATCATAATTTTCTTTTTAACTGATTTTAGTGAATTGTGTCCTTTTTCCAGATTTTCTAATACTTCCCTGTCAGTTGTATTAAAATCTAAAGCTCCTCCTGCTCCAAAAATTCCAATACCGTTATATTGAACTGAGTAACCATGAATATTTTTTACATTATATATTTCAGCTAAAAAATCAATAGTAGCAAAAGAGTCGTGATTTCCTGGAATCATTAAAACTTTTTTATTTTTTTGTTTAAATGGTTTAATAATGTTTTGAGTTTTTATAGGAGAGGTGATATCTCCTGATAGGATTACTAAATCAACTTTTTCTTTTTCAGCTTTATTAGCTAGTTTTTTTATTAAGTCAGAATCTCCGTGTGTGTCTCCTGCTGCTAAAATTCTCAGTTTTTCTTTTGTTTTTTGCTCTGTCATTTTCCAAAATTTCTTTTTCTTGATTTAAATTTTTCTATTGCTTTTTTTAAATCTTTTTTATTAAATTCAGGCCATAGCTTTTTTAAAAAAAGCCATTCTGAATAAACTGATTGAAAAGGCAAGAAGTTAGAGGTTCTGAATCTATCTCCTGTCCTAATTATTAAATCTGGTTCATCTTTTAACCATAAGTTATCCTTAATTTTTTTTTGAGTTATTTTTCCTTTTTTATTTTTAAGTTTATTAAAACAAGAGATAATTTCCTGTCTTCCACCATAAGCAACACAAAAGTTTAGTTTTCTTTTTTTATAATTCTCAGTTTTTCTCTCAATTCTTTTCATCACTTTTTTCATTTCTTTTGGAAGCAAATTTGAATTTCCTATAAATGACACTTTAATTTGGTTATCCTTAATTTTTTGATTATCTTGAAATTTTTCTAGCCATTTTTTTATTAAATTGAATAAATAAGAAACTTCTTTTTTATTTCTGTTTAAGTTTTCAATTGATAAGGTATATAAGGTAAGTTCTTTAATATTAAATTCTTTACACCAGTCAAGTAATTTTTCAACTTTTTCAGCTCCAAATTCATGCCCTTTTACTACTGGTAGTTTCTTTTTTTTAGCATATCTTCTGTTTCCATCTAAAATTATTGCTAAATGTTTTAAAATTGAATTTTTCATATGATTAGAAAGATAATTTAATTTTTATTTCTTTTCTTTTTTATCAGGCAAAATTTCCTTAAAACCAGTATATTTATGAAGGCAGGAAGGAATTTTGATTTTTCCTGATTTTTGAATATTATTTTCAACTATGCAAGTCATCATTCTTTGAGTAGCTATAGCAGTATTGTTTAAAGTATAACAAAATTTCATTTCATTTTCCTGTTGATACCTAATATTGGCTCTTCTTGCTTGATAGTCAAGGCAGTTAGAACAGCTTCCTAATTCTCTATATTTTTGTTGTGAGGGAAACCAACCCTGTAAATCAATTGTTTTTGTAGCTGTTTTAGATACATCTCCTGCTGCTAATAATACTGTTCTAAAAGGGATTCCTAATTTTTTATATATCTCTATTGAATTGTTTAAAATTAAATTAAATTCTTTTTTTGCATTATTGGGATGAGAAAAAACAAATTGTTCAATTTTATCAAATTGATGTGTTCTAAAAATCCCTTTTGTATCTTTTCCATGGCTTCCAGCTTCTTTTCTAAAATTAGTTGAAAAACCAACAAATCTTAATGGTTTTTTTAAATCTAAAATCTCATCTGAATTAAGAGCATTTATAGCATGTTCAGCTGTTCCTATTAAATATAAGTCTTCATCTTGAATTTTATAAATTGATTCCTGAAAAGCATCTAAAGTTATAGCACCTTGTAAAGCTTTTTTATTTAACATATAAGGTGTTTGAACTGGCTGAAAATCTTTTTTAATTAAATAATCAAGAGCAAAATTAATTAAAGCAAAATTTAACTTGACAAGCTGATTTTTTAAATAATAAAATCTTGTTCCAGAAATTTGTGAGGCTTTTTTAGTGTCAATTAGATTGTATTTTTCCATGAGTTCTGCATGTCCTTGTTTTATTTTCTTTGTTTTTTTGCCATATTTTTTAATTTCTTTGTTTTTTGACTCGTCTCCTGCAGGAACATTTTTATCTACAATATTTGGAATATTTCTCCATAATGATAATCTCTTTTCTTGTATCTCTCTTAAATTGTCTAATTTGTTTTTTAATTTTTCTGGAATTTGTTTTGCCTCTTTTATTAGGTTCTTAGGAGATTTTCTTTGTTTTTTTGCTTTATTTATTTCTTTACTTACTTTATTTCTTCTTGCTCTTAATTCATCTGTTTGTTTTTTTAATTTTCTCCATTCTTTATCTAGATTTATTAAATCAGAAACTATTTTTTCATCTAAAAGTCGTTTTTTCATACTTTTTTTAACTAATTCTGGATTTTCTCTAATTAAGTTGATATCAATCATATTTTTTTCAAGTGATTTTATTATTTAAATCTTGCTAAATTTTATTAATGTCTTTTTCTTATTTTTATTATGAACAGAAAAAAACAGATGTTAGAGAGTGTATATAATTTTAATTCAAGTTTTTATTTAAAACAAGAACAAGAGAGATTATTAAAAAATATTATAAAGATAATGAAAATAATTGATAGAAAATATTTTTATTCTGGAACAGAAGTTTATTTAGATACTGCCTTACCAATTGGAAAAGGGCAGACAGTAAGCCAGCCATCAACTATTGCCAGAATGATTATTTTGGCTGAAATTAAAAAAGGAGAAAAGGTTTTGGAAATAGGGGTTGGAAGTGGATGGACTTCCTGTTTAATTTCTTATTTAACTCAGGAAAAAGTAAAAAGTTTGGAAATAATTCCAGAAATAAAAGAACAGGCAGAAAAAAACATAAAAAATCTGAATGATAATTTAAAAAATAAAAAAAAGGAAAAGGTTAATGTGGATGTTGAGATGAAAAATATTTTAAAACAAGATATTAAAGAAAGATATGATAAGATTATATTTACAGCTGGAATTAATAAAAATCAGGAAAAAAACATAGAAGAAATAGGAATAAAAAATTTAAAATCAAGAGGGAAATTAATTTGCCCTTATCAATTTGGACCAATAGTTTTATTAAATAAAAAGAATAAGGAAATAAAAAAAGAGAGTACTAAAGAAAAATACTTATTTGTACCATTAAAATGAGAAAAACAAATATTTTGATTATATTTTAATATTAAGTATCATTTGTGTAGGTTCTGTTATGGCTTTTTTATTAGTAGATTTTGAGTGGTATGATGAAGAGGAGATATCAAGAAAGAAAAATGAACATATTGTAACAAAACAAATAAATAAGTCTGAATTAGAAATTGATCAAATAAATTTTTTAATGTTCCATATAGATGCAGATGAACTTCATAATACTCCTTTATCAGGAAATACTCCAAAAATTCAGATAATTGCAGGAAATAAAATATTTATTACAGAGATAATTAGGGGAGTAATAAATACAACTAAAAAAGATATTGGCAAACCAGATTTGATAATTACAGGAGAAGAAAAAGAGTTTATTAATGTGATTAATTCTAATCCTAAAGAATCTGTTCAGAAAGCTGTAGAAAAAGGAGATATAAGTGTCCAGGTTGTTTCAAATTATAAAACTCTATATTTGAAAGGTTATTTGAAACTTTATAAAAAATTAACTGGAAAAAATTTATCTGATTTAATAAAAAAATAACTCTTTTTGTACCCTTAATTGAGTAATGAAAAAACAGGGTTTTCCGAATAGAAAGATTTATAAATATATAGTTTAATATATAGATTAGACTATATAAGACTGAGGGAGGAAATTCAAATATGAAAGACAATTTTGATTTGTTTTTCAGGAGAAAACCTGCATTAATGTTGATTGCATTAAAAAACAGATCTAAAGCAAAATATGGAAGTGTATTAGCTAAAGAAGTTGATTGTACTTACAGTCATGCTGTTAAGATACTTCAAACTTTGGAAAAACTTAGTTTAGTTACTTTTGAAAAACAAGGAAGAATAAAGTTAATTAAGCTAACTAAAAAAGGAAAAGAAGTTGCTGAAAATATAGAGAATATTAAGAAACTGGTTGATTAATTATCTTTTTCTTGTTATATTAACCTGTTTACAGGATTTATTTACAGGGCATTTACTACACCAAGGAGAGATAGGAACACAAATTCTTTTGCCATGCAATATGAATAGGGCATTAATTTCTTTCCAGTATTTTTTAGGAAGAATTTTTGTTAGTTGTTCTTCAGTTTTGTCAGCATTTTTTGTTTTTACCCACCCTAATCTGTTAGAAATTCTGTGAACATTTACATCTACAGGAATATAATACTTATTAAAAGCAAAATTTAAAACAACATTACAGGTCTTTTTCCCAATTCCTTTTATATCTATTAATTGTTTAGGAGTAGAAGGAACTTTTCCATTATATTTCTCCAGAATTTCTCTAGAAACATGTTTTAATGTTTTTGCTTTCTTTTTATAGTGTCCTGAGCTATAAATAATTTTTTCAAGCTTTTTCAGTGGCATTTGAATAATCTCTTTTGGAGAGGAAATTTGAGAAAATAGTTTTTTTACAACTTTATCAGTATTTTCATCTCTTGTTCTTAAGGAGATAAGACAGGCAATCAAAATTTTGAATGGATTTTTCTTTTGCCTCATACTATTTAAAGTGGTTCTCTTATCTTTCCCATAATATTTTTCAAGATTTTTCATTACTTTTTCTATTTTTTTTGTATTTGCCATTTTGTTTTACAGATAAAAATTTAGGAAGCCCTTCTATATGGCTTATATTTAATTTTAGTAATTTATCTCTGAATGAGTTATCCATTTTTATTCCTTTTTTATTAAATTCTTTTTTAAGTAAAGAATAAAGTTTTTTCCCTTGTTTATCAAAATCAGTGAGGATACAGATTTTATTAGGAGTATTTTTCTCTTTTATTTTTTCTTCTATTTCTTCTATTTTTTTATAAAGAGACTTTCCTGTTTCTTCTATTTTAAATACATATGCAAAACCCAGATTTTCTAAAGCTGTTTTGTCTTTTTTTCCTTCAACAATTATTGTTTTTTTCTTTGCTTTTTCTAGTTGTCTTTTAAAATTAAAAGAAAGATTCATATTTAGATAAAATAAGATTAATTTAAATTTCTTTCTATTGCTCTTAAAATACTTTTTCTTTTTTCTTTAGGATATTTTTTCCTTATTTTTCCTTTGATAAATTCTCTAACTTTTCCAGTTTCTTCACTTAAAGTATAGACATAAGATTTTGTTGTTGCTGAAGTTGCTAAAGCTGAGATATGTCTGGCACAGAATTCTGCCTCTATTTTTTTTCTTTCAACATTAAAAAGATTTACATTTAAATATACAGAAGGAGAGTATATGTTTCCCTGGTTGCAAATTAGTACTGCTCCATCTGCCCCTATTTTTTTGAGGGTTTTTTTAATTTTTTCTTGATTTTCATTTATATTACCTAAAATATCAAATTCATTTAGATTTTCTTGCTGTCCAAGAGGATGAGCTCCTTTTGCAAAAATATTTGGCAAGTCAGAAAAAACAACAAGCAAACCATTATGACTTTCACTTTCACTTATTTCTTTTAATATATTAAATATTTTTTTTCTTATTTTTCTCTTACTCATTACTGGATCTACCTCTATTCTTCTATAAAATATAGCTTCTTAATATATTTTTCTATAAAAAAGGACTAATTCAAGGATGGACCTGATGGGACTTGAACCCACGACACCTGGATTAAGAGTCCAGTGCTCTAACCGACTGAGCTACAGGTCCTTATATTTATAAAAAGTTTAGAAGTAATATGTTTAAAAAGTTTTAGAATTTTAGTTAATCATAAATTCTCCAGGTATATTTGCATTTTGTGCATCTAAAAAATCTTGTTTCAGCTTCATCTGCACTTCTTGTTTGTGAAGACCAAAAATAAGCTTCATTATGCCCACATTTTGGGCAGTCAGCAACAGTAGTAGGAAAAATATCAGTATCCTGGTCTTTTATAACTCCTACTCCTTTTTTTTTCTTGAATTTTTCAGAAGATTCAATTTTAATTTTATTTTTAGAAACATAATTGCATCTTGGACATGAAAATCTTTTTTCTTTTTTTACAAGAACCGAACCACACTTTGGACAAAATTCCATTTGAATTTTCTTGAATATTAAAGGGTTTTTAAATGTATTCTTTTCGATTTAATAATTAGAATAACTCAAAGAATTTAACTATTCCTAATTTTGTCCACCCAATTTTCGGAATTTTAATTAATGCCTTTCCTATAATATCTTTTTTAGTAATATTTTTTTCACTTGTTAGTTGTCTTGAATTATTATCTCCTTTTGTACTATAGACTTTTTGTCCTTGGATATTTTTAATTTCTACAATTCTGTGAATTATAGGGTATTTTCTATTTGCCTGAAATATAATTATATCTCCTATTTTGAGATTATCAGCTTTTCCTACCACTACAATATCTCCCATTTCTAATCCTGAATTTAGATTCCACTCTTTTGCATCTTGTTTATTTATTCCATTATTAGAATACCACTCTCCTTTTTCTTTCCACCAGCTTTCAAAGCTATGTTCAGAGCCAATAGTATTTCCTATAAAATTCCCAGGATGATGCATACTTGTTGATTCAACTACAACTAAAGGCATAGAACTTCCTAAAATTAAGGAGAGTAAAGGAAAGAAAATAAATTTGATTATAATAAAAGCGAGAATTAGTGAAACTATCCAGCTAGCTAAAGAATCACTTTTCCATAAAAAATCCCAGATTTTTTTTGATTGTTGTTTAATTTGTTTTATCATATGATTATTGTAAAATTTTATATTTTTAAATGTTTTTACTTTTTATTAATTAGTAGTAAAATATCAAGCCAAGAAAAACGGCTTTGTCCGGAGTAACATAAATCTCAAAAATTAAAATAAAAAAAGAT
>CAZBDY010000017.1:0-12588 GCA_964490795.1 Candidatus Woesearchaeota archaeon | reverse complement strand
AATACATATCTATTGAAAGTGTAATTGTAGTATCAGAATAACGCATTCTATAAAACCCCTCGTCATTCGTGAAAAACCTTTGACAATCTTTACAAAAATACTTTTGAATTTTCCCTCTGTTTTCGGTTTTTCTAAATCCTTTTTTAACAAATCTGGCTGAGTTGCAATGAACACATTTACATTTAATGTGTTTATCTTTATCTGTCCATTCCGAAAGGTTTTTATTTTTGTTTCTATTTTTCATTTTGGTGGGGAGTTTAGTTTGACGACGGCTCCCTGCCGTGAGCTTTATTTATTTCTTGACTATGTATCTTTAGTCTAATATATCATAGAAATTAACCTTTATAAACTTTATGGTTCTTTAGTCTAATTTTATCTAGACTACCAATACATTTAAATAATCTAATTCATAGACTAATATAATGATAAAAAAAGAAAAAATCCCTGAAGAAATAATTAAGGAATTAGACATAAATGAAGTTGAGGATATAAAAAAAGACTTTGAAGTAACACCAATTATAGAACCCCATCAGATTAAACTTCCGATACCCCGACAATTAGCAAGAGATTTAGAATTAGACGATAAGTGGAAAAACAAAAAAAAGGTTAAATTGAAATTTCACGAAGAAAATAAAGAATTAAGATATAAAATCTAAAATGACAACCTCATACGAAAGAGATATTTTAAGGGTTTTACTTAGGAGAAAAAGTTGGATTACTACAACAGGGATAGCAAGATTAACAGGAATGAGCTGGAATACTGCATTAAAATATCTTCAAAGAATGTATAGTCGTGGATGGCTTTCAAGAAAAGGAAATTATTGGAAAGTTAGAAGATGACATTAACATTAATTGGTTTAGTATTAAGTTTTCTTGGCTCTATCCTTCTTATATTTGATACATTAGTTAATTATACTAAAGGCAAATCTCGTATTATGATTGAATATCCCGATACTCCTGAAAAAAGAAAAGTTTATCGTTATAATTCTAAACATAAACAAGTAAAAATAACAAAAGAAGAAATTTTATTAATAACTTCTCTATCCTTAATTAGTCTTGGTTTTTTACTTCAAATTTTAGGTTTAATTATCAAATAATTTTTTTAACCTTTTTAGGTGACTTTAACTTTACAGCTCAGTTTTTAAGCTATCTTCCTAATAACCTATTAATAAAAAAACCTAAGGCAAAAACAATTAAAATAACTGGTAACCAAGGAATATCAAAATTAATATATCCAATTTCAGTTAAAAACCAGGCTACCCCTAATATCAGAATTAAAAACCAAAATGATGAAAATTTGCCTCTTACCATGATATTACAAGTTTTTTAATATTAATAAATTTATTGTTTAGATTATAATTAAATAATTTAAAATTCCAGCAAAAATAACCCATAAAAAGTAAGGTAATAATAATATTGAAGAAATTTTATTATCTTTCCAGTTAAATAAGATTAAAAATAAAGTAGAAAATTCTAAAAATATTAAATCAATAAAAGCAGGAAAAGGCAATTGTAAATAAAAAAATAAAAAGCTCCACAACATATTTAAAATAAAATTAATTCCAAATAAAAACAAGATTATTTTTTCTTGTTTAATTAAAGAAAAGTATAAACTAATAGCTATTAAGATAAAAATAATGTTCCAGGCAATAGGAAAAACATAGCTAGGAGGGGTTATTTCTGGTTTTATTTCTTGGTACCATTCTGAATCAGTATTTCCTGAAGTAAATAAACTTCCTATAAATGCAACTAAAAAAACAATAACAAAACTTAAAATTAAAAATTTTAGTTTACTCATGATACTCCATTCCCTGCCTCCTTTTTTTTCTTTTCTCATAACCTTCTTTTTTCTCATTAATGCTTGATTCAGTTGTATGTTTCTGAATTTTATGAGGCATCTTATTTTTTCTAAGTATGTTAAAAAAAGAAGATTTGTTTTTTTTATCTAAATCTCTGTTTCTTTTCATTAATTTAGATATTTTCCTCTTTATTTTTTTTATTTTAGAACTTTTCTCCATTTTTAAATAAAGATATCAAACTTTATATTTGTTGTGCTTTACTTTGTTTCTGAATTTTCCTAGTTTTCCTTAATCTTCTTTTTTTAATGTTTATCCCAATCATGAACCCAATTAAAGCCAGTAAAAAAGGTAAAAAAGAAAATATTCTAAAACAAATTTTCTTTTGTAAATTTAAACATATTAAACTATTAAAACCAAAACTAAAAAAATAAGAACTAACTAATATTATACTTCCAACAATAAAACCTAACAAGGTTCCTTGTTCAGTTTCTGTCCAGTAGTTCATATAAAAACTAATAAAAACAGTTATATAAATATTCTGAAATTATTTTTTCTCTATCTCTATAACTTTAAAATTAAAAACAAGTTTTTTACCTGCTAAAGGATGATTCAAATCAACAGTTATCTCTTTATCTCCAACTTCTACAATTTTAGCTGGAAATTGTTTTCCATCTGGAGTTGATAACATTAAAGCCATTCCTTTTTCAGGAGTTTGTTCTTTTGGTAACATATCTTTAGGAATTTGCTTTTTTAACCCTTCTTGATATTTTCCATATGCTTGTTCTGGTTCTAAAGTTATCTCTTTTTTCTCATCTTTTTCCATTCCAACTATCGCATTATCAAATCCAGGAATCACTTGTCCTACTCCAGCTGTAAATTCTAAAAGATTTTGTTTTCCTTCTCTATTTGAAGTGTCAAAAACAGTACCATCTTCTAGCTTTCCTTCATACTCAATTTTTATTTTGTCTCCTTTTTCAACTTTCATAAAATTGCCAACAAGATAGGTTTTTTAAGTGTTTTGGTTAATCAACTCTTATTTTTTATTAAAAATTCAACTAAATTTCCTTTTGTTATTTTGTCTAAATTAGCTTCTGCTGCAGGGTATTTATTAAATAAGTCACAAGTAATATCTTCAATTATATCTGTTGCTTTATGAATATCTTCATCAATAACTTCTATTCTTATTTTCATATTACCCCTTTTTACACCTCCTAATCACTAAAATCAGAGATTACTTAAATATAATATTATTCAATAAAATATATTTTTCATAATAAAGGAATTTATATAGGAATTGACTTTAGAATAGTAAAAGCTATTTTCACAAAATTTTTAGAGTTTAATTCAATGTTTATTACAAAAAGACATAACTAAAAATATAAGAATGATTAGAATATACCTAAATTTCAGAAATAATTTTACCTGCAAATTTTACTGCTCTTTTTCCTGTAACTTCTATAACTATTTCTTCTTCTCCTGATTTACAAGAATCAACATGCCCAATATCTCCTAAACCTTCTCCATAAATCTCTTTAATTTTACAAGTATTTTCACAGTAAACTGATTTTTCAATTATATTATCAATTTTATTTTTCACAAAATCAGGAAGTTCTTTTACTTCATTTAATTTTAATATTTTTTCTTTTGAAATATCTCTACAAAAACTATTATTTTGACAAGGAATTTCTGTGTCATTAATATTATTAGAAATACAAAATCTTATATTATAAAAACTATGAAAATAATATAAATATACAACTAAAACGCCTCCAACTAAAATAAATATTAGAAAAATAATCAGTATCACCTTTAAAATTTTATTCATAATTTCATTAAATAGATATAATTTAAAAAGTTAATTGTTTTATTAAAAATATGGCTTGTGAAAAGTGTGGGTATGAAAATAAGAATAATAAGAAAATACTAGTTAACAATAAACAAACAGAGTTATGTTTTATCTGCAATCATTTTTTGCCTAATGAGAATATTCATCAGTACTTGAGTGAAAAAGTTAATTGGAAAGATTTAGAAACATTTAGAAAGTTTAGTATACAAAAAAACAAAATAGGGATGCAGGAAAAAGCAAAAAAAGGAAATGTAGTTTCAAGACCACCTTATGGTTATAAATTTACAAATAAAAAATTAGTTCCTGATTCTGAAACAAGCTTAAAAGTTCAAGAAATTTTCATGGATTTTTTATATAAAAATATGAATTTAACTCAGTTATCAAAAAAATATGGTTTTTCAGTTAATGGGATCAAAAAAATCTTAAAAAATTTTACTTATATCGGTAAAGTTAGATTTTCAGGGAATGTCTCTCAAGGAAATCATAAACCAATTATCTCTTTATCTTTATTTAATAAAGTTCAGTCAAAATTAGATTTAAAATCAAAATAAACAGGAAATTACAAAACCTTTTCCCTCATTCCAAGATATTCTCTCATCTCACTTAAAAATTGTTCAGCATCATCTCTGACTTTTTTCTTATATTTACTAACCCTTCCAGTAATTATCCAGGAATCATATATCTCCCTGAAAAATTTATTTATAGGACTTTCTTCCCAATCTCCCTCATAATCTTTGATTAATAAAGATGTAACCTTAATAGTGAGGTTTCCTTTATTCATGTTAACTTTTTTTCTTCCTTTTTTTGCTTTTACTGAGGTTATTTTTCCAGATAATTTTATAGATAGTCTGGCTTTAAAATAATCACTAACTTTTTTCAAACATTTCCATTTAATTGAGTCAATTTTTCCTGAAATCTTTTCCCCGTAATTTTCTTCTTCAAAAACATCATAACCTTTTTCTTTTAAGATTTTTTTTCCAAAATCATAAACCTGTTTAAAATCAAAAATACCAGAATATTTTACACTTCCTACAGAAATTTTATCTATCTCTCCCATATTCAAGTTAAGGAGGTACTAATTTTAAACCTTTTCATTTAAACACTGATTAACCAAATAATCAGCTCTGGAAATGAATTGATTATCTCTTTTAACATGGTGATATTTTACTTGTTGAAATTTTTTTTCGTTTTCCTTAACTTTTTCAAACAATTTAAGAAGATGAGGTTTATTAATCTTATAATCTCCTCTAATCTGGCTTATAACTAACAAACTATCAGAAGTTATCTCTATTTCAGAGGAGTATTTTTTTCCCAGTTCTAGGGCTTTTATTATTGCCTTGTATTCAGCAATATTATTTGTAGCAATTCCTATTCTTTCACTAAATTCCTTTAAAATTTGGTTATTTTCTATTATCACAACAGAAATAGCACTATTACCAGGATTTCCTCTTGATGCCCCATCAGTATAAATCTTAATCATCTCTTTTCTAAATTGAGTTTATTTTTATTTCTTTCTATAAAACTTTATAAATCAATAAACAAATAATGGTACATGAAAAAAATTGAGTGGAGTTTATATCAGAATAACAAGGAATTACAACCCCTGAAGTTTTCAAATAATAAAACACAAAAGGATGTGGTTAAAGAAGTGATAGACTCAGTTAATCAAGGACATAAAGTAATTTTTATTAAAGGAGTTTGTGGAACCGGAAAATCAGCTATTGCCCTGAATATTGCTAATTATTTTGGAAAGACTTCAATAGTAGTGCCTTCTAAATCATTGCAAGAACAATATTCAAGAGATTATACTGAAAAAAAGTATTTAATGAAAAATAAAGAAAAGTTAAAAATAAAAATAATTACAGGCAGAAGAAACCATTTATGCCCTTATATCAAAGAAAACCCGGATTTTTTTGAAAAACAAAAAAGCAAAAATACCACTTTAAATATTTTTGATAATAATATTCCTGACAATTATGAAAAACAAGAAAATCCCACTTGTGATAACTTAATTTTACCTTGCAAAATTGAGATAAAAAAGAAAAACAAAGGAATTATAGGAAAATATCTTAAAGAAAATAATAAAATAAGAAATCCAAGTTTTTTCTCAATAAATGATGTAAGAAGAATGTCTATAGCCCCCATATGTCCTTACTGGAGTCCGATAACTCCCTCTGAAATCGACTTAAATCTAGATGATGCACATAGAAGACAGTATTTAGGATTAAATAATACAAATTATACTTTTTATAAAAGAAAAAAAGGTTGCCCATATTATGACCAGTATGATTCATATATAGATTCAGATGTTCTTATTTTCAATTCACACAAATATCTTTTAGAAACAACTATGAATAGAAAACCTTGTACAAAAGTAGATATAATTGATGAGTGTGATGAATTTTTAGATTCATTTTCAAGCACAAAAAAGTTAAATTTAGACAGATTATATTTTTCTCTTTCTACCTTATTTCCAGAAGATGATGAAACCAGAGACAAAATAAATGAGATTTTAGATTTAGTAGCTTTAATTTTAGATGATAATACTATAGAAAAAAAAATATTTGATAAAGAAATTTTACATATAAACAAGACAAGAATTTCTAAAATATTTCAAAAATTTGCTGATTCAAATATTTTAGAATCAGTAGAAGCTGATGAAGAAAACTACGCGTATCATTTTGATGAAGTAGTAAAAACATTTTATGATTTATTAGATGAAACTTATTTATCTTTTTACAAAGAAGATAAAAATTTAGTAGCCAAAATAGTTACTATAAATTTGGAAAAAAAATTTCAAGAATTATTAGATAAAAATAAAACATTAATTTTAATGTCAGGAACACTACATTCTGAAAAAGTTTTAAATGAGATTTTTGGATTAAAGAACTTTAAAGTAATAGAAGCAGAAACAAAGATGCCAGGAAAGTTAGAAAAAGGATATACAGAAACAGAAATTAATTGTAAGTACTCTAATTTTAAATCAGGCAAAATAACAAGAAAACAATATCTTTTTTCATTACAGCAATGCATGATTCAGGCAAAAAAACCTGTTCTTGTCCATGTAAACTCATTTAGAGATTTACCTTCAGAAAAAGAAAAACAAGAATTTGGATTAAACTTAATGTCAAAAGAAAAACTAAAACAGTTGCAAAAACAATCAGAAAAATTAGTTGAAAGATTTAAGAAAAAACAAATTTCTGTTCTTTATACTACTAAATGTAATCGGGGGGCAGATTTTCCAGGAGATATGTGTAACAGTATAATCTTAACAAAATATCCTTATCCTGATATCTCTTCTATTTTCTGGAGAATATTAAAGAAGAATAAACCAGAATATTTTAAAGATTTTTATATTGATAAAGCAAGAAGAGAGTTTTTACAAAGAATTTATAGAGGATTACGTTCAGAAGAAGACCATATTTATTTATTTTCTCCAGACATAAGGGTTTTTTACCAGATTTAAAATTACCTAAATGACTTTTGTCTTTTCTTTCTAGCCTTACTTATCCCTGGCTTGTTAGACTCTTTATTTCTTATATCAGCAACCAATAAATTTCTGTCATACTGGATAAAAGCATCTCTTAATTTTTTAGATTTTGTTATTTTTACTAAAGCACGGGCAATTGCTAACCTGGCAGATTCTATTCTTGATTCTATTCCTCCTCCAGAAACATTAACTTCCACATCAAAACTTATCTTTCCTAAAACATCTTTAGTTATGTTTAAAGGTTCTTGTATCATTAATCTTCTTATCTCAGGCAAAAATTCATAATTTTTTTTGTTAATTGTAACTTTCCCATTTCCAGGATAAATAATAGCTCTGGCTCTGCTTTTTTTCCTAGTTCCTGAGGCATTTATTTTTCCTTTCATTTTTTCATCTTCTTCCTCTTAATTTATCTGATATTTTCTGAAGTGTGATCCCAGCCTTACCTTTTCCAGAAACAATCATTTTCTTATCTTTATATTTTTCTGGAATAGAAGTATAACATTTTATTCTTTTTAATGCCTCTCTACCTCTTGCAGTTCTGTAAGGAAGCATTCCTCTTATAATTCTTTTCAAAAATCTGTCAGGAAGGGAATTAATATATGGCCCTCTCATTGCACTTCCCCCTCTTGCTTTATTTTTTTCAAATTTTTCATAAATACTTTTTTCTCTTCCTAAAACAATGACTTTTTCACTATTTACAACAATAATCTCTTTTCCTAATAAAGCTTGCTTAGCTACATAGCTAGCTAATCTTCCTAAAACTGCATTTTCTCCATTAACCAAAACTTTTTCTTTCATTTTTCTAGAACTTTTACTCCTTGTGCTTGAGGATTTTCTTTAATTTCCTGTTTTATATCAGCAACCTCGCATTTTTTATTTTTCAATTTTTCTAATGCTTTTTCTGAAAATGAGACAGCAGCTATTTTTATCTTTTTAGAAATATCTCCTTGTGAAAGAACTTTTCCAGGAACAACTATGGTATCTCCCTCCTTACTTTCTTGTTCAATTTGGTCTAAATTAAGTTTAGTCATTAACCTTCTTGGCCTGGACAAAATTTCAGATACTCTTTTCCAGGATTGATTTTTTCTAGCTATTAGTATGCTTTCTATTAATTCAGAATTTTTCTTTCTTTGTGCTTGTTTTAAAATTTTTGTTTTACTTTTCATATTAAAAAATCCTACAAATCAGAATTAAGACAAAAGCCAACAATCTAGTTATCGACTCCTGCTCTCGCCTCTGACTTGCAGGTGATTTTATTGGGTAAAAATCTATGATTTTAAGGGTTTATAAATCTTATTATGCAGGAGACAGGATTTGCACCTGTGTAGGCACTAAGCCACATGGATTTTTCGAGAGCATAAAAGTCACTTTATCTTGCCTTCATAATCTCTCACCTTAACCATGCCCGTTTGACTGCTCCGGCACTCCTGCCAGCCATAACAAAAGTAAGAAATAACTATATAAAAATTTACTTAACTGATTTAAGATTATTTTTTAAAGCTTTAACTGCTTCTGTAAAAATATCTTTAGCTTTTAATTGCCCCCAAGATTCAATATTAAAAATAAGCTCTTTTCCTTCCTCAATTTTAAGATAATTATTTTTATTTTTCACAACTTCTCCTAAATAGTCATAAGATTTTTCATTTATATCTTTAATGTCATTAAATTCAGATTCATCAATCTCAATAGCATTTTCCTGTTTCCCTATTTCACTAATTTTTGGATAATGAGAATAATAAACCAATCCAGGAGAATATTTTGTATGTTCTAGTCCTGTTCCCTGTTTTGCTGTTGCTACAAGTTCAATTTCTTGAGCTCCAGATAAATAAGTAAGAGGTATGTCAGGATAAATAACATCTATATTTCCTTCTAGCTGTCTTGCATAAACCACTCCCTCCCCTTTTCCTTTTAATTTTATTTTAATAGCCTCACTTTTTTTTATTTTTTTGCCAGGAGCAATAGGAGTTAATCCCAATCTTAAAGCCAAAATTTCATCATATAAAGAAGAATCATTTTTATAAAATTCAACTTCATCTATTGCAAGAACAGGGACTTCTAAAATACTTCTTCTAATAGCATTAGCCAAACTTTCATCAATTTCTTCAACAAAACTTATTTTTTCATCTGATTTTTCTAAAATTTTCATTTTAATTAACAAATTGTTTTAATTTTTAAACCCTTCTACCCCTTCTCCCACCTTTTGCTTTAGGGCCCCCTCTTGGAAATTTAGTAACTTCCACTATACTTTTGATTTTAAATCCTGCCTTGCCCAGTGATTTAATTGCAGCATGAGCTCCAGGACCTGTACTAGGATTTCCTGACTTAGCTTTAATTCTAACATATAAGTCAGTTACTCCTAAATCTTTTGCTTTTTCAGCTATTCTCTTAGCTGCAAACATTGAAACAGTAGGATTAGCCTTTAATCTATTATGTTTTGTAACCATTCCTCCTGAAACTCTTGCCAAGGTTTTTCCAGACAAGTCAGTAAGGTGTATCATAGTATTATTAAAAGATGTATAAATATGGATTATTCCCTCTATTCTTTTTTTTTCTTTTGCCATTATTTCTCTTCTCCAGATTTATCTTGTTCCTGATTTTGGTTTTCTTTTTCCTGTTCTTTTATTTTTTCTTTTTCCTGTTTTCCTGTTTTTTTCTTTTTAATAATCTGAATTAAATCATCTTCATCTGTCTTAACTATATAACTAGGAATATTAATTATATTATTTCTTACCTTAACATGTTTATGAGTAATTAACTGTCTTGCTTGTTTAGGAGTTGATGCCAGTTTTTTTTCAAAAACAACTGTTTGTAGCCTTCTTTTTAGCCAATCTTGTTTTTCTAAAGATAAAACATCAGCTATTTTTTCAATTTTAAATCCCATCTTCTTTAATCTTTCAAATAAAGATTTTTGCTCTTCCTGGCTTGCAGTGATTAATTTTTTTGCCTGACTTCTTATTCTTTCAATGACTGCTTCAGCTTTCCAAATTTCTTTTTTATTTTTCAGCCCAAACTTCTTAATTAATTCAGCTTCCTGTTTAATTCTAACCAAATCATATTTTTTTCTTGGTTTTGAGTATAGTTTCTTTTTTCTTAACATTTTCTTCTTATTTTCTCTTTTTCTTTACTCCCATTGCTTTTTTTGTTTTCCTGAAATTTCCTCTTGTTCTTTGCCCTCTTACTGGTCTTCCAGTAGCATGCCTAAATCCCTTATAACTTCTTATTTTTTTCAGTCTCTTAATATCAAATTCTTTTCTTAACTCTAGATTAGAACCAGTTAGATGTAAATTTTCCCCGGTTTCCAGATCCTTTCTCCTGTTTAAAAGATGTTCAGGAATAGAAGGATTTTTAATTAAATCAGTGATATTTTTAATTTCTTGCTCAGATAAATCAGCTATTTTTTTATTTCTTGAAATTTTCAAAATTTTACAAATAGCATTAGAAAAACTCCAAGAAACACCTTTAATTTTTGTCAATCCTGCATACACAAACATCTTTCCAGGAATATCAGTAGCCAAAATTCTAATTAAACTCATTTCTCTACTTTCTTGATTTTCTTGTTTTGAGTCCATTTTATACTTCTGTTAATTAAAAATACTCTTTTTTAAACTTTGCCTATCTGATAAATAAGTTATGTCTTTGGATTTCTGTTAATTCTTCTAATATTCTTCTTTCAATAGCTCTTTTAGGGTCAGGCAGACTGGGAATTCTTTTTTTTATCTCCTCAAAACTTTCAAATTCTTTTTCTTGCCTTGCTTCTAGTATCTCCTTGGTATGTTTTTTTCCAACACCAGGCAATAACTCTAACTGGTGAACCCTTGTGTTTATGGCATCAGATTTATTAAAGAAATCAACAAATCTTTTCTCTTCTGTATTAATCTTGTTTTTTATGAATTCCTCTAAATGTAATTTAGCATTTTCAGTTAATTTTTCTCTTGGCAATCTTCCTAAAATATAGTGTACTTTTTCTCTTTTCCCTTCCCCAATATAAACTTCTTCTTCTGGTTGTAAAGAAATACCTCTTCGGGGAACAAGTTGTAAAAGAGTCAGGTTTTGAATTCCAAGAGCTTGAGCTATAGGAATCCTCTTATTTTCTAGAGGATAACCATGTGGTAAATAATCTAATATAATTACTTTTTCTTCTTTTTCCATTTTCTCTACTTATATTTTTTAGTGATTTCCAGTATCTTGTTAATTTCATCTTGATCTAAGCTTAGTTCTGGAGAGATTTTATTCATATCAATTGCATCTTCTGGAAGCAAATCAATTATCTTGACAATATATTCTGGTTTTAATTTTATAATCCCAAGATTTTCTAAATCCTTCTTCATTTTTTCAGCTTTATCAGCTGTGAGTTTAGTAAATTTGTCAAAAAAATTCAAAATATCTTTTTTTTCTTCACTCTCCATAGTTTTCACTATTTCTCTTGCTTGGGCCATACTTAGAGGTATCATTTTTTCTATCATTTTATTTTCTTTAAATGAACTGGTTTAACTATATATGTTTTTTCCTTATTAAAATCTTTAATTTTAACTTCATAAGCACTTCCTCTTTTGTTTTCTATAACTCCGGTTCTTCCCTGAATTGTTTTAGGAAAATTAATCTTTCCAGATAAATCTATAGTCACAGCTACTCTGTCTCCTTTCTCTAGTTTTTGAAATATCTTACTTAATTTCAAGCTTCCTTTTTCACTTTTATTTTTTGCCTTCATCTGAATTTCCTTGTTTTTTCTTTTTTTATCTTCATATATCTTCTTTTTTTATGTTCTGCTTCCCTTAATAACTTTTCTAAAGCAGTATCAATTGCTGCAAATAAATTATAATCCACAGCCTTCGAGTCAAACTTATTTTTTCTCATAACTTGTCTGTCAGGAGTAATTAACCTTGCCTTAATCTGATGCAAATAAGCTTTTCCTTTTCTTGATTTTTTCAAATCTAATCTAATTTCTTTATATCCTACTTTTTCTCCTATTTTTCCTAAATAGGTTTTAAGCAACCGATTAACAATAGCTTTTTCTGAAGCAGGAATGTCAAAACCAGACAAAGTTACCTTTCCCTTAGTTTTTTCCATTTTATAACTAAAAATTATAAATTTTTCCTATTTATAAGCTTTTTGAATCTTTAAATTCAGAAATATCTGATTTTTTAAAACTTTCTTTTTGCTGAGAAATAATTCCCTGATTTAAGTCTCCTTTTTCTCTAGCTCTTTCCATATTATTGATAATTGCCTTATACATCTTTAAGCCAAAAACACCAATACCACAATGTTCACAAAAATCAACTACTTTATCTTTTTCTAACTCTTGCCCACAATATAAACACTTTTTCATATTTTACCTCTTTTTCAAAATTTTTTACTAGACACGATTTTGAGATATAATAAGTATATAAAGTTATCTGTAATTAGGCTTTGTCCGGAATAGATTTTTCAAAACCGAAAATTAGTTATTCTAAAGA
>CAZBDY010000016.1:0-13662 GCA_964490795.1 Candidatus Woesearchaeota archaeon | reverse complement strand
CTTTTTTTATTTTAATTTTTGAGATTTATGTTACTCCGGACAAAGCCAAAAACTGCATAATTTTATAAATTCTGTTTTCTAAATAAGATTTAAAATGACAGAAGAAAAAACAAAAATAAAATTTGAAGATTTCAGTAAGTTAGATTTAAGAGTTGCAGAAATATTAGAAGTTGAAGAAGTTGAAAATGCTGATAAGCTGTTTAAATTAAAGATTGATGTTGGGGAGTTGGGAAAAAGAACATTAGTAGCTGGAATTAAACAAAATTATTCTAAAGAAGATTTAAAGGGCAAGAAAATAATTATTATTGCAAATTTAGAACCAAGAAAATTAAAAGGTGTTGAATCAGAAGGAATGTTATTAGCTGCTTGTGATGATAATAGAGAAAATATAGTTTTATTGGGTTTAGATAAAAATATTATGAATGGTAGTAAAATTAGTTAAAAAACATGAATCCAGCATTAAAAAGAGATTTTGAAGAAGTAAACTCTTGTTTGAGAAGAGATTTAGGTTATTGTGAAGGTTGTACCAAATATGAGCCTGAAAATCCTGGATGTGATAAATATGTAAATACAAAAATATTAAAAAGAACAAATGACAGCAGAATTATGGAGAGATTTTAGTTTTTTACCAATTAATGTTAAACTTTCTAATCCTAATGTTTATACTGAGTTACAGATACATAATTTTGAATTAGAGGCAGGAACATGGGAGGATTTTATTGATAGATTTAAAAGATTTGGAGATGATTATTCCCCTGAAGAATATACAAAAGGGTTTTATAGAAGAGTTTTAAACTTATCTTATTTATTTGAATCTAAGAGAAGACAAAAATCTGCTGAAGAAGGATTTCTGTTTTTTTTGCTTTCCTAATATTTTAGCAGTAATATCCTGATATGCCTTAGATGCTTTTGATTTTGGCTTAGTATGGATAACAGCATTTTTCTTTAATAAAGCTTCGTCAATAGAAGAATCTTCAGGAACAATTCCTAAAATAGGAACTTCTAACATTTCCTGAATATCAGAGATAGACATTTCAGTTTTTTTATTTTTTACCCTTGTTAATATAATCCCTTTAACTGATTTTCCTAATTCTTCAGCTAACCTAATAGCTTTTAAAGAATCTGTAACTGATAAAGTATTGGGATTAGTAACAATAATCACTTCATCACTTGAGTCAATAGCATATCTGACTTCATCACTTAGTCCAGCAGCAGAATCTAAGATAACATGTTCTGTTATTTTTTTTAATTTTTCTGTTATTTTTTTTAAAGATTCAACTTTAGAGTCTTTTAAATTTTTTATTGATAGAGAGCAAGGAAGAATTTTTACCCCTGAATCGTGTTCATATATAGCTTCTTCTAAATCAACATCTCCTTTTAAAACATGGTTTAAAGATACAGGAACAATTGGGGCTCCAAAGTGCAACCCTATATTAGGGGTGGTTATATTTGCATCTACAACAATAACATCTTCATTAAATCTATTTAAGGCAGCTCCTAAATTAACTGCTGTTGTTGTTTTTCCTGTTCCGCCTTTTCCTGAAGTAATTACATAAACTTTTGCCATATTATTTTGTGATTTATCTTAATACTTTTTTAGATTATATGTTTTTTAAAGTTATCCTCTTTTGTAATTAAAGAAAAAGAAACAAAAAAGATTATTTAAATCTTGTTCTTGATTTCTTTTAAGAAATTTTCTAATAATTCGTTGTATTCTTTTAATTTTTGCAAATCTATTCTTATCCATTTTCCTTTATAATTTACTGTTAAAGCTACATTTTTTCTAAACTCACTTTCTCTTGTTTTTTCTAAGTCATCTATTTTTCTAAATATCAGATACATATCCATAGTATCTTGAATTATTTTATTATTTTTAAACAAACCCCTCATAGAATTAATTTTTTGTATAGGTGCTGAAGGAATATTTTTTATTTTCTTTTCATTTTCTAAAACTTTCACAATAATATTTTCAATTAAGCTGGTCCATCTAGAAATCAAATTAGAGATAACTTGCGTAGTTTTAGTATATTTTAAACTGACATAAAGTAAATGATCTGCTGATATTTTTTCTTGAATTATTTTTTCCACTCTTACCTCATAGATTTAGTTATTTACTAATTTTTTCTGAAAATGGCTGAAGATTACTAAGAAGTGGCAGTATTTATACTTTTCTGATTTTATTATCTACTTTTCTAAACAAATCTTTTGCTTCTAAAACAAATTGTTTTATTTTCTCTAAATTTAATGTTGAAGTTTTTAAGTTATCTGACATGATTACTATTTTATTATTTTTAGAAAATTCAAAAGGAGATTTTTTGTGGTTTTTACTTAAAGTAAGAATTTCTATTATTGTTTGAAGTTGTTTTTCATTTATTTTGTATTTTTCAGATATTTTTTTAAAAGTTTTGAAATTTTCTTGGGGATTTGTGTAAATTTGGATTCTTTTATAAGTGTATTCATATTGTAAAATAGCATTAATTATTTGCAGTACTGAAAAATTGATCTGTTCTAAAACTTTTAATAAAAGTTTATTTTCCTTTACAATTGGATAAGTCATATATGTAAGATGGTCTGCTGTTTGCAGAGATTTTTTTGCTTTTTCTAAATTTATGATATATCTTTCTTTTTGCATTCTATAGTTCCCTGTTAGTCAAAGATATTAAGAATAAGAAGTTTATATTTTTTACTATGATAAGTTTAAGATAGCTTCAGCCAAATCTCCACCAGTTAGTTCTAAGGCATCTTTAGCTTCTTTTTCTGATTTTCCTGTTTTTTCTGCTACTTGTTTTATATCTTGTTCTGAGATTCCTTTTTCTTCTTCTTTTATATCCCCAGAAATCTGAAAAGTTTCTTTTCCCTGCATTGTTACTTTTGTTACTTGTGGGTTTTCAATAACTATGTTTTTATTTTCTTGTTCAATTATCACTCTTTCAGCTGAAATTTCTTCTTGAGAAATTCCCATTTTAGACATCATACTTGCCATTTTTTTAGGGTTTATTCCTGGCATCATTTTAAGATATAGGAAAGAAAATTTTTAATGATACTACAAAAGCTATGATTAGAATTGCGAATATTATCACATGTTCTGGTTTGAACATGAGTTTTGATTTATATTCCTGATTATATCTCATTAACCCGCCAAAACCAGCAGGCATGTTTATTTTATCTTGTGCCATAAGATTTAAAATATAAGGTTATTTAAAAAGTTTATGATTGAGAAGAGATGGAATTTAGATAAAGAGAAAGAGATTAGTGAAAAATGGAGAAAAGCAGAAATATTTAATTTCAATTCTGAAACTAAAAAAAAGATTTATTCTATTGATACTCCTCCACCTTATATTAATTCTCCTATTCATATGGGGCATGCTGTAACTTATTGTTTTATGGATATGATAGCAAGATTTAGAAGAATGAAGGGTTTTGAAGTTTTGTTTCCATTAGGATTAGATAAAAATGGATTGCCTATAGAAATGGCAGCTGAAAAAAAGTTTAATGTTTCTCCTTTTGATGTTGGAAGAAAGAAGTTTATTGAATATTGTGAAAAATTATTAAAAGAAACTAGTATTGAGTCAATAGATACTTTTGCAAGACTGGGAATTTCTTTTTCATCTTACAAAAGAGGAAAAGAGATAGGAAGAGTTTATGAAACTGATTCTTCAGATTATAGAAATTTAACACAAGAAACATTTATTGATTTATATAAAAAAGGATTGATTTATGAAGATACTAGAATAAATAACTGGGATCCAGAATTACAAACCACTATCTCTGATTCTGAAATAGAATACAAGGAAAAAGAAAGTGTATTTAATTATATTGAATGGAAAGTTAAAGAAACAGGAGAAGAGATTATTATTGGAACTACTCGTCCAGAATTAATTGCAACTTGTGGGATGATTATTTTTAATCCTGATGATCAGAGATATAACCATTTAGATGGAAAGACAGTTGTTTCTCCAATTTATGGAAAAGAAATTCAAATTAAAAAACACCCCTTGGCAGAGCAGGAAAAAGGAACAGGAATTGTTATGATGTGTTCTGCAGGAGATTTATCTGATATCCAGTTTTTTAGAGAACAAAAATTAAATCCTATTATTGCTATAAATAAGGATGGAACTATGAATGAAAATGCAGGATTTTTAAAAGGATTAAAAGTTTCAGAAGCTAGAAAAAAAATTATTGAAGAGGTGAGGAAAAGAGGTTTATTAAAAAAACAAGAAAAGATAACTCATAAATCCCCTATTTCAGAACGTTCAGGAGCTGAAGTAGAGTTTATTGAAATGAATGAATTTTATTTAAAACAACTAGAATTTAAATCAGATATAAAGAAAATAGGAGAAAAAATTAATTTTTATCCTCCTGAATCTAAGAAATTATTAGATAAATGGATAGAGTCAATTGCAATTGACTGGCCAATTTCTAGAAGAAGATATTATGCTACTGAAGTTCCTTTGTGGTATTCTGAATCTAAACATCTTGTTGTTATTCCAAGACCAGGGAAATATTATAGGCCTTGGAAAGAATCTCCTCCAAAAAATGCTGAAGTTTTGAAAAATGGAAAGAAAATAGGAGAAGTAAAAAATTTTGATGAAAAATGGGTGGGAGAGACAAGAGTTTTAGATACCTGGATGGATTCTTCAATTTCTGAATTGAATATTATTAAGTATAAATCAGATAGTGATTTTTTTAAAAAAGCTTTCCCTATTAGTTTAAGGCCCCAAGGAAAAGAGATAGTGAGGACTTGGTTGTATTATACTTTATTAAGAGGGTATTTAGAGACTAAAAAGCCTTGTTTTAAAGATGTATGGATACATCAGCACATTTTAGATGAAAAAGGAGGAAAAATGAGTAAAAGCAAAGGAAATGTTATAGATCCAGTAGATATTTTAAATGAAGAAGGGGCAGAAGCTTTAAGGTTGTGGAGTGCGATAGAAGGAGATTTGTCAAAAGGAGATTTTATTTGTTCAAGAGAGAAAATAAAAGCAGAAAGAAAAACAATAAATAAAATTTTGAATGTTGCAAGATTTATTCTTTTGTTTAATAAGCCAAAAAAACCAGGATTAACAAGACTTGATAAATTATTTATAGAATATATTGAAGATATGACGAAAAAAGTTGAAAAAAGTTATAAAAATTATGATTTTAATCATCCTTCACAAGAATTAAGATATTTTTTATGGAATACTTTAGCTTCACATTATTTAGAAATAATTAAAAACCGGGTCTATAATAAAGAAAAAGTTTTTTCAAAAAAAGAGAGTGATTCAGCTAAATATACCTTACATTATTTATTAGAGAGGTTTTTAATTTTAATTTACCCAATAATTCCTCAGGTAGCTGTTATAATTGGAAAAGAAAAAGGAATTGATTTATTAAAAGAAAAGTGGCCTGTAACAAAGCCAGTTAAAACTAATTTAAAATTAATTAGTGAGATTATGAGTTTTAATAGCAAGGTTTGGAAATTTAAAAAAGAAAAAAAAATCTCTTTAAGAAGTGAAATTAAAGGGATAAAGATTCCTGTGAGATTAAAAGATTTTAAAAAAGATTTAATTGCTTGTCATAATTTAAAATAGATTTTGTATAAATTTAAAAACTTCTTATTCTAAATTTAATTATCAAAAATGTCAACATCAAAAGTAGAATTAGAAGAATTAATAGAAGAGCTGGAAAAAATAAAAGGTAGTCATACTGAGCTTGTTTCAGTTTATATCCCAGCTGAACAAAATATTAATACTGTATCTAGGCAGATAGAAGATGAAAAAGGAACAGCCAGCAATATAAAGTCAAAAGCAACAAGAAAAAATGTAGAAGATGCTTTAGAAAGTATAAGCAGAGAATTAAAGTTATATAAAAAAACACCTAAAAATGGCATGGTAATATTTTGTGGGAATACTTCAAAAAAAGAAGGACAAAACAATATAAATTTATGGGCCATAGAACCCCCCCTACCATTAAGAATAAGATTATATAGATGTGATAAAGAATTTGTTTTAGAACCATTAAAAGAAATGGTAGAAGTTGAAGAAGTTTATGGTTTAGTTGCTTTAGATAGAAAAGAAGCAACTTTAGCTTTATTAGAAGGTAAAAATGTTAAAATTTTAAGAAAACTAACTTCAGGAGTTCCTGGAAAACAGAGAGCTGGAGGGCAATCAAGTCAAAGGTTTGAAAGATTAACAGAAGGAATGGTAAAAGAGTTTTTTAGAAGAATAGCTCAGTCAATGAAAGAGGCTTATTTTGATCTTGAAAAACTAAAAGGAATTATTTTAGGGGGGCCGATTCCGACTAAAGAGGATTTTGTTAAGGAGGGGCAGTTAGTGACTAAATTAAAAGACAAGATTATAGGACTGAGAGATTTAGGATATGCAGATGAACATGGGATAGGGCTATTAGTTGAAGCCAGTTATGATATTTTAGAAGAACAAGAGATAATAAAAGAAAAAAAATTGTTAGAAAAGTTTTTTGAAAGATTAGGAAAAGGAGACAGAGCTTCTTATAAAAAAATAGATGTAGAAAAAGCACTAAAATATGGGGCTGTTGAAACTTTAATATTATCAAAAAATCTTACTAAAATCCAGAGAAAAGAATTTGAGGAAAAAGCAAAAGAGATTTCATCTGGAGTTGAGATTGTTTCAAATGAGACAGATGAAGGAAAGCAGTTTTGGAATTTAGGAGGGGTGGGAGCTTTATTAAGATTCGAGGTATAAATTAAATAATTAATTTTTTTAAATGAAAGAAAGAGGGATAAAGCAGAAAAGAAAAATTAAGCTTTACAATCTTAGTTTAAAACAAAGAGCAAAAAGACACATATACTCATTTAGAAAATATTGTTATATTATGGGAATTGGAGCTGCGATTTTATTTTCATTATTATTTGTATTTACAAGTTTGTTTAAGGTTCATTATTTATTATCTTTATTTTTTGCTTATATTGTATCTATCTCTCTTAATTTCTTTTTATCTAAAAAAGTTATTTTTAATAATTTCAGTCCTAAAAGAGCACATAAACAATATTATGAATTTTTTATAGTAAGTATGGGGGGTTTTTTTGGCAACTTGATTTTTCTTTTTATTTTAGTTGATTTAGTAGGATTATGGTATTTGCTTGCTGAATTAATTATTGGTTTTTTTGGCTTGCCTTTAATGTTTCTCACCCATAAGAAAATAGTTTTTAGCCATAAATAGTTTTATAAATATTTTTTCTATTCAATATTATGGAAAAAGGGATAAGAAAAGAGACAGAAGAGGAAATTGATAAAGAAAATGAGGAAAGAGAAAAAGAAAACATAAGAAAAATAGAGGCTGCGCTATTTATTTCTGGAAAATGGCTGTCAATTCAGGAACTAATAAGTTTAACTGATTTAAATCCTATTTTATTAAGACAGTTATTAGAAAAATTAAAAGGGAGATATGGTGAAGATTCTTCTATTGAAATTTTAAATAAAAAGGATAACTGGAAAATGGACATTAATCAGAAATATGTGGATATTGTAAATAGATTAGCAACTGGAAATTCTGAGTTTTCAAAAGCTGAGCAAGAAACTCTTGCAGTTATTGCTTATAAACAGCCAGTTAAGCAGTCAGTGATAATAAAAATAAGAGGAAATAAAGCATATGAGCATATTAAAAAATTTTCTGAATTAGGATTAGTTAAAGGAAAAAGATTAGGACATACTAAAGAGTTAAAATTAAGTGAAGAATTTTATAATTATTTTAATATAGGTAAAAAGTAATATGATAAGACAAATTTTAATTTATATTGCAGTATATGTTGGATTGTTTGTAAGTTGCTTTTATTTGTTGAGTATCTTAAGTGTGAGAAAATTAAAAAAACCAAAATTACCTGAAAAATTACCTTTTGTTTCTGTTATTATCCCTGCTTATAATGAGGAAAGGGGGGTAGTAGGAAGTATTATGTCTTCTTTAAAATTAGATTATCCTAAAGAAAAATTAGAAGTAATAATTGTAGATGATGGTTCTCAAGATAGCACTTTTGAAAAAGTAATGAAAGCTAAAAAAGAGTTAAATGATAAAAGAATTAAGGTAATTAGGCTGAAGAAAAATTCTGGAAAAGGTAAGGCGATGAATATTGGTATTAAGATGTCAAAAGGAGAAATTATAGTTACTATGGATGCTGATAATACAATACCAGAAAGAGATGCTTTAAAAAAATTAGTTTCTTATTTTAATAGAGAAGAGGTAATGTGTGTTTCACCTGCTATTGCAATTTATAAACCAAGAGGGATTTTACAAAGAGTTCAGCAGATTGAGTATTTATTTGGAGTTTTTTTAAGAAAAGCTTTTTCAAGTGTAAATTCTATTCACATTACTCCTGGCGCTTTTTCAGTTTATAAAAAAGAATTTTTTGAAAAACATGGTTATTTTGATGAAGATAATCTTACAGAAGATATGGAGATGGCATTAAGAATACAGTATAAGGGATTTATTATTGAAAATAATCCTAATGCAGTGGTTTACACAGTTGCTCCAAAAAAGTTTAAACCACTATTATTACAGAGGAGAAGATGGTATGCCGGGTTGTTTCATAATTTAATGAAATATAAAACATTATTTTCTAGAAAATACGGGGTTATGGGGATTTTAGTTTTACCAGTGGCAGTTTTTTCAATTATTTTTTCAATGATTTTAACTTCTTGGATAGTAATAGATACTATAAGAAAATTAAGAAGTGAGATTATTTTATGGAATAGTGTAAATTTTAATATTTTGGGAAGTGTGGATTTAAGTATTTATATTTTGAAAACTTATTTTTTCAGAATTTTAACAGACCCTATTACTTTGTTTCTTATTTTTATGATTGCAGTATTATTAGGATATCTCTTTTATGCAAAAAGAAAAGTAAAAAGGCATGCAAACATAAAGTTAAGTATTTTCTTTTTTTTAGTTTTTTTCTCATTTTTATTTGCTTTTTGGTGGGCAGTGGCTTTTATTTATACTTTTTTTAATAAGAAAATTTCCTGGAGATAAAACTAAAATTTAAATATAGTAAAAAGAGTAATAGAATATGGATGAAATAAAAAGACCACTATATATCTTGAGAATTTTGATATCTTTTGTTATAGCAACAGTTTTATTTTTATCCGGGTTTTTTGTAAGCAATTTGATTTCACAAGAAAAATATGATGATATTTCTTTTTCTCAGGAAGAATTGAGATATCAGTTATTTAGTTTAGAATTGCAAAGAGAAATTTTATCTTCTTCTTGTGATAATTTTGATTATTCTAGATTTTCACAAGAGCTTGGAGAAATGGGAGGATATTTAACTATTTTAGAAGAGAGATTAGGAAAAAAAGATAAAAGAGTTTTAGAACAAAAAAAGGTTTATTCTATGTTAGAGGTTCAGCATTTTCTTTTTATAAAAGATTATAATGAGAACTGTGATGACGATTTTACCACTATTTTGTTTTTTTATTCTAATGAAGCACTTTACTTAGATAAGGCTACAAGGTTGGGATTTATACTGGAAGCATTAAAATCTCAAGAAGATAATGTGATGATTTACTCTTTTGATTATGATTTAGATAGTGATTTAATCAATGCTTTAAAATTAAAATATGAAATTGAAAATCAGAATACACTAATTTTAAATGAGGAAATTAAGATAGAAGATTTAAAAAATATTAATGAGATAAAACAGTATTTGTGATTTTTAGAATAGGGAAAATTTAATCTGTGAATCTATATTTTAATAAAACCCATAAAGCAATTAATCCGTCTTTGAATTTTATTTTTTTACCCTGTTTTTTATTTCTGGGGTAGTAAGAGATAGGAACTTCCATTATTTTTATATTTTTTTTGAGATTTTTGCAGTAATTTCAGGGCAGAACTCAAATCTTTTAGATTTTAGGTTAATGTTTTTTATGACGTCCTTTGAAAATACTTTATAACAAGTAGGTTCATCTGTTATTTTTGAATTATACAAGAAATTTGAAAAAAGAGTTATAATCTTCCCGCCAAGATAAAATAAGAGAGAAGATTTTTTATTGTTTCCCAAAACTCTTGAGCCATATACTACTCTTGTTTGTTTTAATAAAATTGGGTTAATAAGTTTTTTATAATCTGAAGGGTCATATTCTAAATCAGAATCTTGGATTAGAATAATATTTCCAGTAACTTCTTTTAAACCTGTTCTTATTGCATATCCTTTTCCTAAATTTTTTTTATGGTATAAGATTTTTATGTTTTTATTGTTAATCTTTTTTAGAATTTCTCTTGTTCCATCTGTTGAATAATCATCTACAATTATTATTTCTTTTTTGACTGCTCCGATATTAGCATTTTTCACTTTTCTAAGTATTTTGTTGAGTGTTTTTTTTTCATTAAATATAGGAATTATTATAGAGAGTTTCATTTTTTAATCATTGTTTATTTAGAAGCAGACATATTTTTTCTGTAAAATTATCAAGCTTAAGTTTTTCAAATCTTTTTGAAAGGATTTTACAAGGTTGTTTAACCATTGGACTATCGAAATTATGTTTTTGAACACAGGTTTGATTGGTTATACTTTTGTTGGCAATAAATAGGAATTTTTCACTCTTGAAGATATGAGGATAGTTATCTATCTCATTCATCCTAAATGTATCATCCATTGTTTTATGATTTTGGAAGATTAATGCAATTTTGTTATTCTTAACTATAGAACTAAGATTAAGGCTTAAATAGTAGACATTTCCCGAGTAATAATTTACCGGAACCCAATGAGGAGAAAATATTTTACAATTTTCTATCCCAAGTTCTTTAATTTTTTGCGAGGATTCATAGAACATCCCATATCTATCCATCCCAATATAAAAATAAGAGCCTAGATAAATAATGGAGATAAAAAAACTAATTAGAAAAATAGCAATTAAAGGCTTTTTTATTTTTGGGTATTTTTTTATTATTACTAATGTCCCGAGTGTAGAAAAGAAAGCAGTAGGCAGAACCATATTAAACATGTATCTTGAAACTTTAAATGGGATAGAATATACTTCATATATAGATATTAAGAGTATAATTAAAAAAAGTAGTTCAAATTTATATTCTGAAAAACTTTTCCTTTTGATTTTTTTAAATAGAGGGATAAATCCTGCCAGAAAAAAAGGAAGAAACCACCCAATTGGTTTGAATAGAGAGAGAAAATTGAAGGGCTGAATAGAATCAGTTCTAGAAAGCATGTTAAGATAATAGGAGTCTATCACACTCGTAAACAAATTTCCCCATTGAATATAATTAAAGAGAAACCAAGGAATAGTTACTAAGAGAGCAAGAAAGATGTTTTTTAGAATTTTCTTATAGTTTTTATTTACAAATAAAAAAGGGAAGAAGATTAGAAAATTATATCTGCTTAAGAAAGCAAAACCTAAGAAATGTCCGCAATACTTGTTTTTAATGAAATAAGCAAGAAAAAGTTGAAATAAAGCTAGCCCTAGTAATTCAGTGCCTTCTGTAAGTCCATAACAAAGTGAAAAAAGACTAAGACTAAAGAAATAAAGAAAGAATGCAAATGTTTCTTTTTTAATATCGTATTTGTTGAAATATTTTTCATATAATGCATCTGATAGTTTAATAACACTTATAAAAAAAAGAGAAGAAATTGTTATTATGTAAAGATGTCTGGCGATATTTCCCAAAAAAAGAAAAATTCCTAGTATCATGCTAATTAATGGCGCTCTATAAACTTCAAAATAATGCCCTCCATGAAAAAAGTATTTTGCATTAATTAGATATGCTGAAAAATCCCATCCCAGATAAGTATAGTTTTGAAAAAGAAAAAATAATGTAGAAAATACAAAAAGAAGGATTATAATCTTGTTTTTTAGAATCCATTTTTTAATTTTTTCTGATTCAAGTTTTAACTTCAAGTCCATAGGGCTAAAAAATAACAACAACTTTTTAAAGATATCCCTATAATTTTAAATAATTTAAACAAAGAATGAAAAAATTTCCAAAATTTGTTGCGTTTTGTTTTGTGGGTATTCTCGCTTTTATAATAGATATTGGCTCTTTCAATATTTTTTTAGGTTTAGGATTATCTTTTATTCTTTCTAGACCTTTAGCCATTCTTGTTTCTATGGTTGCTAACTTTACAATAAACAGAAATTTTACTTTTTCAGCGAGAGAGGGAAAGATTCATCATCAGGCCTGGAGATATATGGCAGTTTATACTATCGCATCATTAGCTAATGTTCTTGTGGGATGGTTGATTGTTTCTTATTTTGGAGAAACTGTTTTTGTGTCCAATATAGCGGCAATTTTAGGAATAATAATTCAGGGGCCTATCAGTTTTTTTGGACTTTTATTTTGGGTTTTTAAATAAGTATGTTAGAGTATAGAAAAGAATAAATAATCTTTCTTATTGTGTTGATTATGGAATGTTTTAAATGTAGAAGAAAAGATGATGAGGTGAAATTAATAGAGGCTATTTCTGGTGGAGAGGTAGTTAAGATTTGTGAGGAATGTTCTGTAAAAGAAAATCTCCCTATTATAAGAAAGCCAACGATTGAGCAGATAGAAGAAAGTCAGAAAAAATATACTTTTAAAGATAGATTAGATAGAATGAAAGGAAAGAAAAACGAGGAACAAAAAAAAGTTGATAATGTTATGAACAAGATTTCTAAGCCAGATGATTTGAAAAAAATGAGTAAAAGACAAGAATTAGTAAAAAAATATGAGTTAGCTAAAAAAAGAAATATTCCTATAAATCTTATTGATAACTATAACTGGCACATTGTTCTCAATAGAAGAAAAAGAAGAATTTCTCGAAAACAATTAGGGGAGATTATTGGAGAATCTGAATTAGCATTAAAGATGGTTGAAAATAAAGAGTTACCAGATAATGCTTTAAGGATTATAAATAAAATTGAACAATATTTTAATATTAATTTAACAAAAAAACAAGAAAAAAAAGAAAAAGAGAGGATTAGAGAGGCTATTGATGAAAAATTAAGAGAAAGTAAAGAAAAAGCAAGATGGAAAAAGAAAAAAGAAGTAGCAGAAGAAGAAAAACCAGAACAAGAGGAGAAGACTAAAGCAACTTCAAGAGTATTAAAAATTGATATTAATGCAGCTAAAAATTTAACTATAGCTGACTTGCAAAAAATAAAAAAAGAAAAAGAGAGATTAGAGAGAGAAGAGCAGGAAAAAATAAGAGAAAAAGCAAGAATAAGATATAATGAAGTTTTAAAAGGAGAAAATAATGATAAACAGGAAAAGCAAGAAAATATGAAAAAACAGGAAAATAGTGAAGATTTTTTAGGAGAGATAGAATTTGAAGAATAGTAAGGTTTTTAAAATAAATTTTCTCACATCTAATATGGAATTTAATTATTTGAAAGATAATAAGAATGAGGCAGAGATAGAAATTGATAATCGGACTATAGCTGAAGTTCTAAGAGTATATCTAAATAAGGATTCTGGAGTTAAATTTGCAGCTTGGAATAGAGAACATCCAAGCAAAAATCCTGTTTTGAAAATAAAAACTTCTGGAAAAACAGTTAAAAAAGCATTAAAAGATGCTGCTTCTCAAATAGAAAAACAGGCAGATAAATTAGTTTCTGATTTGAAAACTTCAAAAACTAAATGATTTTAGATAACTCATATTCCAAAATAGGCTTTGTCCGGAGTAACATAAATCTCAAAAATTAAAATAAAAAAAGATAAATT
>CAZBDY010000015.1:0-14455 GCA_964490795.1 Candidatus Woesearchaeota archaeon | reverse complement strand
ATTTATCTTTTTTTATTTTAATTTTTGAGATTTATGTTACTCCGGACAAAGCCTGGGATAAAATGATAAATTAATAAAATTAAACTTTAAATAATTTAGTAGGCAAATGCCTTCCTGAAACAGAAACATCAGGATGTAAATCCTTTCTTTCTTTTAAAACTTTAAAACTACCTAAAGCTAATTCAGGAAGGTTATTATTCTCACTTAAATGACATAACATCACATTTTTTAAGTTACTATTTCCGAATTCTAAAACTGATAATGCTGCTTGTGAATTTGAAAAATGCCCTATATCTGATTTAATCCAGTTTTTTAAAAAATAAGGATAATTTCCTTGCTCTAACATATTTAAACTATGATTTGATTCTAAACATAAAAAATCACTTTTTGAAATGCTTTTTTTTACATTTTTACATAATTTTCCTAAATCAGTTATAATTGATATTTTTTTACTATTATAAATATTAAAAGATACAGGATTAGATGCTTTATGAGATTTAGAAAAAGATTCTATCTCCATATTTCCAACTCTTACTGTGCTTTTATTTTTGATAATATTAATTAGTTCAGGATTAGAACATATCTCTCTGCCTTTAATTGTTTTTTTAGTTGCAAAAACAGGCACATTATATTTCCTAGCAAAAACATCTATTCCCTTAATATGATCTGAATGTTCATGGGTAACAAAAACTCCTTTAATCATTTCTGGGCTTCTTTTTATTTTTCCTAACCTTTCTTCAATTTGTTTACAAGAAATTCCAGCATCAATTAATACTCCTTTTTTATTATCGCCTACATAAAAACAATTTCCTGAACTTCCTGAAGCTAATCCTGATATTTCCATCATCTTTTTTTATAACCCTTTTAATGAATTTTTTACCTTATTAAATCTTTTCCAATTTTTTATTTTTGGAAAATTTTTAATAGTATATTTTTTTGGATTAAAATCTTCTAAATCTTCCCAAAACAAAGGAGAAGCAATTGGAGCTTTATTTATAGCTCTAGTTGAATAAGGACATATAGATAACTGCCCATAAGCATTTCTTGCTACATCAATAAATAATTTGTTTTTTCTCTTGCTCTTTCTTATATTGGTTGTAAAATATTTCTTTTTTTTAGCAATTTCTTTTGAGATTTTCTTTGCTTTTTTTCTTACTTCATCAAAATTATGTTTTTGATTTAAAGGAACTATAATATGAATCCCTCTACTTCCAGTAGACATAACAAAACTTCTTAGATTTTTTTTATCAAGATAACCTTTTATTAATTTTCCAGCTTTAGCAACTAATTTAAAATCATTATCAGGAGGATCTAAATCAAATATCATTTTATCAGGAAAATTTATTTTCTGTTTTTTTGAAAGCCAGGTATGAAAAGCAATACAATCCTGATTTGCAACATAAATCAAACTGTCCTTATTATTTATTATAGAATATTCTTTATCAGTTCCTTTTTTTTCCTGAACTTTAATTTTCTTAATATATTTTGGAAAATAATCTGGCCTTTGTTTTTCATAAAAACCTTTTTTATCTATACCATTTGGAAACCTTTTCATAACTAAGGGTCTGTCTTTTAAATAAGGAAGAATTTTCCTAGAAATTTTATCATAATATTTGATAAAATCAACTTTTTTTATTCCTGGAAATAACTCTTTATTCAGATGGGTTATCTTAACTTTTCCTATTTTCATCATGTTTTCATTTTACGAAGATTTACCTCTTAAAGCGAGTTTTTGAAAAAATCTCATTTTTTCATTTTAAAAAAAAGCCAGTTTTTTTTGCCCCCTATTTTTGTCTGAATTAAAGCATAATCTCCCTTCAACTGCTTTCCTTTTAATTTTATTTCAATTTTTCCTTTTTTAAAACATTTTTCCATACTTTCTTGTTTTAAATTTTCATATTTTCCTTTATCCCAAATCTCAACTTTTCCTTTTCCATATCCTTCTTTAATTTCACCTTCAAAATCAGCATAATTTAAAGGATGATCTTCAACCTGAATTGCTAATCTTTTTTCTTTATCAGATGGTTTTTTAGGAACAGCCCAGGATTTTAAAACTCTTTTTATTTGCAATCTTAAATCATAATGTAATCTTGTGGCATTATGTTTTTGAACAACAAAAATATTTTTTTTATCTTGATTTTTTCTTTTCTCATTCACTTTCTTTTTTGATTTTACTTTTGGTTCTCCTGATTTTTCTAAGTCTCTTTTTTCATTATACTCTTTTAACATATTATATTATAGATAATAGTATTAATAAAACTAATTATAATTTTAGATAAGCAGATAGTAGTAAGGTTTATATAATAATATTAATCAAAATAAAAATGAATAAAAGAAAAGTTGGAGGATTAGTTTTAGCTATTGCTTCCTCTCCCCCCTTTTTATTAAAAGGGGCTATTACTGACCCCAATAATAATACTTATAGCCCTTCTGTTCAGAAAAAATTAAACACGGCTGAGGAAGTTTCTAGATATATTGGGTTTTTTACTTTTCCTTTAGGATTATGGTTATATGGAAAGTCAAGAGAAAAACAAGAATAAACACGCCCCAACCAGGAATCGAACCTGGATGTCCGAAAGGACCCAGCTTAGCAAGCTGGTGCAATACCCTTATGCGATTGGGGCTTAATTTATTCAGAATTTGACATATTTTAAAGTTTATTGTTTATAATTTTCTTTAATAAATCATTAACAAAACCCATATCAGAATCATTTAAAATAACAATATCAAAGTTTTCTTTATATTTTTCTAAATTTTCTTTTTCATAATTTAAAAATCCTATTTTTATAATCTCATTATAATCAAATCCTTCAATCATTCCTAAATCTCCTAAACTATCTCCTATTAAAATAACATTTTTCCTTTTTATTAAACTAGGATAAATAGGCAAGTCTTCTAAGCTAGACTCATTTTTATTAAAGGGATGTATAATTTTTCCTTTAACCCCAGTCATTTTTCCTTTTTCATCAAATTTAATAAAATTAGAGATAATGTGAATATTTTCATAAAACTCTTGTTTTTTATTAAAAAATTCTTTAATACAATTACCTATACCACTTGCAGATAAAATAATTAAAGGAATATTATTTTTATAAAGCAAATTAAAAAATTCACTACAACCCTCTCTAAACTGAAGATTATGTGAATTAATAACTTTATTTAAGATTTCTTTATTCATTCCAACTTGTTTTAATAACTCATAATGTTTTTGCCACCACTCACTCATTTTTCCTTTTTTCTTTTTTAAAGAAATTTGACAAGAAATTTCAATAGGATGATATTTATCAAATAATTCATAAGCTTTTTTAGAATAATCATCTCCCAAATATCCTTGTTTCCTAATCACAGAAATAGCTGAAGAAACTTTTTCTTGATTCACAAAAGATTTAGTCAATGTCCTGTCAAAATCAGAAATAACATGTATTTTTTCTTTACCTTGCAATTTAAAAATTTCTTCCTTTTTTTCTAAAAGCTTTTTGTCTGGAATTATTACATTTTTCATAATAAAAAAAAGATAGTTAGTTTTAAAAACCTTTTATTTATAAACTTTATATAGCGGAGTAGAGGAGTCTGGAGTCCTCGCAAGGCCCATAACCTTGAGATCGCGTGGTTCAAAATTAGTTAAGAGAAAATCTTGCTGATGAAATTCCCGCCTCCGCTATTTTCTTATAGGTTATTTTACAAATTCTTTAAATTTTCTCGAGCCAAAATTTCCAAACATATTATTTAATTTTTTAAATATCTTTATGCTCCTAATACTAACATCTTTATTTGGTCTCATTTTCATCTTAACTTTGAAAACCTTAGAAAAATCTCTTCTAAATTTATCCAATAATACCTGGTTTTTATTGTGATATCCAGTTATGGCACTAAAAATTCTGTCTTTTTCTTTTGTTTTCCAGATACAAGAAGAACCATCCCCACATAAATGTGCATGTATTCTTGCTAATTCTGGAGTTATCTCTTTTTTCATGAATAATTATAAAACAACAAATTTAAAAAACCACCCCCTCATTTTATAAAAATGTTAAAACTAGGAATAGATGATTCAGGAAGAGGCCCTGTCTTAGGACCCATGATATTATCAGGAGTCTTAATTGATTCTAATCTAGAAAAACAGTTAAAAAAATTAGGAGTAAAAGATTCCAAATTATTAAATAAAGAAAAAAGAGAAATTTTAGCTGAAATAATAAGAAAAAAGGCCTTATCTTACCACACTTCAATAATATTGCCTCAAGAAATTGATGCAAGAAATTATATGGGTTTTAATTTAAACAGAGTAGAAGCAATAAAAACAGCTGAAATAATTAATCAAATTAATAAAGGATTAGATAAAATAAAAGTAATCATTGATTGCCCGTCGAGAAACATAGAAAAATGGACAGCAATAGTAAAAACATATATAGAAAAAAAAGAGAACTTAGAATTTCAGGTTGAGCATAAAGCAGATTTAAACCATATATCAGTATCAGCTGCCTCAATAATCGCAAAATCAAAAAGAGAATCTGAATTAGAGATATTAAGAAAAAAGTTAAAAGTAGAATTTGGTTCTGGTTATTGTTCTGATCCAATAACAAGAAAATTTCTTAAAGATAATTTATATAAAATGAAAAAACACAGGATTTTCAGACAAACATGGCAAACATATAAAAACCAGCAACAAGAAATAGAACAAAGAAAATTAAAAGATTTTTAAAAAATAAGAGGGCGTCCGAAGCCAAGTTCAAAATCCGAAGACTCTAAACCTGATTGTCCCGCCCCCAGTTGAGTTAGCGTCCGAAGCCAAAACCTAAATCCGAAAACTCAAGTTTTGATTCTCCCACTAACTCAGCTTAAAATTACTAGTTTTTTATCTTATTTAAAGCTTTTGTGTTGCTTTATTAACTTTTAAGTAGCTATGATTTTAGTTTATTTTTTAAATAAAACTTTAAATAATCTCTTATTTTTAAAAAAATAATGCCCTATATAAAAAAACTGGTGTTAAAAGGATTTAAATCCTTTGCCTCTCAAACAGAAATTCCCTTTGCCAACAGCATGAATGTTGTAGTGGGCCCTAATGGTTCTGGAAAATCAAATATTTCAGATGCAATCTGTTTTGTTTTAGGAAGAATGTCAATTAAGAGCATGAGAGCAGCCAAGGCTTCTAACTTGATTTTTGCAGGTTCAAAATCCAACAAACCAGCAGGAGAGGCATCAGTAAAACTAGTTTTAGATAATTCAGACAAGGCATTTTCTATAAATAAAAAAGAAATCATGATAGAGAGAGCAGTTAGAAAAAGTGGACAGGGAATTTATAGAATTGATGGAAAAAACAAGACAAGACAAGAAGTTATTGAACTACTTTCCCAAGCAGGAATAGACCCATATGGTTTTAACATAGTTTTACAAGGAGAAATCCAGAGTTTAGTAAAAATGCAGTCAATTGAGAGAAGAGAGATAATAGAAGAAGTAGCAGGGATATCAATTTATGAATCAAGAAAAAAGAAATCACTAAAAGAGCTGGAAAAAACAGAAGAAAGATTAAAAGAAGTTTTTACAACATTAAGAGAGAGAAGAGCTTATCTAAAAAACCTTGAACAAGAAAGAAAACAGGCATTAAGATATAAGGATTATAAGAAAAAATTAAAAATATACAAGGCAAGTATCTTGAAAAAAAAGATTAAAGAAAAGCAAAAGAACATAGACAAATTAGATAAAGAGTTACAGGAAAAAAAAGAAAATAAAAATAAGTACAAACAAGAAGAAGCAGATATAAGAAAGCAGGTAGAGAGTTTAGAAGAACAAACAAAGAAGATAAATTCAACTATAGAAAAGTCATCAGGGGTTGAACAAGAATCATTAAATAACGAGATTTCTAATTTAAGAGCAGATTTAGCTGGATTAGAAGTTAGAAAAGAGAATAATGAGTCAAGAACACAGGAACTAGGTTCAAGGAAGAAAAGAACACAAGAAGAGATAGAAAATTTAAAAAAAGAAATAACTAACTTAAAAGAAGAGACAACCCTTATAGGAAAAAGGCAAGAATTAAATAAGAAAAAAGATGAGTTAGAGGAAATAGAAAAACAAAAGAGAATATTCTATAATTTAAAAGAAAAAATAAGTTCATTAAAAGAAAGAATTAAGGAAAAACAAGAAGAGTTTAACAAAAAACAAAATCAGTCTATTTTTTTGATAGATGATTCAGAAAATATTTCTAAAAATTTAAAATATTCTGATTTAGTAAAATGTGAAAAAGAAATCAATAAATTAAAATCAGAACTAGATAAAATAAAAAAATATCTGAATAAAAAGCAAGAACAAGACAGGGAAAATGATAAATTATTGGGCATTTATGAATCTAAAATAAAAAATAATGAAAAAATAAAAAATCAGGTTTCAGAACTCGATATATGCCCATTATGCAAAAATAAAATAACAGAACAACATATAAATCAAGTAAGAGTAGATTGTGACAAAAAAATCTCTGAATTAAAAGAAAATATAAAGAATCTAGAAATTGAACAAACAAAAAAAGAAATATTAGAAAAAACTAAAGAAAATGATGAACTAAGAGACAATTTAAAACAAGCTGAAAAAGATTTTGAAATCTTAAAAAAATTAGAACAAAAAAAAGAACAAATAAAACAACTAGAAAAGGAAAAACAAGAATCAGAAAAAAAGATTAATGAACTGGAAATTTTAAGAAAAAAGTATGAAAAAAACCTAAGTAATTTAAAAGATGTTGAAGAAAAATATGACAAGATTATCTTAGAAATTCAGGAAATTTCAGCAAGAACTGAAGAAAATGTTGATGCTGAACAAGAATCAAAACAAAGAGATTTAGAAAAAGCAAAAATAACAACAAAACAGCTTAACAGGGAAGTTCAGGAATTAAAAGAAGAAAGTGAAGAAATAGATTCAGAAATTTCTTCAAGACAAGAACAGATAGATGAATTAGAACAAAAACTAAACAGATTAGAACAAAAAAATAAAGAGATGATAGAAAAAAGAAATATTTTAGAAAGACAGATTCATGATAAAAACACCTTAATTTTTCAAATTCAGAATAAGGCGAACTTAGAAGATAGAGACATAAATAATTTAAAAGTTGATAAAGCAAGGTTAGATGCAGAAATAGAATCTCTTGATACTGATTTTGAAGTATTTAAATATGAAAAAATATTAAATCAAAATATTGATTCTTTAGAAGATAATTTAAAAAATATAGAAAGCAAGTTAGAAAATTTGGGAAGTGTTAATTTAAAGGCCCTAGAAGTTTATGATTCAATAAAAAAAGAGTATGATTCAATTTCAGAAAAAGCTGAAATTTTAGATAAAGAAAAACTGGAGATTTTAAAAATCATTGAAGAGATTGATAAAAAGAAAAAAAGAACTTTCATGAAAACACTAAAAGCAATTAATGAGATTTTCATAAGAAATTTTTCCCAATTATCTCAAAAAGGAAAGGCAATGTTGGTTTTAGAAAATAAACAAGATATTTTTGAAGGAGGGTTAGATATTGAAATCAAGGTTGGAAAAGGAAAATATTTCGATATCTCTTCATTATCAGGAGGAGAAAAAACTTTAGTTGCCTTAAGTTTGATTTTTGCTATTCAGGAATACAAACCTTATTGCTTTTATATCTTTGATGAGGTAGATGCTGCACTAGATAAAAGAAACTCAGAAAGATTAGCAGGATTAATAAAAAAACATATGAAAGCAGGACAATATATAATTATAACTCATAATGATGCTATAATTACAGAATCAGCTATTCTATATGGGATAAGTATGCAAGAAGGAGTCTCTAAAATAGTTAGTTTAGAAATTTAATGATAAATTTAACCAAACAAAGAATATAAAAAAAAATAAATAAAAAAGAAAAAAAGAAAATTAGTAATAACTTTCTTCTAATTCTTCTGTTCTTGACGGCTTTCTTGTTAAAAGTACAATTAAGACAACTAATAACACTATAAAAATTAGTGCTAAAATAATTGTCAAAAGTGCTACTCCGCTTCTAATTTGTTGCTGTTCTACATTAGCAGTCATTCCAGCTCTCTGAACAAGTTGTCCATCTGAGTTTACATTAACTGCAAAACTTTGAGTTCCTTCTTCAATTCCTCTAACTTTAACTTCAACAGTTTTGCTGTTTCCAGCTGTAACAGTAACAATAGATTCTTCAACTGAAACTATAACTCCTGCATCTTCTTCTGGAATAAGTTCATACACAGCAACTTCATTTCCAGAATTAACAATAACAAGGTCATAAGTTATAACTTCATCTAAATTAACTGTCTTACTTGAAACAGGAACAATCACTTTTGTAGCTTCTTTTGCACTAGTAATCTGAACTGATTTTCTTACAAGATCTGAAGCATCATCACTTCTAGCTTCAATCACTAATTCATAAAATCCAGATTTTACATTTTCTGGAATTTTTAAATAAAGTGTTCTTTCTCTTGCATCTTCATCATCACAGTCATCATCACAGTCATCAACAGCCACTAAGTCTCCGAAGTAAGCTCTTTTACTGATACCTAATTCAGGAATAACTGCTGTAACTATTGTATCTTCAAGTTCATGTCTTCCTAAGTTTTTAACTACAACATCAATAGGAAGAACTTCACCAGCCCTAATAGATTGTTCAGATTCTACAAAAAGAATTTCTGTTCTATGAGGTTTTCTTTGTACATTTAAGATAACTTCTCTTTCAAAGCTACCTTCATCTGTCTCTATTCTGACAAAAATAGAAAGATCTTCTTCTCTTTCATCTAAGTCATCTGGAAAAGTTAAAGCCATTCTTGCATGATACTGCTTTCCATCAATTAAGTCAGCAAATCCTTTTTCAACAGCATTACTTCTTTCACCTTCAACCCATGTAGAAATTTCAACATCAGATGCATTTTCTTCTGATGTAAAGAAAACTTCAATACTTATTGTATCTCCGCCTTCTACACTTATTCCAGTGAATTCAGTTTCTGAAGGATTGCCAATTAAAAAGTCATCTACTGAGATTGTCACATCAGTAACATCTAAAGAATCTGCAGAAACCAAACTTAAAGTCATAACTGCTAAAATAGCCATCAAGGAAACTAAAAACATTCTTTTCATTTTTTTAACTCCCTTAGTCATTTTAATTTATTTAGTTAGTTTTAAAACACAGAAAGTCTTTATAAACTTTATGGTGACAACAAAAGGTGAAAAAACACTACCAGGTTGTAGTTAATTTTTAGGAAAAAGTTTAAATATAGTTATAACAGCATTATAACACCTAAAAAAGAATATTTTATCGTCGAAAAAATGGAGTTCATAAAAAAAGCAGTAAAAGTAGGAAATTCAGCAGGAGTAATATTGCCAAAAAAATTGTTAGGAAGTGAAGTGAAAATAAAAGTAATAAGACTTCCAGTTAATATAAAAGAAGAATCATTAAAATTATTAAAAGAATTTCTTCCAGATATAAGGGGGGTTTACATATTAAACAAAAACCCTGCAGAAGTATTAGCTATTTCAAAAAAAATTAAAAAGATAATTAAATCTAAAATTAAACTAAGTATAATCCCTTTTTCTATAATTAAAAGAGATATAGAAAATCCAGAGTTAAAACAAAAACTAATGAAAGCAGAAACAATAATTAACTACTCTTTATTAGCAGAATTAAAAAGATTATAATTTATTAATAAACCGAATCCATTTTCTAAGCCAATTTAATATCTTGAATCTTATTCCAACTTTTAATTTTACACCAATTTTTTATAGATTTTAATAGCTTTAACAGAATCTTCAATTGGATTAGGACTTTCAGAGATAATAGTTATTTTTTTGTTTTTTGGCAAAACAGAGAGAAGTTCTTTAATTTCTTTTTCATCAGCTACTAAATGCCTTTTTTCTCCTTTTTCTCCCCACTCAATCCCAGAAAAATGGCAATGCAGTTTTTGAAACAAAGAAACTTTAGAGAATATTTCTTTATATGAAATTTCTCCTTGGTGTCTTGCTTTTAAATGTGCAAAATCTAAAGTAAAACTACATTTAGTTTCTTTAACAAGATTTAAAATCTCAGATTCTTTTCCAAAAACATTAACTTTCCCTGTAGTTTCAGGACATAGTTCAACCTTCCAGTTATTTTTTCTAATTTCCTGTTTTATTTCTAAAATAGCTTTTTTAATATTCTTATATGTCTCTTCTTCAGACATGCCAGAATAATAACCAGGATGAAAAACTATTTTTTCAGCACCAATTAAGTTCCCTATTTTGCATGAATTTAAAATTCTTTTTTTACTTTCATCTATCTTCTTTTTTTCTCTTGAATTTAGATTAATCCAGTAAGGAGCATGAATACTTAAATTAATATCTGATTTTTCTGCTTGCTCTTTTATCTCTCTGATTTCCTTACTATGTTTTTCTTGTTTCATATAAACCCCATAAGTAAAGGGTATTTCAGCTGCCTTTATGCCTTTTTTTTCATACTCTTTTAATCTATTTACAGCATCTTTAATACTTCCAATACCAGCAGGCCCAAATCTTATCATAATTATAACTCTCTTATCAGAAATATAAAACTTTTGATTTAGATAGCATTTCCCAGCTCTTCTTTTATCTCTCCAAGGTTATCAATAATAAAATTATGTAAGTTATTGATAATCATCTCCTGCATTTCTTCTTTTAACAAGCCATGGCAATTTTTAATATTTTCTTCAGGACTTGCAACAACACCTATAGGAAGATAACAATTCATACTTTTTCCTTGTAAAGAAGACATACTGGTTCCTCCCTCTTTTAATTGCAATAATGTAACCTTAATTTCACATCTCTCTCCGCTTTTTCCTTTTATTGAGTACTTCCATGAAGCATCTTCTGTCTCTTTGATATAACTTGCCTTATTACATTTAGTAAGTTCCTGATTAAAACATTCCATATCTGGACAATCTTTACTAAATAAAAATCCAAAATATATACCAACAAGTAACAAAACAAAAATAATTGAAAAAATGAAAATCCTCTTTTTCATAAATATTAAAGAATAAGATTATTTTTAAATGTTACTAAAAAAAAGAAAAAGAAAAATTACAAGCTTACAAGTTCAACTTTTTCACTTGATGTTGTAAAATTCTTTGCAATTATATATCTTATATTTTCTTTTTCAGCCACTCTTATGATTCCAGGAGTAGCTTTCTCAACAACAATTGCATAAACTTTTTTTCTTGTCTTAGAAACTCCTGATGAAACTCCGCGAGAAGAAACTTCTTTTAAAATATCAAAATTTTCATCTAAAAGAAAAGCCTTTTTTGTACCCGCTTTTTCTAACATCTCTCTCAACTTATTAGTTTCATCTTCTACATTTTTTCCTTTAACTTCTTTTTGTGAATCTTTTTCATAACTTGAAGAACTATTTGAAGATGTGCTTTTTATTCCTTTGAATTCTTTACTTGGAATTTTTTTCCTTAGTGCTGATAAAATCTCTTTTCCAGTCAATTCTTCAACTTCTTTTCCATCAGGAGCAAATGCAACAAAATTAATATCTGCATTATCAATAACATTTCTAGCTATTAATTTCCCCCCCCTATCTCCGTCAACAAATAAAACTGCTTTTTTCTCTTTACTTATCTTTTTTACATCTTCAGGAAGTTTAGTTCCATCCATTCCTATCACATTATCAATACTATTTCTTAACAAGTTAACTACATCAGCTCTTCCTTCTACTATAATTATCTCTTCTTTATCAAGATTTCCTGCTGGAAGTTTTTCTTCACCATACTCTTTAATTCTTCCTATCCTTGATTCTTGTTCAAGATTAGAAATAATTTCTTTGGATTTTGGCATTCTTCCTTCAAAACCTTCTAAAAGCTCTTTAGCTCTTTTTAAAAGATAATCTCTCTTGTTTTTTCTTACATCTTCTACTTTTCCAACTTTGATTTTAGATTCACTAGGGCCTATTTTTTCAATAGTCTCAATAGCTGCCCCAACTAAAGTTGTCTCAGTCATATCTAAAGCAGAAGGAATTTCTATTTTTCCTGTAGTTTTTCCATTCTTACTTTCCACACTAACTTCAATCCTACCAATCTTTCCTTCTTTTTGCAATCTTCTCATCTCTAAATCACTTCCTAATAATCCCTCTGTCTGTCCAAATAAGGCACCAACTATATCTGGCTTTTCTACTTTTCCATTAACTTCAAAAGTTGCATAAATCATGTATTTGATTGATACTGGACTAATTTTTGCCATGTTTATTTTCCTCCATTAATTTAATTTACAATATCAAGAACTAACAACATTTTCTAAATTCTAATGAGTGATAATTATGAAAATAACAATCCTTGATATATTTTAGGATTAAATTAAAAATAAAATCTTATTTATAAATCTTTGTTTTAAATTTTAAGTATATACTGTATAAAGGTAAAGCTTATAAACAAAAAAAACCAGCCAAAATTAAGTAAAACCCCAAAAATAAAATGAATGAAGAACCTGAAATCCAGGAAAAAGAGGTTGATGAAGAAGACGATGAAGAAGAGCTATCTTTCATAGATGATGACTAACTTTTATTTATTTTTTCTTACTTTATTTTTTTTATAATCCAGAAATATCATAATAAATTTTATAAACAATTATTCTCTTTAATTCAAATGAAAGATTATAAAATTGGAAATAAAATAGTTTTTGAAACAACAAGAAATGAGGCCTATCATTCTGGTTTAATTCATAGACAAGAACTTTCACCAGGAGAAAATAAGGTTTTTTCTTCCTGGGGTTGGAAAGGATATTTTGATGAAGCAGTAAAATTTCATAAAAAAACTAATTTTTATGGCAAAATTACAAAAATAGAATTTAGCAGTTATGATGGAGGGCCTGTTGCAAGAACTGTTACTTGCTTATTTTCTAATGGCAGAACTCTTGGTTTTTTAGATGATGATTTTAAATATGCAACAGGACTTAGAAAAGCAAGTATCCTTGAAAGATTAACTATGAGATTTGATCCTCTTACTGAAAATAATCCCAATATTGCTTTTTAAATTTTTTAACAAAAGTTCAACTAACATCAATATCAAAAAAAAATAAAAAATAAAAGTATAGAAAAAATCAAAAGCTTATTTAGCTTTCAAATCAGTACAAACTCCAGCAGCTACAGTTGCTCCAGCATCTCTTATAGCAAATCTCGCCATATGAGGATTTTCATCTTGTTTTTCTAAAACAAGGTTTCCTTGTGGTTTTATTTTAACTATAGCAACATCTCCGTTCTTTAAGTAGTCTGGGTTTTCTTGTGCAACTCCGCCTGTTTTTGGGTCAAGCTTGCTTACTAACTCTACAAACTGACACGGAACTTGTGCTGTATGAACATGGAATACAGGGGTATATCCTTTAGCAATAACTGAAGGATGATTAATTACAGCTATCTGGGCTGTAAATTCTTCTACCACAGGAGCTGGTTTATCTGCAGCACAAATAACATCTCCTCTTGCAACATCTTTTTTTCCAATTCCTCTTATATTCAACCCTACATTATCTCCTGCCTTTGCTTCAGGTAGTTGTTCGTGATGAGCTTCAACTGTTTTTACCTCACCTTCAACACCTTTTCCTGACCTTCCAGGCAATACGATAATTTTTTCTCCAGGTTTCATTTTTCCTGTCTCAATTTTTCCAACAGGAACAGTTCCGACACCAGTAATTTCATAAACATCTTGTATAGGCATTCTTAAAGGCAAGTCAGTAGGTTCTTCTGGTTCTTTAAATTGGTCAAGTTGTTCAACAATACTTGGACCTTTATACCACGAAAGATTTTCTGACTTTTTACCAATATTGTCTCCTTTTAATCCAGATGCAGCTATAAAAGGAACTTCTTCAGCTTTTATTCCTACTTGTTTTAACAAAGTAGAAACATCTTCCTTTACTTTGTTGAATTTTGCTTCATCATAGTTAACAACATCCATCTTATTAACTACAACAGCAAGCTGCTCAACACCCATAGTTCTTAACAACCATAAATGTTCTTTTGTTTGTGGTTGAACACCACCATCAGCAGCTACAACTAAAAATGCAGCATCTGCCTGGCTTGTACCAGTAATCATGTTTTTCACAAAGTCTCTGTGTCCAGGAGCGTCAATAACAGTAACTTCAAACTTGTTAGTAATCAGTTTTTTATAAGCTAAATCAATAGTCAATCCTCTCTCTCTTTCTTCCTTTACTTTATCCATAAAGTAAGCAAATTCAAATCCTTGTTTTCCGTGTTTTTCAGCTTCTTCTTTAAGCTTTTTTAATTCCTGTTCAGATAAACTTCCTGTTTCAAACATAAGTCTCCCTATACATGTAGATTTTCCGTGGTCTACATGACCTACAAACACAACGTTTATGCTTGGTTTTTCGTGTGCCATTTTATTTACTAATTTTTATGTAAGAATTAATAAAACTTTTCCTTTTTAAATCTTTTGATTATTTGGCTTTGTCCGGAGTAACATAAATCTCAAAAATTAAAATAAAAAAAGAT
>CAZBDY010000014.1:0-17757 GCA_964490795.1 Candidatus Woesearchaeota archaeon | reverse complement strand
AATTTATCTTTTTTTATTTTAATTTTTGAGATTTATGTTACTCCGGACAAAGCCTCTCTTTTTCTTACTTCATGCCCGCATTCAGTGCACTTCCATTTCTCAAACACATCATTTTTAAATGAAAACGGAACTAAATATCCTTTCTCACATTTTGGGCATTTTGGAAAAATACATCCATTTGTCATTATTGTTAAAATGAAAAATGTTTTAAAAACCTTTGTAATCTTATTTTTATGAAAAACAACTTTTTTTCAATATGGCTCTCACTAATCATAATAATTATATTTATATTTCAATTAATTATTCCTGGATTTACTGAGATGTTTATTTTAAACCAGGCAAGTTATTTCCAGATATGGAGGTTTTTAACTTCTATTTTTCTTCATAGCAATTTAGGACATCTTGTATATAACTTATTTGCTTTATTATTATTTGGATTAATTTTAGAAAAATTTATTGGAAGTAAAAACTTCTTATTTGTTTTTTTTATCTCAGGAATTTTATCTAATGTTTTTTCAGTTAATTTCTATATTTCAAGTTTAGGAGCATCAGGAGCTATATTTGGAATTATTGGCTGTTTAACTTTAATTAAACCCTTAATGCCTGTATGGGCTTTTGGATTAATAATCCCAATGTTTGTAGCTTCTATATTATGGGTAACTGGAGATTTATTAGGATTTTTATATGCCTCTGATAATATTGGGCATCTCGCCCACTTATCTGGAATATTTATAGGAATTTTATTTGGTATTTTTTTAAAAAACAAAATTACAACAATAAAAAAGAGAAAAGAGAAAAGTAAGATTCATATTCCTGAAAAAAATATAAGATTTTGGGAAGAAGAGTTTATGAAAAACTAAGTACAATAACTTCCTTCATCACTTTCAACACATTTTTTATTACACTGCCATTCTGTTCCCTGACAGCTATTATCTGAACAATAATATTCCATTAATTTTGAACCATCAATACAATAATCACTATAATTATCTCCATCATCACAAGTTCCAGGAATTGTGACATTTAATCCAAAATCAGACTCCTGACAAATTGTTTCATTTTCATCTATTTTTTCCTCACATTTCCATAAACAACAATTCTCTATTTTTTCAACACACCATTTAATACCATACTCACAATTCTCTTCACAAATTTGATTACATTCTTCTTCTGTTTCACCCCAACCTGTAGGTTTTTCTCCTTGTTTTTCATACATTTCAAAAACTTCTTCACAACTTTTTTCTTCAATATTACAATCAACTAAACATCTTCCTTCAGAACAACAAGCTGTTAAGCCATAAAAGTCCCTACAATCTATCTCTTCAACCATTAATACAGAAGAGTGTGGAGAGGAATATTCTTTTAAAATATAATTATCTAAACAAAAATCTTCTTTTGTTGTATTTCCCTCCCAGCTAATAATTCCTCTAACATCAAAAATTCTTCCTCCATCAGAATCAACAAAATTTCCTTCATTTCCCTCTTCAATTTCCAAATTTCTTATCTTATTTTCTTCTTCATCTCCTATAATTTCTTTTGTTGGTTTTTCTTCTTCATTATTAAAAAAATCAGTGCCAAAAAAATAAAATTTTCCATTATTGTTACAAGGAATAATATTCATTAAAATAATTCCTATAATTAAAATTAAACTACAAATTAAAAACCATTTTTTTATTTTATTTTTTTTGTTTTGTTTTTCTTTTTCTTCTTTTTCTTCTTTTTTCATATCTTTTTCTTTAATAAAAAAATATACAAAAATAAAGAAAACAATAAACCAAATTAAAGAATAGATTACACATAAAGAATGATCGCAAAAATGAAGTGAAATCGGCAAAGAACTTGCCCATAAATGGAAAAAATTCAATGAAAAAAATAAGAACAATATTATAGAGATTACAGCAAGAGAAAAATATGTTCTTTCATATATCTCCTTCTTTTTTTTAACTTTTTCCATAATACTATATAAAAAAGAAACATTTAAAGTTTATGTTTTTACAATAAATCAGATATAAAGAATGGATAGAGTTTACAAAAGAATTTGTTTATAATACTAATGCTATTGAAGGTTCACTAGTTAATGAACAAGATGTTAAAGAAATAATAGAACAAGAAAAACTCCAAAAAAATGCTGATGAACTTGAAACAAAAAATAAAGTTGAAGATTATTTGGCCTTAATCCAGTTTTCTGGTGATGAGTCTATCAATTCTTATTGGAATATCTTTCTAGTTTAATTTCAATCAATTCCAAAGGTAAATTATAAATTTATAAATTGGGGCGGGGCGTGATACATTTTGTCCATTTTAGTGGGACTTTCGTGTTCCACCTTTCTGGACATTTTGTTGGTATGCCCCTGCCGAAACCAGCACCTTTTTGGCTAATCTTTGGGACTATTTTTTAGTTTATTATACTTTAATGTGTTTATGATTGTACCACTTTATTAGGGATTTGGTGGTTTTAAGGGTTGTGGTGGATTTTGGAAAATTGAATTTTTAAATAGAATAGAGCCAGATAAATAAGATGAAGATTGCAATAACTGTTAAGACAAGAAATGGAGAAAAGTCGATAGAGAAAGAAATTGATAAAACTGTTAACACTGTTCTTGAAATTGGTTCTATCTTGAACAAGAAACTTGTAAGTTTTAGTTATGGGAAATACAGAGTTTATCCTGACGAGACTGGGCTTGTGATGGAGAAATAAGATTAATAAGTATTATTGTGACTTTATGATAGCAACAAATAGTTAAATTTATAAATATTCTTTTTTAATCCTTATTATGGCTGATATGAAAACAAATCAAGATCTAGGAAGAGAATTAGATTTATATTGTGTGAATGAAATTGTAGGTTCAGGTTTACCTTTGCTGACTCCTAAGGGAGCTACAATAAAAAGGGAAATAGAACGTTATGTTATAGATGAAGAGCTCAAAAGAGGATATTTACATACTTCTACACCAGAAATTGCTAAAAAAGATTTATTTGAGGTTTCTGGACATTGGCAGCACTACAAAGATAATATGTTTTCTTGTGATGTTGGAGATGAAACATTTGCATTGAGACCAATGACTTGCCCATTCCATTTTCTTTTATATGGAAGAAAGCAAAGAAGTTATAGAGATCTTCCAATAAGATATGCTGAAATGGCAACTTTATTCAGAAATGAAGTGACTGGAACATTGGGGGGATTAACAAGATTAAGACAATTTACATTAAGTGATGCACATATTTTAACTAGACCAGATCAAGTTGAAGAAGAATTTGAGGGGGTTATGGATTTGATAGGAGAGACCACAAAAACTTTAGGTATTGATGATACTTGGTATAGATTTTCTAAATGGGACCCTCAAAATAATAAAGGAAAATATGTTGATAATCCTGAAGCTTGGGATCAAACGCAAGCAACAATGAAAAGAATGCTTGATAAATTTGGTCTGGAATATATTACTGAAGAAGGGGAGGCAGCATTTTATGGACCAAAATTAGATTTGCAGTATAAGAATATTCATGGAAAAGAAGATACACTAATTACAGTCCAAATGGATTTTGCCTTACCGGAAAGATTCGATTTAACTTATATTGACGAATCTGGACAAAGACAAAGACCGATGGTAATACATCGTTCCTCATCAGGTTGTACTGAAAGAACAATGGCTTATATTTTAGAAAAAACTCAAGGGAATTTGCCTTTGTGGCTTTCACCCATCCAATCTAGAGTTTTAAGTATCTCTGAAGAAGTTAATGATTACACTCATAAGATAAATCAAAGATTACTTGGGGCAGGCATTCGATCGGAAGAAGATTTAAGGAATGAGAGACTTGGATATAAAGTAAGAGAAGCAACTACACAAAAAATTCCTTATTTATTAATCGTTGGGAATAAAGAAAAAGAAACTGGTCAAGTATCTGTTAGAAAAAGAGGAGATAAACAAAATGTTTCTATGGGTCTTGAAGAAATATCTGAAAAACTAATTAGAGAAATCTCTTCTAGATTAAGATAAAATGAATGAAGAAGTAATTGATGTTCATGTGCATATTGGAAAAGATATCTTTGCAGAGAAAAATAAATTAAAAAATGCAAGGGGAAATGAATCTGAACAAAATTATAAAGAATTACTAAAAGAGATGAATATTAATAAAATTAAAAAATCATTGATAATGCCTTTTCCATCCCCTGCAGAATTTTATTCAAAAGGAACTTGGTATACTCAAGAAAATAAGGATATTTTGGATATAACTAACAAGGAAGAAAATCTCTATGGTATTTTAGCCTTTCATCCCAAGGATTATAAAGAAATAGAAAAATTAATTTCTATTAAAGTAAAAGGTCTTAAATTGCATACAAGAGCAACATCTGTTGATCCAAAAGATTTAATTAGGCATCCAATAATGAATATATTAAAAAAATTCTCGCTACCCCTTTTATTGCATATTGGAACTGGAAAAGAAGAAGAATTAATAAATTCTCAAAAATCAATTGAATTGCCATCTGCAATAGAATTAGCTAAAAATGAGCCAGAAGTTATTTTTATATTTGCACATTTGGGAAGATTGAACAAATCTCTTTTTGAAGGCTTGGAATTAGATAATGTTTTTTTTGATACCTCGGGGTTATCATTAATTAACAAGTATCCTGAGTCTTTTTTAGCAAATGATACTATAAGCAATCTTCCAAAAGAGCCCTCAAAAGTTTTGGAGCTTTTAATGGAAAAAGGATATAGTAATAAAATTCTTTTCGGAAGTGATGAGCCATATGGAACTTCTTATCTAGACGAATTGAATATAATAAAAAGGGCAAATATTTCTGAAGGAGAAAAGATAAAAATACTTTCCCTTAATGCAAGAAGGGTTTTTAATATATGAATTTCTTGTTTATTTATGTCTTGGATTAAAAAAACATTTGATAAGAATTATTTAGAAGCATTTAAATTTTTAGATAGGAATGCTAACAAAGAGGTTAATCAGATTGTTAAATTATTAAAAATTAGAAAAAGTGATTTAATTCTTGATTCGTGTTGTGGTTGGGGGAGACATACATCCGTTTTTTATAAAAAAGGATATAAAATACAGGGAGTGGATATCTCCGAAGATTTTATCATTCATGCAAAAAAGAGTTGTAATAAAACAATTTTTATTAAAAAAGATATCCGAAATATAAACTATGGGAAGAAATATAATATTATATTGAATTTAGAAACTTCATTTGGATATTATAATGATAAAACAAATAAACGTATTATAAAAAATTTTTACGATTCTTTAAAAGAAAGAGGTAAGATCGTTATCGAATTAATAAACCCCGAATATATTTATTCTAATTTTAAAAAGAAATTAATACTCTTGAATAAACCAAATATAAAAATAATAGATGATAATATACTCCAAAACAATAAGAAATATATAAAGACTTTGAGAAGTATAAAAACAAATAGCAATAACGATAAAAAGATAATAAAATTAAGGCTATATTCTAAAAAAGAGCTATTAGAAATTTTTAAGAATGTGGGATTTAAAGATATAACTTTTTTTGGAAAACTATCTGGGGAAAGGTACACAAAGAAATCAATTAGACTTATTGCGATTGGGCAAAAATAAGACTTATAAACCCCCATATATTATTCTTTTTATGGAAAAAAACAAAAATAATGAATCAAGTAACAAGGAATTATTGAGGAAAATGTCTAAAATTAAGATGAGTGCTCCAAGAGGAGAAAATGATTTAAAGAGCAATGTAGAGTTGGGAAGAGAATTAGACATTTATGTCGTAAATGAAATTGTGGGGCAAGGATTGCCATTGTTTACACCAAAAGGTGCTACAATAAAAAGAGAAATAGAACGGTTTGTAATTGATGAAGAGCTAAAAAGAGGTTATTTACATACTTCAACCCCGATTATGGCAAAAAGTGATTTATACAAAGTATCTGGACATTGGGATCATTATCAAGATTCTATGTTTACTTTAAAAGTAGGAGATGAAACATTTGCATTGAGACCCATGACTTGTCCTTTCCACTTTATATTATATAAGAGAAAACCAAGAAATTATAAGGAACTTCCAATAAAATATGCAGAAATGTCAACATTGTTTAGGAATGAGCAATCTGGTGAACTTAGAGGATTGACTAGAGTAAGACAATTTACATTAGCTGATGCGCACATTATTTGTAAATCTGATCAACTTGAAGGAGAATTTGAGAAAGTGTTGGATTTAATTAATTATGTTATGAAAAAATTAGGCATAAACGATATTTGGTATAGATTTTCTAAATGGGATCCAAAAAATAAAGTGAAATATATAGATAACCCTCAAGCATGGGAAGAATCACAAAAAACAATGAAGTCTATTTTAGATAAATTGAAAGTAGAATACGTTGAAAAAGAAGATGAAGCTGCTTTTTATGGACCAAAATTAGACTTGCAATATAAAGATGTTTATGGAAAGGAAGATACATTAATAACAATACAGATTGATTTTGCTTTGCCTGAAAGATTTGATTTAACTTATGTTGATGAGGATGGAAATGAAAAAAGACCAATGATTATTCATAGATCTTCTTCAGGGGCTACAGAAAGAGTTATAGCATATCTGCTGGAAAAAACCCAAGGAAAACTACCATTATGGTTATCTCCTGTGCAAGTAAAAATATTAACTATGAATGATTCTCTAGAAAATTATGCAAAAAATATCTTAAATGAGTTATTTAAAAATAATATTCGTGCAGAATTAGATAACTCTAATGAAACTCTTGGTAAAAAGATTAGAAATGCCCAAATGGAAAAAGTTAATTATATGGTTATTTTGGGAGATAAAGAAAAAGAGAAGGAATTAATTTCTGTTAGAAAAAGAAATGGTGAAAGTGAAAAGGATATTAGTTTAAATGACTTTATTAAAAGTATAAAGAAAGAAGTTGAAGAAAGATTAGTTCAAGAATAAGATTATTGATAAGAATCTTCCAGTTTTTCAAGATTCAGGACATTTAATATTTTATAAGTATCAATTACTTTTGAGAATTCAATCTGTAGTTTGTCTAAAAACTCTTTCAATTCATTATAGTTTTTACTAACATAATCAAAAATGATATTATTCTCTATTGTAGTAGAAATAAAAGGGATATTATTTTCTTTTTTCAATAAAGATAATGTTTCAGTTAAATTAGTCCCTGGAACAATATTTAATATACAAATGCTCCAATCATAACCCAAAGCGCCATAATTTAAAATTGCCCCGTACCCTTTAATCACTTTATTTTGTTCAAGTTTATTTATATGTTTTTGCAAGGTTTTGTGATTTATTCCGACTTTTGAAGAAATATCTATCCATTCAAAACGGGGATTATACTCAATATATTTGATTATCTCTTTATCCACTTTAGAGATTTCAACTTTCTTATTATGTTCGAAGTCTATTGTCTTTTTTTCATTATCGTGCAAAATTGTTGATGCAAATTGAGAGTTTATTAGATGTAATTCTTTATTTTTTATATGCCCTTTAAATAAATTATAGACCTTAGATAAAACTTGATTGAGCTCTTCTATTGTTTTAAACATAATTGATATTCCCAAATCATAATCTCCTATAAAGTTAGATACCCATGTAATTCTTTTGATATTTTGTAATCTTTTAATTTTATTTGCATATTCATTTCTACTTATTCTCTGTATCTTGAAATATATGTGAACGGTATTGTATCCCAAAATATAATGGTCAATTAAAGTAACATATCTTCTGATGTAATTAGTCTCAATTTTTTTCAGTTTTTTATGCATAGCTTGTTTTGAAATATGTGTGTTTGTAGAAAGATCTTTTAAAGATATTCGAGAATTTTTGCAAAGATTTTTGAGGATTATTAAATTTTTGGGATTAAGTTTACTTTTTAACATTATAATTAATAATTATGCCATTATATAAGCTTTTCTAATTGAAAAAGCTTATAAAGTGAAATTTTCTTATGATACTGGAGGAATAAAAATGCAAAAGAAAAAATACGTTGCTCCAGCAATGAAGGCAATGGCAGAATTAGCTGCAACCTCATAAATAGAAGTACAAAATGAGAACACTTGAATTTCCAACTTATATTAATTGGAATTATACTCATATTTGTAATTTTAATTGTAAACATTGTTATAGTCGGGGTTTAGATGGTGAAGAGTTATCAACAAAAGATTACAAGAAGATAGCTAAAAATATTGTTGACTCTCATGTCTTTCAGGTAAATCTCGGAGGAGGAGAACCACTCTTAAGAAAAGATATTTTTCAGATAATTAAAATATTATCTAATGAAGGTGTAAAAGTTAATTTAACCACGAATGGTTTTTTGTTCGATGAAGAAATTGCAAGTAAATTAAAAGAGGCAGGAATTGGAACTTTATTCGTAAGTCTTGATGACGTTAGAGAATCTGAACATGATGATTTTAGAAATAAAATTGGAAGCCACAAAAAAGTTATAAATTGTATAAACTTGGCTAAAAAATATAAAATTGATGTGGTGCTTTCTACAGTAGTAACTAAAAAGAATTTGGACATATTAGAAAAGATAGTGGACTTCGCTAAAGAATATAATCTCGCTGGGATAGATTTTAAGAGAGTAAGGATACAGGGCAATGCTCTTAAAATAGCAAAAGACTATGCTCTAAATGAAAAAGAGGTTAATCTTTTAGTTAAAAAAATTGAAAAATTTAAGAAAACTTCGGGATTAAAAATATTTTTTATTTACTCTGAAAATGGTATAAAAGGCGTTGATGAGGGCTGTCCATGTGGGAGAATTTCACTTGCATTACTTCCTAATGGGAATTTAGCTCCTTGTGTTTATAATCAATATGTTATTGGAAATTTATTAAAAGATAATTTAGGTAAAATTTGGCAAAAATCTCCTTTATTATTAAAATTAAGATCTAAATTTAGGTGCTTAGGAGAAATGGGGGCAGAAGATTTAAAAGATTATGTTCGTTCTAATTAAGATGGAGACAAAAAAGATTATTGATAACAATTTGTATAGGATCTCTAAAGAAATTATTGAACAAAAAGATATAAGATTATCAAAGTATAAGACTATCTCTGAAGCTATTAAAGATAAAAATTTTGAATTTGAGTCTGAATCAACGGTATTAGTCCTAGCAAAAAAAGGTAAAATGTTTGAGATAAATCTTATTGGAGCGATTGTTTGGGAAGGATTAAAAAAGAAATCTAAATTTGAAAAGATTGTTAGAATTATTAGTGATTTTTTTGAAGCTGATCCAAAAATAATAGAAAATGATGTCGGTTTCTTTTTTCAGGAACTCCTAAAAAAAGGTTTTATTGAAAAAGTGTGAGGTAAAAAATGATTGGAGAAGTAAATAGAAATACATTTTCAGAAGAAGATAAAAAAGCTGTGAATAACTTTATAAATAAAGAAAATAAATTATCTTTTTATGGTAAAGAACAATTTCAAAAAGAATATGAACAGGATTTAGCAAAATATCTTAATAAAGAATATTGTTTACTTACTAATTCTGGCACAAATGCCCTCTTTTCGGCGTATTTTGCGTTAAATTTAAGCGAGGGTGATGAAATAATTGTGCAAACCCAAACTTTTTGGGCTTCTGTTATGCCATTATTTTTATTAAATTTAAAACCAATTTTAGTAGACTCGGAAAAAGAAACAGGAAATATGGATGTTAAAGAAATTGAAAAGAGGATCACAAAAAAGACCCGGGCAATTGTAGTTACTTATTTTCCTGGCTTTAAAACAAAAATAAATGAAATTGTAAAAATTGCAAAGAAATATAAATTAAAAATAGTTGAGGATATTTCTCTTTGTATCGGAGCTAAAATTAATAATGAACCTCTCGGTTCATTTGGGGATATTGTTTGTTTTAGCTTAGGATCAACAAAATTATTAAGTGGTGGTCAGGGAGGAGCGATTGTCACTAATAATCGAGAGTACTATGAAAGAGCTATAATGCTGGGATATTTTGGTGAGAGAGCCATGAATGAAATAATGAATCCATTTTATAGAAAATTTTGTGATGTTGGTTTTGGACACAATAATCGAATGCATGTTTTGGGAATTGCAATATCAAAAAATAAATTTCATAAAATTAAAACGTTGATTTCTCAAAGAAAAAAGAGATTTTTAATTCTGGCGGACTATTTATCTAAATTGTCTTTTATTATCATTCCAAAAAAAAATAAAAATTTTGATGAAGGGTCTTGGCATGGATTTTATGCACGTTTTGATCCAAAAAAATGCAATATATTCATAGAAGATTATGTAAAAAAATTGAATTCTCGTGGGGTTTATATCAAAAAAGGATTACATTATCCTTTACTTCACCAAACTAACTTTTTTCAAACAAAGCAAGATGGGATTTATGGTTTGACAAAAAATAGTAATAAGGAAATTTATAAAGATAGACAATTTCCAAATTCTGAAGAATTTATAGAAAATCTGCTATCCTTCCCGTTATTCTTGGATGAACCTCTTACAGAAATTCATCAATACTGTAAAAGATTATTGAAAATCTCAAGGGAATTTGTTAAAAATGAAACCTAAATGGGTAATGGGTATAAATCCTGGAATTTATGGGATGAATTATCATGATCCTTCGGCTGCTCTCTTCAAAAATGAAAAACTGATATGTGCCATTGAAGAAGAAAGACTTAATCGAATAAAAGGGTCTAAGGGACAATTTCCAATTAGGGCTATTAATAAATGTTGTCAAATCGCAAAAATAAGATTATCGGATATAGATATTATCTCTGTAGGATATAATCCAGAAAAAAGAATAGAAAGAAGTAATCTTGAATTTTATAAGATCTTTAATAATATCAGTTTCATAGAAACTTTGAAACAGATTAAAAAAGGTAAAGGTATTAAAGAAGAGGATTTAACAAACCTTTCTAAAAGACTTATTTCTGATTTAAATGATTACAATCTAAAAAAAGAGATGTCTTCTACACTCAGGGCAAGCAGTAAAATCCTTAATGAAATAGGGTTGCAGATAAAAATTAATTTCTATGATCATCACCTATGTCATGCAGCATCAGCATATTATCCTTCAGGGTTTGATAAATCATTAATTATTGTAATTGACGGAGTCGGGGAATTTGAGAGCCTTAGTATTTGGAAAGGTCAAGGAAAGTTGATTAAACGTTTGGAATCAAAAACTCTACCATTTTCATTAGGCTACCTTTATGCAGCTTTTACAGCATTTCTAGGCTTTACCCCTTGGGAGAGTGAAGGCAAAACAATGGCACTAGCACCATACGGGAAACCAAATAAAAAACTTATTAAAAGAATAAAAGAAATTAAAGAAGATTTGATTTTAAATTCGTTTGGAGATGATTTGGATATAGACATAGAAAAGGCTATAAGAATAATAGAACAAAAATTTTCTATAAATAGAAGAGATAAAAATAATGCTATAAAAGAGGTATATAAAGATATAGCTTATGCGATACAAGATTATCTTGAAAAAGAGGTATCATTTTTAGTTAAAAGAATAATAAAACAATATAAGATAAATAATATTTGCTGTAGTGGGGGTGTTTTCTTGAATTGTAAAATGAATGGGGTGCTTAGGGAACTTAAAGAAGTTAAGAATTCTTATTTTCAACCGGTTAGTAAAGATTCTGGTTTATGTATTGGGGTAGCATTATTAGAAATTAACAAACCAAATAAGTTTAGGTTGAACAATCTTGGATTAGGTGAAACTTTTTCAGATAAACAGATTGAAGAAGCTCTTAAAAATAAAGGAATAGCTTATCAAAAGTATGAAGAAGACAAACTATTAGAAAATGCTGCTCGTAGACTTGCTAACAAAAAAGTAATATTTTGGTATCAGGGAGGAACCGAATTAGGACCGAGATCCTTGGGTTTTAGATCTATTTTGGCAGATCCACGACATAAGGGGTTATCAGATTATATTAATAAAAAAATAAAACATCGTGAAAAATGGAGACCTTTTGCGTGTTCCATCTTAGAAGACCATGCTAAAAACATTTTAGTAAATTATAAAAGGGAATCTCCCTTTATGATAGAAGCATATAGGGTTAAGAAAAAATGGATCAAAAAGATAGCAGGAGTTATTCATCAAGCTGATGGAACAACAAGACCACAAACAGTAAGCGGAAAATACCTTCCAAAATATTATAATTTAATCTATGACTTTTATAAAATAACTAATGTTCCTATGATATTAAATACTTCCCTAAATGATAAAGGCGAACCGATTATTAATACTCCTGAGGAAGCAATAAACTTTTTCTATAACTCTTGTGGGGATATTTTAATCTTAAATGATTTTTGGGTAGAAAAATGATTAATAAAATTGAACAATTAATAATAATTGTAACAGGAAATTGTAATTCTAGATGTATTCATTGCTCATATTGGAAAAATAATGAAAATATAAACTTAGATAAATTTATAATCTTTAAAACAATTTTGAGTTTAAAGAGACGTGGTTTAAAGTCAGTTATGATAAGTGGGGGTGAACCCTTTCTTCATCCTAATATTAAAGAAATTATTAAATTTATACATAACAAAAAATTAAAGATTAAGTTTGCTACAAATGGAATAATTCTAGATAAAATGGAATTGGAATTATTAAAGTTAATAGATGATTTTTCTATTTCTTTAGACTCTGCAAATAAAGAAACCTACCTAAAAATTCGGGGGGTAGATAAATTTAACGATGTTCTAAGAAATATAGAATTACTAAAAAAGATAAAGAAAAGAATAAAATTAAGTTTTTTGATTCAAAAAAAGAATTATAATGAAATGCCCTCTTTTCTTGATCTCTGTCAGAAACTTAAAATCAAAGATATCTCTTTGTTACTCCCAAATAAATTTGGAGATTTTAATAAACATTCTTACAGAAATTATGGGAAATTAAAATTATCAAAAAAGGATTTAGATATCTTTGAAAAAAAAATATTGCCAGTAGTAATAAAAAAGATAAAAAAGTATGGGATAAAATCTAATTATCAAATTAAAAACATTGTGAAAATTATTGAATATTTTAGATGCCTTAATAATGGGTTTAAATGCAGTTCAATTAGGGGCTTAAAATGTTCTTTTCCAATAAATAATCTTGTCTTGACAGAGAAAGGAAAACTTAAGCCTTGTTTATTCATGCCTTATGAATTTGAAAATACCTTATTAAAAGATGACTCTATTGATAGTATCGAACAATTCAGAAGCAAGTACATTTTTGAAAAAGAAATTTTTAATAAATATTGTTTATTTTGTTTAGAGGTTCCATTATAGCATGAAACTAATAATCATCCGCCATGGAGAATCAGAAGCAAATGCTAAAGGTATTTCTCAAGGAAATCTGGATGAATGGATCGATACCCCCTTAACTGAAAAAGGTAAGAAGCAAGCTAAAGCAGTTGCAAAAAGGTTGGAGGACGAAGATATTGAAATAATTATTTCGTCGGATCTAAAAAGAGCAAAACAAACTGCTGAAGAAATAAATAAATTTCATAATGTTGAAATTAGACTTGATTCTAGATTAAGAGACATGCTTAATAACGAAGAGTTAGAAGATTTTATTGCTAAATGTAATCATGCTTTTGATGATATTGAAAAGTTAGGCAAAAATGCAATAGTGGTTGCTCATGGATCCTCTTGTTTAACTCTTCTTGCAATTACCACTGGTAGCAGGGAGGAGGGTGGGAAAATTGTTAGAGAACATCAAAATAAGCATGGAAATACTTGCGTTAGTGTTGTTGAAAAAGAAGGCGATAAGTATAATATTAAATTTATTGGATGTAAAAAACATTTAACCAAATTTTCAAAATAAAGAAAAATCACCTGACAAATAATTATCTATAATGTTTTGAATCTGTAGCGGTTTTTATATTACAGATAACACCTCTTTTATCATCTCTTCACTAGGTATTCCCCAGAGAGTATATGCTAAGAAGTCTTTAGAGAGGATTAATCTCATTTTGTTTTTTCTCCCCAAACCTCATTTAGTTTTTTAATTGTCAGTCTTTTTCCAACTTGGGTTAAAAAGTATTCAGTGTGCTCTTTAGAAAGATTAGATGTTTTTTGTATATTTGTCCACTTTTTATTTATGACTTGCTTTTCAACTTTTTCTTTTTTATTTGTTAATTCAAATAAATCAACTAAAACAATTTCATTATCAATCAAACCAAAATTAGAATAAATTTTAAAAGTTTTTTCATGAATTTGATATTTCCAGAGTTCAATGATAAAATCTATACTCTTATTAATTAATCGTTTAATTTCTTTATCTCTTTTTTTCATAACTAATTCTCTAAATTTTTCTTCTAATATAATTACTTTTTTTTGTTTTATCTTTCCATTTGGAAGAAATTTAGAATAAGCAAATAATTTTTTTGGAATTTTAGAATTTTTTATTATCTTAATTGAATTTTTAATATCTTTTATCATCTGTTCAGTTCTTTTTTCAAGTTCTTCTGGTTTTTTTATAGAATCAAGATATCTTTTTATTGTTTCTGAGATTTCTTTTCTGGTTTTTGGAGTTTTTATCACATAATCTTTATAGACATCCACCCAACATTGCCAACCCCCACATCTTTTTTCTGCAACAAGATAATTCATCCATTTCTTATCTCCATTGATTAATTTTTGTTTGTATTCTTCATAATCTCTAGTTTTCCATTCTTTGTATAATTCTTTTATTTTATTTTTAGGAAGCCATCCATTTATGAAAGCATCAATTATGTTTATCCCGCCTTTTTGCGTGTGTCTTTGTATTTTTCTTATATACCCTTCACCCATATTTCCTAAGAAATGAATTATTCCTAAAGCAAGTATTAAATCATAATTATTTTTTATTTTATAATCTTTCAAATCGCTTTCAATTGCATTGATTTTAATTTTTCTTTTTTTAGCTTCTCTTTGAATTTTATTTATTGCAGTTTTTGAAATATCAACACAAGTCACATCAAACCCTTTTTCTGCTAATTTGAGAGATAATCCTCCTTCGCCACAACCCAAATCAAGAATTTTCCCATCTCCTTTTAATTTTAATATTTGATTTAAAATACCTTTATCATATTTGAAAGTGAATTTGTAATCTTTTTCAGAGTACCTTTTATGAAAAAAAGTTTTGTCAGGAGTCATTTAAACTCCTTTAGAAAGAGCAAATCCCTATGTCTGATAAATTTAGCTGTATAGTCTTCAGGACTATCTTTTTCAAATAATTTTATTGCTTCGTTTATTGTAAACCATTCAACTTCAACCCCTAAATCTTCTCTCTCTTCTTTTGTTAGATTAAAATCACATTCACTTAAGATATTTGCAACATAACAAAAGGATTCTTGTTTTTGTCCGTATTTATTTTTTATTTCAATTATCTTTCCAACTTCTTTTATAATCTTTACTTTGCAACCTATTTCTTCTTTTAATTCTCGTTCTAATGTTTTCTTTATGCTTTCTCCTTTTTCTACTCCTCCGCCCGGCAATTTATGAAATTTATATTTTTTAGCATTAAGTATAGCAATCTTGTTTTTAGGATTAAAAACAATAGCTCTTACAGCAGTTCTTAATGAATATTCTCCTTCGAATTTTATATCTTCACCCACAACTTCTTTGTCTGTTATCTTTGCGATTAGTTTCATTTCAATTTTTCCTCGAGTTCTTTAATAGAGATATATTCAACTAAAAAGCTTAGCTCTTTAGGTAATTCTTTGGAAATAAATTCTTTGATAGTATAGGTTTTCTTTTTATTGAAATATTGAGCACAAGCAATTTCTTTCATTGCACCCCAAGAATAGCCCAAACAAATGAATAAATCGCTTTGTCTATTAAATTCGTCTGCTTGTCTATCCCAAGCAGTGCATGTTATTACTTCTCCGAGTTCTGTATTGAGATATTTTTTATGATCCTTATCTTTTGTTGGGATAATGAGCCAGATTTTCTTTCCTTTAAATTTGAGATATTGTTTACCAAAGTATTCTAATAAAGAGTCTTTATCTGGAGTAAGAACTATCTCATTTCCAGATTTTGCTATTATTTTGGAAACCTTATCTATTAGCTTCTTCCTTTCTTCTAAATTTCCTGCAAATAACTTGTTTGGTCCAATTATCCCTATCTTCATGTTAATCTATTGGAAAGTCCAATTGCTCTTTAGGAATTCCTAAAGATAGCCCATAATCTACAACAGGAGTCCATTCAGATTTATTATCATAATCAAAATTAAATTGTTTATTTCTAAATATTGCTATAACATTTCTCCCCTTCCAAAAATGCATGTACCATTTGGGTTTAATATTTCTAGATAATTTATCTATATTCTCTTTTGAAACTTGAACAGTATAAAGATGCCATCTATCAGAGGGGTTTTCTTCTTTTGAAATTTCAACTTTGATAATTTCTAAATCATTCAATATTCTATTATCGGATAAACTTTCTTCAACAATTATTCCTTTGTATTCTTTTTCCATCCTTTGTATTCTCCTTTTAACAAGCCCATAATATATTCATTTTTAATCTTTTTATCTGCTTTGCATTTGCACGATTTTCTTTTCAGTCCTTCTCTTTTACCCCCAAATTTTTCAAGTAATCTTCCTGAAGAAGGATTTCCAACAAAAACTCCTGCCTCAATTCTTCTTAATTTTAATTTTTTAAATGCAAAATCTAGAATTGCTTTAAGAGCTTCGCTTCCATAACCCTTGTTCCAATTTTTCCTCCCGAGCCAATACCCTACCTTTGCTTTTCCTTGAAACTTATCGATTTTATGAATTCCAATCCCTCCAATAATTATCTTTTCTTCTTTAAGTTCAATTCCGAAGGTGTAATCTTCCTTTTTTCTCTTTTTCCATTTTTCTTTATTGTGTTTTACCCATTCTTTTGCATCTTTTAATTTGTAAGGATACGGAACTACTAAAAGCCATTTAGTCACCTCTAAATCATTTATGTTCTCTGCTATGCTTTTTGCATCTGAGTTTTTCAAAGGTCTCAAAATTAATCTTTTTGTTGTTAGTTTCATATTCTTTTAAGTTGGATAAGCTTTTTAGATTTAATCCCTAATAGTTTTATCTAATTTTTCTCAAATTCTCTCCACAAAAACACCCTTCCTTTATTGTACCTCGTCAGGCATGGTATTCATCTAAGCTCTTTAAAAACCCATAAAAATTCTTTAATGCAATTAAAAAATATCCCCCTCTTTATACACTCTGGCAAGAACGTGTATACAGCGTAGTTTCTTAAAAAGCCAAATAGATTAACTAAAAAATGGAAATTCAAATTGAAAGAATTAATCTTGAAGAAATTAAAGATAAATTAAAAGAAATTAATGAAAGACTTGATAAACTGCTGGAAAAGAAAAATCATCCTTGTTTTAAGTGCATTTAACCTTATATAACTTCTTGCACCTTTTTTATTTACACAAGAAATATTAATCCCATTTTCCATATCATTAAGATATTGCAAGATCAAATCAGAATTTTGCTCGCTAATTTTTGGAATTTCCTTTTTAGTTTTCTTTTTCCAATTCAAGTATCTTTCTTTGTGTTTATAGGGATCAATCTTCATATTTTTTCTATACAAATTGCTTTTTTAAGCAACTTGTAAAAAGTTGTCCCAAGAATTTACCAAAAAGGTAATATGCCCCTGCCGGGATTTGAACCCGGGTCTAAGCCTCGAAAGGGCTTTATCCTTGGCCACTAGACTACAGGGGCAAGATTAATACTAAAATTTAAAGAAAAAAATGATTTTTAAACTTATTGTTTATTTGGCTTTGTCCGGAGTAACATAAATCTCAAAAATTAAAATAAAAAAAGAT
>CAZBDY010000013.1:0-17983 GCA_964490795.1 Candidatus Woesearchaeota archaeon | reverse complement strand
TTTTCTTTAGAATAACTAATTTTCGGTTTTGAAAAATCTATTCCGGACAAAGCCAGAAAAACGAAACATTTATAAATACACCTCTTGTGTATATTATATTGTATACACAACCCCCTTTCAATTAGCTGTCCTGTTTCAGGACAGCTAAACTTAAAACAAGCAAGAAAAATTTAATATGACAGATATATTTGATAACAAGATTTTGTGTAAAGATTGTAGTAAAGAGATGAAAAAGGTAAGTATAATTAAAAATGGATTTAATTTAAGAGCAGTTATTTGTGAAGATTGTGGTAAAAAAATTATTCATCCAGCAGATGAAAATGAGTATAAAAATTTTTTAAGTTTAAAGAATAAAGTTTTTAAAGTCAAATTACGACTTGTTGGAAATAGTTATGCTGTGTCCATACCAAAAGAAATAGTGCATTTTATGAAAGAACAGGAAAAGATGTTTAATGATATGGTAAAACTATGTTTTGATGATGCAAAAAAATTAAGATTAAGTTTTGGAGAATAAAAATGGCAAAAGAAAAAGTTAAATTAAAGGTTGTAGAAGCATTACAAGATGATGCTTATAAAGGAATAGCTAGAATAGATACAGGAATAATGAGGCAGTTAGGTTTGAAAAGAGGAGATGTTATTTCTATTAATGGGCAGAAAGAAACTGTAGCAATAGTTGATAGAGCATATCCTGCAGATATTGGAGAAAAAATAATTAGAATTGATGGAATTATTAGAAAAAATGCCAGAACAGGAATTGGAGAGATAGTGGATATTAAAAAAACTGAAATTAAGGAAGCTAAAAAAATAACTATGGCTCCAAGCCAAAAAGGAATTATGGTTAAGGCAGATCCTGAGGTTTTGAAACAAGGGCTATTAGGAAGAGCGCTAGTTAAAGGAGATATAGTTGTTTTAGGAGGAACTGCCAGAAGAAAAGACATTATGTCAGATATGATGTCTGAGATGGGATTAGGAGATATTTTTCCAGAATTAAATGAAGGATTTGGAATATCTGGATTTCAGACAAAATTTATTATTGCTTCTACTCAACCAACACAGCCATGTATTATTACTGAAAATACAGAAGTTACCTTAAATCCAAAAGCAATTGAAATTTCAGAGGAAAAAATGCCAGATGTTAGTTATGAAGATATTGGGGGGCTAGAAGATGAGATTAAGAAAGTCAGGGAAATGGTTGAATTGCCTTTAAAACATCCTGAAATTTTTGATAAATTAGGAATAGAACCTCCAAAAGGAGTGTTATTACACGGGCCTCCAGGAACAGGAAAAACATTACTTGCAAAAGCAGTTGCTAATGAGTCAGAAGCTAATTTTATTTTAATTAATGGGCCTGAATTAATGTCCAAGTTTTATGGAGAGAGTGAGAAAAATTTAAGAAAGAAGTTTGAAGATGCAGAAAAAGCATCTCCTAGTATTATTTTTATTGATGAGATAGATGCAATTGCGTCTAAAAGAGAGGAAAGTTATGGAGAGGTTGAGAGAAGAGTTGTTTCTCAGTTATTAACATTAATGGATGGATTACAAGCCAGAGGAAAAGTTGTTGTTATTGGGGCTACTAATAGACCTAATGTTATTGATCCGGCTTTAAGAAGACCTGGAAGATTTGATAGAGAGATTAGTATAGGTGTTCCTGATAGAAAAGGAAGAGAAGAAATTTTTAAAATTCATACAAGAAATATGCCTTTAAGTAAAGATGTTGATTTAAAAGATTTAGCAAGATATACTTATGGTTTTGTTGGGGCGGATTTAGCTTCCCTTGCAAAAGAAGCTGCTATGAATGTGTTAAGAAAAATTTTGCCAAAATTAAGGATGGATAAAGAAGAAGAAATTCCTAGAGAGGTTTTAGATACTTTGAAAATAAGTAAAAAAGATTTTAGAGAGGCAATGAAATCAGTTCGCCCAAGTGCTATGAGAGAGGTTTTAGTAGAAACACCAAATATTAAATGGGATGATGTTGGAGGATTATCTGGAATTAAACAAGAATTAGTAGAAGTTGTAGAGTGGCCATTAAAACATCCTCAAAGCTTTATTAATATGGGAATTAAAGCTCCAAGAGGAGTTTTGTTGTATGGGCCTCCAGGAACAGGAAAAACATTACTTGCAAAAGCAATTGCTAATGAATCAGAAGCTAATTTTATTCAGGTTAAAGGACCAGAATTGTTAAGTATGTGGGTAGGTAAAAGTGAGGAAGGAGTTAGAAAAGTATTTGAAAAAGCCAGACAAGTTGCTCCTTGTATTGTGTTTTTTGATGAAATTGATTCTTTAGCTTCAAGAAGAGGAGGAGCAGGAGAGGGAAGAAGAGTGACAGAACAGGTATTAAATCAGTTGCTAGCTGAAATGGATGGATTAGAAGAAATGCAAAATGTGACTGTTATTGGAGCTACTAATAGGCCAGACATGTTAGACCCTGCATTATTAAGACCTGGAAGATTTGATAAAATATTGTTAGTTCCTACTCCAGACAAAAAAGGAAGAAAGCAGATACTTGAGATTCATACTAAAAATATGCCTTTGAATAATGTTAATTTAGATAAACTTGCTGATGAGACAGAGGGTTATGTTGGAGCTGATATTGAATCATTATGCAGAGAGGCGGCATTACTTACTTTAAGAAAAAATAAAAATGCTAAAGAAGTTAAGATGAAGCAGTTTGAAGAAGCTATTAAAAAAGTAAAACCAAGTGTAAGTAAGGGTTCTGCTGACAGATATAAGAAAATGGAAGAAAATTATTTAAAAACAGCTAAGGCTGCTTTAGATTCAAGTGCTGGTTATTTAGGTTAAATTTATAAACATTATATTTCTTTAAAAAATAGAGGTGAAAACTTCAGATTAATTCTGAGTTAGGTTAAGATGACAAGAAAAAATTATTCATTAGAAAGAGAAATTGAAGAAACTAAGAGAAAATCCAGGACTTATAAAAGATTTGCTACAATGGGTGTTTTTGGGACATTTGCTGCTGGTGCAGTAATTACAATGTCTTCTATAGGCATTCCCTTATTTTTTCCACCAAAGCAACCTGATAATTATCAAACTTATTTAAATGCTCAAACACAATTAACTCAATTAGAGAGTATGAAGAATAATCTTGCTTCTAAACTTGAAGTTGTTTATGAAACTCCAAAAGTTAGAGAAGCTTTTGATTGTATTTATGAATCAGAAAGACAACAAATATCTAAATTAGACAAAGCTATTGAAATTGTAAGAGAAGATATTTCTGAAATTGAAGTTGAACCTGAAATAACACAATATTTAGAAGATAGAAAAAAACAAGAAAAAAGAGTTGTTCCAATTTTTATATCTGGTTTAGCAATAATGTTTTCTAGTTTCATTCCTGCATTGGTTTTTGGTAAAAAATTTGATTCATATTTAAAAAAACTAGAAAAATTAAAAGCTGATAGATTATATTGCGATTGGTGAGGAGTAATAGTTTTGATAGTTCTTATATGTAGGATAATTAATACTTTAATATGAAAATAGCTTCATTTGGATTGTTTTCTTCTATTGTTGTGCAATTGATTTCTATAATCACAAAAGATTAACTAATTTTTTCAACTTTTTCTTTAATTAAAAAAGTATGTTCTGTTTGAGCAACTTTTGATTTTGATTTTTCAATTAATTGAGGATATTGTCTTATTATTCCTTGTTTTTCTAATAAAGATAAAGCGATTTTATATTGGGAAAATTTTTTACAAATCCATCTTTCACAAAAAGGAATAGTTAAATATTCTTGTTCAATGAATTCTAAAATTTTTCTAGCTTGTTGATTTCTTACAGGTTTTTTTTCAATCAAAGAGTAGATTCCAGAGGGTTTTCCTTCATAAACCTCTCCTTGTCCAGAAGTTGCAAAAGGTTCTATTGCATATGCTCCTTTTATTAATTTATTTTTATTGTTATTGTTATAGTTAGGAATAGTGATTCCAGAATGAATTTGATATTTGTTTAAAGAGTGTCCTGATAAATTTTTAATTGGAGAGAAATTAAAAGAGGTAATTTGGTTTTGAATAATCTCTCCTATTTTAAATATCTCGATACCTGGTTTTAAATTTTTTTCAACTTTTTCAATTGCTAATTTAGATGCTTTTATTAAGTCTTTATTTTGTTCTGAATTTTCTAAATCAAGAGAAAAAGCTGTGTCAGATATATATCCTTTAATATGAACTCCTAAATCAATTTTTAATAATCCTTTAGCAGTGTTTTCATCATTAGAAGAAGGAGTGTAGTGTGCTGCTATTTCATTTATTGAGAGGTTTACAGGAAAAGCTGGTTTTCCTCCTAATTCAATAATTTTATTTTCTATTTTTTCAGCTACATCTTTTAATAAAACTCCTGGCTTTATTATCTTTCTTGCATATTCTTTTACTTTTTTAGAGATTTCTCCAGCTTCTTTGTAGTTCTGAATTTCTTTTGAGTTCATATATTTTTAAAAATAGAGAGTAGTTAAATAGTTTATGGAAAGTCAAGAAGATTCAGAAATTAGTGGTTTTTCTGATTTTGATGATTTATCAAAAAGATTAAAACAAGCATTAAGAGTTGCTGGGTTAGCAAAACAAAGAGCTGCAAAAGCAGGTTTTTCTCTTCTTGACCAAATTTTAAAATATAATATATTTGCTGTTTCTTCTAATCATTTTATAGAATATTGTTCTCAAGATGTTTGGAAGGCAATTAGTGATAAGAAATTTGAAAGAAAGAAGATTAGCAGTTTAGATACTAATGTTAGAGAGACAGTGATTTTAAGTTATTTTGAGAGAGTTGAAAATGGTGAAAAAGCAAAAGTGTATATTCCTATGAAGAGAGATGATGAAGAGGTAAGACTAAATTTAGGTTATCCAAGAAATGCTGAAACTGATTTTGGAAAGTTTTATATTTTTCCCTGTTTTGCAGGAAAGGGTTTTTGGTATAGTGATATTAGAGAGCATATGAGATATTTAAGAAAAAGAGATGTTTTAAAAAGAAAAAGAGAGAGGCAGAAAAGAGAAAAAGCAAGATAGAATTCTTAATTCTTCTTTCTTTTGGCAGATGGTTTTTTATTATTATTCTGTTATTTACATTAATTAACTTTCCCATTCCCCATAAGTCATTATTATATTTTAAAATATAAAATCCTTTTTCTAGAGTCGTAATTTTAGGGTTGTCTAACTCTATGTCTAAACCTTTTAAATAATCCTTAATCTGAGATTGATTTAAATTTATTATTTTCATTGTTATCTGATTTTTTAATAAGTGACAGGCATCTATACTTAATCTTAAATCTTGATTGTGATATTTTCCAAAATATAATCCTACTGATTCAAGTTTTGTGATTTCTGATATTTTACTAATCTCTTTTTCTGATAAATCTCCAGTGTATAATCTTATTTTTTCTTTTCCTGATTTAATTAATATTCCTTTAATTTCTTTAATTCCAAATTGTTTTAAATCTTTTATTATTTGTTTTTTTTGTTTATTATTTAATATTTTCATTTTAACTTTAATTTAGCAAGAAAAAAACCTTCAGTATTATTATCATGGGGGTAGATTCTTGCTGTTTTATTTATTTCTTTGTGATATGTTTTTCCTTGCCAGGATTTAATTCCTTTTCTAGTTTTTATTGGGAGTTCTATCTTTTCTAGTTTTAATTTAGGAAACTTGGTTAAGATTTCAGATACAACTTCTTCATTTTCTTCTGGAGAGTGAGTGCATGTTGAATAAACTATCTTCCCTTCAGGTTTTAGTAATGGAATTGCAGAAGATAATAGTTTTTTTTGAATTGTTGATAGAAATTTTACATTATTAATATTCCACATTATAGAAGTTTTTACTTTGTTTCTTAATGTTCCTTCTCCTGAACATGGAGCATCTATTAAAATTTTATCAAATTTCATTTTTTGTTTTTCAAGCTTTTTACATAGTATTTCTCCAGTTTCTCTTGTTATCAAAACATTGCTGGCTCCAGTTCTTTCTAAATTAGCTGATAGAATTTTCAATCTTCCTAAACTTTTATCATTTGCTATGATAATTCCCGAGTTTTTCATTTTTCCTGATGCTTGAGTTGTTTTAGAGCCAGGAGCTGCTGCTAAATCAAGGAAAGTTTCCATTGGAGATAAATTTAAAGATAATACTGGAAGCATAGAAGCCAAATCCTGGATATAAAAATATCCTAGCAAGTGTTCTTGGGATTTTCCTAATTCTCCTGGATTTAATTCAGAATTAATTGATATGATTTCTTTATAATCTGGAACAGGAAAAGTAAGATTCCACCCTTTATTTTTTAATCTTTTTTTTAGTTCTTCTGAAGAGATTTTAATTTCATTAACTCTTATATATTTAGGAGAGGGTTTTTTTATTATTTGTAAAAAATTTTCATAATCTTCTTTTAAAAGAAGTTTCATTCTTTTTTCAAGTTGAGGTTTTAATCTTATTTTTCTTTTCATTTTAGAAATTAATAATCAAATATTTTTCTCTGAGATTTTTTTTCTATATCTTGTTTTTTAATATTAAATACCTGCAAAATATTTTCAACTGCAGGAATAATTTGATTATTAATATAATAATTTATATCATATTCTTCTTTTTCTTCAGGCAATTTTGCTCTTTCTCTTACTAAAGCCCTTTTTTTCTTGGTTTCTGCAATATAGTAGGAAATTAGCATCCCTGCATCTATTGGTATGCCTTGTTCTAGCATCTTTCTTGCAACAGCAACATGGGGGCCTTCTGATTTATATTTAGAAAGGGGTTTTTTTAGCTGGGTTCTTATTAATAATTGTTTTTTATCAATATTTCTTTTCTTTAATTTTTTTATTATTTCTCTTACATATTTTAAAGCTTTTTTCTCATTACCTTGTTTTAAAATTAATTCTAAAACTTTGTTTTGGACTTGTCTTGCCAGTTTACACCAGTCTCTTCTTACTGTTTCAAATCCACGAATTTTTAGATTATTTTTTTCATCAATTAAAGCATATTTTTTTTTGGCTCCAAATTCTCCTGTTCTTTTAGTTATCCATAAACCTCTTTTGTAAAATCCTTCTAACTCAAGATGCATAATCCCTGGAAGTTCTGAATTTAACTTTTTCAAAAATTCTTTAACTTGTGATTTAGTTTTATTTCCCAAATAAAATCCTACTGAATCAGTATCAGAAAAAATAACTTTATACCCTTTTTTTCCTACTTTTTTTATTGTTTCTTTATTGAATTCCCTGACAAAAGCAAGTGTTGAACCTGCTGCTTCTAAACTATAATATCTTGCTCCAAAAAAGGCGAGATAACCATGAATGGCAGCTGATAAAACTTTGAAAGCATTGCTTCTTGCTTTATTAATTGGAGAGGAATTTTCCTTGTATTCTTTTTTATATTTTTTTCTGAGTTCCATTATTTCTTTCATAATTGAGGGGATAAATCCTGTTTTTTTAGAAAAATAAAATCTTTGTTTTTTTCCATCTAATTCAAATTCAGGGGTTTTGTAAGAATTTTTTTGTTTTTTGTTTGAAAGAGTTGCTCCAGATATATTGAAAGTAATTATTATTGAGGTATGCATAGAGGTAAAGTCAAAAATAGCGATATTTTCATATAATCCTGGTGTTGGTTGAAGAACAAAAGCTCCAATATTTCTTTGTCTTGCTCTTCTTTTCTGAATTTCATTATGGGAAGGTCTTTTTTCAGATATCTCATTAAATTTTTCTAAATTATGGATTATATAATTTTCAAGAAGTTTTGATATACTGAATCTGGAGGTTTTATAAAGAGGTTCTTGAACTATTTTGGTAAATTCTAAAATATCTGGAAAGATTTTATTAAATAATTTATAAGTTAAGATAGAATCTTTTAGGTTATATTTAAAGAAAGTTTCCCATTCTTTTTCTGAAATATCTTCTGTTTTCTTATCCAGATGATTAATTTCTATTTTTTTCTCATTAAGTAATTCAGAAGAAACCTCATCTAAACTTAATGTTTCTGATTGTAAATATTGTGAATAAACTGTCTCAATAAATTTAAATAAATCAATATGAACTAATCCAGATATTTTTGCTTTGTTAACTCTTCCCCTGGTAAATTTTATTTTTTCTCTGGCGTTTCCTAATCTTAGTTCAAGATTATTTTTCCTTGCCCTTGCCCTTAGATAAGGGAAATCAAAACCATCTGAAAAATATCCTGTTATTACATCTGGATTAATTTGGTTCACATATTCTTGAAAAGCTTCCAACATCTCTTTTTCTGACTTATAACACTCAACAAAGTTCTTTTTTTTACATTTTTTCCAGGTAAGAACTTTTTTTAAATTTTCTGTTACTAAAGAAATCATTAATATTTTTCCTTTTCCTATTTCAAATTCTTCTGTTTCGATATCAAAAGCCAGAACATTTAGTTTTGGTTTTTCCTGTTTTTTTAATTCTTTTATTTTGTTTAGAGATAAGACAAAATCAGTTTCAACTGAATTGGAAATCCCATTAAATTCATTTTCAGAAATGTTGTCTCCTTCAATTTCATACCACACAAGGGGCTTGATTTTTTTATTAATTATATATTTTGTGATTATATTTATGTCTCTTTCTCTTGTTTTTACTTCATATTCTTCTTTTATTTTTTCAGAGATTTCCTTGGTATTGATGTATTCACAATAAATTCTTACTGCTTTTTGTTTTTTATCTTGATAATTTTTTCCCACTATTTCTGCTTTTTTAACTTGTTTTATTTTTTCAGATAATTTTAAAATTTTTTCTATTTGTTTGGGTTTTTCTGGTAAAATATAAAAATAAAAGATTGGTTTGTCAATAATACAACAAGATTTATTTTCTGTTTTTCCAAATATCCTTATATAAGTTTCTTCTTCTAATTTTAGAGTGTCATAATCAAGAGGCAAAAATTTTATTTTCATAAACAAGGAAAAACACGAGATTATTTAAAGTTTCATATTTTCTTTTTTTATGTTACTTTATAGTGGTGATAACAGAAAGATTTATAAATAAGAGATATGGAAAGTTAATATGGTAGATAGACAATTTGATCTAGGATTTGATAGAGAGAAGGATAAGGAAGTTAAAAGAAAAGCTAGAGAAAAATATGTGGAAAGACAGACAAGGGGGAATGTTTTTAGAGATGTTGCAAGAAAGATAGATTCAGATATAAGAAGAGAGGATTTATATTTTTTAAAAAATGCAAGAGAAATTAGAGGTGAGGCAGATAGGGCAAGATTATTATGGGATTGTGGAGAGGTTACTAATCCTGAGTATTTTAGAAAAGAATCATCTGAAGACATAAGAAGATTATTTTTAGAGAAGTTATGTGGATTAAAGAACAGATATCGTGCTGAACTTAGTGATTTATATGAAGAATGGGAAAAAGAGGATAAAGGGCAATTAAGACAAGGGTATTTATTTTAACATTAATTTTTTATAATGCTTATTCTTAGTTTTTCTATGGGATTAAATGTAGGAGAGATAGTTCCTAGAAAAAGCATAGAATTTACTGATTTGAAAAATAAAGTTATAGCTGTAGATGCTTCTAATATAATTTATCAATTTTTATCTACAATAAGACAGCAAGATGGAACCCCGTTAATGGATAAAAAAGGGAACATAACAAGTCATTTGTCAGGATTGTTTTATAGAAATATTAATTTAATGTTAGAGGGGTTAAAATTAGTTTATGTTTTTGATGGTAACATGCCAGAATTAAAATCAAAGACAAATAAAAAAAGAAAAAACATAAAACAAGAAGCAAGAAAAAAATTTGAAAAAGCAAGAGAGATTCAGTCAGTTGATGAGATGTTAAAATATTCTAAACAACTTGCCACCTTAACTCCTGAAATTAAACAAGAGAGTAAAGAGTTATTAGAGGCAATGGGGATTCAGATAGTCCAGGCACCTTCTGAGGCAGAAGCTCAAGCAAGTTATATGGCAAGAAAAGAGCAAGTTTATGGTGTTGCTTCTCAAGATTATGATGCTTTATTATTTAAAACACCAAGATTAATTCAAAATTTAACTATGGCAAGAAAAAGAAAAACTTCAGGAGGAGTAAAAGAGATAACTCCTGAGTTAATTGATTTAAATAAAGTTTTAAATTCTTTACAAATAAATGAAGATCAGTTAATTTGTTTAGGCATATTAATCGGAACTGATTATAATCCAAGGGGAATCCCTATGATTGGACAGAAAAAAGCTTTAGAAATTGTTAAAAGAAAAAAATATCCTGTCCAGGTTTTTAAGGGTTTTGAAGAAAAAATTTCCGAATTAGGAGAAGATAAATTTGATTGGCAGGAAATTTTCCAGTTGTTTCATAAACCAGATGTAAAAGATGTTGAGATTAAGTTTCCAAAAGTAAATGAAGATAAGATTAGGGAAATTTTGTTAGATAGAGATTTTTCTGAAAAAAGAATACAAACAGGATTAGAGAGGTTGAGGAAGGGTAAAGAAGAGCAGAAACAGAGAACCTTGTTTTAGAAAGAAATTTAAATACTTGGTTATTAAGGGAGATATGGGAAATAAAAAAGATATAGATTTGTTTTTAAATAAAATTAAGGAACTGCCCGATTTTGATAAAGTGAAGTTTGTTTTTTTGTATGGTTCTGTAGCAGAAAAAAAAGAGAATAAATTTTCAGATATTGATTTTGCTGTTTATTTTGATGGAAATAAAAAAGAAAGATTTGATTTTAGATTGAAATTAATGGCAAAGCTTTCGGAAAACTTTGATGTTAAAATTTTTCAAGATTTGCCCCTAAATGTTAGGATGAATGTTTTAAAAGGGAGATTAGTTTATGTTAAAAATGCAGGGAGAGGATTTGTTTATGATGTTGTTTATGAAACAATAAAGAGGTTTGAAGATTTTAAGAGATATTATTATGATTATATTAAAAGAAGACAGACTGTAGAATGATAAAAAAAAAGAAATTGAGAAAAGAGATAATTGAAAGTAAGCTTAATGATGTTATCGAAAGTATTTCTATTGTTAGCGATAATTTTCCAGACAATTTTGTTTCTTTTGAAAATTCAGGGTTAGTAAAAGACGGGATATATAAGAAGATAGAATTTGCCATAGATTCTATTATTGATATTTGCTATATTATCAATTCTGATTTAAGATTAGGAACTCCTGAAGAAGAAGAAGATATTTTTGATAACCTGAAATCAAATAAAATTTTTAAGAGAGATATTATAAGCTTGATTAAGGAAATGAAAGGGTTTAGAAACATTCTTGTTCATAAATACGGCAAAATAGATGATAAAAAGGCTTTTGAAACTATGAAAGAAGAGATGAAAGATTTTGAAAAGATTATTAAAGAAACTGAGATGTTTTTAAAGAAACATAAATAGAGATTTTTCTGAAAAAAGAATACAAACAGGATTAGAGAGGTTGAGGGAGGGTAAAGAAGAGCAGAAACAGAGAACCTTGTTTTAGAAAGAAATTTAAATAAAGAAAATATATAAAATTATGAAAAGAGGAGTAATAACTATATTGATTTTGTTATTGGTATTTAATATTTTTAGTTTAGTTTCAGGAGAAAATGATTCCATAAAAAATACTTCTGATTTTAAAGAAAAAACTGAAGAAAAGATTAAAGAAGATTTCTCTTTTTTAAAGAATGATGTTAAAATTCCTGATTGGTTGGGAAATTCAGCTGATTTTATTTTTCAGTTTGAAGAGGATATTGGTTTAAGTGTTTTGGTTATCTTAATTGCTATTTTTGCTATGTTGTTTTTAGTTATTCAGAATATTATGAAGATTATGCCTTTTTTTGATGGGTGGAAATCTTGGTTTGCAAGTTTATTTGTAACTTTACTTATTTCTATTTCAGGAGCAATAAATTCTGTAACAAGATTCTTTTTTGAGATAGCTAATTTTATGGGTGTTTTAGAAAAATATGGATTCTTGAAAATTATTTTTTTAATAGTTTTAATTTTGATTGTTATTTTTACAGTTAAGTATGTTTCTGATTTGGTTAAGGAAAAGTTGGGAGAAGAGAATGCAGAGATGTCAGGAATAAAAGCAGGAACAGGAAAGAAAATTTTAGAATCTACTGCTGAATCATTTAAAGGAAAATAGACTATTTTGATTTTATTCTCTAAACAATCCTTTTGTGAATTTCTTTATTTTCTTTTGATTTGATTCTGTTTCTTTTTCAGCTTTTTGTTTTCTTCTTTTTTCTAAATATGTTGATAGGGTTTTAGAAGAAAAGTAAAGCAGTACAAAAGCTAAAATAATAATTAATATTACAGATAAGTCCCAGTACCATGGTTTTTCTAAAAATAAAAGCCAGCCAAGAAAGTTAACTATAATTTTTAGTATTTGTAATTGAGCTAGTAAGATTGAAAATAAAAATCCTCCTGCATATGCAGACCAGCCTTTTATTAATCCTGATTTGTTTATTATTTCTCCTGTTTCTAAAGCAAGAAAAACCCATAAAAAGAAAATTCCTAATAAGGTTATAGAAAAAGAATAAGGCATTCCAAATAGTATCCTGAAAAGTATACTAATTTTTTCAAAAAAAGAATCAATTTGTTTTATTAGGGGTTTGTCTTTTAATATTTTTATCCACTCGTTACTTAAATAATCCCATTTTGTTTGGGTTTTATTTTTTAATTCTTCTTTTAATTCTTCTGGGTCTTTGTCTAGTCCTGAGGGTAAGCCAGGAGCTGTTTCAGCTTTAACTGAATTTAAGTTAGAAATTAAAAATATGCTTAATATTAATATGCTAAATATGATTAATATTTTTTTATTTGACATTTTTAATTTTATATCTTATGTTATTTATTTTATCTATAGGGATTATGTTTATTAATTCTTTTGTTTTTAGAAAAATATTGTTCAATTCTTCATAATTTATGAAAACTTTTTTATTTTTTAAATAATACTGATTATCAATTCTAAGTTCTTTATCTTTTTCTAAAATTTTATATGTATTCTTCTTAAAAACATCAAAATCCTCAAGAAATTTTACTAAAGCAATAGTACAATCATGTATCTCACATTTAATTCCCAGTTTCATTAATATAGAATAAGCACAAAAATATTCAAAATAGTATTTTGTTGTAGCAAGCCACATATTTGATTTATTTTTCAAATCTTTTAAAACATTCAATGTTTCTTCAGCATTATTGAGATATTCTTTTGATAAATTATCATTTGGTTCTATAAACTTTATTCCTTTTTTTTGAGTTTTACACCAATTTATATTAACCATCTTATTATTTCCTCGCTTCCTTGTATTATGAGATGTTTTTTTCTTATTTCTTCTTTTAATGTTTCGCTTATCTCTGAAAATTTATTAACAATGAGCAGATGTATTTTTTTATTTATTTTATTTTCTAATTCTTTAATTGTTTTTTTTATTTTATTTTCTGTTTGTTTATTTTTATTTCTTATAATCAATAAATCCAGGTCCCCTGCTTTTTTTATGTTTTCAGATGCAGAGCCAAAAATTAGAATTTTTTCATTTTGAAGTTTTTTATGAATAAAGCCAGTTATTTCTTTAATAATTAAATCCCTGTTAATTAATTTTTCTTTTTCAATAATTGTTATTATATCAATAATAAAATCATTTTCTTTATTAAATTTATAAATACTTAATCTGCCTTTTTTTTGTTTTTTTATTATCCCTTTATTTTCAAAATAATTTAGATATTGTCTTACTACTGTATGGTTGATTTTTAATTTTTTTGATATTTCTGCTAGATGCAAGCCTTCTTTTTTAAAGATTAGTGGTTCTAAATATAACCATTTAGTTATTTTTTTAACCATATCGTTATTAAAATAACAATAGTTTATAAGGTTTTTGGTTTTTAAAAGTGCTATTTTGTTGAAGATTTGTTAACTTTAGTTTATAGTTTTTTGATTTAGAAATGGGGTTTTGTTGGGCGGGGGGTTGGGGGGTTTTTGGGTTGAGTGGGGCCGGTTTTGCGGAGTTTTTAAGGAGAAGTTGCAACATCTTCAAGAGCATTAACATCAGCTTTTAATTTTGAAGTTTGTTTATTTATATCTTCCTGATATTTGTTTACTTCTTCTTTTGAAGCCATTTTTTTAATTTTAGTAAATAAATAACCTAATCCTAAAAAGAAAACGATAACTATGATAAGGAGAATCCAAGTTAAGGCTCCATAAATTGTTTCAGCTTCAGGAGAATTCCAATGTGTAACTACTCTATATATTAAAAATATTGCAAATCCTCCCCATAATAAATATGCTAAAATTCTTCTAAAGAGCATGCCTTTTGCTCCTCCCCCGCCTTCTGTTGCTAGAGTGATTGTAAAAAATAATAAGATTATGAATGGAAGTCCACCACCCAGTACAAAACCTAATCCAGAATATGAAATCATAATAGCATAAACTTCATCAGGTGTTATGTATGCCATAGATAAAAATCCCACTATAGCTGAAAAAATAAAACCCAACCACTCTTTATCCTTTGAAAATATGTTTTCTAGTCCAGGAATGTTTGTTGAAATTGAAAAGACAGTAAGTGCAATTATTATGGCTAATAAAATTTTGGCAGCCCCTTCTTCAAATTTTCCTGTTTTCCAACCACTCCATAAATTATCATACCAGGCAGCACTTGCAATTTCAATAGTCATAGAAAACATAAATAGAGTAATAAAAGTTAAAGCTAATATTCTTTTCATTTTTATTTCCTCTTTTTTCATAGTCATCTTAGTTTTTTATTATTTTTAAATGTTTTTATTATTTTTAATTATTTAGTGATAGTTAATTTTATTTAGTTTAGTTTTTATTTGTTCAGTTTTGTTTAATTTACTCTCCAAAATATTTTTCAAATTTGGATTTCTTTTTCTTTTTCCCCCATAACCATCTTTGCCATTTCTTTTTTCTATCATCCTCTTGTCCTGAATAAGCTAATAATAATATTAAGATAAACCCAATAATAATTATAAAAAGAAAACCTGAAGAAGCTAAAAACTCATACACGGGAAAGAAAGAAGAGGTGAAAAACTCGTAAGGAAAAATATCGTAGGGATCTATAGAAGAGAGTATGAACCATAGTGCAAATAACCCTGCAAATAGCAAAATTCCCATCATTTCAGTTAAAAATTTCAATAAAAATATAGCCAATAGTATTAAGATAATAATTAAAGCCCAACCCCCTATAGTTTCTCCCAAATAACCATAAAAGGTAGTTTTTTGAGATATAGCAAAAGAAACAAAAAAAGCTATAGCAATTGAAATGAGAACAGCAACTGCTTTATTTTCTGCCATACTTTTACTTAGTGCGAAATAAGAAACAGCAAAAATAACTAGAAAAATGAGAGCAAACATAAGCATCTCATTTCTTAAAATATCCTGAAAAGAATAAAAATTAAAACCATTATAAGCAGAAATTAAAGGAAGAGTGAAGATTATTAATAATGATAAAATTGAAATTTTTTTCATTTTCTTCTATAACCAATTATATTTTCTCCTGAATAAATAGGAACTTCTTGTGATTTTTGAACCTTCTTTTTTCTGATTAAAAAACCTATCCCGATTAAAATTAATCCAACAATCACAACCCATATTAAAGCAATTTCTGAAATTAGAGGAAGAGTTGCTGAAAATTCTTTAAATAAAAGTTTAACTACTATTATTGCTCCTCCTAAAATCATTAATAATAAAGAGATTATTTTTTTCATTTCACCTTTTATAAGTTATATAGAGATTTACAATTTATAAATGTTTTTAAATTCCTTTTGCGTTTATTTTTATGAAAATGAATTAAAAAGATTTAAATACTTAAAAAATAGTACAATTGTATGAAAAAAGAACACAAAGAAAAACCATTGATTTTTAAGGCCCTAGAATTTTTTATAAACAATCCTTATAAAGAGATATATTTAAGAGAATTTTCAAGAAAATTAAAAATTTCTCCTAACACTTCTCAAAGATTTTTAAATATGTTTTTAAAAGAAGAGCTAGTAATTGATAAAAGAGAGGCAAATTTGAGATATTTTAAAGCTAATTTAGAGAATGTTGTTTTTAGGTTTTTAAAGAAAACATATTCAGTAAGCAAAATAAAAAGCTCGGGATTGATTAATTATTTAAAACCAAAATTTTCAAACATTATTTTGTTTGGTTCTATGGCTAAAGGGGAAGATGATTTAAAAAGTGATATTGATATTGTTTGTGTAGGCAAAAAACAAAAGTTAGATTTATATGAATATTCTAAAAAACTCAATAAAGAAATAAATATCTATGTTTTTAATTTTAGTGAGTGGAGAAAACAGAAAAAAGAAAATAGGGCGTTTTATGAAGATGTTGTTTCTTCAGGAATTTCTTTAGAAGGAGAGATGATAATATGAAAATTAAAGAGTTGATGAGACGAAGAGAATTAAGGAAAATTCCTATTGATAAGAATAAGGTTGAGGGTTCTTTAAAAACTGCCGAGATGAAAATTAATGAAGCCAGAGAATTATTTAATGAAGGTTTTTTTAATCAAGTAATTATTTCAGCTTATACAAGTATGTTTCATTCTGGAAGAGCAATTTTATATAATAGGGGTTATCAAGAAAAAAGCCATTACTCTGTTTTTGTTTATTTAAATGAGAAATATGGAGATAAAATACCTAAGTCTTTGTTATTATCTTTTGATAATTATAGGAGTGAGAGACATAAAGTATTGTATGGTTTTGAATATAAAATAAGCAAAGAAGAAGCTGAAATAGTTGTGTCAGATTCAGAAAAATTTTTAAATAAAGTAAAGGAGATTTTAAATTATAGATTATGAAAACAAAGAATCAGATCCCATCAAGCTATGATGTAATAGGAGATATAGCTATTTTAAAATTTGAAAATAAAATTAAAAGAGAGAAAAAGAGAATAGCTGAAAAATTATTAAAACAAAGGAACAATATTAAAACAGTTTTAGAGAAAAAAGAAAAAGTTAAAGGAAGATTAAGAAAAATAAAATTAGGTTTTTTAGGTGGAGAAAAAAAGATAGAAACAGTTCACACTGAGTCTGGATGTAGATTTAAAATTGATGTTGAGAAATGTTATTTTTCTCCAAGATTAAGTAATGATAGATTAGAAGTTTCTGAAAAAATTAGTAAGATTAAAAATATTAATAAAAAAAATATTTTAGTTATGTTTGCAGGCGTAGGCCCATATCCAATTGTTATTTCTAAAAAAGCTAAACCAAAGAAAGTTACAAGTATAGAGATAGGAAAAGATTGTGTTAAATTAATGAGAAAAAATATTAAATTAAATAAGCTGAAAAATATGGAGATAATTCAGGGAGATGTAAAAAAGAAAGTTCCATTGCTAGTTAATAAAAAAGAGAAATTTGATATTATTGTTATGCCCCCACTTAATTTAAAATATTCTTTTCTTAAGGAAGCATTTAAAGTTTCAAAAAAAGAAACAAGAATTTTTTATTATGATTTTGGAAAAGATATTAATAATATAATTAAAAAAGTTAAGGAAGAGGCAAAAAAATATAGAAAAAAAATAAGAATTTTAGATAAAAATACTGCTGGAAATATAGCCCCTTATAAATTTAGATATAGGGTTGAATTTGTTATTAAATAGTTGAATAAACTAATTCAGCTAAATTATTTACTTCCTTTTGATTTGTTTGAGTTTGCTTATCAATTATCTGTTGTTTTGGTTGATAATGTCTTGATGTAGAAATTTTTCTTGCCATTTCAGCTATTGTTTTTGCTCTTCTTAATCCTAAGTTGATAGATAAACAACCTCTTTTTAATCCATAAAATCCTTCTACATCTCTTACAAATGAATTAAATTCATCTTTATTTGAAAAAGGCCCTGTTTCTGTTCTCAATGGCATATTTCTATATCCTTTATCAGGAAGTTCTTGAATAAGACTATATTCATCTAAATGTTTATTTGCAATCTCTCTTAATACTTCAGATACATCTAAAAATTTTCTATGATATTCTGCTGGTTCGACTGCTGACATAAAAATATTAAAAATTTCAAATTTAAAAATCTTTGGTTTTTATGGCTTTGTCCGGAATAGATTTTTCAAAACCGAAAATTAGTTATTCTAAAGAAA
>CAZBDY010000012.1:17417-18526 GCA_964490795.1 Candidatus Woesearchaeota archaeon | reverse complement strand
TTTTCTTTAGAATAACTAATTTTCGGTTTTGAAAAATCTATTCCGGACAAAGCCGTTTATTTTATATTAAATATTTAGTTTATTACCAAATTGTCCTATTATAGGTGTCTCTTTCATCTCTCCTGACAAAGAGTAAACTAATGCTATAACCCATAAAATAAAAATAAAAACAGACAAAATAGGAGATATAACCCATCCAATTATAGGAACTATACTCACAGCAGTAAAAATTAAAAAAGTAATAAAGATAACAAAACTCTGTCTTGCATAATACCTCACATATTCATCTTCTTTTTTTACAATTAAAGCTAGAACAAAACCAATAATAGATAATAAAACAGCTAGAAAAGCAAATAATTTACTATCTTCTTGTAACTTTACTTTACTCTTTTTCTTATTTTTATTAACTTTTTTTACACTCTTTTTTCTTGGCATAATAAAGTTAAATAAAAAAGGTTTTTAAATCTTTTCTATGAGCCTGCTGAGATTTGAACTCAGGACCTCTGGCTTTCTTAGCTTTAAGCTTTTTAGCAACATTTCTAATGAAATGCAGTCATATAAGACCAGCGCTCTAACCTGGCTGAGCTACAGGCTCTTCAAATCAAGTAAAATCAGTATATTTATAAGCTTTTTTAAAATTATAAACTACCCCTTAAAAGTACTGTGAGGGATATGATTTTCCTGAGCATAACCCATAAAAAACCCTACATATTCTGCTTTAGGATCTATAAGCAAAAATCCTGTTCTCTTATCCTCTACTGATGCCAAATCATCAACTAACCTTTTGCCAGAACTACGGTAAGTTATATCATCAAAACAATCAGTTCTTATCTGTTTTTTTATTAAGCCTATAACATCCACCTCGCATCTTGCTAATCTTTCTAAAGTTCTCTTAGAAATATAACTAATTATTCTCATAAAAAAGAGATTTAACTCAGGTTTATAAGCTTTTTCTTAATTCACTAGTACTAATCGATTTCCAAAACCTTTTTAAATCTTCATTTTAATCTAATTTTTATGGAAAACGAAAATACAGAACAAGAAAATCAAGAAGCATCTGAAGAAGAAAAAGAAGAAGCAATTGAAGAAGAAAAAGAAGATTCTGAAGA
>CAZBDY010000012.1:0-17317 GCA_964490795.1 Candidatus Woesearchaeota archaeon | reverse complement strand
TAGTGAAGAAGAAAGTGATTCTGAAGAAGAGTCAGATGATTCTGAAGATAGTGAAGAAGAAAGTGATTCTGAAGAAGAGTCAGATGATTCTGAAGATAGTGAATAAACTTTTTTAATTTTTTAATTTTTTATTTTTCTTTTTATTTTAATTAAACTTAAAAATACCTAATCTATAGGAAAATATGTTAATTGGATTAGTAGGAAAAGCAAATGTAGGAAAATCAACTTTTTTTAAAGCATCTACTTTAGCAGAAGTTGAAATAGCTAACTATCCTTTTGCAACTATCAAACCCAATCACGGAATTGGTTATGTTAAGGTAAAATGCATAGAATCTGATTTTAATGTAAAATGCCAGCCAAGAGAAGGTTTTTGTATTAAAGGAGAAAGATTTGTTCCTGTTGATTTAATGGATGTAGCCGGATTAGTTGAAGGAGCTTCAAAAGGAAAAGGATTGGGAAATCAGTTTCTAGATAATTTAAGAGAAGCTGACGCATTTATTCAGGTAATTGATTTATCAGGAACAACTGATGAAGAAGGAAAACCCACATCAGATTATTACCCTGGAAATGATATAAAAATGATAGAAAAAGAACTTGACTTGTGGTATTTTAATATTTTAAAAAAAATATGGAAAATTTTTTCCAGGCAATTAGAATCAGAAAAAGAAAATTTTGAAAAGGCAGTTGGAAAACAATTTTCAGGGCTAAAAGTTACTGAAGAACATATTAAAGAAATTATCTTAAAAAATAATTTTAATATTGAAAAACCCTCTTCCTGGACAGAAGATGAGATATTTGAGTTTGCTTCTAAATTAAGAAAACACTCTAAACCTATGGTTATAGCTGGAAATAAAGCTGACAATAAAAAAGCAAGAGAAATTTTGGAAAAACTAAAAAAGGACTTTCCTCATATCTCTATTATTCCCTGCTCATCTGAATCTGAACTAGCTTTAAGAGAAGCATCAAAAGAAAATCTAATTGAATACATTCCTGGAAAAAGTGAATTTAAAATTTTGGAAAAAGACAAATTAACTGACAAGCAAAAATCAGCTCTTGAATTTATTCAAAAAAATGTTTTAGATATTTATAAAACAACAGGGGTTCAAGACATATTAAATTATATTGTATTTAATATTCTTGATTATATTGCTATATTTCCAGCAGGAGTAAATAAACTGGCTGACTCCCAAGGAAGAATCTTGCCAGATTGCTACCTTCTTCCAAATGGCTCTACTGCTCTTGACTTTGCTTATAAACTTCATTCTGATTTTGGAAATAATTTTATTAAAGCAATTAATGCAAAAACAAAACAGCCAGTAGGAAAAGAACATAAACTTGAACATAGAGATGCTATTGAAATTATTTCAAGATAATTTCAAATACTCAATTTTTGAAAAATAAACAGGAAAAATTAAGATACTGAAATTATTTCAAGATAAATAAAAACATTTAAATAATATTGTAACTACTATCTAGTATGGGCATAAAAACCCGGGAAAAGAAAATACAAAGAAACCTCACTATTTTAGGGATAACATATATTGGAATTGCCCTGTTTTTAGGACCCTTAGGAATTGTCCCTCTCGTAGGTGCAGCAGGAATCTTTATTGGTAAGCCTCTAAGACGAAGAAGATTTAGAGACCAGATTAGAAAGGAAGAATATGAAGAGGAATCTAGTAACTCTTTAGTCCCAGAACAAACTGAAACAGCTATTGCAAGAAGAGAGCCAAAATTAAGTAAAAAAGTTCTAGAAAATTTAGCTCAAAATGAAGTTTACAAATAAACAATGAGAAAGGCCGAAGGACTGGCTGTAGATTATCTAGAACAAATGAAAACAAGTAATCCTAGACAATATTCAAGAAGTACAGGAGTAGTCATTGATATTGAAAAAAGACAGGCAAAAGGTTTAAGAAAATTATTGGGAGGGGAGGAAAATGGATATAATATAAATGTTTCCTTATTAAAAGAATAAAATGAGAATAATAAATAAATTCAGTTCATTTGTTAAAAAAGTTTATGACTTTTTTATTCCAAATAAAGAAATAAAAGATATTAGAAATGCCTTAAGACAATACTGGACAGATTATTTTAACAAACATGAACTTTTCTCTTTTCAAAATGCAGAAATCAATGATAATAAAGCAAGATTAACTCTTGGTTTTAGAAAACAAAGAAAGGATAATCAAAGTTCTCCTTCTCATCCCTCTTCATGGTTAAATTATCTTCCTAACACTTATAAAAATTTAGCAGATTCTTTTAGAAATTTAGAATCTTATGTTGGAAATATTATTCAAGAACTAGAGGGGAAAACTAGTGATATTAATTATTCTGGAATTGAAGATTATTTGAAAGGAGGCGCCCTTAGAGTTAATTTATAATGGAAACAGATATAATGATGCCCGAGATTGTACCGAAAACAGAACTTCCAGTCCATCCAACGCCTTTTTATCCTCAAGTTTCTGCATATTCTCAACCTGAATCTCCAGGAACAGCTATTGCAAGAAGAGAACCCGGAAATGCTTCAGAACTTTTAAAAGAAATGTCAAAGCACTCTCTTTATAAATCTGTAGCAGAATCTGCAGGAAGAGTTGCTAATACTTATATAGATTCTTTAAAAGAATTAAACTCTCCTATTCTATCCACAAGCAGGGGGGTAGGATTAGATGTAGAAAGAAAAGGTAATAGGGGTCTTAAAAGGATTGTTTTTGGTGAACAAGAAAGAGGATTTAGAGTTACAATAGAATTAAGATAATTTAATATTTATCTCTCTTTCCCTAAATAATCAGCAGATAAATTTAAAAACAACTTTCTAATTTGGAATTAATGTCAAAAGAAAAAATTAAAGATAAATGTTGGAAATGTGGTAACTGCTGTAAATATGTAGCAGTAGAAATAGATAAACCAAAAACTAAAAAAGATTTTGAAGATATTAAATGGTATGTTTGTCATAAAAATGTAAATGTTTTTGTTGATGAAAATAATATTTGGTATGTTGAATTTTTAACAAAATGTGAATTTTTAGATGAAAATAATTTATGTAAAATTTATAATAAAAGGCCTAAAATATGTAAAAAATATAATCCAGATGAATGTATAAAAAATGGACAAGGTAGTGGAGAGAAACTAAAATTTTCTCATTTAGAACAAATAGAAAAATATATTCAAAAAAAATTTAACTGATTATTTTTTCTTTTCTGCCTCAACTTTTAATTTAGAAATAAACATAATCCCTAAAACTGCCACTAAAGTAATCACAACAGCAGAGGCATACTCTACATAAACCTGAGAACCATGAACATTTAATTTAGAAATAATTAAACTAACTGTTGTCTGAATCGGAGTTCTCCAAGTTAAAGCAATAAGAAAAGCAAATGCTGCTGTAACAGCAGTTATCATCTGATTTCTATACTCGTCTCTTAATTTTTTTATCATTATAATACCACCAATCCAGGTTATTTTAAACTTTCTATAATCTCTTTATTTACCTTATTAATATCTTTTTCTCCATCTACTCTAATTATCTGTATCTGTTTATTTTTATAATAATCTAAAACCGGCTCTGTTCTCTTATGATATATTTCTAATCTTTTTTTTATTGCTTTAATAGTATCATCCTTTCTTTTGTTTAATTTTATTTTACAAATGTCACACAACCCATCATTTTTTGGCTTAGGAAATGTTTCTAAGTTATATCCCCTCCCACAATTTTCACAATATCTCCTTCCTATTAATCTTTTTACAGCTACCTTATCTGAAATATAAATATGAATTATTTTATCAATTTTAATTTCTTTTTCTAATGCTTCTGCTTGTTCAATATTTCTAGGAAATCCATCTAAAACAATTCCTTTTTTATCATCTTTTTTTGAAATTCTTTTTTTTAAAATCTCGATAACCAAATCAGAAGGAACAAATTTCCCTTGTAAAGAATAAAATTCAATTTTTTTCTTTTCCTCTGCTTCTAAATTTCTTAATAAATCTCCTGTAGAAATATGGTTAAATCCTTTCTTTTCTAATAACTTTCCCTGAGTTCCTTTACCACTCCCTTGTTTTCCAATTAAAATTAAATTCATTTTACTAAAACAATCTCTTTTGTTTGTCTCTCATTTTAATAAACTTATATGCTTTTTTTATTAATTCTTTGTTCCCTTTAATGTTAGTTTTTTTTAAAGCTGTATCATAATCCATCCATTCAAAATCCTGATGTTCATGATTAATCTTAACTTTATTTTTCTCTTTCTTATCAACTTCAATTAACAAGTAAACAGCTTCTTTTTTTATTAACTCGCTATTAAATTTAAAAAACCACTTTAAAATATGTTTAAATCCCTGAATTATCTGAAAAATTTCTAAATTGGTTTCTTCTCTTACCTCTCTTTCAACCGTCTCATCTATCCCTTCTTTTTTTTCAATTTTTCCTTTTGGAAATTCCCAATATGTTTTTTTTAAAGTATTTTTTAATAATAAAAATTCTATCTTATCATTCTTACAATAAACCACTGCTCCTGCTGACTTTTCTCTTCTCATAAATAAAAGTAAAAATCAAAGTTTATATATTTTTTCTGATTTTTAAGGTTTAGAAAAAGCTTTTGCTTCTAAATCTTCTTCTACCTTTTCCTTTAAAGTAGGAGATTCTTCATTATTTTTATTCCAAAAATAAGAAATTCCTTGAAAAAGAGCATAACTTCCTGTAAGTAAAACAGCAGCAGCTGCCACAGCTACTCCTCTTTTTAATTTTTCAAGGTATTTTTCTTCTTGTTGTTGTTTTTTATTTTTTAATCTTGAATAATAAACTTCAAATTCTCTATAAGGTTTTTCTCTTATAGGTTTTCCTTGTTCAACTTCTCTCTCTGTTTCTTTTCCTGCATCTCCATAACCCTTTTTTAGAGTTCTATCATTTACTAAACTTAATTTTGGCTTTTCTGCTGTTTCATTTTCATCAACTTTATTTTCAAGAGCTACAGATTTTATATTCGGTTTGTAAAGAGATTTTCCTCTCCAATTAATTTCCCTGCCTGCTTTTTCTGATTCATGTAAGATTTTATAAACCATATATTTAGATAACCCCAAACTTTTCTCAATATTTCTAACACTTTCTTTTCCAGAATTATATCTGTCCATTACATCTTGTTTTAAATTTTCATCATCATAAATTGTTTTTTCTATTGAACGAACACTTGTTCTAGCTAAATCTGCTAAATCTTTTTTTACTTTTCTTTTAGTATAAACTTCTCCATTAGGATCTCTTCTTACAAAACTATCTAAAGATAAAAGATTAATGTAAGCTGTTCTAATATCTTCTTTAGAAATTGTGGCTCTCCAGTTAATATCTCTGCCTGCTTGTTCTGCTTCATGTAAGATTTGATTAATCCCAGATTCATCTACTCCAGAAGTTTTTGTAATCTCTTTAATATTCTCCCCAGCATTATATTTATAGATTATCTCTTGTCTTAAAGTTTCATTACTTGTTCCAGAGCAATCTCTATCCATTACTGCCATATTAGTACTTTTTACATTAACCTCTGCCATATGCAAATCATAAAATAAAGGTATATAAATTTTACTATTAGTTATCACTATCTAATTAATATATTTTATTAATAAAAGTTTAAATAAGTTAATAAATAGAAAATTAGATGAAAAAAAGAATAGAATTATTAGCATGTGAAGGTTCAGACAAATGTTATCTTGAAATTGAAAGATTAGAAAATGGAGATATATTTGCAGAAATGAAAGGACAGATAACAAAAGGAGAGACATATATAATCAGGGCCCAGCAACCAAATCCTATTACAGGGGGAGGAAATTTTGAAAATTACAAGAAATTATTAGATATGTTAAGAGCATAAAAATGAAACTTAAAATAAAAGTCCAACCTAACTCAAAAAAACAAGGAATAAAAAAATTAAATAAAAAAGAGTATGAAATTAAAATTAAATCAGAAGCAGAAAATAATAAGGCAAATATTGAGTTAATTAAATTATTATCAAAATACTTTAAAGCAAAAATTAAAATTAAATCAGGTTTAAAGTCAAAAAATAAAGTGGTAGAAATAAATGAAATATGAACAAGCTTTAGATATAGAAAAAAAAGCAAGAGAAATAATTGATAAATTAAATATGAATCATATTGATATAAATAATATTTTTTGTATGAGGTCATATGGTTCAAAAGCAAGAGGGGTAATAGCAAGATGTCACGGATTAGGAAAAGTCATGCAATTAGGATTAAAAAGAAAAGCATTTTATGTTTTAGAATTTATCTCAAAAAGATATGACAAGCAATCAGAAGAAGATAAAATCAAAACAATTATTCACGAGTTAATGCATATCCCTTACAATTTTGGAGGGGGTTTTAAACATCATAACTATGTTACAGAAAAAAATGTTAATAAACTTTATAAAAAATATCTAAAAGATGAAAGCTAAACTAAACTTAAAAGGAAAGAAAATAGAAATTCCTGATGTGAAAAAAGTTTCAGGAATGAAAAAATTTACTGGTTTAATGTTTAAAAAACCAGAAACAAATGCTTTATTATTTTCTTTTAATAAACAAACAAAGCAAGCAATACACTCTTTGTTTTGTCCTGATTTTCTTGCAATCTGGTTAAATAATAACAAAATTATCGAGTATAAATTTATTACCTCTCAAAAATTAATTATTAAACCTGAAAAAAAATTCTCCCATTTATTAGAAATCCCCCTTAATAAAAAATATTTAGAAATAACTAAAGCATTTATAAATCAAAAAAAGGAAAATAAAAGATAAATTTAAATACTACCTCGTCGTTAATATTTTATAACAATCAAAAAAAAGGAGGTAAAAATGGGAAAAGTTATTGCAAAAAAAGTTGTTACAAGAAAGCCAGGATACCTTTATTATGTAGATGCTAAAGGTAATGTATGTGAGGCTAAAATGGCTAGAGGTGGAAGAAAAAAGAAAAAAAAGAAAGCCACTAAGAAAAAGACATCAAGAAAAAAGAAAACAACTAAAAGAAAAAAGAGAAGATAAGCACTTGAATTTTTTATTTTTCTTTTTTTATTTAATTTATTTCCAGATTTTAACAACTTATAAACATATTTTAAAAAACTCTTTTTTTCTTTACACATTATTTTAAATCAAAAACTATTTATATTCATACCGATATTTTCAGTTAAAATGATATTAGGAATAGAATCAACAGCTCATACTTTTGGAATTGGAGTTGTAAATAAAAAGAAAATATTAAGTAATGAAAAAGATGCTTATACTACTGAATCAGGAGGGATTATCCCATTAAAAGCAAGAGAACATCACGAAAAAGTTTCAGGACAGATTTATGAAAATGCTTTAAAAAAAGCAAATATAAAAGAGAAAGATATAACTGGAATAGCTTTTTCTAATGCTCCTGGACTATCTCCCTGTTTATTAGCTGGATTAGATTTTGCTAAAAAATTAGCTAAAAAATTAAAAGTTCCGGTTATCCCAGTTAACCATTGCATCTCCCATTTAGAAGTAGGTAGAATAACTAAATCTAAAAATCCTGTCTTATTATATGCTTCAGGAGCTAATACTCAAATTGTTTCTTATTCTCAAGGAAAATACAGAATTTTTGGAGAAACTTTAGATTCAGGAATAGGAAATTTTATCGACAAGTTTGCAAGAATTTCTGGATTAGGATTTCCAGGAGGTCCAAAAATAGAACAAATAGCAAAAAAAGGAAAATATATAGAATTACCATACTCAATAAAAGGAATGGATGTCTCTTTTTCTGGATTATTAACTAATTTAATGCAAAAACTAAACTCTAAAAAATACTCTCTAAAAGATTTAGCTTACTCATTACAAGAAACAGCCTTTTCAATGTTAATTGAAGCTAGTGAAAGAGCTTTATCTCATCTTAATAAAAAAGAATTGTTATTAGGTGGAGGAGTGGCTTGCAACAAAAGATTACAGGAAATGGCAAAAATAATGTGTAGAGAAAGAGGCTGTAAGTTATTTGTTCCTCCTAATGGCTTGTTGCAAGACAATGGCGCTATGATTGCATATACAGGAGAAATCATGTTTAATTCAGGTATAAAAATAAATTTAAAAAATATTGATAAACTTGATATTAACCCAAGACAAAGAACTGATGAAGTGGAGGTTAGTTGGAAATAGATATTATTTTATCATAATTCTTTTAAACATTAAAATTATTCATTTAATATGCCAGAAAACTTAATAGAAAAAACAAGAATTTCTTTTCCAAGAACAGTTATTCCAGAAGAAGCTGAAAAAATTTTACAGCATATTTGTGAGGATCTTTGTTGTGAAGTAAGATACACTCATGAATCAATTGTAAGAATAGCAAAACCAGATGCCCCTTATAAAAATGAGAGACATGTTAAAAAAGTTTATGGAGCTTTCTCAAATTTTACAGATTGTGTAACATTAATTGGATTTGATTTAGTTAGAGAACAAAAAACAGGATTTTTTGAAAATTTTTCAGGTTTGCATTTTAATACACCCCCTGGATATGATTTAGATGAAATTGATCCAAAAGAAGTAAGATTTATGGAAGAAACAAGACAAAGCATATTTAAATATTTTTCAAGATAAACTAGTTTAATTTTAAAAATCAACAAAAACATTTATAAACTCAGATTATCAAATTTTATTACCCAATGAATTAAATTATAGGAGGGTAAAAAATGCCTTCTTTATATGATAAAATTGAACAAGCAAGAAAATCTGGAAAAATTGAAAAAGGTATTAACGAAGTTACTAAATCTATAGAAAGAGGAACAGCCATATTTGTTTCTTATGCTGAAGATGTAGAACCAAAAGAAATTGTTCAACATATCCCTATTTTATGTAAAGAAAAAGGGATAAAATGTGAACCTTCAGATTCAAAAGAAAAACTAGGTGTAGCCGCAGGAATAAAAGTTCCATGTTCAGCAGTAGCTATAATTGATACTGGAGAAAAAACAAAAAAGTAAAATGGGAAGTAAAAAACCCCAAAAAAAGAAACAAGTTAAACAGCAAGGAAGTAAAGATGCTGAAAAATTAGTTGGACAAGCAACTCCAGCTATAGTTGAAGACATTATTGGAAGAACTGGATTTAGAGGAGAAGTTACCCAAGTTAAATGCAAATTATTAGAAGGATATGAAAAAGGAAAAACTATGAGAAGAAATATTAAGGGGCCTGTCCAATTAAAGGACATAATCATGTTAAGAGAAACTGAAATTGAAGCAAGAAGAATTAAATCAAAAGTCACAAAAGGAGCTTTTACTTAATCTTAAAAAATGGCAAAATGTTCTTACTGTAACAAACAATACTCAGAACATAAAGGAACAACTGTTGTTGATTCAAATACTGGAACAAAGCATAATTATTGTTCAAGCAAGTGCAGAAAAAACTCAGAAATGAAAAGAAAAAAAAGGAAATGGACTAATCAAAAAAATGTTAAAAACAATAAAAAAGAGGAAAAATAGATAACACAAAATATATGTTTTATAATATATATTTACATTCAATTTAAAATTTTATCGTCGCTAAAATAGCAGAAAGATTTATAAATAACACTTGTTTTAATTAATAAATAAGAAATTTTCTCTTATTAATAATCAATAAAATTTAAGAAAAATAGTAAGAAAAATGCCAAAACAAGAATATACAGGAAAAGACATCAGAGTTTTAGAAGGACTGGAAGCAGTAAAAAAAAGACCAGCCATGTATATAGGAAGTACTGGAAAAGAAGGGCTTCATCATTTAGTATATGAAGTAGTAGATAACTCTGTAGATGAAGCTATGGCAGGAATTTGCAATACCATTAAAATAACTATTCATAAAAATAAATCCCTTACAGTTGAAGATAATGGAAGAGGAATTCCAGTAGATATAAATACCAAATACAAAATCTCAACTTTAGAATTAGTTATGACCAAACTTCACGCTGGAGGAAAATTTGATAAAAAAGCTTATATGATTTCTGGAGGACTACACGGAGTAGGTATATCTGTAGTTAATGCTTTATCAACTAAACTAATTACAACTGTAAAAAGAGATGGAAAAATATATTCTCAAGAATATGAAAATGGAGGAACCCCAAAAACAAAACTAAAACAAATTGGAAAAACAGATAAAAAAGATTCAGGAACAACTGTAACTTTTTTTCCAGATTCTGAAATATTTTCAACAACTGATTTTGATTTTAACACGATCGCAACAAGAATGAGGGAGATTGCTTTTCTAAATGCTGATTTAAAAATAATTTTAAAAGATGAGAGAGTAAATAAAAAAGAAATTTTTCATTATCTTGGTGGTTTAATGGAATTTGTAAAGTGGCTAAATAAATCTAAAGAACCAATACATAAACCCATTTATTTTAAAAAGAAAACTGATTCAATAATTACTGAAATATCTATTCAGTATAACTCTAGCTATCAAGAAAATATTTTTGGCTTTGTAAACACTATAAACACTGTTGAAGGAGGAACTCATCTCTCTGGATTTAAAACTGCCTTAACACGTTCAGTAAATGACTATGCTAAAAAACAAAAAATAATCAAAACAGGAAATTTAACAGGAGATGACGTTAGAGAAGGACTAACTGCAATAGTTTCAATTAAACTTCCAGAACCCCAGTTTGAAGGACAAACTAAAACTAAATTAGGAAATTCAGAAGTTAAAGGATATGTTGACTCAATTGTATCTACTTATTTGACTGAATTTTTAGAAGAAAATCCAAGCATATCTAAAAAAATAGCTGGAAAAGCTGCTGACTCTTCTAAAGCAAGACTAGCAGCAAAAAAAGCAAAAGAATTAATCAGAAGAAAATCTGCATTTGGATTATCTGGATTGCCAGGAAAATTAGCTGACTGTTCATCTAAGAAAAAAGAAAAAACAGAGATATATATTGTTGAAGGAGATTCTGCAGGAGGCTCAGGAAAAGATGCAAGAAACAAAGAATTTCAAGCCATATTACCATTAAGAGGAAAAATTCTGAATGTGGAAAAATCTTCTCCTACTAAAACATTTTCAAATCAAGAAGTCTCAAATCTAATTACTGCTTTAGGAACTGGTGTTGGAGAAGAATTTAAGCTAGATAAATTAAGATATGGAAAGATAATAATCATGACAGATGCAGATGTTGACGGACAGCATATTAAAACTCTATTACTAACTTTATTTTATAGACATCTTCCTCAATTAATAGAAAATGGGAATATATATGTTGCTGTTGCTCCTTTATATAAAGTAAGAAAAAAGAAAGACCATTATGTTTATTCTGAAAAAGAATTAGAAAAATTAACTTCAAAATTATCAAATCCTCAAGTTACTAGATTTAAAGGGTTAGGAGAAATGAATCCTTCTCAACTATGGGACACAACAATGAATCCAAAATCAAGATTATTAAAAAAAGTTTTAATTGAAGATGCTATAGAAGCTGACAGAATCTTCTCAACTTTAATGGGAGACCAAGTTGCTCCAAGAAGGCAGTTTATAATTGAAAAAGCTCATGAAGCTTTTGTAGATATTTAAAAATGGAAGAAAAAATTGAAAGAGTAAGAGAAATAGTGAAAGAAAATCATAGGGATATAGACTATAAATATCACATAATCCCTGTTGTAAAAAATGCTTTGTTATTAGCAGATAAATTAAATGCTGATAAGGAAGTTGTAGAAGTAGCGGCCCTATTACATGATATTGGAAGAGTTGAAACAATCGTAGGAAAATATAAAGCAGAAAATGAACACCATATTATAGGAGAAAAAGAAGCTGAAAAAATATTAAAAAAATTAAATTTTGAAAAAGAGTTTATTGATAAAGTAAAACATTGTGTTTTAACACATAGAGGTAGAGCAGATATTCCAAGAGAAACAATTGAGGCAAAAATAGTTGCAAGTGCAGATGCAATGTCTCATTTTGATTCTTTTTTATTAGTGCCTACTGTTTTTTCAAAAACTACAGATAATTTTGAGGAATTAATAACTGAAATTGAAGCAAAAATGCAAAGAAATTGGAATAAAAAGTTAATTCCCGAAGCAAAAGAAATAGTGAAAGAAAAATATAAAGCAATCATGCTGATAATTAAATCAACGAAAGAATATATGAAATGACACCAAAAGAAAAAGATAAATCAGAAGATATAAAAAAACAAGAAATTGAAAAAGGCATACTTGGAAGTGAAATAACAGAAGAAATGGAAAAAGCATATATAGATTATGCTATGTCGGTAATAGTGGCAAGAGCTCTTCCAAGTGTAGAAGATGGATTAAAACCAGTTCATAGAAGAATTCTTTACTCAATGTTGGGACTAGGATTAAAACCAAGTTCAATTACTAAAAAATCTGCTAGAATTATTGGAGAAACTATGGGAAAATATCACCCGCATGGAGATTTAGCAATATATGATTCTTTAGTAAGAATGGCTCAACCATTTTCTTTAAGATACCCTCTAATTAAAGGGCAGGGAAATTTTGGAAACATTGATGGAGATAGTGCTGCTGCCTCAAGATATACAGAAGCTAAACTAACTTCTTTATCAATAGAACTGTTAAAAGATTTAAACAAACAAACAGTAAAATTCATGCCTAATTTTGATGGAAGTTTAAAAGAACCTGAAGTCTTGCCAGCAAAAATACCTAACTTATTAATTAATGGGGCAAGTGGAATTGCAGTAGGAATGGCAACAAATATCCCCCCCCATAATTTAACTGAAGTTTCAGATGCTATATTAAAATATATAGAAAACCCAGAAATAAATATAGACAAGTTAGTTAAAATAATTCCTGGTCCTGACTTTCCAACAGGTGGACACATTTCAGGAAATTTTCAGGAGATTTACAAAACAGGAAAAGGAAGAATTACTATAAGAGGGAAAACCTCAATAGAAAAAACAAAAAAAGGAAGAGAAAAAATAATAATACAAGAAATACCTTATCAAGTAAATAAAGCTGATTTAATAACCCAGATAGCAACTCTTGTTTCAAATAAAAAAATACAGACAATTAAAGATATGAGAGATGAGTCATCTAAAGGAAAAGTAAGAATAGTTATAGAATTAAGAAAAGATTCAGATCCTAAATTCACTATAAACAGATTATATAAATATTCCAGACTCCAAGATAGATTTGACGCTAATTTAATTGGTTTAGTAAAAGGAAAACCCCAAAGTCTAAATTTAAAGAAAATAATTGAAGTTTTTGTAAATCACAGAAAAAAAGTTATAGAAAAAAGAACTAAATTTGAATTAAAAAAAGCAAAAGACAGATTAGAAGTTATTCAGGGATTATTAATAGCATTAAAAGATATTGATTCAGTAATTTCTATAATTAAAAAAGCATCTAATACAACAGAAGCAAAAGAACAATTAGGAAAAAAATATCAATTAAGTATAAAACAAACAGAAGCTATTTTAGAAATCAAACTATCAACTTTAACTAAATTAGAAACTGATAACCTAAAAAAAGAGGGAATTGAACTTAAAACACAAATTAAAGATTTGGAAAAAATTCTTTCTTCTGAAAAAAACATATTAGAGGTAGTAAGAAAAGAAACTCTTGAAATAAAAAGAAAATATGGAGACAACAGAAAAACTTCTGTACTTCAAAATATAAAGCAGTTAGAAGAGAAAGATTTAGTACAAAAAAAAGAGGTAGTAATAACTATTACTGACAAAGGATATGTAAAAAGAATGAACACTCAAACATATAAGCAGCAAAAAAGAGGAGGAAGAGGGGTTATAGGTTCTGACTTATCAACAGGAGATTTTATCAAACAATTATTAACTTGTTCAACACACGATTACTTATTATTTTTTACTTCTCGTGGAAGAGTATTATGGTTAAAAGCTTATGAAATTCCCTCAGCTGAAAGATATTCAAAAGGAAAAGCAATAATAAATATACTTAAATTAAGAGATGAAACTATACAAAGTGTTATATCAGTTAAAAAATTCGAAGATTATCTTATATTTGCAACAAAAAAAGGAATTGTGAAAAGATTAGAATTATCCCAACTTTCAAAACCAAGAGCTTCAGGAGTAAGAGCAATAAATTTACCAAAAGATAATTCTGATTTCTTAATTAATGTTAAATGTATTAAACCAGAACAAGAAGTTTTATTAGTAACAAAAAAAGGACAAGCCATAAGATTTAATTCAAACAATGTAAGAGCAATGGGAAGAGCAAGTTATGGTGTAACAGGAATTAAGCTAAATAAAGGAGATGAAGTTGTTTCTTTAGAAGTTCTTCCAATACAAAATTCTGAAAAACAAAAAGAAGCAATTTTAACTATTACTGAAAAAGGTTATGGAAAAAGAAGCAAGATAGAAGATTATAGATTAATTTCAAGAGCAGGAAAAGGAGTAATAAATATGAAAGTAACTAATAAAACAGGGGACATAGTTAGGACAGTAGCAGTAAAAGAAAATGATTCAATTATAGTCACTACAGGAAAAGGAATGGTAATAAGAACTGATGTAAAGCCTATTAGAATTATGGGAAGAGCCACTCAGGGAGTAAGAATAGTTAAATTAAAACCTCAAGATAAAGTTGTGGATATAATTAATGTTAGACATATTGAAGAAGTTAGTAAATAAGTTTAAGTTACTAAATCTATATATCTCATAGTTTTTATCTCATTGATAAATCCCCCAAATTTCTCTGTTAGTTCTCTTATTAAACTCCTAAACTCTGGTAGAGAGGCAGTTACTATTTCTAATCCATAATCAAAAGCCCCTATATATTTAACATACCATCTAACTAATAAATTTTTCTAATAGATATTCTAAATTTTCTATTTTTATTTTATCTTTCCAAAACCAATTAATCTCCAGTGATTATCAATATTTCTAGCAATTCCTACTTTATCTCCCTTAAATTCAACAATAGGAATTCTTAAATTTAACTCTGCATTATCATCTTTTATTTTAGTTACTGTTCCTATAGAAATAGATGTATTAGCTGATAATAATAAATTTTCTCCTGTTTTTATATTTTCTACTTGCTTATGCCTTTTTATGCCTGTAACTTCTTTAAATAATTCAAAATAAATATTTATTTTTTCTGAAATTTCAGGAAGTTCTCCTTTTTTTCCAGCCACACATCCAGAAAGATTATCTGTTTTAGTTAATACTGGGTCTAAAGAAGTTTCTATTGCCAGTGAACCTCCTGGAACAGCTTGTTTAACTTTATATTTCCCTTTCCAAACAGATAAAATTTTACATTTAATAGTATAATAAACAATTTTGTTTTCTCTCTCTTTACTAATTCCTGGTTTAATCTCAATTTCATCTCCTGGTTTTAATATCCCTTTTTTTAATGCTCCTCCTAAAACCCCCCCTTTTATCTCATCTACTTTAGTTCCTGGTTTATTTACATCAAAACTTCTTGCTATAACAAAAACTGGATTTCCTACCTGTTTTTTTGGAATTTTTATTTTAACAAGTTCTTGTAAAATTTTATTAATATTAACTCCCTGTTGAGCTGAAATCGGAATAATTGGTGAATTTTCAGCTATTGTTCCTTTAATAAATTCTTTTATTTCCTGATAATTTTTTACTGCCTGCTCTTTATCAATTAAATCAATCTTATTTTGAATGATAATAATATTCTCAATATTTTTTGCTTGTAAAGCCATTAAATGTTCTCTTGTTTGTGGCTTTATTCCCTCATTAGCAGCTATAACTAAAATTGCCACATCAATCATGGCAGCTCCAGATAACATTGTGGCCATTAACATCTCATGTCCTGGAGCATCTACAAAACTAACATATCTAACTGGGTCTCCTTTATCTAAACTATAACCCTCTCCTTTTTTTCTTATAATACAATCAGCATATCCCAACTTAATAGTAATCCCTCTTTTCAGTTCTTCAGAATGGACATCTGCCCATTTTCCAGTAAGTTTTTCTAATAAAGTAGTTTTTCCGTGATCAATATGTCCTACTATTCCTACATTTAAACTTTCTAATGATTCTATATTAATTTTATTTTCAGCTTTTTGTTCCATAAAATTATCTCGAGAAGTAGACTTTTAAATCTTATCTTGTTAATTAATTTTCTCTTCAGCTTGTGTTTCTTTTTCTTCTGGTTTTTCTTCTTGTTGTTTATTTTCTCCAGCAGGTTTTTGTTCTTGATTTTCTTTAACTTTGCTCTCTTCACTACCCTCACTACTCTCTTTTTTTTCTTTACTCTCTTCTTGTTTCTCTTTACCTTCAAATCTTTCTCTATCTTCTTTACTATCATAAATAAAAGCTGAAATTAAAAAAGTATCTCTTCCGAATTTTCCTTTAACTTTTTTTATAATAATCCTTTCTTTATCTGATTTAAATTCATCTGAAATAATCTGTTTAGCTTCTTCATAACTGGGATTTTTATCTCTCTCTATAACTACCTTTACTTCTTTTCTTTTTGTTAAAAAATTTTCTTTTTCCTGTAATTTTTCCATTTTAGATTATTTAAGAAAACCTCTCTAACTTGATTTAATAGCATAAGTTCCTTTCTCGTTTTTCCCTGTGTTTTTAGCAACTTCTGATTCTTCTGGATTTAAAATAATTAATCTTCCTTTTATTTCCTCACTATGCTCCTGATTACCACAATTAGGACATTTTTCTCCTTCATAAATCATATCACAATTTTTACATACTTTTTTTGCCATTTTATTTTTTCTTACTACTTGTTTTTTTACTTTTATCTGCCTGCTTAACAGCTATTTTAGCCTTTCTTTTATCTTCTTTTATCCACTTTAATCTTCCTAAACCTGGCTGTCTCATAGTTAAACCTATTTTTGGTTCATCTGATTTAAAGCTAACTGCAACTGTCCTTGCTAAACAATCGTCCCCTTTTCTTAAACTTTTTTTAGATTTCTTTCCTGCCAAAGTATTTGATTTTGAAAAGGAAACATAATCTTCCATTGTTTGAGAAATATGAACCATTCCCTGCATAACTCCTAAATTCATAAAAGCACCAAAGTTAGTTATTTCCTCTATACTTCCAAAAACTAATTCCTGCATTTCTGGCTTCCATATTAACAATTTAAATCTGGACTTATAATAAGCAGCCCCATCTCCAGGAATTATTATTCCTTCTCCTACATCTAAAATATCGATAACAGTAACTACTTTTCCTAAATCCTTACTAATATAATCTGAATATGTTTCTTTTAACTGCTCTTTAACAGCCTCTGAAGTAGCTAAACCAAACAATTTTGGTTCAACTCTTACAAAATCCTCAATTTCTGTTAAATAGAACATCCTAAAAGTTGTAAATAAAAAGCATTTTTAAAGCTTTTCTTTTATTGGCTTTGTCCGGAGTAACATAAATCTCAAAAATTAAAATAAAAAAAGAT
>CAZBDY010000011.1:0-19614 GCA_964490795.1 Candidatus Woesearchaeota archaeon | reverse complement strand
ATTTATCTTTTTTTATTTTAATTTTTGAGATTTATGTTACTCCGGACAAAGCCTGCTATTGTAAAGATTTATAAATTATTAAATAATGTACTTTTATGAGAAAAAGAGGAATTTCAGGAGTTGTTGTAACTATTATGTTAGTTTTAATTTCTATTCTTGCTGTTGTGATAGTTTGGCAGGTAATAAGGAATACTGTAGAATCAGGAGCAGAACAGACAGAATCTGGTTTAGGAAGTTTTTTTATTAATCTAAAAATAGAAGAAGTGAAAATTATAGATGATGTTAAAGCTGAGGTAAAAGTTAAAAGAGATGCTGGAAAAGGAGATGTAGATAACATTAAGATTAGTGTTGAAAATGATAAAGGAGAGAGTTTTGTTTATACTGGAAAAGGTTTAAATGAGTTAGATATAGAAACATATAGATTTGATTTAAATATTTCAAATCCAACTAAAATAGAGTTGTATCCTGTTCAAGATAATAAAATTGGAAAAATTTCAGATTCTGAAACTAATTTTGAAAACAAGTATGAAGATATAATTGTTTATTATAAATTTGATTTAAATACAAATGATTATTCTGGAAATGAAAATCATGGAGAACCAATTAATATGGGTGAATCTTATAGTGAAGGAAAGATAGGAAATTCATTAAATTTTGATGGTAGTGATGATTATGTGGATTTAGGGAATAATGCAACTTTGATGCCAGAAAGTGTTACAGCATCAGCTTGGGTTAATATTCCAGAAAGTTCTGGTGGTGGAATGGTGGTTGCACCTGGAAATAACCCTTTTGGATATAATATATTTATAACCAGTGATGGCAGGGCAAGAATAGGAATAGACACAATTGATAATGGTGTTGCAGCTGCTTATGGAACAACAGATATTAGAGGGAGTTGGCATCATATTGCTATAGTATATGACAGTTCTAATGGAAGTAATGCTTTATATGTTGATGGAACTTTTAAAGCATCAATAAATGGTTTAAGTGGAGTTATTGAATATAATACAAATAAAAATGTTAGAATTGGGGCAAGAGATAATGATGGTTGGTATTTTAATGGAAAAATAGATGAAGTTAGAATATATAAAAGAGCTTTAACACAAAAAGAAATTGGAATTTTAGCAGGATAGTATAGAAAAATATATAAAGCAAGATTTTTTTGATTAAATATGTTAAGAATAAAAAAACTTTCAGAAGTTTTGGGAAGAAATGCTTATACTGACACTGGTGATTTTTTAGGACAGGTAGAAGAAGCAAATTTAGCAGAAAATAAAGTAGATGGTTGGAGAATAAGAGTTTCAGGAGAGATGACACAGCTTATTGGAGGAGCAAGAGGAATTATTGTTCCTAATCAGTTTATAAAAGCAATTGGAGACATATTTATTATTAATAAAGCTAGTTTGCCTATTAAAGCAGAAATGGAAGACGAGTTAGAAGAAGAAAAAGAATTAGAATAGAAAAATGGTGAATACAATATTAGCACATCCTTATTTTATTGAATTAGTACTACCTTTTTTACTTGTTTTTACTTTAATTTTTGCTATTCTTGAAAAAACAAAAATATTAGGAGATAATAAAAAACAAATTAATGCTATTATTGGGTTTGTTGTTGCCTTAATTTTAGTGGCTTTTCAGTTTCCTAGAAGCATAATTGTAAATTTAATGCCTATTTTAGCTATTGCAGCAGTAGTAATGTTAGTATTTTTGTTATTATATAGTTTTGCAGGAGGAAAACCAGATGAAAAATGGGTTAAAATTACTTTTGGAATTTTAGTTGGATTAGTTTTAATTGTTTCTTTACTTTTTTTTACAGGAGGGTTAGATTTTATTCTTAATAATATTTCTCAAGGTTTAGGACAAGATATAGCTATTAATGCTTTTTTTATTATTGTTATTGTTGTTGCCATTATTTTAGTTACAGTTGGAAAAAATAAAAATAGTTCTGATAGTGATTAATAATTAAGAGGGAAAGATATTTAAATTAAAAATTCATAGGTTTATTATGGATATTTTAATGTTACAATGGTTAGGAGGAGCAGGATTTCAGGATTTATTAAACCAGATGGAAAATCTTGGTTTTTTTAGATATGTTCTTCCATTTTTATTGATTTTTGCTGTTGTTTTTGCTATTCTTACAAAACTTTCTACTTTTAAAGATAATAAGGGTGCAAGTGTTTTAGTTTCTGTGGCTATAGGATTATTAGCCTTACAATTAGATATTGTTCCTGCTTTTTTCCAGAATATTTTTCCTAAATTTGGAGTAGGTATTGCTATCTTAATTGTTGCACTTATTTTGGGAGGAGCTTTTATTTCTGAGACAGATGATTCAAAGGTTTTTAAATGGGTATTTTTTGGATTAGGAATGTTAATCTTTTTAATTGTTGTTTTATCTTCAATAACTTCATGGCAATTTTCTGGAGGTTATTGGTTTTCCCAGTATCTACCTTTAATTGTTGTTTTGATTGTGATTATTGTTGCAATAGTTTTAGTTGTTAAATTTGGGAGTGGTTCTAGTAGTGAGGGTTCTAAATAAAACTAATATAAAATGATAGACATTTCAGGATTATCTTATTTTATGCCTTTGATTAGTTTTATTTTTGTTTTATTTATTATTTATGCTGTTTTAGCTGCAACAAAAATATTAGGAGGCAGTAAAGGAATTGATATAACTGTTGCGATTATTATTGCTGTTATCTTTGCAGTAGTTGCTCCTGCTCAAGAATATGTTCAGACTATTACTCCTTGGTTTGTTGTTTTTGCTATTTCATTGTTTTTTATATTATTATTAATAGGACTAAGTAAACAAGATATAGGAAGTATTATGAAACCAGGTTTTGTGTGGGTTCTTGTTATTGCTTTAATTATTGTTTTTTTAGTTGCAGCTATTAAAATTGTTCCAGCTAGTTTTGGAGATGTTTGGTATTCAACTGCGGGGTTTATTACAAATGAGGCAAGAATTGCTGGAGGAATAATGTTGTTAATTGTGGCAGGTTTGGCTGCCTGGGTTTTAACTAAGAGTTAGTTATTTCTTTTTTTTAGAATGAGAAGATTTTTTATGAGTTTTTTTATGTTTTTTAGATAAGTTAGGAATAGTTTTAGTAAATGTTTCTTGCATCATTTCCATTTCTTGTTTTATTCCCTGAATATTTTCTCCATAATCTCCTACTTTTGCTATGATTGATTTTTCTAAATTATCAATTGTATCTTCAATTTTTTTTAATCTTTTATCAAGTAATTTGATTTTTCCATCACTTAAATTTTTAAATCTTTTTAATTCATTTAAATCTGATTTTACTTTATTAACTTTTTCAACTGCTATTTGTTCAGCTATTTCTGCCATATTTCCAGCAGAAGAAGAGTAAGGTTGATATTGTTCATAATTATATGATTGAGGGGATTGAGGAGCTTGATATTGTTCTTGTTGCTGATAATTTTGATTTGAGGGTTGAGGAGCTTGATATTGTTCTTGTTCCTGATAATTTTGATTTGAGGGTTGAGGAGCTTGATATTGTTCTTGTTGCTGATAATTTTGATTAGGATTTTGGGAAACAGCTGCTTTTATTTTAGATTGTTCAAGAGAGTCATTAATTTCTTTTGGAGAATAACCTTGTTCTGCTAGTTGTTGTGAAATTTGAGAGTCTTGAATTCCTTGTTCCTGCATTTTTTTAACTTGGTTTAATAAGCTCATTTTTTAAAAGGTTCAAACATTTTCATTTGTTTAGATAATAATTCTACTTCTTTTGTTCTGGCTCTTTTTTCTACTTCTTCTGTTAATCTTAAAACTGATTTTTTTATTTTATCCATATCTTGTTTTAGTTCAGACAAAATCAGTTTTACATCATCCATTTCTGATTCTATACTTTCTCTTGAACTAACTAAATTTTGTCCTATTAGCAATGTTCTTTCTTTTAATAATCTTTGTTTTTCTTCCATATCTCCTACACGAGTATTAAAATCAGCAATCCAGTTTTGGGAATAATTTTGTTCTTCCATTTTATCTTCCTCTTTTATAATTATAAGAAAAAAGGGTTTAAAATTCTTGCTATATTTTAAGAGAAAGTATTTTAAGTATAGATTTCTTGAAATTTATAATATGATGTTTAAAAGAGGTACTTCATTATATTCTTATGAAGTAAGAAGAGAAGGAGGAGAAAATGTTATTTACATTAATTATTTAGGAGCACCATTAGTTCCGAATTTAGCTGAATCAGCAGAGGTAATGGCAAGAACAATTGACTCTTTAATTGAGAGCCAGAATGTTTCTAGGATTGTTTTTGTTCAACAGAGAAATTATAATTATGATTTTAGAGAGGTATCTTTACTTATTGAAATTGCCCAACTATACACTTATTTTGTAAGGCAGGAAAAGATTTTATCTCCAGAAAAGCTTTCTTTTTATAATCAGGATTTAGGAAAAAGACACGATAATATGACTTATTTTTTGACTTTACTAAAACAAGACCCTATTGCAAGTTATTTTGAAGTAAGGAGATTTTTAAGAGAAGAGAGACAGCTATTAGAAAAACTACCAGCAGAAAATAAGGCAGACCAGATGAATTACATTAGATTGTTAGAAAAAATTTCAAGTTTAATGGAAAATTTGTCTTTAATTAAACAAGGGAGAGAATATTTTTCAGATTATGTCTTGGGAGACAGAAAGATTTATCAAAACTTTTTCAGGTCAGATGTTATTCCTAATTTTACTTTTACAAGACTATTAGCTGAGTTGCCAGAAAAAGCCGAGATAGTTGATGAGTATGAAATTGGAGAAAAAGAAAATAAAACTTTAGTAACTATACTAAAGAAAAAAGATGAACCTAAATATATCTATCATTTGTCTCCTCCTGAATATACTTTAGAAGAAGATTTTCATATGTTGATAAATCTTGCCAGAAATGTTTTAATTGAACATCGTCCTAAGGCAGAAGAGTTTACTGATGTTGAGAGAACAAGACAGACTTTTTTCAATATTTCCCAAGACTTGTTACAAGAACTTGCTGAAAGTAAGGGGGTAAATTTGAGTTATAATGATTTAAATAAGTTAGCAGGGATTTTAGTGAGACATACAATTGGGTTTGGGTTAATAGAGATATTATTACAAGATAAGAAATTACAAGATATTGTTTTAAATGCTCCTATTTCCAGAAATCCTATTTTTGTAAGACATTCAGAATTTGATGAGTGTTTAACTAATATTATTCCTAGTTATGAGGATGCAGAAAGTTGGGCAGCTAAATTTAGGATGTTATCAGGAAGACCATTAGATGAAGCTAACCCTGTTTTAGACACTGATTTGTCCTTAGGAAAAATAAGAAGCAGAGTGGCAATAATTCAAAAGCCATTATCTCCAAAAGGATTAGCATATGCTTTAAGAAGACATAGAGAAGAGCCATGGACTTTGCCATTATTTGTTGATAATAAAATGTTGAATTCATTTGCAGCAGGATTGTTAAGTTTTTTAATTGATGGAAGTAGAACAATGTTAGTTGCTGGAACAAGAAGTAGTGGAAAATGTGTAGGGAGTAATACAAATATCCAGCTTTCTGATGGCACTATAGAAAAAATAAAAAATCTTGGAGGAGAAAAGAAAAGGAAAATTGATGATGGTATGATTTATCATCCTAAAATTAAGATGAAAGTCCCTTGTATGGACAATTTAAAATTATTAAAAAGTGAGGTGACAGATGTTTGGAAAAGAGAGTCTCCTGAAAAAATAATTAAAATAAAAACAAGAAGCGGGAAAGAGATAATAACCACAAAGGAGCATCCTTATTTTGTATATCAAAATGGATTAAAAAATAAAAGAGCTGATGAGATTAAAGAAAAAGATTTAATTGCAAGCCCCAGAGAATTAAATATTAAAGGAAAAGATATTTTTATAGATTTGAAAAATAAGCCTTATTTTTATAAGGAAACTAGAAAAGATTTTATTCTTAAAGGGAAAACAAATTCTTCTATTGTAAGGTTTCCTAAAAAAGTAACAGAAAAACTTGCTGAATTTATTGGATTAATTATAGGAGATGGACATTTAGATTTACAAAAATTAGGGTTATATAATAATTGTGAAGAAATTAGAAAAAAATTTATTGATTCTCTTAAATATTTTAATATTCCTTATAAAGAATTTAAAAGTAGGAATACTATGGTTGTTCAGGCAAATTCTAGAACATTAAATAGGATACTAAATGAAGTTTTTGAGATTTCTTTTGGAAAAAAATCAAACAAAGTTGTTATTCCTGAAGTAATATTAAAATCAAAAAACAGTGTTTTAAAGGCATTTCTAAGAGGATATTTTGATACAGATGGGTACACTAATAAAGAGAAAAGAGATATTGAATTAGTGACAGCAAGCAAGGAGATGTCAGAGCAGTTGAGATTTGTTTTATTAAGATTTGGGATTGTTTCTTTTGTTAAAAAGAAGAAAATTAAAGGTTTTGAAAATCCTTATTTTAGAATTTTAATTAGGGGGGATTTTGTTGATAAGTTTGCTAAAAAGATTGGATTTTTTCATCCTTTAAAAAGAACAAATCTTGAAAAACTGACTTTGAGGAATTATTTGCAAAATACAAATATTGATACAATACCTGAAGGCAATAAGATTGTTAGGGAATTGAGAAAAAAATTCAGAGTTTCTTCAAAGCAGTTTAGAACATGTGGGAAAGATTATTGGGCATATGAAAATAACCAATATAGAGCTTCTAGAAATTGGTTTAAGAAGATTATTAGTTTTTATAATAATAGATATAAAAAATTATCTTCATTTGGAAGTCAGATCTCTCAATTAAAAAAATTTGTTAGATTTAATTATGAAGATTATTTTAGAAAAATAGAGAGATTAAAAACTCTTTTAAATCTTTCTTATGCATCTCTTGCTGTAGAAACAGGAATTTCAGAAACAGGGATGAGGAAAATTATTGGAAAAAAAAGTTTAGGAAGTCTTTCTTTATTAAATAAATTACTAGACCTGAATATTTTTAAACATAAATATGAGCAAATTTCTTGTTTAAGCGAAGTTGAACCGAAAATTGAAAATCTCCCTGTTTTTGTAGAAAAAGGAGTTGCTTCTTATTCTAAAATATCTCAAGAAGTAAATATTCCTCAAGCAAGTTTAAAATATTATTGTGATCATAGAATCCCAGAGAATAAAAAAATTTTAGTAGAAACAATAATGAAAAAAATCAAGAAAAAAGTACTATACAAATTAAATGAATCTGAAAGATTATTATCTGATTTGCCTAATAAATTTAAAGAGATGGTTTTTGTAGGGATGGTTTTGTCTAATTTAAAAAGTTTTCTTAATATAAAGAATATTGAATTTTCAAAATCCGGCATTTCACTTGGAACAATTAATAATTTTTTTAATGGAGTTTATATTCCAAATTTAAATACTTTGAAGATTATTGTAGAAAAGGTTATTGAGAAGTATGAAGACACAGTTTCTGAGGAAAATTATCAGTTTTTATTAGAAGCAAACACCCTTGCGAATTCAGATATATTTTGGGAGGAGATTAAATCAGTAGAGGAGATAGGAAGGATTGATAAATGGGTTTATGATTTGTCTGTTGAGAATACTCATAATTTTGTTGCAAATGGGTTGATAGCCCATAATACCTCTTTGTTAGGAGCATTAATGTTGGAAATTATGTCAAAATATAGAATTATTGCTTTAGAAGATACTTTAGAGTTACCGGTTGATTCTTTGAGAAAATTAGGATATGATATTTTGAGAATGAAAGTAAGAAGTGCTTTATTAGAAAAAACTAATGAGTTGTCTGCTGATGAAGGGATAAGGACAAGTTTGAGATTTGGAGATTCTTGTTTAATAGTAGGAGAGGTGAGAAGCAAGGAGGCTCAGGCATTATATGAGGCTATGAGAGTTGGAGCTTTAGCTAATGTTGTTGCTGGAACTATTCACGGAGCTGATCCTTATTCTGTTTTTGACAGAGTTGTTAATGATTTAAAAGTTCCTGCAACTTCTTTTAAAGCAACTGATAGTATCTTGGTTTGTAATCCTGTTAAGTCAGCTTCTGGTTTGCAATCCTGGAAAAGGGTTGTCCAGTTATCAGAAGTAAGAAAGCACTGGGAAAAAGACCCATTACAAGAAAATGGATTTATTGATTTGTTAAAATATAATGTTGATAAAGATGAGTTAGAGGCAAGTGAGGATTTGATGAATGGAAATTCTGAAATAATAAAACAGATAGCTTCTGGTGTAAAAGGATGGGCAGGAAACTGGGATGCTGTTTATGATAATATTTTATTAAGAGGAAAAGTAAAAAAAGAGATAGTTAATATATCAAGAAAAATGAAAATTCAAGAGTTATTAGAATCTAAATTTAATATGTTAAGTAATGCTAATTTTTATAGAATATCAGATAAAGTTAGGGAAGAGGTAGGATTGCCTGTTTCAGAAAGAGTTTTTCCAGAATGGCAAAAATGGTTAAAACAAGAGGCAAGAAAAATTAAGGAGAGAGGTAAAAAGGTTTAGTTTAATTAGTTGATTCAATTAATAGTGAAAATGAAAAAGAAAAAAGAGGTTGAAGAAATTTTTAGAAAATATGGGAGAAAGTTAGATAAAGAGGTAGGAACAAGTATTGATTCAGGAGCAGATTATAGTAAAGAGTATTTACAGTTTAAGAAAGATATGAGGCCTTCTTTATCAAGATATGAAAAGTTATGTAAAAGTTTAGGAAATATTATTTCTCTTAAAATAGCAGAAAAAGACAGAAAAAAAGTTAAAAGAAAATTAGATGTAGCTCACCTTGATGTAAATCCAAGCCAGATAGTAACCTTGTCAATAGTTATTTTGATGTTAAGTTTTTTCATCGGTGTTTTGATTTCAGTAGGGTTGTTTATTGTTTCAGGAAATTTTCCTTTTATTTTCTTTTTTTTAGTTTTGATTTTTTCATTATTTTTATTTTATTATTTTTATTCAATGCCTTTTAGATTGGCAAATAAGTGGAGATTAAAAGCTTCAAGTCAGATGGTGCCATGTATTTTATATATTGTTGCTTATATGAAGCATACTTCCAATTTAGAGAGGGCAATACAATTTGCTTCAGAACATTTATCTGAACCATTAAGTTTAGATTTAAAAAAAGTTTTTTGGGATATAGAGACAGGCAAGTTTAGTAATATACAAGATTCATTAGAAAATTACCTTCAAAAATGGGGAGAAACTAATTCTGAGTTTATAGAGAGTTTTCATTTGATAGAAAGTAGCTTGTTTGAACCAAATGAGGAAAGAAGAGTAAGAGTTTTAGAAAGAGCATTACAAGTGATATTAGATGCGGTTTATGAAAAAATGTTGAGTTATTCTAGAGAGATAAGAAGTCCTTTAACTAACTTATATATGTTAGGAATTGTTCTTCCTACATTGGGAATAGCATTATTACCTCTTGCTTCAACTTTAATTGGAGGGGTATTAAAGTGGTATCATGTTTTTATTTTGTTTAATTTAATTATCCCTTTTTTTGTTTTTTATCTCACAAGCCAGATATTATTAAAAAGACCAGGAGGGTATGGAGAGTCAGAATTATTAGAAGGGAATCCTAATTATAAGAAATTCAAGAGTAAAAAACCATATATGATAGCAAGCTTAATTTTAATTCCTTTGTTAATTTTATCTTTACTACCTTTTATTTTTCAATATACTCCTCTTCCAGAATTATTTGGAATGGAAAAAGATTATGCTTTTGCTGATTTTGGAATTGGATTTTTATCAGGAAACTTTTTTAATTTTATTTCAACTGAAGGAGAGGTATTTGGACCTTTTGGTGTAATGGCTGTTATGTTAAGCTTATTTTTTCCATTAGGAATAGCTTTATTTTTTTCTTTTGTTTATAATGAAAGGACAAAGAGTTTAATTAAAGATAGGAGAAAAACAAAACAACTTGAACAAGAGTTTACTAATAGTTTATTTCAATTAGGAAACAGGTTAGGAAATGGAACTCCTGCTGAAATTGCTTTTTCACATGTGGCTTCTTCTACTCAGGGGCAGGTTACTGAGGGATTTTTTAAGACAGTTAATACTAACATTCAACAGTTAGGAATGGGATTAAGAGAGGCTATTTTTAATAAAAGAAGAGGGGCTATTATTTATTATCCCTCTGGATTAATTTCAACTTCAATGAAAATTTTAATTGAATCAGTAAAAAAAGGATTAGATGTTGCTGCTCGTGCTTTAATGTCAATAAGTCAATATATTAAGAATATTCATAAAATTAATGAGAGAATGAGAGATTTGTTAGCTGAAGTTGTTAGTGATATGAAAAGCAATATGACTTTTCTTGCCCCATTATTATCTGGCATTGTTGTGGGTTTAGCAACAATGATTACGGTTATTTTAAGCAAGTTACAGGTTTTGTTTCAGCAGACAGGAAATTTTGAGTTAGCTGGAGGAAATATTTCTGGGATTTTAGAAATTTTTGATTTAACTGCTATGATTCCTCCATATTTTTTACAAATTGCTATAGGATTATATGTTATAGAGATAGTATTTATTTTAACTACGACATTAGTAACAGTAGATGCTGGTGAAGATAAATTAAGAGAAAAAAATGAGATAGGAAAAAATTTGAAAAGAGGGATTTTATTATATTTTATTGTTGCTTTAATTTCTATTTTAGCATTATCATTATTAGCTAGCGTTGCTTTAGGAGGGATGATTTAAGTTTTAATAGGTTTAGTACATTGGTGCATAAGCGGTTGGTAATTTTAATATAATTCCCTCTTTGAAGTTTTAACCCAAAGTTCCACTTGTTAATTTTTATTTTTATTATTCGTTTGCCATTTTAATCAACTCCCTCCATTTATTTTCAGAATTAAGCTTTAATTCTGGAATAGCCAGTTCATAAGGACATCTTTTGATTGACTGATGTTTTCTTATGAAATTATAAAATATCTCATAACCCTTCATTATTGCATTTGCACTCTCAACCGAGCCGTGAAAACCTCTAAAAGTTTTTGTTCTTTCTCTAATTGAATTATGTAATCTTTCGATCATAATGTTAAAACCTTCTCCTTTTGAAGCATTAACTTGGTTGTGAAAAACATTGATTTTATGAGTTTTGTTTGAAAATCCATAAACTTTTTTGATAGCATTTGGATAAGCAAGAAGCCCATCAGAAGTAACTACCTTAACTTGTTCTTCTGTTTTTTGTTTTGCTTTTGACAAAACAAATTTCAACTGTTTTTGTTCTCTTGCCTTAACATATTCAGAAGAAACCATAAATCTTGTTCTACTATCCATACAATCAATAAACCAATTCTTATCGACACCTTTCTTATTATAAAATTTCCTTCTGTGGTATTCCATCTCATCAATCTGAATTTCTTTTCCAATATTAAGATATAAATTGTCTGTGAATTTTGAAATCATTATTGAGTATTTTGTAATCCATCTTAAAACAGAAGTGTGATCTGAATTGTGAGGATAAAATGCTTTGAAATGTTCTTGAACTTTTCTTGTTGAGACCCCTCGATAAAACAAATCCAAAGCACAGGTTATTTTCTTTGGATGATTTCTCATTCTAAAGAAACCATCATTAATTGTAAAAGTTTTATCACAATCATTACATTTATATCTCTGAATTAATCCTCTATTCTCTGTCTTTCTTTTTGTCCATTTGATTATCTTTTTAGATTTGCAATTAGGACAACAAGTTTTATTAATGCGTGTTCTTTCATTTATTTGTTTCATTTTATTTAGCGATAGGGTGAAACAAGGGGGCTTTATGCCCTCTTTATAATTACCTAATTAGGTATAACTTATTAAGGTAAGTAAACTATTTAAATGTTTCGGTTATAAAGTTATTACTATAGAGGTAATACCTAAAAAGGTAAGGTTTATATAAGAGTAATTCTAATATTATCTATGGCAGAAATAACAATTAAGCTTAAAGGTTACAAATGCGAAAGATGTGGACATGAATGGACTCCAAGAAATAAAAAAGAAAAACCTCTCATCTGTCCCAAATGCAAGAGTCCATATTGGAATAAACCAAAGAAGAGATAATAGCTGAACCCTACTTATAAACTCCTTTTGGCATTAATAAATTTTTTTAGCGGAGAAATCTGGCAGAGCCGATTTCAGATAGTTGTTTTCTTTTAAATAAACGGGCGCGGAGGGAATTTAACCCTCTTCTCTCGGGCTGGAGCCAAGTGTAATAACAATATACGACGCACCCTTAGAGGACGACAGTAATACTTAAATACAACTCTTTTTAAGTCTTTTTATGGAAAGCTTACTAAATCAAAAAGGTATTGTGACCCAAGCCCCGAAAAAAGAAGAAATACTAGCTAGAGCCCAATCTGCCAAGGACCCTTTAAAAATATTTTATGGTGAGACCTATGATGAAAAGGGAAACCCTTTAGACAGTGTAAAGTATTATCTTTATGTCGCTGCTTTAGCAAAAAGGGTTGAGAAAGAAGGGTATAATGCAAGTCCTCAGATATTGATAGCAGATGTTGCTGCGTGTAGAAATGTAAGTGAAAAACTAAAAGAAAATTATATGAAATTTGGAGAAAAAAGGGCTCAGTTTGTAAGAGATATTAGCGAGGAATATAATCTTGGTTTAGAAGTAATTAAAATGAGTGATTATTTATTTAGAGAGGATTTTCAAAAGAAAGTTGCAGAGGTAAGAGAAATTTGCCAGGCAGATCCTAGACTAATGGAAATGGTTGAAAAAAGTGTTCCTGAGTCAAAGATTGAGATTGAGAGAAAAAAAGGATTTGCTTATTCATTTGATGAAATTGCAACAATTTTAGATTTGGATGTGAAGGTTGGCCCTCCAAGAGAAGATCTTTATGATGGTATTGCAAGAGAAGTTGCTAATTGTGAGGGTAAACTAGGATTAATATCTTTATTTTTAACTCCTACATTTCCTTTAGGAAGAAATTGGTCTTATTTCTTTGCGAATGAGGGTATAGAGGATCATGGGATAACTGCCTATAAAGCGGGGAGTAAAAGATTACAAGATCATAGAATTATTGTTGGAAAAACAACAAGGGATCAAGCAAGAGATTTGATAAATTCTTCTTTTATCTCTACTAATCCTGAATTACCTAATCCAGTTCTTGATGTTGGAATGATTTGTGAAATGGCAAGAAAGTTAAAAGCTGGCGAAGATTTCCCAATTAATCTTTATGATGATTTTTATTCTGGAAAAATTTCTCCAGAAGAATTGAAATTAAAAGTGGAGGAAAGTTTATATAATACTTTTTTGAAATAATGGATGAAAAATTAGAAAAAATAGTTCAGGAAGATTATCAATTAAAAGCTGCTCAATCAGCAAAAGAAAAAGATTATTATGACACTAAGATGGATGAATTTGGATTAAGCTCCATTAAAAGATTTCTAGACTATTGCCCTAATCCAAGTAGATTAATGAAGCAAGGAATGACTTATGGCTATAAAGATCTCGGAAATGTTGCAGAAGCAATTGCCAACAAAAAGCCTTGGGCTGTTGTTTCTGGATTAAATCCTTCAGGGCCATTACATTTTGGACATAAAGCAATTTTTGATGAACTATTGTGGATGCAACAAAATGGTGCTGAGGGTTATATCCCCATTACAAATGATGAAAGTTATGTCGTCGATAAAACACAAAGCTTGGCTGAATCGAGGAGAATATCTTATGAAGAAGTTATTCCAAGTATTATTGCTTTTGGTTTTGATCCTGAGAGAACCCATATCTATGTTGATTCTGATTACCCTGATATTTATAATGTTGCGATGGAGTTATCAAAGAAGTTGACTCTCAATAGAGCATTTGGTGTTTTTGGATTTGATAAAAGTGAAAAAGGAGAAAACCCTGGAACAATGTTTTATAGGTCTGCAGTTCAATTAGCGCAGATTTTACTCCCACAGTATCCAGAGTTCGGAGGTCCAAAGCCAACTTTAATACCTGTAGGAATCGACCAACACCCATATATTTTACTTGCGAGAGATATTGCAGAAAAGAAGGGCTTTGTTCCTCCTGCAGAGATCGTTACTAAGTTTCTTTGGGGATTTGATGGTAAGGGAAAAATGGCGGCGAGTAGACTTGATTCTGCAATCTATTTAACAGATTCTCCAGAAAGAGCAAGAAAAATATTAAAGTCCTCTTACACTGGGGGGAGCCCTCTTGCTGATTTTCAAAGGGAAAATGGCGGATTTCCGGAAATTTGCCCTATTGCCACATTAAGAGAATCGCATTTTCTTGATGATTGTTCTTTGTCTGATAGGTGTAGATCAGGTTCTATCTTGTGTGGTGAGGACAAGAAGGCTGCGACTGAAGAAGTAATTTCATTTTTGGAGGAACACCAAGAAAAAAGAGTAAAAGCAAAAGAACAAGTGGGTAAATATTTATTAAATAAACCTATAAGGTCTTTTTTAGATTATGGAAAATAAAAAAATTAAATTGGATGAAATTCGGAGCAAGCTTGTACAACTAGAGGATGCGATAATTGTTTCTTTATTTGATCGTAGCCAATATGCACTTAATGAAATAATATATACAATTAAAGGTCCAGGAGTTCCCCATTCGAATAGTACTTTTTTTGACTTTTTGTTTGAAGGTACAGAGAGATTACATGCTTCTGCAGGGAGATATTTGGATCATGAAGAAAGACCCTTTTTTGCTAATACTCCTAAGGAATCATTAATAGAAAGAGAAAGTATTATTACAGGAGTTACTAAGGAATTAGATTACACTAAGAAAGTTAGGGATCTTTACTTTGACAATTTACCTAAAATCTGTAAGGGGGGCGATGATGGTGCCTATGGCCGTGCAGCAATTGCAGATATAGAAGCTCTTCAAAGAATATCTAGAAGAGTTCATATGGGGGAGCAAGTAGCAGAGGCAAAATATCAAGAGAATCCTTCCCTCTATTCTGGCCTTATAGATAGAAGGGATGTAAAGGGTATTTTAAATAACTTAACTAATCTAACAGTTGAAGAGAATATATATAACAGAGTTTTCAAAAAAGGAGAACGTTATGGTATAAACCCGCGATTTATAGCAAACTTTTTTAAAGAACAATTAATTCCTTTAACGAAAGATATAGAGATCGAATATTTTTTAGGGAGAAATGAGAAATAAATCTCAAGAATTTAATTCACTTAATCTCACCAACCGCTTATGCACCAATGTATAGGTTTAGTTAAATTTATTAATTAAGTTTATTTTTATAAGTTATGATTAAAAAAGATAAAAGAGGAGATATTGAACTTGAACAGCTGGCTTGGTGGATTATTGCTATAGCTGTTTTAATCTTAATTTTAATAGGATATTTTATTTTATCTGGAAAAGCTGAAGGAATTTTAGGACATATAAAAAATTTATTTAGGTTTAGATAAAATGGCAGAGTTAGCTACAAGAAAATTAATAATTGCTATAATAACTATAATAGTTATTGCTTCTGTAATGATTTTTATTTTTAAACCAGATATTTTAAGTTTTTTTAGAGAGATTCCAGGTTATGAAGGAGTGCAGGAAGATAAAGAGGTAGGGGGGCAAGATCAAGAAGTAGAAAGAATATGTAAAGGAGATAAATTAACTCAGGAAAATAAACCTTCTTATTGGGAAGAGAGAGAAGAAAGAAGATATACAAGTGGAGAACAAGTTACTTATCTTGATTCTATTCTTGGATGGGATATTATTGTTATAAATGGAGAGGTAGAAAAAATATTAGATTTACAAAATAATGAACAAGAGTGCATTTTTGTTGAAAATGAATAAAAGAGGAATAATGTTAAAACATGTTGCAAAAATTATGTTAGCTTTAATAGTTATTATAGGTTTATTGTATCTTGCTTATAGTTTATATGATATTTTTCTTGCTAAATCTGAATTAGAACAAGCAAGAGCCAGTTTAGATAAAATTACAGGGAAAATTGAAAATTTAGAACAAGGAGAAGAAGCAAAGGTTGTGATTACTAATCCAGATGGATGGATAGTAAAATATTATAAGGAAGGAATAAATATTGATTTATGTGAGGAAAATTGTTTGTGTGTGAATGATGGAATATTTTCTCCTGAGAATGGTGTTTGTTATCAGATAGATGAGAAAATTGAGTTTGAAAATACAGGAGTTTATTCTGAATTTTGGATAAAAGCACCTTTAGAAATTGTTTTGAAAAAACAAGGAGATTTAATAAAGATTTATCATAAAAAAGATTTTGAATTCAGGAATTTTTTACAAAACTTTTTAGATAGAGAAGTGGAATTTGAGAATAATAAGAAAACAATTTCTGAGTTAGCTTTAATGTTTATTAATGAGGGAAGACAAGAAGCAAAAGAGAATATTTGTAAAGAGTTTGAAAAAGAGTTTGAAGATGAAAAAGCTGCAATTGCATTAGATTTTTTGAAAGGATGGGAATATGATATGTATAATCCCTCTCTCTTATTATTAGAATGCCATCATCCAGGAAGTCAACAGATTAAGAAGCCAAGAGAGATTGAATATAGATTAAATAATCCTGAAAATAAAGATATTTCAAAAATATTAGTAAAATTGAGATTATGGATGAGAAGAGAGTGGCAAGAATGAAAAATAAAATAGGAATAATAGAGTTAGAACAATTATTTAAAATAATTTGGTGGATTGTTATTTTTATAATTTTAGGAGTAGGGATATATATTATTGCTAATAAAATTTTAAGTTAAAATTAAAAAGCAAGATGAGTAAGGTATAAAATGAGAAAAAAAGGAGCAGTAAGTTCAACTTTCATAGTTTCAGTTATTTTGTTATTGGTAGCTTTTGGTATTATGCTTTTTTTTGTAACTAAATTTATAATTAATAGTGATATTGATAGAGAGACATGTCATCAATCAGTTGTTTTAAAAGCAACATTGCCAGGAGACAAGATTAGTTTAAAGGGATATATTCCTCTAAAATGCCAGACAAAAAAAATTTGTATAACTGATAAAGGATTTTTATCAGGAAAAGGTGATTGTGAAGAATTTAAAGGAGAAGATTATGGAACATATAGAGTAAATAGTGACGAAGAAAAGAGAGAACAAGAGATAAAGATGACCGTAGCAAGAGAGTTAGCTGAAAGCTGGAATACTATGGGAGAAGGAAAAGTTCAGATTTTTGCCAGAGAATTCAAGTTATTTGGACATGAAAGAAGATGCGTGATATATTCAAGAATTGCTTTTGATAAAGAGCTAAAAGAAGAGATGAAAAATATTGAAGGATTAGGAGAGTATTTGATAACTAGAAAAGTGCCAAATAAAGAAGAAACATATTGGGAATATTTGAATAAGGGTTCTTCTGTTGAAAATTATAATCCTTCAAAAGATGTGTATTCTTTAGATGAAAAAGCTATTGTTTATCTTGAAATTGATAAAAGCACTGCCCCATCTTGGTTAACAAGTATTTTTGGTGGAGGGGCTGGAGGGGTGGGTGCTGGAATTGTGGGAGCAAAAATTGGGGGGGCAATAGGCTCTATTGTTCCGGTTGCAGGAACCATCTCTGGAGCTATAGTGGGTTTTATTGGTGGAAGTATTGTAGGGGGTTATGCTGGAAATGAAATAGGAGAGATGATAGAAGAAGAAATGAATTTAGAAGGAGAGATGGAGAGGATAACAAAAGAAAACTATCTGGGAGGATGGTTTATTATTGATTATAATAAAGCTAGTTTAGAGAGTTTAAATTGTGATAGTTTTGAGGAGATTAGTTAGATTTATTAAACTTATTTTCTTTTTTGTTTTATGTTAAAGGCAAAAAGAGGGATGATTTATGAGAACATTATTTTTATAATGTTAAATTTAGCTTTTTTTATTATTTTATTAACATTTATTTTTTTACATGGAAATGGAAGGCCAGTTTATGAACAAGTTTATGCTAAACAAGTAGCTTTTATGATTGATGAGGCAAAGCCAGGAACAACTATATTAATAGATATGGGAGAGATATTAGAAAAATATGAAAAAGAAAAAGTTGATAATTTAATTAAGATAGATAAACAGGAAAATAAAGTTTTAACTAGTTTTGGAGAAGGAGGAAAGAGAAGCTTTAGATATTTTTCTGAGAATAATGTAGATTTAGAGTATAGAGGAAGATTTTTGAAAATAATAGTAGAAAATGATGAAAAATAAAAAAGGAGCAGAGTATTTATCAGTTTGGTGGATTTTTGTATTAGTGATTATTAGTGTGGGAATAGTGATAGGAATAAGTGCAAATAATTCTGCTGATATTGATACTAAAAAACTGGAATCAGATATTTTAATAACAAGATTAGTAAGTTGTGTTGTTGAAAATGGAGAATTAAAACAAGAATTTTTACAAGATGATTTTGATATTTTTCAAAAATGTAAAATAAGTGAAGAAGTGATAAATAAAAGTGGAAAATATTATTTAGGATATGAGATAAAAAATAATGGAGAGGTTGTGAAAGAAGATTTTTTTGGGGTAAAATCTTTTGAAGTTCAATGCAAGTTAGAAGATGAGTCAGAGGCAGAAGGTTATCCTGGATGTGTTGAAAAAAAGATTTATGTTTTAAATAAAGAAAAAGAAAAATTAATTTTTGAAATTTTAGCTGGTTCAAAACAAGAAATAAGAAGAGAGGTAGCAAATGAAATTCAATAAAAAAGGGCAAGTCTCAGAAGGTTTAAGTTGGTTTGTAGGATTTATTATAATCTTTTTTATTATGTTTTTATTTGTTTCAGCTTCTTTAATTTTAGCTGGAAAAAAAGAGATTCCTGTTATAGGAGAGGGAAGAGGAAGTATTGATATTGAAGAGAGTGTAGGAAGAATAGTTGAATTAGAAAATTTATTTGCTTTTTTAAGTAGTGAGATAGAAATTAAAGATGAATCAATTACAGTCAAAGAGTTGGCTTTTAGAGTTGAGGAAGGGAAAATAAAAGATAAGGAATTAGAACAGGAGATGAAAAATTTTATACAAGATTTTAATCCTGAGGCATATTTATTTAGAGTTCAAGAGATTACAACTCTAAATACCCCCTTACAAATAACAAATCTTCAAGGGTGTAGTGGTAAGTATAATAATAGAGGATTGCAAAAAAATGTTTTAGAAGAGAGAGGAAGTTCTCTTCCCGTTTATCAAGACAATAATAAACTAACCTTTCAGCTGTTTATAGGAGATTGTCCATAAAATGATGAATAAAAAAGGAGCTACCAGTATTTCTGTTTTTTTACTTGTTATGATGGCTTTGATTTTGGGAGCAACAAGTTTGATAGTAGTAATATTTAATGATAATGTTGAAGAGACAATATTAGATGCAAGATTTATTGAAAATGTTTATATTAAAGAAGAACAATTAAAGTTTTTTATTAAAGATGTAGGAGAAAAGATTTTAGAGAAAAATGAAGATTTAGAAGATTTTAGAAAACAATTTAAAAACGAGTTTGAAAAGGTAGAAGTAGAGGATATTTATATACAAGAGGTTAAAAGGAGGGTATTAAGTGGAAATTATGATTTACAAGAAAAAGATGATGAAATAATAATCATATTTAATGATTTTAATATCTTGATGAGTTCAAAAATTCAAGAAAAAAATTTTGTATGGGTGTGGCATATTATTCCGGCAGGAAGAGTAAGTGGAACTAAAGATTATATAGGGGTTGTTTATGATGTTAATTTGGAAGTTAAATTAGAAAAAG
>CAZBDY010000010.1:0-20320 GCA_964490795.1 Candidatus Woesearchaeota archaeon | reverse complement strand
TTTCTTTAGAATAACTAATTTTCGGTTTTGAAAAATCTATTCCGGACAAAGCCCTGAAAAAGAAAACCCTAAAAATGGTCACAAGGGTGTAATATCCTGACAGGGATATCTACTTTTTCTTATTATAATACACTCTCCATTACCAACTAACTCATAATTTCCAGGAGAAAAATCATGTTTTTTTCTAAAATAAGAAGGGATAAGAATCCGGTTATTTTTATCTAATTCAACTTCTATTGCAGAAAAATGAGCTATTCTCTCTAAATCCAAAACAGGTTTTTCTAAATACTCTCTATCTCTTGATTTATGAACACTTTCAGGAAATAATAAAACTTCTTCTTTTACATCAGATAAAAAATAATTTTTTTCAGAACATAAGTTATTAGGAACAACTATTCTTCCCTTGCTATCTAATTTTCTTATTTCTCTTCCCCTAATCATTTTATAAGACAAAAAACAACATTTTTAAATCTAATCTTCCAATCCATTAACATGCCCCGGTAGTCTAGAGGCCAAGGACACGGCCCTCTCGATATTTAATTAAGCATTAGATATCACAATAATGCAGGATAACTGGTTTTTACCTCGGTGAGAGGATAAAGCCTTCTCTCTAAGAGAAAGTTATCCATTAAGAGATAGGCCGTAACCTGAGTTCAAATCTCAGTCGGGGCATACTACCTTTTTGGTATTTTAAAGGGTTTTTTACTCTGGAATAAAATTAATATTCTAAAATTTAATCTTGCTGTCTTTTAATATCTTTATCATTAATTCTATAAAATGTCTTAAATTTCCTTCAATTTGAGCCTTGTGTAAAGCTTCGTAATAGTCAAATTTAATTTTATGTGGGATATTTATCATAGGATAGCCATATTTATGCAAAATAAAGTTCATTAGTAATCTTCCAGTTCTTCCATTCCCATCAACAAAAGGATGGATAGTTTCAAAAGCAATATGAAAATAAGAAGCCACAATTAAAGGATGAAGCTTATTTTTATTTTTTGAATACCATGTTAAAAGAGTTTTCATTTCATTAGGAACTTCTTTTGATTTTGGGGGCATCCACCTTCTTCCCCTAATATAAACTTGAACTTCTCTATAACAACCTATTTGATTATTTAACTCTTCTCTAAAAGTATTTGCAACAACAAGTTTATGTAATTTACAGATAAATTCTTTAGTTATATCTCCTTTATATTCAAGCATTTTATCAAAAGCTTTTTTATGATTTAGGCTTTCATTAATCTCTCTTAGAGATTTGGATTTAGGAACTCTATTCTCGAAAAGCAAAAATGAAGTTTCTTCTAAACTGAGTGTATTACCCTCTATTGCAGTAGAATCATATGTAAAAAGAGAAACAAAGGATTCATATCTATTATCATAGTTTTCTTTAGGCTCTTTCTTAAAATCTTCTTTTATTTTATTTAGTTCTTGTATTTCTTGTTTTGTCAAAAGACTTGAAAGAATAGCCAATTCCTTATCTGCACTCTCCTCCTTATTTTTTAATATTTCTTCTTCCAAATCTACTCCAAGATATATTCTTTTCTTCTTGAATTTGTCTCCTTTCCTCACATTCTGTACCCTATAGTAATATTTTTTCCCATTTTTTTCTTTAATTTCTGTGTAGACCATACTATCTTTACGGGCACATAGTATTTAAATCTTTCTTATTAGTGCCCGTATAGGGGGGCACACTAAAGAGAAAAATAAGTTAGATGTGCCCGTAAATGAAGACGAATCAGATGGTAGGGCATACTACCCAAATTGAATATTAATGGGGGCTTTGTTTAATAAGTCCTAATTAACCCATACTTTTTAAACAGAAATTTCTCTTGTCTGTTCAAGATTAAATTCTGCTTTTACCCCCAACTCGTTTATTTCTTGAATTACAACACAAACATTATGACATAAAACCTTAATCAAAAGTTCGTTAAATTGTGCTGTTTGTTTTTTACTTCTTATTGTTCCTGAAAATTTAGATTTAATCATATGAAAGATTGTTTCAGAGTTAGACCTTTTATGATAATGTTCTAAAAATTCATCGTGCTTATACATAAAGTAGTGATACATTTTACCCCAAATTGAACAACCGCCTCTTTTCCCTGTAACATTCTTTTTGAAAGGAATATAGGGAACTCCACCGACTTCTTCAATAACCTTAAAGTTCTCTCGGCTGTTATATGCTTTATCTCCGCTTACTTCTGAAATTCCAAAGTTCTCTGCTGTTTTCCTAACTAATTCTTTTAATTGTGGGCTGTCGTTTTCTTGTCCTTCTGTTATTTTAACTCCTGTAATCACATTAGTTTTAACTCCACTTATCAAGTGTGCTTTTAACCAAACTTTATATTTTCTTTCTTTTCCCCATTTGTAATCAAACCATCTCGCATATCTTGAAGTGCTAAATCCTGAACTATCCACAGCAAAATCTTTTTCAATTTCTTTAAGAGGTAAAGAACTAATTGTTATTAGATTTTCTAAAATTTGTTTTACTTCTTCTTTATTCATAAAATTAGATAATGAAGAATAGCAAGGCACATTATCAACTAATCCGTAATCGTTAGCAATCTTCATATCAGACATAAACCGCCTTAATGAAAATCCTGTATAAACTTTCATTACAGAGCCAAAAAGCATATCTGAAAAGGGCAAAGTTGGACGACCAAATTTATATTCTGGCTGTTCTACATTCTCACATAAATCTTTTAACAACTTCATAAAAATTAACTTCTCGTTTGTTTGAGATTTATTATAAGCCGACCACTTTTGAGAATATTGTTTAATATTTATTCCTCTTGTTTCTGTTATTTTTCCTTCTTCATCAATTTGCCTTTTTATGTAAAGTTCAACTGCGAAAATATGCTTACATTTTCCTTTTCTTAATTGACAATTTGGACAAGTGCATTTCGGCTCGTGTCCGTTAAAACTTACCTTGTATGCTTTAAATGAAGTTTGAGAACCTACAACGAAATAATCGTTTTGCTTTCTTATTCTTCCATTCTCAAAGATTAACTTTCCTCGTTCTTCTCGGTTAAGTTTTCTTATGTCTGTTGTTTGTATTTGATTATTTACTTTTATCATCTTACTTATATAAGTATATCCTACTATATAAACCTTTCTATTTCTTACTTTTATAAGTAAATACAATATAATCACCGACGATAAAAATATCTCTAATATTAATCTCTCTTTTAAAAATAACTAATATTAACAATGTTTTTATAAACAATAAGTATATAAAGAATAAGAACTTATAAAAGTTATGAAAAATAAGGAAGATTATAAGATTAAGATAAATGTTAATGCTTACAAGTGTTTAAGATGTGGGCATGAGTGGATTCCAAGAGTAGAATTAGAACAACTAAAAGGCGAATTAAAAGAGAAGCCAAGAATCTGTCCTAAGTGTAAAAGTGCTTATTGGGATTTAGAAAAGAAAAATAAGAATAAAGATGGCAAAGAATAAAAAAAATAAATGGAAAAATTGGACAGAGAAGGATTATCAAAAAGAGATTAATTCTTTAAGAAAGAAAAAAACTTATGGTTTAGTTTGGGAAGAAGATAAAACTAAAGAAGCATTTGATTATTATATTAATTGGGAAGGAGAACAAACAAAAGAAACTTTTGGAGAAGAAGATAATAAATTTCCTGTTCTAAAAGAAGTTAAAAATAAAGCGATTGATAACAAAGACCCAAAATATAATCTATTAATTGAAGGGGATAATTATCATTCTCTTGCTGTTTTAAATTTCACACACAATAAAGCAATTGATGTAATCTATATTGACCCGCCATATAATACAGGCAATAAAGATTTCAAGTATAATGACCATTATGTAGATTTTGAAGATTCATATAGGCATAGTAAATGGTTATCTTTTATGAGCAAAAGATTAAGATTGGCGAGAAATCTATTAAAGGAGGAAGGGGTTATTTTTATATCTATTGATGATAACGAAAAGGCTCAATTAAAAATTCTTTGTGATGAATTATTAGGAGAACAAAATCTTGTAGGGGAAATAACAATTAAAACTTCTTCAATAAATGGATTTAAAATATATGGAAATAAGCCAGTGAGAACAAAAGACTATCTTTTAGTCTATTGTAAAAATTATAACAAATATAGTTACAATAGGGTTTATACTGAAAAGAAAGGAGATTGGGATTCTCATTTTAATCTTTTTTACGACCACGAAAAAAATAATATTACAGATTTAAAATCAATTCTTATTAAAGAAAATATTTTAAAGAAGGGAGAAAAATTAAGTTCATTAAAATTAGAAGATTCAAAATTTAAGAAATTTTATCTTAAACATAAAGATAATATCTGTCAAACAGGGGCATATAAGGATTCTCCAGAGAAAAAAGAATCTATTAAAAATAAAGGAAAAGTTATTAAATTTAAATCAAAAATGAGGAATGAAACCTATTTGTATAATGGGAGAATGTTATCTTTTTTAAGTGCTTCAATAAAAAATATAGATGGAGAAGAAAAGGAAGGTGTTGCTTTAGCCTTGTCGGATATTTGGGATAATATAGACTATAATAATATCCAAAATGAATCTCCTTATGTTTTGCCAAATGGACAAAAACCGATTAAACTTATTGAGCGGATAATAAAAACACATCCAAATAAAAATTTGTTAATATTAGATTTTTTTGCAGGTTCAGGAACAACAGGACATGCTACCCTTAGCATAAATAAGAAAGATGATGGGAAAAGAAAGTTTATTTTATGCACAAATGATGAAGAAGGTATTTGCTCAGATATTTGTTATCCACGATTAAAAAGTGTTATTGAAGGTTTTAGAAACAAACAAGGCTTAGATGGAAATCTAAAATATTACAAACATGATTTTATTGATTCTGCACCGACAGACCAAAATAAAAAGAAGATTGTTGATAAATCAACAGAAATGCTTTGTATAAAGGAGAATGCCTTTAAACCAATTAAAGAAAAAGAAGGATATAAGATTTTCAAAAATACAGATATTCATTTAGGAATTATTTTTGATGAAGAAGAGATAAACGAATTTATTAAAGATGCAAAAGAGATAAAAGGCAAATTTCATGTTTATGTTTTCTCTTTAGATAATAGTATTCCAGAAAAAGAATTTAAGACAATGAAAGGAAAAGTTAAATTATGTGCAATTCCAGAAGCGATTTTGCATGTTTATAGGAGAATATTCAAATGATTGATTTAAAAGAATACCAAGAAAACGCAATTGAAGATTTAAGAAAAGAAACAGATAAACTCTTAGATTTTTCAGAAAATAAAATCTGTGTCTTTAAATCTCCGACAGGTTCAGGAAAAACTTTAATGGTTGCCGAATTTCTTAAAAGATTAGTAACACAAAGAACAGATGATAAAAGTTTATCTTTTATTTGGATTTCTGTAAATAAACTTCATGACCAAAGTAAAGAAAGTTTAGAAAGATATTATGAAACTTCAAGAGTTCTAAAGTGTTCTAATTTTGATGATTTAGAAAATAAAAGAATTGGAGAAAATGAAATATTATTTTTTAATTGGCAGAGTATAAACAAAAAAGGAAATATCTTTATCAGAGAAAACGAATACGATAATAATCTTTCTAATATAATCTCAAATACCAAAGAAGATGGGAGAGAGATTATTTTAATAATTGATGAAAGCCATCACACAGCAAGTGCAGAAAAATCAATGGAAGTTATAGAAGCAATAAACCCAAAAGTTACTTTAGAAGTTTCAGCAACCCCAAAGATTAAAGGTATTTCAGGAATCGTGGAAGTTGATTTTAATCAAGTTATAATTGATGGGATGATTAAAAAAGAAGTTGCAATAAATCCCGAATTAGATAAAATCGGTAAAGTAAGTGGTAAAAGCACAGACGAATTGGTTATTGAATCAGCCCTAAAAAAACGAGAAGATTTATCTAAGAAATATAAAAAAGAAGGGACAGACATAAATCCTCTTGTATTGATTCAATTGCCAGACAAAAAGGCAGGGGTTATTGACAGACAAGAAGAAATAATAACTATTCTCAAAAATAAATTTAAAATAACAACTGAAAATGGGAAGTTGGCAATTTATCTTTCAGATAAAGATAATAAAGTTAATTTAGAAAATATAGAAAAGCCAAACAATGAAACACAGGTTTTAATTTTCAAACAAGCAATTGCAATAGGTTGGGATTGCCCAAGAGCCTCAATTTTAGTTTTGTTTAGAGATTGGAAAAGTATGACTTTCTCTATTCAGACCGTTGGAAGAATTATGAGAATGCCAGAGTTTAAGCATTATGATGAAGATGATTTAAACAAAGGCTATGTATTTACAAACCTTTCAGATGTTCAAATTGCCGAAGATATTGCGAAAGATTATCTAACAATTTACGAAGCAAAAAGAAGGGAAGATATTTACAAAAATATTGATTTAGAATCTGTTTATCTTAAAAGACAAAGAGAAAAAACAAGACTTTCTGGAGAATTTTCCAAGATATATTTAGAAATTGCTAAAAAAGATAAATTAAAAGACAAGATAAAAAAAGAAATATCCGAATTAGTTAATAGTGTTATTGTTGATGGAAAAATAATAAATTTAGATAAATTACAAATTATTAAATCAAAAGATAAATTAGAAATAAAAAAAACAGAAAGAGAATTGCAATATCAATTTGATTTATTTATTCGTTCTGTTTGCACCCCCTTTGCCCCTGCGGATTCAAGTGGAAGAATAAAAACTGCTTTATACAAATTTTTTGAAAAAGAAATGAGAATAGACGACTATTTTTTAATTCAAAAATTAATTTTAGGTAAAGAGAATAATCAATTTTTTACAGACTCTATTAACAAAGCAAAAGAAGAATATAAAATAAAGATTGTTGAAGAAGCAAATAAGCAAAGGGATTCAGATTATTATGTTTGGAATGTTCCTGAATCTGTGCCTTACAATGCAAAAGCAAAAGAAGTGGATTATAAAAAATCAATAATGAAGCCACATTATACAAAATCGGAAAGTAAGCCAGAAAAAGAATTTATTGAGTTATTAGAAGAAAAAGATAATAATGTTGTTTGGTGGTATAAAAATGGGGAAACTGAAAAAAAGTATTTTTCAGTGGAATATATTGACAAGAATGGAATAAAAAGAGGATTTTATGTTGATTTTATAGTATTAACAAAAGATGGGAAGATAGGTTTATTTGATACAAAGGGCGGAAGAACAGCAGAAGATTCTAAAGAAAAAGCAGAAGCCTTACAAAAATATATTTCTGACCAAAACAAGAAAAGGAAAAATAAATTATGGGGCGGAATCGTAGTTTTACAAGAAGGTAGTTGTAGATATAATAATTCTCAAAATTATAAATTTGATGAAAATAATTTAGGAGAAGATTGGAACTTCCTTAACTTTAAATAAAATGCCAGACGATTTACCACAAACAACAGGAAGCGAAATTCAGACTTTTGTAGAAAATTCTCTAAAGGAAATATATCAAGGAGTTAAAAATTGTAATTTTATGATAGAGGAATCTGTTAAATTTGAGTTAGAAGTAACTGAAAAGAAAGAAACAGGGGCGTCTGGAGGATTTAAACAATTTATTCGGATAGGTGGGAAGAAGGAAGGAGAATCCTCTCAAAAAATAAGTTTTTCTGCTAAACCTGATAGATTGGCAAATTGGACTAATTCTCAAGAATGACTTTTTAAACAAGAACTACTTATTAAACAAAGCCATTAATGGGATTCGGGAAGTTTCAAATTCTAACCAAAGATTTAAATATTCTTTATTTTTATATGTGTTAATAAACTCCATGGGGATAGGCAACTAACCCCTTGACTCATAATAAAATGGTTTCTAAAGAAGATAAAAAGATCCTTGTATACATTGATAGAAGCAATTTTTATTTTTCTATTTTGTAATTCAATAAGAAAAGAGCCCCTATTCCCTTCCCAATTACCCATAGTAATTTCTGTTATCTTAACAGGTTTTCATTGAATTTGCTTTCCATTAATTTTAATATATTCTTTATCATCTTCCAAAAAATAAATTAAAAAGGGGATAAATAATTTTATGTAATAATTCCTTAAGGTTCCTTAATTTTTCAACCCCTATACTTAACATCGACAATATTTATAAATAATAACCAACAACAACAAATAAGCGAAATTATGAAAAAAGAGCTGAAAAATACCCCTCAATATCACATTTTACTTACTTGCTCAGCCAGGGCACATTTAATCAATATCTAAAATCCTCACAGGCTCTCTTTCTTTTATTTCTCTTACCTCTCTAATCATTTTTTCAAAATCAGAATCAGAAATCTCTCTTTGAAAAAAATCAGGGTTTGCTTTTTCTTCATATTTTCTTGCTAAAGCCACATATCTTTTTACTCTTTTTCTTGAATCTTCTCTTAATCTATTATTTTCAACAACTATCTCTCCCCATACTGAACCTGGAGCAGATAAATTATAATGTTCTATCTGATATAATATGGTTCCTCTTAAAACACCACTTTTCTCACTATATTTTCTAGCTTTTCCTTTATATCTCCTTGCTAATAACTTATAAATTAATTTTTTCATTAAAAACCAGAAAAATACTTCTTTATAAACCTTATTACTTAACAAAATCTAACCTTTTTTATTTTCAGAAGAATATTTTTTTCTAAAATGCCTCTCAATAACTAACAACAAACCAACAGCAAAAATAACAATTAGAAAAACATAAACAAAAGTACTATTGCCAAAAATACTTAAATTTTCACCTGGACTTAACCCTCCAGTTAAAGGATTTTTATCTTTCAAACTTTCATCTAAAACACCAACAACATTTCCAGTTAACTGAACATTGTTTTTAGTTAATGTAGTTTTACCATCACTAACTCTTACATCATAATTTCCATCAGGAGCAATTAATCTAAAACTCATCTTCTCGCCAACATCTAAATCAACTTTTTTTGTTCCTAATGTATCTCCAATTATAATTTGAATAGTATTAACATATTTGGTATTCCCCATATTAGTTATTGTTAAAATATCATTTTGTAATTTAAAATCAGCTATCTCCTTGATCTCAATCATAAAAAGTTCACTTGCTTTTTCTTCTTCATACTCTGCAGTTATTTTCCAATATCCATATTGAGGATTTTCTCCTAAACTAACTTCAACTAAATCATTACTCAAAAAACTCTTTTCAACAATTTTAACTTTATCTGGGTTTTCAATTATCACATCAACATTTTCATTAATCAGCTTATTACTAGAATCTAATAAACTTATTTTAAAACTAATCTCCTCTCCAACAGAAAAAATCTCTTTAGTAGTAGAAACATCAATCTTACTACCTGAAACTATTGCTAATAAAAATATTAAACAAAACACTAACACCAGTTTTTTCATAAAACAATCAAATTATTAGTATATTTAAAAATATCGGTTGCAAAAAACTATTTACAAAAATTCAATAAAACTTTTAAACCTAAAAAATATAAACTTAACATGAAAAAAGAGAGAATATTCAGTTATATACTTATAGCTTTTTTATTAGGGTTTTCATTTTTCTCTTTATACTATTTAAATTTGAATTTAACTGGATTAGTAATAGAAAGTCAAGAAACCCAGGAAGAATTTGATTTAGGAACTTATAATAATACTGAATATAATAATAGTGATGTTGTTTTAAAATACTGGACAGATTCTGAACAAGAATTTCCAGATAATAATGAAAATGATGGTTATTTTGATATGGCTGAAAATATTCTTCTTTTACATATGAATGATAACTGGAATGACTCATCAGGAAATGAAAATCACGGAACAGCATCTGGAGCAACTTTTACATCAGGAAAATTAAATCAGGCAGGAGAATTTGATGGAACAAATGATTATGTTAATTTAAGTTCTCACTCTTCTATTTTAGAATCAGTATCAGTATCAAGCACTTGGACAATATCCTTTTGGGCTAATGCTCCTGATGCTACCGACCTAGATTCTTTCTTTCAAGTAGGAAGTAATTTAGCAATCATGGTTGGTGAAAATGATAAAGGCATTAGGACTCTTGTTGACGGGAATACTCAAAAGGGAATGGGATATCTAAACTGGGATTTGGACTGGCATCATATAGTAGTTGTTGAAAACAATACAGACTATCCTGAGGTATACATTGATGGTAAGAAAGCTGAAGATATTTCAGGGACTGGAATTGGTTCAGGAAATGAAATGTACGCAATTGGAAAAAGTAAATGGGGATATTTTAATGGTAAATTAGATGAATTCAGCTTTTGGAACAAAACTTTAACAAATTCAGAAATTGAAGAAATTTACCAAAGACAAAAAGATAAGTATGGGGGAGGAGAATCTGGAGATTATATTTCAAAAGTTTTTGATTCTAGCTCTGAAGTTAGATGGAATAATTTAACTTATTCTGGAAATGAACCAAGTATAGAAAGTTTATTTTGTGTTGTTGGTGGAGGGGATGTTTATAAGAGTAGTGATGGTATTTCATGGTCTCAAATAGTTGACAAGTATGGAAGGACATCTGCTGCAGATATGTTTTCAAATTCAGAATACTTATATATTCATTCACCTACAGGAAATGAAGTTTGGAGAAGTTCAGATGGAACTGATTTTGAAGTAATATATAATAGTTTTTCTAATTCTCCTTTAGTTGGAAATCCAGATAAATTTTTGACTAACAATAATCTATATATTGCTACAAGTCCTGGAGAAGTTTACAAATCAACCGATAATGGAGAAACATGGATATTAAAAGGAGATGCTAATGCAGGAGCAACAAATAATCCAAAAGGAATCACATTAGATACTAATGGCTATGTTTATGTTGTAGATGGTTCTGGTTCTGTTTTTAAATCTACAAATGATGGGGTTAATTGGACAGAAGTTAGTGAGGGATATGGTGGAGGAAGTGCTACTAATGGATTAGAAGCAGATAACAATGATAACCTTTATATTTTATTAGCTAAAAAAGTTTACAAATCAGCTGATTCAGGAGTTACCTGGACAATAATAAATGATAGTTTTACTCCTTACACTAATAATGGTGTTAAAATTTTGATAACTAAAAATAATAAGTTTTATATTTTAGATGCAGTTGGAAGAGTTTTCAAATCTGAAAATTCAGGGGTGACCTGGAATGAAATTGGGGATTGTAATAACGATGATAATAGCGATCCTTTGGGATTAACTGATTTTGTTAAAACAACTAATTTAACTTTCCAAGTTAAAAACTGCTCATCATCAGATTGTTCAGATTCTGACTGGCAAACTCTAAATTTATCAAATATAAATTTAACTTCTCAATATTTCCAGTATAAAGTTGAATTTTTAACAAATGACTCGTCTATAACCCCTTCTTTAAATTCTGTTTCTCTAGATTATACAATTTTAAATTCTCCTCCTCAGGTTTCAATTTCTAAACCTTCAGAAGGAACAACTTATGGTTATAATTCCTCTCTAAATCTTGATTTTTCAGTTTCTGACTCAGATGATAACTTAGATTCTTGCTGGTATAATTTAGAAAATGAAAATACTACAATAACAAATTGCCAAAATATTACATTTAATGTTTCTTCAAATGGAGATTATTTATTAACTTTATATGCAAATGATACAGAGGGAGAATTAACTCAAGATAATGTATCTTTTTCAGTTCAAATTGGTGCTCCAACAATAACAACCACCCCTGAATCTGGAACTTTTTTAAATACCCCTCAAGTTATTTTATATTATACTCCTTCAGATATTGACTTAGATTCATGTGAATTATATAGTGATTCTTCTGGCTCGTGGGAAAAAACTCAGATTCAAACCTCTCCTATAAATAATTCAGAAAATAATTTTTCTCTAAATCTTCAAGACAGAGAATATAAATGGAATGTAAGATGTAATGATTCTCAAGGAAATGAAGCTTTTAATGGAAATAAAACTTTTACAATAGACACAACTTTCCCCAAATTAACTCTTGAACAACCAACAGGAACAAAATCTTCAAGAACAATAACTTCTGAATGGCAAACAACAGAATTAAATCCTAACCTTTGCAAGTATAATGTTTATAGAGGAGATAATATTGAAGTATCTAATCGTTCTGTTTCTTGTTCTGATAACTCAAGTGAATTTTCAGTAACAATAGATGCTGACTTTACCTTTAATTTTTATATAAATGATTCAGCAGGAAATTTAAATCACTCAACACTAAACTTTTCAGTTGATACCTCTTCAACCTCAACTGATGATGGAGGAAGCAGTAGTAGTGGAGGTGGTGGAAGTGGTGGTGGAGGTGGTTCTTCTTCATTTTCATTAATAAAATCTCAAGAAATAGGAACAATTTTAGTTGACCCAGGAGAAAGTAAAAAGATATCTCTGGAAGTTGAAAATAACTGGATAAAATTCTTAAATGATTGTAAAATTACAGGGCAAGGAAATTACTCTTCCTGGATTTCTTCATCAGAAACAAAAAGTTTAGGAGGAGGAGAAAAATATGATTTTATTATTAATTTAAATGTTCCTAAAAATATTGCTCCTGGAGAATATAACCTCTCAGCAAGAATAAAGTGTCAAGAAACTGAAAAAACAATTAATTTTACAGCAGAAATTATTGAAAAAAAACTATCAATAGAATTAGTTAGCGTGAAAAGGAAAGAAGATAGTGCAATCCAGGTTAATTACACCCTTGCAGAATTATCTGGGTTCTCACAAGATGTTAAAATTGAAATTATCTTTTTACAAGAAAATAAAAATATCTCTGAAAAAATAGAAAAAATCACAATAGAACCAGATTCAAAGGAAGCATATTCCTCAATATTAAAAATTCCTGAAGATTTAAGAGGAGAATTTAATTTACTAATCAATGCAAAATCAGACTATGCTTCTTCTTTTGTTCAGGAAGATGTTGTCTTAGGAACCACCTCTCCCTTAGGTGGTTTTGCAATCTTCTTAAATGAACCTTCAACAGATAAATTTTTAAGTATATTTTTAATTGTAGCTTTTGTTTTATTTGCTTTAGTCATAGTAAGTAAGACAATAAGAAGGAAAAGAGAAAACTTGGAAAATAATTAAGAAAAGATTTTTAAACCCAATTCTACCTCTAATATTAATGAAAAGATCAAGCAGAAACTGGAAAAAGAAAAGGGATGGTGGGCAGGAAAGATGGCGTTCCAGAAAAAAGAAAATTAAGAAAGCAAAAAGAAAAAGAAAACTTCACAGACAAAGGTCTAAGTAATTTTATTTCTATACTCTATCATAAGAATATTTATAAAAACAGATAAATAGAAAACCATATGAGCAGTGAAATTTGGACAGAAAAATATCGCCCTCAAAAATTTGAACAAGTAGTAGGGCAAGAAGAGATAATAAAAAGAGTAAAAAATTTAACTAATAGCTTAAACATCCCTCACCTATTATTTGCTGGTCCAGCTGGAACAGGAAAATCAACTCTCGCCTTAATAGTTGTAAAAGAACTTTTTGGAGAAAAATGGAGAGATAATTATTTGGAATTAAATGCAAGCGATGAAAGAGGAATAGATGTAATAAGACAAAAAGTTAAGAACTTTGCAAGAACAAAATCACTTTCTAATGTGCCCTTTAAAGTAATCTTTTTAGATGAAGCTGATGCCTTAACAAAAGAAGCTCAACAAGCATTAAGAAGAACTATGGAAAATTATTCAAAAACTTGCAGATTTGTTCTTTCTTGTAATTATTCAAGCAGGATTATAGATCCAATTCAGTCAAGAACAGCTGTGTTTAGATTCAAACTTTTGGAAAAAAAAGATGTAGAAAAAATAGTTAATAAAATTGCTGAAAAAGAGAATTTGGAAATTAAAACAGATTCAATAGAAAGTGTTTATGAATCTTCAGAAGGCGACTGTAGAAGGGTGATTAATCTTTTGCAAACTACTGCAGGAATTTCTCCAAAAATTTCAGCTGATTTAATTCAGACCGTTGTATCTTCAGCAAAACCTTCTGATATAAAAGTTGTTTTAGAATATGCCTTATCAGGAGATTTTCAAAATTCAAGAAATAAACTAAGAGATATTATGTTAAAAGAGAGCATAGCAGGAGATGATGTTATAAAAGCAATACAAAAAGAAATTTGGAATTTAAACATTGAACCAGACATAAAAGTAAAACTAACTGAAAAAACAGGTGAAGCTGAATTTAGATTGGTTGAAGGTTCAGATGAAAGTATTCAGTTACAAGCCCTGCTCGCGAGTTTTGTTCTGGCAGGGCAAGGGAAAATATAATGGCAGAAGAAACAGGGATATTAACAAGAAAAAGAATAAAAGAAGTTAGTCAGCAAGATATTTGTGAAGTTTTAGCTGAATTAGAATCAGAGAGAAAAAATGTAAAAAATGGTGGAATATTAAGAAAAAGAACAAATGAACAAGGAAGTTTAGAAGCAACAACTTCAACTAGAGAAGGTATTGAAGGAAATTTTGTTTACCACACTTTTGTTTATCAAATATCAGGAACCCCAGCAGAACCAAAAAGAGACAATATTGGATACAGCTTTAATAATAGTCTAGAAAAAGCAGCTGCTGCCCAGTCAGCAGCTGAAAATTATATAAATAATCATCAACATTCATAAAAATTTCTTGCTTTCTGTAGTTCTGATTCAATAATCTCAACTAATTCTTTTTTTACTGGTTTAAAATCATTTATATCAAATCCCTTTACAGGTTCAGAATTTAATAAAACAATTTCATAATTTTCTTGAACTGCCCTATTTAAAACATTAGAAAAACAACCTTTATACAAAACAAGAGGTTTTTTTCTTATTCTTGCTTCTCCCTGTATTTTGTTATCAAAAGAATAATACTTAAATACTATATCTTGTGAAAAATCATCTAAAGCAATAAGCATTCTTCCAGCATAAATAGTAGTGTTATTTTGAGTCATTTTAAAAGAAGGTAGAATCAAAATAACTTACTTAAAAGTAAAGTAAGTCATTTCAGTAGTATAAAACATGAATTTTAATAAACTCATACTATAATTAGATAATGGGGATATTTAAATTTTTCTTATAATCTATATATTAAAATATAAGAAAGTTTAATAATAAACAGGAGTTAGAGTTAATAATATGAAAATAATGATTTTATCAAGCAAACATAATTATCACAAAATCCCTGAAATAAAATCCTATTTAGAAAAAAAAGGGCATAAATTAAAAATGCCTAACTCTTTTAAAAACCCATTTAAAGAAGAACAATTAAAGAAATCAAATAAAGAAGAACATATAAAATGGAAATCAAAAATGATGAAAAAAGATGAAAAAAACATCTCTCCACAAGATGCTGTTCTTGTTTTAAATTTTGAAAAAAATCACAAAAAAAACTATATCGGAGGAGCAACATTTTTAGAGATATATATTGCCTGGAAATTAAACAAAAAAATATTTTTGTACAACCCTCTTCCAAAATGTTCATTTACAGATGAATTGATAGGAATAAATCCCGCAATAATAAATCAAAATCTAGACTTAATAAAATGAGTTTAATTGATAAATATATCCCAAAAACATATTCAGATATAAAAGGACAAGACAAGGCCATAGAAAAAACAAAACAATTTTTATCATCTTTTCCCAGAAAAAAAGCACTAATTTATTATGGCTCTTCTGGAACTGGAAAAACATCTCTTGCTTATGTAACTGCAAAACAAACAGATTCTGAGATAATAGAACTAAATGCCTCTGATTTAAGAGATAAAGAGCATCTAAAAAGCATTTTAGGAGCAGCCACTCAACAAGCATCTTTATTTGGGAAAAAAAATAAAATTATTTTAGTAGATGAAATTGATGGAATAACAAGAGAAGATAGAGGAGGAATTCAAGAGCTTTCTAGTTTAATTTCAGAAACACATTTTCCAATAATAATGACAGCAAACGATGTCTGGGATAAAAAGTTTTCAGAATTAAGAAGAAAAGCAGAAATAATTGAATTCAAAAAATTAAGGTACGACTCTGTATTAAATATTTTACAAAATATAGCTGACAGGGAGAGTTTAGAAATTAATGAAGATATAACAAAAAGTATAGCAATAAAATCTAATGGAGATGTAAGGGCTGGAATAAACGACTTACAAACAGTTGGCCCTGATACCACTCATAAAGATATTTCAGAAAGAGATAAAGAAGAGAAAATATTTTCTGTTCTTCAACAGGTATTTAAAGAAATGCCAAGCAAATCAACAATAAGACTTTATAACCAGGTTAATATGCCTTTAGATAAAATATTTTTATGGATAGAAGAAAATATCCCGAACGAATATAAGGGAAAAGAACTTTACAAAGCATTTAACTGCTTATCTAAAGCAGATGTATTTAAGGGAAGGATCCGCCGGCAACAACACTGGAGATTCTTAGTTTATGAAAACTTTTTATTAAGTTATGGAATAGCAGCTTCAAAATCAGAGAGAAAAACTGGCTGGACTTCTTATAAACCTCCTCAAAAAATTCTTCAAATATGGCTGGCCAATCAAAAACAAAAATATAAAAAATCAATTGCAGGAAAATATTCAAAATTAACCCATATTTCTAAAAAAAGAGCTATAAAAGAATTTTTATTTATAAAACAACTTTTGCAAAAAAATCATCAAGTTAGAAAAGAACTTGATTTAAATGAAAAAGAAATCGAGTTTATAGAAAATTAACAGCTACCAGTTCCTGTTCCTGTTCCTTCCCATCCAAATCCAGGAATTGGTGTTTCAGAACTTAATTCTTCTGAACATTCTTCAGGAGCATCATTAAATGCTTGACAAATTGTATTTAAATAATCTGAAGAGCTTCTTCCACTTGAAACTATCTTGCCATTAATAACTAAGGTAGGACTTCCACTTACACCATAACCCTGAGATAAAGCAGAATCTTCTGCATAATAATCTTCTGCTCTATTATTAACACAATTTTCAACCTCTTGTTTATTTATTCCAACTCTTGCCATACAGATATCTGGATTATTACCATTTGCCATATAACCATTGCTATCTACATTTCCATCACCTTCTAAAAAGCATTCTAAATAATTTAAGTACTTGTCATTTTGTTCCTCTCTAATACATAACTGTCTATAAGTTTCCTCTTCCTCTACCTCGCCATGCATAAAATAATGTACAAATCTTATTTCAGAATTAATCTTGTCTCCTAAAGATTTGAATACAGGAATAACTCCTTTTTCAGCCTGAGTTCCATAAGGACAGTGAGTCATAACAAATAATTCTACTTTTGGATTATCTGATTTTGGAATTTCTTGTTCTTGAGTATCTGAACTTGAAGTTGAAAGTGAAACAGGCATAAGAGAAGAAGTGTATTTTTCTCCATCTTTAGTAACGTAAAAAGGATATTCCTCTTGTTTATATTCTATTACTACCTCATACAATCCATTTTTTTCTCCACTTGAAACCAAACTTACCTCTCCTTCTGGAACTTGCTTATTTAAAAAACTAACAAGATTTTCACCAGCATTTTCCTTAGAAACATTTTCAGTAATTCCTACATTTGAAAAACCTAAAACCAAAACAATCAAACCTAAGATTATTGTAGAAGCAATCCACGGATTATTTCTTAATTTATTAATAAAATTATTTCCCATCTCTTAAATTCAATAAAACAGGTTTAAAAAACTTTTGGTATAAAATAATCAAAACATTAATAAACAATTTTTATCTCTTGTTAATATGCCTTATGATATTATTATCGGAAGAGATGAAGCTGACAAAAAGAGGTTTGAAAAAAAAGGTTTAATATATCTGGGAAAAGGTTATGTAAAAATGGGACAATATACCTCTTTATCTAATCCTATTTATATGGATGTGGCAAGAAGCCATGTTGTTTTAGTTTCTGGAAAAAGAGGTTCTGGAAAATGCCTTCATGAAGACACACTAATAACCCTTGCAGATGGTTCTCAAATTCCAATAAAAGAATTAGAAAATAACAAAGAAAGAGTTTTATCCCTTGATAATACCTTAAAAATTAAAAAAACAAAAAAATCAGATTTTTTCTCAAGAAATGTAAATAAACTATTAAAAATAAAATTAAGAAGTGGGAAAGAAATTAAACTCACCCCAGAACATCCTTTATTTACAATCAAGGGATGGAAACCTGCAAAAGAATTAAAAATAGGAGGCAGAATAGCAACTCCAAGAAAAACTTGTTTTGGAAAAAAAGAAATGCCAAAGCATAAAATAAAACTTCTTGCTTACTTAATTGCAGAAGGCCATACAAAAAATAGTTGTTGTTTATTTAGTAATAATGATGATAAGATTTATCAAGAATTTTGCAACTCTGTAAATAAATTTGATACTAATCTAAAAGTAGTTGAATGGCCTAAAGGAAGAAAAGGATGCTATGGGGTTGCACAAAAAAATAAAAAATATAAAATAATGTCTCCAAAAAGAAATGAAAAAGGCCATATTAAAAGTCAAACTATAAAATATTTGAAAACCTCTATAGTTCAATGGTTATTTGAATTAGGAGCCCACGGAAAACTTGCAATAGAAAAAACAATTCCTAATAAAATAACAAAATTGAAAAAAAATAATTTGGCATTATTTCTTAATAGGCTTTTTAGTTGTGATGGAAGCATCTACAAATCTAAGGGTTATTGGGAAATCTCTTATTCTTCTTCATCAGAAAAATTAATCAAACAAGTACAAACTCTTTTGATTAAATTTAGGATATTCTCTAAATTAAGAAACAAGAAAATTAAATTAGATAAAAAAGAGTTTGAAACTTATGAATTAGTTATAAATTCGGAGAATGCAATTAAGTTTATAGAAGAAATTGGATTTTATGGAGAAAAACAAAATAAAGAATTTCTAGCAAAGCAAGAAATACTGTCTAAAATAAGGAATCCTAATCTAGACACAGTTCCTAAAGAGATATGGGAAACATTTAAACCAAAAAATTGGGCAGAAATAGGAAGAAAATTAGGGTATAAACATCCAAAAGCAATGAGAGAGAGAATTAAATATTCTCCTTCAAGACAAACACTATTAAAAATAGCAGAAATAGAGCAACATAACCCTTTTTATTTACTTGCAACATCAGATATTTTTTGGGATGAAATAATCTCAATGGAAATTTTAGAGGGAAAATTCAAAGTTTATGATATTTGTGTGCCAGAACATCACAATTTCATAGCCAATGACATTATAGTTCATAATTCATACTCTCTTGGAGTTATGGCAGAAGAATTATCTACCCTTCCTTCACAAGAAAGAAAGAATATATCAAGTTTAATATTTGATACTATGGGAATTTTTTGGACAATGAAATATGAAAATGAAAAAGAAGTTGAATTACTTGAATCCTGGGATTTAAAACCTCAAAAAGTTCCAGTCAAAACTTTTATTCCTTTTGGATATTATAAAGAATATGAAAAAAGAGGAATTCCAGTAGAAAAAACCTTTTCTATAAATCCTTCTGAATTAAAGGCAGAAGACTGGGTTTTAACCTTTAATTTAAATATTATTGAACCTACTGCTGTCTTAATTGAAAGAGTAATCTCTGATTTAAAAGAAAAAGGAAATTTTTCAATTCAAGATATAATTAAAAAAATAAAACAAGACAAATCTTCTCCTCAACAAACAAAAAACTCTGCTTCTGCTTTATTTGAAGCAGCTGATTCATGGAAAATATTTTCAGAACAAGAAACAAAAATACAAGATTTAATAACAGCAGGAACAACAAGTGTTTTAGATTTATCTATGTTTTCATCAATAGGAAGCTTTAATGTTCGTGCTTTAGTTATCTCCTTAATTTCAAGAAAATTATTTAATCAAAGAATGATGGCAAGAAAAACTGAAGAAATTCAGGCAGTTCAACATGGAGTTGATTATCTTTCTTTTAAACCAACCAGAGAAATGCCTCTTGTCTGGCTGTTTATAGATGAAATTCACGAATTTCTTCCTGATAAAGGAAAAACTCCTGCCACAGATGCCTTAATCAGAATTTTAAGAGAAGGAAGACAGCCAGGATTAAGTTTAGTTATGGCTACACAACAACCAGGAGCATTAGCAAGAGATGCTATCACTCAATCAGATATAATCTTAAGTCATAGAGTTACTGCTTTGCCTGATATTAAAGCTTTAAATGAAATCATGCAATCCTATCTTATCTCTGGAATAAAACAATACATGAATGACTTGCCTTCACTAAAAGGCTCAGCAATAATCTTAGATGATAATTCAGAAAGAATCTATCCTATGAGAGTCCGTCCAAAATTCACCTGGCATGGAGGAGAAGCTCCTACTGCTGTTAAAATTGAGAAAAGAATATAATAGATAAAAACGGCTTTGTCCGGAGTAACATAAATCTCAAAAATTAAAATAAAAAAAGAT
>CAZBDY010000009.1:0-22416 GCA_964490795.1 Candidatus Woesearchaeota archaeon | reverse complement strand
TTTATCTTTTTTTATTTTAATTTTTGAGATTTATGTTACTCCGGACAAAGCCATTCTACCGAAAGGTTTATAAAGAAAAGATAACAAAAGTTTTATAAAGCTTTCTATAAGCTTTTTTCTTAAAAATGGCAAAATACATACAAAAATGTCCAGAATGTGGAAGTATAAATCTTACTTATGACGAGCAAAAAGGGGAAGTTATTTGCCAGTCCTGTGGGTTGGTAGTAGAAGAAAAGATGGTTGACACTGGACAAGAATTTTTAGGAAAAGGTGATAAAGATAAAAAAGGCAGAGGAGGAGCTCCTTTATCAAGACAAAAATTTGACAAGGGTTTAACTACAAATATTGGAGGAGTTTCAGATATTTACAAGTTAAAAAAATCAGGAGATACTAGAAAATTCTTAAGATTAAAAAAATGGCAGGAAAGAGTTTCTACTTCTATTGAAAGAAATTTAAGGTTAGCTATGGCTGAACTTAGAAGAGTCTCTTCTTTTCTAAATCTTCCTAATGTGGTAAAAGATGAGGCAGCTAGAATTTATGAGTTTGTTTTACAAAGAGGAATTGTCAGAGGCCGAAGTATGGAATCAGTAATAGCTGCCTGTGTATATGCTGCTTGCAGAACTTACAATATTCCAAGAACTTTAGATGAGGTAGCTAATGCCAGTGATGTTGAAAGAAAAGAGATTGGAAGAACTTACAGATTTATAGTAAGAAAAATGGGAGTTAATATTGGTACAAGTTCACCAAAAGATTATATTCCTAGATTTTCTTCAATGTTGCATTTATCTCCAAAAACTCAGAATGATGCTTTAAAAATTTTAGATAAAGCAGTTATAACTGAATTAACAAGTGGAAGAGGGCCAGCTGGAATTGCAGCTGCTGCTTTATATGTTTCAGCTTTGTTAAATGATGAAAAGAAAACTCAGAGAGAAGTTGCTGATGTGGCTGGAATTACAGAAGTTACTATAAGAAACAGATATAAAGAGTTGATTGAAAAGTTAGGAATAGAAGATAAGTTAAAGAAAAAAGAAGAAGAAGGAGATAAGAAAGGAAAGAAAAAGAAATAATTTTTCTTTTTTGTTTTGTTTTTCCTGTTTTTTGTTCTAATAAAGTTTTTATACTATAAAAATTAACACAAATTAATGCAGGAATGCCGGAGTGGACAAACGGGTTGCGCTCAAGACGCAATGGCTTAGTGCCTACAAAGGTTCGAATCCTTTTTCCTGCATAATTTTAGGGATTTTACTTTACTAAGAATTATTTGGCTTGTCTAGAAAAGATCAAACAAGAACCCTCATAAAAATCCTTATTATAAAGAATATGATCTTTGGAAACAAGGTTCCCACTTATTTGCCATCTATTATTAACAAAAATGTAAGTTTCTTTATTAAACCAACTATTTATACTCTCCTCGCTTGCAACAATTTTTTTATTATAATCTAATTTAGCTTTTAAATCTTCTCTCAATAAATAAGTATCTCCTTTATCATCTCCAACATTGATTTCATTTAAAGTTCTATCAACTAAGAGATTAAATCCTTTTATTTTATCAAACCTAACTGATTGAAGATATCTTGAAATAAATTCCTCATCTTCATCATGTTTTACTTTTTCTGTACTATCAAGATTATAATAAGGTCTCTTCTCTGGCTCATCTTTATATCCAGAACCATATTTCCAAGCCCCTGCTTCAAACTTAAAGTAAGAGTGTGCATGTAAGGGTATTCCAGAATCAAATTCAAATGCAATATTTTGTATCGTGCAATCTATATCCTTAAATTTTAAGTTTTCCTCTTCAGTTGTTTCTGCTTCTTTAGATTCTGGTTTTTCTTCCTCATCTTCACTTTCTTTTTCTACATCTAACTGAGAATTACTTCTTCTATATTCTGCTATTTTTTCAAGAATTAGTTCTTGAACATATTTTAAATTTTCTTGTAAATTAAAATTAAAAAATCCTTCCCCGGTAATTTCTATAAATTCTTTTTCTGAAATAATCTCATCTTCATTAAGCTGATTAACAAATGTTTTAATTTCATTATTAGCAGAATATTTGGCATTTCCCCCATATTTTTCTATTAATTCATTTATTTTGTCTAAAATATAATGTTCCCTATCAGAGTCACGAGTCCATTTCCATTCTCTTGAAATTTCTCCTGATTCTGCTTTTTCAACTGCTTCAACTGCTTCTAATGCCTTTTTTTCATCACTTTTTTCATAATCTTCACTTTCTTCAGGTTTTTCTACTTCTGGTGTTGTTTTTTCTTTTTGTTCAATTGATTTAAGTTCTAATTCAGTTAAAATTTTATAAACTGAAAATTTCATAAAAACTGCTTTTGCTTTTTGGTGATTAAAAAAACCATTTTTTATAATCAATTCAAGTTTCTCAAGTACTTTGCTTTTTGAAAAAACATTTTTATTATTTTTAAACTGACTTAATAACTCTCCAGCATTATCTAACTCTACAACTGTTTCTTGTTCTGTCATAGTTCCTGTTTCCTGAAGTTTATTCATTTGTTCTTGTGCCTTAGATAGTGTTTGTTGTGTTAAATTTAAATCTTTAATTGAATCTTCAACAGAAGTAGAATCAAGCCAACATTTAATTCCTTTATCTTCATCACAATATCCTACTGCTTTCCATCTATCTGGAGTTGTAGCATTTCCTGGATTATGTGAAGAACAAACTCTTATTAATCCTCTTTTGTAAATTTTTGGCTGAACAGCTTCTTCTGCACCTCCTTGCAAACTTGGAGAAACTGCAGGATATAATGAAGGAGTTCCTGAAACGCACTCTTCAGAAGAATCTATATTTTCATCTGTTGCTTGTTCTTCTAAATATTTATCTTTTAAATAATTCATAGCAAATGAAGTAGTTACTTGCTTAAATCCACATTTCTCCTGATTATCAATTTTTACACATAATTCTTTATAACCCTCAGGAGCAGTTATATCTTTGGTTATATCTACTGTCTGTCCAACTCCTGCATATCCTGAGTCAATAACTATATATGGTTGTTGTGAATAATATCCTGTTGTTGGAGGTGAAGATAAATATATCTGGTAATAACTTCCTTTTTCTCTTCCTGCAAAAATATGGTAATAAACTTTATATTGTGATGTTGCTGGAACAGTTGCATCTGAATAAGGAACTTCATCAAATCTTGCATAAAATTGGACAGGAGATTCTGGTTCTAGTAATTTATCAAATGCTTCACTAGATGTTGGAAAACTTGTTGATATAAATGCTTTACAAACTTCACTTCCCATCTCTCCTGTTGAACCAGCTCTAAATGCTTGAAATGTATTAATTCCATAAGAATCTGTAAAATACCTTACTGATTGCTGCATATTATCCCAAGCTGACTGGAAAGTCAAATATTCTCCTCCTCCTCTTGCTTGTGTCTGTCCTCCTGTATAAGCATATTCAATCAATTTTGGAAGAGCTATATCCATTATAGGGGCAGTTTGTCTCCAGAAAAATTCACATAAATAAACTGAATAAATTTCGTCACAAATTCCTACATGTCTTCCTGTTTCTAAATTTTCTTGTAAACAATCTCTATGGGCTTTTAATATGCTTGTGAAGGCATCTAATCCAGCATGAATTCCTGTTAAACAAACCGGAACTACCACCCCTCCTTCACTTGGATTTCCAAAATTAGGTAAACATAAGAAAATACTTCCTATAATTCCAGATTGAATAACATTATCTACTGGATAACTTCCTCCTAAATCGCATCTTGAGCTTGGACATAGCACAGGGTCACAAACATTAAATAAAGTAGTACAATCTTGAGGAGACATAAAGTCCTGGCACTCTGTTCCAGATGAAGGAGAAGCAGTTTCAATTGGAAATCTTCCTGAAGCTAAATTAATCTGCCCTCCCTTAATTCCTCTCTGATATTGAGAGGCTGCATCTTCTAAAATTGATTTTGCTTTTCTTGCCATCTGTCTTGCTTCATTTTCACTTAAACAAGTTAGCTGATTTAAGGGTTGTCCTGTGTTATAATTAATTTGTATACAAGGTTCATCATCATTTATCGGGGTTTGCCATTCTTCTCTTCCATCTTGCCCAACATTGCACAACCATAAGCTTGTAACTGCTCCTGAACTTTGAAAAGACTTTTGTTGTGAAAATGCTCCTAATGTTTGTTCTGTTGCTGCATACCATCCTTTTTCTGTATCAACAGGAACTACTGCTGGCATTCCTTTATCTGGTTCTGTTTCATAAAATTTAACTTCTGGATTAGTATATTTATTTTCACAAAAATCTTTGTTAATTTCTATGAAACTGCCTATATTTATTTTTTCATTATTTATTATATTCAAAAAATCAGATTCTGATATTTTTTGGTTTTGAATTAAATTATTTCCATCTTGTTCAATTATATGCCCTACATAACTTTCTTCCTCCTCTTCTCCTGAAGATGATTCAAAAGTATCATAACCTAAATTATTTCCTTGTCCTTTTGCTTTTACTAATAATAATTTTCCTGCATAATCTGAATTTATTGTTTGAGGAACAGGAAAGAAAAAGTATTCCCCATTTTCAACATTATCAATATCTCCATTTTCAACATTTATGGTATTTGTTACATGCCTGTTCCCTTTAACTTCTGGGTGAGTTAAGGGGACTTGATATTTTTCACTGATTATATTCCCTATATCTCCAAATTGTTTTGATTTTTCAATCTCTTCATAAGCAATATCTAATTTTTTAGATAAACTATTTTTAGAAATTCCTTGTAAATGTTCTGAATCTTGAGAATAAACATTTCCATAAGTAATAATATCTCTCATCTGGTTTATTGATAGTCCTGAATTATCTATATTTGAAGTTATTATTTCTAGATCTGTTCCAAATATCTCAGATAATGATTTTTCTTCTCCTTTAACATTAATCTTTAAATCAGGATTTTCTTGAACAAATTCAGATAATTTAGCTGACATTTTTTCTTTAGATTCATCTAAGTTGACTGCTTTTTTTCCTTCAAAAATATCTGATAAAAATCCCTGGCTTTGAGTTTCAATTATATCCTCCATCTCCTTATTCGTGTTTTCTATTTGTTCAGCAATTTTATCTACAGAATCTTCTATTTCATCATTATGAATCATATAACACTCATCTCTTGACATTCCTTCTTGTTTTGAACAATAATCTTTCCAATAATTATTCATAGCTATCTGTCTTGCTTGTGTTCTTCCCCCCATATTTGAAAATAAATTTTTCACTATTAAAGCAGTTGATGTGGCAAAACAAGCTCCTTTCCAACCCTTTACAAGTTTTCCTAATTTTTCTGTTGTTTGTTCCCATTTTTCTATGCTTTTATTTAAATTTTGAATTCTTTCAGCTGTTTTTTCTGGAGTTAATTGTATTCCTCTTTTTTCAATTCCAATTTTAACTGAAAAATTAGCTTCTGATGTTGTATCTGGAATTTTAGAAATTAACTTAATTTCGGCAAGTCTCTTAACATTAACTTTAGTTAATTCAATACTTACTTTTTCTCCATCTTTTTTATTTATAACAAGAGTTTTTCCTTTTCTTAACTCTTCTGTAAATTTTTTATACTTGTCATCAATATAAGAGGTAAATTCAATTAAAACACTATTATCATTTAAACCAACTAACTTGGCATAAATATCTTCTTGTTTAGAAATAATATATTCATCAATTAAAACATTAGTTAAACCAGATTTATTAGTTACTTGGAAAAAGGCAGATGCTTCATCATAACCTGGTTTTTCTACTGATAATAATTTAAAATATTCTGCTAAATTATCTATGTTAATTAAACTTCCTGAATTTTCATAATCATAAAAATTTAATTGTTCTAATTTAGATGAAGCTAAAGTTGAAAATGAAGAAGAAGGATAATCATCAACTATCTGATTTAATAAATCTGCCTGAGTTTTTTCTTTACCTATCTTTCCAGCTAATTCTGATAATTGGTATAAAGATTCAGCTCCATAATAATCTCCTTCTGGTTTTTTCTCACTTCCATATTTTTTTATTAACTCTGAAACTGTATTTTCTGCATTTTCAAATTCAGAATAAAGATTTTCACAATTAGATTTAGAAAAAACATCTTTGCAATCTTTATCTCTTGGACCTGCTGTTCCTATAAATTCCTCTCCTACAACGTCTTCATTTTGCTCTATAATACCAACTTGATTTGCTCCTAAAACATTTTTAATTTTTTCTTTTACTCCTTCTTTCCAACCTTCATCTTCTTGTTCTGATTCAAATTTCCATTTACCAAAATCTCTGGCAATATTATCTAACCACTCTTGTTTAATTTTATCATCTTCAATTAATGCATTATTAATATCAGAAGCTGTTATAATGAATAAATCTTGTTCTGAGTTTAAATCTTGTTTTCCAATATAAACCAGATAAATATCATCTCCATTTTCTCCATCAGAAATTTTTTCTCCTAATTCAAACTCATTATTACCTAAAATAATTTTATTAGTTACTCCTATTCTTAATATAACTTCCTCTCTTTGACATTTTAAGGAAACAGTTCCTGCTCCTCCTCCTAATCCGGTTATATCTATAACTCTGCATTTATTATCATAAAATCTCTGTCCTTCTGTCAACCATTCTGAATTTTCTCCTATCTGAATTCTTGCTCTTGTTTTTCCTATCTCTATATCAGATAATTTAACTTTTACACCGGCAGCACAATAAAATCCTGGCATATAAACTTGAGGAGAAGTTTGTCCTTCTTTTAACACTATTTTTTTAATAATATTATTTGAGTCAGAATAAATAGAAATTCCTGCTCTGTCTTGTTCAATATAATCTGCTTTTAAAAATCCTTTTCCTTTCCAAAAAGAGTAACTTTCATATTCTTGTTCCCACTCATTTTGTTCTAATTCTGGAAGATAATAAACAGATTGTCCTGCTCCAAAAGAATTTTCCATATTATATTCTAATATTGCTGTCAGATTCACATTAACAAAATCAGGCATATCTCTTTCAGCTGGAATTTGTTTTAAAGCAATAACAATATATCCTATATCATTCATTATAGGAGAATCTAAAACAGGATTATAAATATTTAAAGCAGCTTTAGAAGGATGAAAAGAAATTCCTGCTATCTCTTGAGGATAATCTCCTTTAAATCTTACTGAATCAATAGAAGCAACATCAATTAAAGGATTTAATTTAATAGCATCTAATTTGCAAAAAACAGGAACATTTTGTTCTTCTAATAAATCACTTCTTATTACCATAGGTTCGCATCCTCCTGGCCTTATATTAACAATAAAATCCTGTCTTGCCTCACAATTTTCTGAAGAATCTAAAGAAGGCCAAAATGATTTATAATTAACTCCTTGCTGTGAATAAAAAGACTGATATGACTGCTGATAATACTGTCCTGAAGATGAAAACTGATTTGAAACATAATCAGATGTTTGAGCTGAACTTAGATTTAAAAAAAGTAAGAAAAATAAAGTTAAAACTATTAAAATTCCTGATTTTTTGTTTAAAATTTTATTTTTCATTTAAACTCAATATTAAGTGATGAAGTTTCAGCTAATTCATAATTTTTTTGTAATTGTTCTAAATCAGATGGTACAGGAAGCTGTGAAAATGAAATCTCAATATTTTCTTTTTCTAATTCTGTTTGTGTCAGATATTGTTGTTTTCTGCCTCCTCCTGTTAAAGCATTTGATATAGTTTGGCTTGGAATGTTCAAATCAAAACATTTTTCTGTAGTAGAGCCAAAAAAACCTAAAATTCCTGGTTTTGGAACTTCCACACACTCTTTTCTTGTTTTTCCTTCTAAATATATAGAAGAGTTTTTATAAACTTGCACAGTAATATTATAATATCCTTCTGTTAATTTGACTTGTTTTTGTTGAGGATAAGCTATTGTTTTTGAAGTATCTTCTGATTCAAAAGAAATTATAGAAATATCTGAATCTGCTTGTTTTAAATTTATACTTAAATTATAAAGTTTATTTAAAATAATATCTGCACTTCCTGGGAAATTAGTTGAATATTGAACTTTTTTTGTTTCATAATTTTCAGATTCAGCAAAAATAAATCCATTTATACATTGTGGGAATAGTGTTGTAAGAGAAGCATCATTATTATTAATCTGAGTTTTTCCAATATCACAAATTTCATTAAAACATTTAAAAGAGATATCTGCTTCTACTGGCTCTAAATTAGTGTTATAAGTATAAACTGATACCTCAGTATTAGGGTACTTGCATAATTCTGTCTCTTGTCCTAATATTGAACTTCCTGTTTTCTGTCCTGGATTGTTATTATCAATAATAACAGAAACAGGAAATTGGAAAATTTCAGAAGAATCCTCACTATAAATCTGAATCATAACTGGAAAAGTCAAATCATAAACATGATGATATGAAACATAACAAAATCCTAAAATTCCTAATCCTTGCTGGTTTCCTACTGGTTTGGCTACTAACATTGAATCCTGTTCTTCTGCAATTTCAATTTTAGTTGGCCAATTTTGAGAATATAAAAACTGGATATCTTGTTTAGAAGAAAAATCAAGATTAAAATATTTATTTCTTCCTGAATAAGTTCCTGCTTTTCTTAACATTACAATATTTTCTTGTAGTGCTTGTTTTAAATCAGACTCAATTTCTGGAACTGCCCAAACTTTTGGAGAACAACTTAATTCAACTCCTGTAACAGGAGCATAGCTATATAATACATCAAGAGTATAGTTTTCAAGAAAATAATTTTGTTTTTCTTTATTATATATCTTTTTTGCCTCATTGTAAAATTTACCTAAATTGCTTGAAACCTTTTTTTTGTGTTCTCTTATCTCTATATTTTTATCTCCAAAACTAGATTGTAATGTTGACTTTATTTTTACTTCTACTTGGTTTTCTTTTATATCTACATAAGGGCTTATGTCTCCTAAAAAAACCTCAAAACCTTGTTGTCTATATTTGGAAAAATCACAATTTAAATTTTCTTTTAAATAATTTTCTAGTTGTTCTTCCATACTAGAAACAGAAGGAACTTGCTGCTTTTGTATATTGTTGCCAGAAACATAATGCCAGTAAGGGATATTTGTTCCAAGAAAATTAAGATAATTTGAGGTGGGAGAGAATCTGCTTCCTGGTTCAAAGTCAGGCAAATAAATATATCCTCCTTGTTCTTGTAAAAGAGATATTCCTGCCAAAGTTTTTGTTTCAATACAACTTAAAAAATGTTGTTCAATTGGCTTAAATTCTTGCGGAATTTCATCTATCCTTACTCTATCTTTTAACAAAAAAAACAAACTAACTCCTGCTATAATAACAATTGCCATAATAATAAAAATTGTTACTTGTGATTTTTTTAGACTAATCCCCTTTTTTAATAAATTACTCATAATAAGAGCAGGAAAAAGCAATATATAAATTTAATCAAAAACTAAATATTTTTAAGTGAAAAAAGGTAAAGAAATATATCTCGGGCCTGTGGTCTAGTGGTTTAGGACGTTTCCTTGACGTGGAAGAGATCCGCGGTTCAAGTCCGCGCAGGCCCATTGAATTGAACTTATAGAAATTCTTAGAATCATAGATTCTTTAAAGGTAAGTTAAGCAAAGAAAATCTTGATGTCCTCGCGGTTCAAGTCCTTTCAAACTCATTCATAAGTTTTAAAAAGCCTTTAAATAAAGATATAATATGAAATTCCCAAAACAAATCAATAGATATTGTCCTTTTTGTAAGAAAAAAACACAACATAAAGTTAGTGAAGTTAGCTCTGGGCATAAAAGGGGAACTTTAAAAAGAGGAAGTAAGGAGAGAGCTAGATTAAGAGGGTGCAACAGGGGCATGGGAAATAAAGGAAGATATTCAAAACCCTCTGTTTCAAAATATAAAAGAAAATCAAAAACTACTACAAAAAAAGTTTTATTATTTACTTGTAAAGAATGTAAAAAAAAGCATCAGAAAAAAAAAGGGATGAGATTAAGTAAACTTCAGATTGAGGCAAAAAAATAAAAATGGCAGTGAAAAAGAAATTTTTTGAAATTGAATTGCCTATAATAAAAGAAAAAGCAGAATTATTATCTAATAATAAGGAAAATTTGGATGGAAAAACAGTTAAAATAGACTTATCAAGAAAATTAAGAGGAAAAGGCATGGAAATAATTTATAAGATTGAAAATGGGGAAGCTAAAGTCAAAAGATTGCATTTGTTAGGATATTTTATTAGAAGAATGATGAAAAATTCTATTAGTTATATTGAAGATTCTTTTTTAATAGAATGTAAGGATGGAAAAATTAAAGTTAAGCCATTTTTGATTACTAGACAAAAAGTTTCTAGAAAAGTTAGGAAAGGATTAAGAGAAAAATCAAAACAGGAAATTGAGAAAACATTAAAAGATAAAAAATTTCAGGAAATTGTATCTGATTTATTATCAAATAAGATTCAAAAAGATTTATCTTTAAAATTAAAAAAGATTTATCCATTAAGTTTATGTGAGATTCGAGATATTTCTCTGACACAATAAATTTAAAAATTAACTTTTTCTTAAGAAAACATGCCTCCATAGCTCAGTGGCAGAGCGGCTGCCTTGTAAGCAGTAGGCCGAGAGTTCAAATCTCTCTGGAGGCTTTAAAATTAAAAAGAGAAAATGATTTGGCAAGACATAATATTAACTTTAGTAAATTTTATTTTTACTTATTCTTTAATACCTCAAGTTTATCACGGGTTTAAAGTTAAGAAAACATCAATTTTATTTCAAACTGCATTATTAACCTTTATTGGATTATATTTATCAAGTATTGCCATGTTAACCTTAAGATTATACGTTTCTGGAGCAGTTATGTTTGTTAATGCTACACTATGGTTATTATTATTTATACAAACAGTGATTTATAAAAAAATCTAATTTTTTCTTCCAGATAAAAACAAAAAGAAAAGAGAGATAATAATCAAAACAATAACTATTATAGAAGTATATGAAAAAATTGAATTGCTTCCAATAGTATTTCCAGTAATATAAAGATGAGTGTTAAAGACAACTAAAAGTAAGGAAGCTAAGAAAAAAATTATTGATAGTATTTTGTATTTCATTCTTCTTCAATTATATCAACTTTATTATCTTTGGCAAGTATAGACACAATTTCTTCAGGAAGATTAGCTAAATCCCCTTTTACAAAAGGACCTACTTGCTCTCCTTCTGTATCTAAAAAAGGCTCTACCTTTTCCTTAAAATTAACTAATAAATGAGTGTTTTTATTTGTTTGTTTTTTTCCATTTAACATATCTGAAACTTGTCTATCTGATTTTTCCATACTTTTGACAACTTTGTCAAACATCTCTCTTTCAAAATCAAGCATATTTTCAAAGTCTTTTTTAGTTATTCCTGTCTCTCTTGCAATAAAGGCTAGATTAAGTATTTTCTTTTTTCTTCTTGTCATAAGCTCCTTGAAAATAGTAATTGCATTTTCAAATTGTTTCTTAGTTTTAGTTAAAGAGTCAGAAAATAAATCTGATTTTTTTTCTGTCATAGCCTTTTTTTCTTCTAAATACTCTGAAACATCTTTAATAAAATTCTTACCTAAGGCTTGCAAATTATCTGAATACCTCTCTTTTCTTAGTGATTCATAAATATCATTATAAGTTATCATAGAAAATAAAATATAATTGGACTTTTAATTGTTATTATAGTGTAAGATATACCTTTATTTTAACAGCCCTATAATCTCTTTAGGTTTTATTTTTCCTAATTTTCCCTTTTTACAAGATTTTTCTGTAAATCTTTTTTCTTCTGATTTTTCCCAGTCAATTAACAAGACAGGGACTGGATCTGCAGAGTGTTTTTTTAAATTACAGGGGGTAGAATGGTCTGCAGTAATTAAAATTTTAATTTTCTTTTTTTGTAATTTTTTTAAATAATAAAAGAATTTTTTATCAATTAACTCAATCATAGCCTTTTTTTCTAACGGCTTATTATCATGTCCTGGAACATCTGTCTCCTTAAAATGAAGATAAAAATAATTAAAATTTTTTGCCTGTTTTTTTAAAGTTTTAACTGAAAATTTGCAATTATGAGTTAATCCTGTATAAAGATTTTGATAAACATCGCATCCTTTCATTTCTGGGTAAGGAAAAGAAAATGGATTTATATTAGATGCTTTTGAAATTCCTAATTCTAGAGGCATATTCACTACTGATGCCCATTTTCTGAACTTATTTAATTTTGGAGGATTAGTTGAAGCATCTCTTGTTAAAATTATATTTGCAGGCATTAATCCTTTTTTCTTTCTCTCTTTATTTATAGGATGCTCATTTAAAACTCTAAATGATTGTTCAACAAATTCATTTATTATATTTGAGGTATATTTTGCTATCTTATCTTCATCATCTTGAGGATGCGAAAAAACTAGTTTTTTATGGGTTTTAGAATATTCTGGGTCTACATTAGTTATATTATCTGAAAAACCTCCTTTAAAAATTAGTACTCCTCTGTGTTGAACTGTGGATTTGAAATTAAATTCTACTGGAAGTTTAATATTTTTATTTATTGCTTTTTCTAAAACTTCAGATTCTTTACTTGATAGTGTTCTTCCTGCTCTCCTATCCTTAACATGTTTATTTTTTAAATTATCAATTGTTGCAAAATTTGTTCTTATACATAAATCCCCTTTATTCACCTTGCTTAAAGAACCTAAAGCTTCCAGATATCCTCTAAAACTTCCCTGAAATTTATTTCCTAATATTGATAAAATAGCTGTATCTGACTCTGGAACATATCCCTCTTTAACTGGATGTAAAAACCCCAACTTACCAAAATTTGCCAGATAATCTAAGTTAGGGGTAACAGCTGCTTCTAGAGGAGTTTTGTTATTTAATAGCTTGTGAGGTAAATCTCCTAACCCATCCACAATTATAAGTGCTCCTTTCATGATAATTACTAGAAAATTAAATTTATAAATGTTTTTTACCCCTCTTAAGTATGTTTGGAAAATTCAAAGATAAGTTAAAGGGCTGGTTTAAGAAAAGTGAGGAAAAAGCAGAGGTAGAGGAAACTAAAGGAAAAAAAGAAAAATCTGGAAAAAAGGAGAAAAAAGAAAAGAATAAAGAGATAAAAGTTCTGGAAAAATTTAAGGTTGGGAAACAAAAATTTGAGCCAGATTTGGAAAAATTGCAAGAACAAGCTAAACAACTGGAGAAAAAGGAATCTAAAGGAAAAGGTTGGTTTAAATTTAAAATAAATGAAAATTATTTTAATGAAATCTTTTCTGAATTAGAGTTAGTTATGTTGGAAAATAATGTTGCCTACGAAGCTGTGGAAAAAATAAAATCTGATTTAAAACAGGAGTTAATAGGAAAGCAAATTAAAAAGAAAGATATTGAATCTCAAATTAAACAGGCTTTGAAAAAAAGTATAGAAAATCTTTTTCCTGAGAATATTGATTTAATTAAAAAAATAAATGAAAAAAAAGAAAAACCTTATGTCATGGTTTTTTTTGGAATTAATGGGAGCGGGAAAACAACCAGTATAGCTAAAATAGCTAACTATTTAAAGAAAAATAATAAGACAGTAGTTTTAGCTGCTTCAGATACTTTTAGAGCTGCCTCTATTGAACAACTTGAAAAACACGGGGAAAATCTGGATATTAAAGTTATTAAAGGACAATATGGAAATGACCCTTCTTCTGTTGCTTTTGATGCTATTAAGCATGGAAAAGCAAGAAAAATTGATGTTGTCTTGATTGATACAGCAGGAAGAATGCATACTGAATCTGGGTTGTTAAAAGAAATGGAAAAAATTTCAAGAATCTCTAATCCAGATTTCAAAATATTTGTTGCAGAATCTGTTACTGGAAATGATGCTGTTTCTCAGGCAAAGGCATTTCATGAAAATATAGGGATTGATGGAATTATATTATCAAAAGCAGATGTTGATGAAAAAGGAGGGACTGCTATTTCAGTTTCTTATGTTACTAAAAAACCTATCTTGTTTCTTGGAACAGGACAAGAATATAAAAATCTGGAAAAATTTGATAAAAATAAGTTAATTAAACAGCTGGGGCTAGAATAGATAAAATAAAAAACCTAACTTTTATAAACCCAAAATAACTTGGAAAACTAAGGGTTCTTGTATACAAATTTATAAAAACTAAAGTAGATAGTGTATATCATGTTAGAAAAACTAGGAAATACAATAAAAAAAGTTACTGATAAGGTAGCTGGAAGTTTATTTGTTGATAAAAAATTAATTGATTCTATTGTTAAAGATTTACAAAGAGCTTTAATTGAGGCAGATGTTGATATCTCTCTTGTTAAAGAGTTAAGTGATGAAATTAGAAAAAAAGCAATTTCTGAAAAAATTAAAGATGTAGAAAAAAAAGAACAAATAATCAAGTTGATTCATGACAAAATGTTAGAAATGTTAGGGGGAGATAAAAAAGAGCTGGAAATTAAAAAGAAAGCAGTTAAAATTATGTTAGTTGGTTTATATGGAAGTGGAAAAACTACTACTATTGCAAAATTAACTAATTATTATAGCAAAAGAGGATTTAAAACATGTATGTTGGGATTAGACGTTCACAGGCCAGCAGCAAGAGAACAATTAGAACAATTAGGTGAAAAAAACAAATTAAAGGTTTTTGTTGATAAAAAAGAACAATCTCCTGTGAAAATTTATACAAAATTTGAAAAAGAACTGAAAAAATATGATGTTGTCTTGATTGATACTGCTGGAAGACATTCTTTAGATAAATCTCTTGTTTCTGAGATAAAATCTATAAATGAAAAAATAAAACCAGAATACAAATTTTTGGTTTTAGCAGCTGATATTGGGCAGGCAGCAAAAAATCTTGCTAGTGAATTTAAAAAAGCCTTAGATATTAATGGGGTGATTGTTACAAGAATGGATTCTAGTGGAAAGGCTGGAGGAGCTTTAACTGCTTGTAATGAAGTGGATGCTGGAGTTTATTTTATAACTACTGGAGAAAAAATTAATGATATTGAAACTTTTTCTTCAAAAAGATTTGTTTCTAGAATTTTAGGAATGGGAGATTTAGAAGCTTTAATTGAAAAAGTCCAGTCATCTGTTGATAAGTCCCAAGAAAAAAAACTTAAAAAGAGACTTGAAGAGGGAAAATTTACTATGGATGATTTATATTCTCAGTTAGAGTCAATGTCAGGAATGGGAAGTTTAGGAAAAATAGCTGGTTTGATTCCTGGTTTTGGAAAAGCTAAAGTTCCTGAAAATATGTTAGGAAAACAAGAAGATAGAATGAAAAAGTGGAAATATGCTATACAGTCTATGACTCCAGAAGAAAAAGAAAACCCAGAAGTTTTGGAAAAACAGACAGGAAGATTACAAAGAATAGCAAAAGGTGCAGGAATTAATACTAGTGATGTGAGGGCTTTAATAAAACAGTATAAAATGTTAAAAGAATTTATGAAAACCGGTAAAAATATGGATTTTGAATCTGGACAGGGATTAAGTCAGAAACAGTTACAAAAATTAGCTAAAAAATTTGGAAGAAAAATGAAATTCTGATGAAAGAAAAATTAATAGCAAGAGGGGCAGAAGCAGTAATAATCAAAAAAAATAATAAAATAATCAAAAAAAGAGTTAAAAAAAAATACAGGATTAAGGAGATAGATGAAAAATTAAGGAAATTAAGAACAAGAGCTGAATCACGAGTTTTAAAAAAATTAGAAGGGGAGATTAATGTTCCAAAAATTTACAAAACTGATGAAAATAAAAAACAGATAGTAATGGATTTTATTAAGGGAAAAATATTATCTGAAAATCTGGGAAAATTTGATTTAAAAAAACAAAAGGAGATATGTAAAAAAATAGGGAAAATTATAGGAAAGCTACATGAAAAAAATATTATTCACGGAGATTTAACAACAAGTAATATGATTTTAAATGAAGATAAAATATATTTAATTGATTTTGGGTTGTATTTTTATAGTAAAAAGAAGGAAGATAAAGCAGTTGACTTACATTTGTTTAAACAAGCTTTAGAATCAAAACATTTTCAGAATTGGAAAAAACTTTATCAAAATTTTATTTCTGGATATGATTCAAAAGAAAAAAAACAGGTTTTAAATCAATTAGAAAAAGTAGAAAAAAGAGGAAGATACAAACATTAAACTATTTTTTTGTTAAAATAAATAAGCTTATAAATCCTTAAAATTTTTATTTTTTACAGCCCCATAGTCTAGTGGTCAAGGATTCAGGTCTTTGGAACCTGTGACCCCGGTTCGAATCCGGGTGGGGCTATTCCAAACATTTAAAAATAAGGATAAAGAAAAAGAAATATGGCAGAGAAAAAAATAAATGAGAAAAAAGTTAGTAAATTAGGGAAAAAAGACATAGAGAAAAAAATAGTTGAACTAGCAAAAAAAGGACTATTAAGTGAAAAAATAGGGTTAGAATTAAAAAAGTTGGGAATTGATTTTAAGGAAGTTAAAATAGGAAAAGTATTAAAAGAAAATAATGTGTGGGAAGATAGTGATTTAGATAATTTGAACAATAAAGTTGATAAACTAAGAAATCATTTTAAAACGCATAAACATGATTATTCAAGCCAAAGAGCTTTAATGAAGAAATCAGCCAAGTTAAGAAAGTATAAAAAATATAAAAAAGAGTAAATTATTCATTAAGAGTTTAAATGAAGAAATCAATAGAAAAAGCTGCTAATTTATTTTTAAAAAAAATTGATGAAAAACCAGTTAAAATCATAAGTCATCATGATACAGATGGAATTACTTCTGCTGCAATTCTTGCTCAAACTTTAAAAGAGTTGGACAAAAGATTTAGCATTAAAATTGTTAAAAATTTGGAAAGAGATTATGTAAAAAACTTGAGTGAGAATGAAACAATTATTTTATTAGATTTGGGAAGCAGTTTATTGGATGAATTAGAAAAGAAAAATACAGATGTTTTTGTTATTGACCATCATCAAGTTACTTCTGAATTTAATAAGGGGTTGACTTTTATTAACCCTCATCTTTTTGATGAAGAAGAAATTTCTGGAAGCGGATTAACTTATTTATTTTGTAAAGAGATTATAGGAATAAAAAGAGATTTGGCAAGTTTGGCTATTATTGGTATGGTGGGAGATATGTTGGGAAGGGAAATTAGTAAATGGAATAATGAAATCATTAATGATGCTGAAATTGAAGTGAAAAAAGGGCTTTTAATATATCCCTCTACTCGTCCTATAAATAAAGCTCTAGAATACTCCTCATTTCCTTTTATCCCGGGAGTTACTGGAGACTCAAAAGGTGTTTTTGAGCTTTTAACAGAGGCAGGAATAAAAAGACAGGAAAATGGTTATAAAAATTTGTTAGAACTAAATGAACAAGAAATTTCTAAACTAATAACAGGAGTATTATTAAGAACAAAAAAGCAGGAAAACCTTATAGGAAATATTTACCTTGTTAAATTTTTCAATAAAGTTGAAGATGCAAGAGAACTATCTGCTATGATAAACGCATGTTCAAGAATTGGATTTAGTGATGTTGCATTGGGTTTGTGTTTAAGCAATGTCAGATATAAAAAGATGGCAGAAGAAATCTATGTAGACTATAAACAGCATTTAATATCTGCTCTAAATTTTGCTGAGAAAAATCTCACCCAAGGAAAGGGTTATGTCTTATTAAACTCCAAAGATATGATTAAAGATACTATGATAGGAACTGTTGCATCTATCTTGTCTATGTCTAAAAATTTTGATTCTGGAAAAATAATTGTTGCCATGTCTTATGATAATGATAAAATCAAAGTTTCTGCAAGAATTGCTGGAAGAGATGATAAAGAAAAGAAAGATGTCAGAGAAATACTGAGTTTAGTTACTAGGGAAATAGGAGGGGAATGCGGAGGGCATAAGGCTGCTGCTGGTTGTTTAATTCCAAAGCAAAAAGAAAACAAGTTTATTGAAAAATTAGAAGAAGTTATAGGTGTTAATGTAATGAATGTTAACTAAAGCTTTTTAAATTGGTTCTTTTTTAGGAAATTAGTAAAATGCAAAAAAAATTAGAAGAAGGAGATAATGTTTTATGTACTGTGAAAAGAATAGTGGGTACTACTGTATTTGTAGATATAGAAGATAATGGAGAGGGAACAATTGTTATAAGTGAAATTTCTCCTGGAAGAATAAGGAATCTTAGAAATTATGTTGTTCCTGGCAAAAAAATAGTTTGTGAAATTCTTTCAATAGATAAAAATATTCATTTAAGTTTAAGAAGGGTTGGAGAAAAAGAGAGAAAAGAGGTTATGGAGAAATTCCAATTAGAGAAAAATTCTTTTAGTATTTTAAAAAGTGTTATTGGAGAGGAAGCTGATAAGGTGAGAAAAAAAATAAAAGAAAAATCTGGGAAAAAATTATATGATTTTTTTCAACTAGCAAAAGAAAAACCAGAACTATTAGGAGAATATATTGACAAAAATAAAGTTAAGAGATTAGTGGAAATTTTAAAAAAGAGAAAAGATAAAAAAGTAGAGATAAAAAAAGAGTTTAATTTAAAAAGTGAAAATAAGGAAGGAGTAAACGAAATTAAAGAAGTTTTATCTCCTTATAAAAATGAGATTATTTATCTTTCAGCTGGGAGATTTGTTATAAAAATATCTGGACAAAATTATAAAGAGGCTAATAAAAAAGCTGATAAAATTTTACAAGAAATTGAGGAAAAATCTGAAAAAAAGAGTATTGAATTTAATATTAAGGAAAAATGAAGACAACTTCAAATCTTCCCTTCTTGTAGGAAGGTAACGAAATAAACATGGCCGGCTTAACTTCTGTGTTCGGAATGGGAACAGGTGTTTCCCAACCATTATGGTTGTCTTCAAAAATTACTTGATTCAAAGGTTTTTAAAGTTTATTATCCTGATAAAATTATGAAAAAAACCAAGAAACAGGCTGAAAAAGAAATTAATGATTTTTTTAAAAATATTAAAAATAAAAGTAAAGAGGAGATAAGGAAAATAAAGAGATTGGCTATGCATTATAATATTAAATTGGGTAAAAAAAGAAAAGACTTCTGTCAGGAATGTTACTCTAACAACTTAAAAGTATTAAGTATAAAAAATAGTATAAAAAGAGTAAAATGTCAGGGATGTGGTAAAATTTATAGATGGAAAATAAAAAACTAGTATTTTTTAAATTTTGAAATTTCTTCAATCGCATCAACTTGTCCTAAAAACATTGATTTGCAACAATATCTTTTTAACCCTAATTCATTTAGAACTTTTTCAGCTAATTCTCCTTTTTCTAATCTCTCCTTATATTTTTCCCACAAGTGGGCAATTGGCTTTCCACAACTAAAACATCTAATTGGGATTATCATAAGAAAAGAGATAAAAAAAGGTTTATAAAGTTTATTGTCTCTATAAAATAGAGGTGTTGCTGCCTCAGACAGCTATTTCTGAGAGAAAGTTAAAATGAGATTTAAAGATAGTAAGTTAAAGCAAAAAATTGTAGGGTCTATAGTAGGTTCTCTATTCTTGGGTACTGTGGGGTTAACAACAGCATCAGTGATTTATAAATTAGCAACATATGAAGGTTCAAAATCAAGAGAGGAAATGTATCAGGAAAAATTAGAGTATAATGATAAATTTATGGAGCTATTAAAACAAAGTAGATTTAGTTTAAGATGACAAAAGAAATAATTCAACTTAAAAAAGTATGTAAAGAATATCAACTAGGAGAAAATATAGTTAAGGCAGCCTGTGATATTAACTTGACTATAAATAAAGGAGATTTTATTGCTATAGTCGGGCCTAGTGGTTCAGGAAAAAGTACAATGATGAATTTGGTAGGAGCCTTAGATTTGGCATCTTCAGGAGAGATTTTTCTTGATAATAAAGATATAGAACATTTAGAAGAATCTGAACTAGCCCAAATAAGAGGAAAGAAAATTGGTTTTATTTTTCAGACTTTTAATTTAGTTCCTACTTTAACAGCAATAGAAAATGTTATGTTGCCTATGATTTTCCAAAATACAGATAAACAAGAAAGAGAAGAAAGAGGGGAAAAATTATTAACAGAATTAGGTTTGGAAAAAAGATTAAATCATCTTCCAAATGAGTTATCTGGTGGAGAGAGACAGAGAGTTGCTATTGCCAGAGCTTTAGCAAATAATCCTGAAGTTATTCTTGCTGATGAACCTACCGGAAATTTAGATTCAAAAACAGGGAGACAGGTAATAGAAATACTTAAAAACTTAAATAAGCAAGGAAAAACAATAATCATGGTTACTCATGATTTAGAAATGGCTAAAAAAGCTAAAAAAATAATCAGACTAAGGGATGGGAAAATTGAAAACTAAAATATTATTAAGTTTAATAATCGCAATAGTAATTACCCTACAGTTAGCTTCAGCTGTAACTTTAAAAAGTTTTAATTCAAATCCACAAGAACTTGTTCCTGGAGAAAAGGTGGATTTAGAAATTACTATTGAAAACCAGCTAGAAGAGGATGTTAAAAATATTATTGTAACTTTGGATTTAAGTGATGTTCCTTTTGCTCCTTACCAATCTAGTAATCAAAAAACAATTAATGAGTTAGAGGAAGATGATGATGAAGACTTAGATTTTGATTTACTTTCTTTTTCAGATGCAGAATCTGGAACATATAAGATTCCTGTAAAAATTTCTTATCAAATAGAAAACAAAACAGAACAAATCGAGGGATTAATAAGTTTAATAATTAATGCTAGTCCGAAAATAGAAATTTCTTTGGATGAAGGTGTTTTAATAAAAAGTATGAATAATGAGATTGTTATAGGAATTATTAATTCTGGGCTAGGACATGCTAAACTTTTAACTATGGAAGTCGAAGATACATTAGATATAAATGTTATTGGTTCTGGAAGAGTTTATATAGGGGATTTAGATAGTGATGATTTAGATTCATCCGAGTTTACTATTAAAGTTTCAGAAAATTCTCCCTCTATGGTTAATATTCCTGTAAAAATTGAATATAGAGATTCACAAAACACAGAATTTAGAGAAACAAAAAATCTTAACTTAAAAGCATATACTGAAAAAGAAGCTCTAGAATTAGGATTGATTTCTCAAAATAATACCTTAACAATTGTCTTTGTAATAATAATTTTAATTATCTTGTTTTTTGTTTATAGAAATTTAAGGAAAAGATTGAAAAAAAGAAAGGAAAAATAAAAATGGAAGATTATTTTTTTCTGGCAATTAAAAATCTTAGAAGAAGAAAGTTAAGAAGCTGGCTAACTATCTTAGGAATTTTTATAGGAATAGCTGCAGTTGTTTCATTAATAAGTTTAGGGCAAGGATTACAAGATTATATTGATGAACAGTTTGAAATGTTGGGAAAAGACAAAATTATCATTCAGCCAAAAGGAACATTTGGTGCTCCTGGAAGTGGAACTTCTATTGCAGCTAGATTAACTGAGGATGATTTAAAGACTATTAAAGGTGTGAGGGGTGTAGAAAAAGTTTCCAGTATGATTTTAAAAATAGGAAAAATTGAATTTAAAAACGAGGTAAAATTTCAGTTTATTTCTGGAATGCCCCAAGATGAAGAAAAAGAATTAATACAAGACACCCAAAGTATTAAGGTTGAAAAAGGAAGAGACTTGAAAAAAAGAGATAATAATGGGGTTATTGTTGGAAGTTATTATCCTGAAAAAAAAGTTTTTTCTGAAAAAGTTGATTTAAGAGATAAGATAACAATAGAAGGAAAAGAGTTTAGAGTTATCGGGATTTTAGAATCAATTGGAAATCCTGGTGATGACTCTTCTTTAATTATAACTTTAGATGCTATAAAAGAGTTATATGATACTAAAGGAGAGGTAAGCATGATAATAGCCAAATCATCTCCTGGACAAGATGTTCCCTCTGTTTCTGAAAGAATAGAAAAAGAGTTAAGAAGAAATAGGAATGAACAACAGGGGCAAGAAACTTTCCAAGTTCAGACTTCTGAACAGTTATTAGAAACCTTCTCAAATATTTTTGCCGTAGTGCAAGCAGTTTTTGTTGGTATTGCCGCTATCTCTCTTGTTGTAGGAGGAATAGGCATTATGAATACTATGTATACCTCTGTTTTAGAAAGAACAAAAGAGATTGGGACTATGAAAGCTGTAGGCGCAAAAAACTCTGATGTTTTACTGATATTTTTATTTGAATCTGGTATGTTGGGACTTGTAGGAGGATTAATTGGTTTAATCTTAGGAATAGGAATTGCCAAACTTGTAGAAATAATAGCTGCCCAGCAATTAGGAACAACTTTTTTACAAGCTTCATTTCCTTTAATTTTAGTTTTAGGAAGTTTATTATTTAGTTTTATAGTCGGCAGTTTATCTGGAGCTTTACCAGCTATTCAAGCATCAAGATTAAAACCTGCTGATGCTTTAAGATATGAATAATTACAGGCTTTGTCCGGAGTAACATAAATCTCAAAAATTAAAATAAAAAAAGATAAAT
>CAZBDY010000008.1:0-24406 GCA_964490795.1 Candidatus Woesearchaeota archaeon | reverse complement strand
ATCTTTTTTTATTTTAATTTTTGAGATTTATGTTACTCCGGACAAAGCCAATAAACCAAAAGGTTTAAAAAGGGGAACCCTTTATAAATCTTACTATGGCTAAATCTATGAAATCCAAGTTTTCTTTAAAAGTTCAAAATATTGTAGCCACAACTTCTTTAAATGTCTCAGTACCTTTAACAAAGTTAGCCAGAAGTCAATCAAATACAGAATACAATCCAGAAACATTTCCTGGACTGGTTTTAAGAATAAAAAAACCAAAATCAGCTGTTTTAGTGTTTTCTTCAGGAAATTTAGTATGTACTGGAACAAAAAATAGAAAACAAGTAAGAGAAGTAATTGACTCAGTAATAAAACAACTGAAAAAAATAAATGTAAAAGTTAAAGAAAAGCCCAAAATAAAAGTTCAAAATATTGTTGCCAGCGGAAGTATAGATATTCATCTAAATCTCAACTTATTGGCTTTAGAACTTGAAAATGTTGAATATGAACCAGAACAATTTCCTGGGCTAGTTTACAAATTAACAGAACCAGCAGCAACTTTCTTATTATTCACTAACGGAAAGTTAGTATGTACTGGAACAAAAAATCGTGACCAGCTAAAAGAATCAATGAATCAACTGATAAAAAATGTTAAAGAAGCTGTAAAAAATTTAGGTTATTAATTTTTTATTTTTCTTTTTCTTTTTTCACTTTCTCATAGTAAGATAGTTTAATAAATCTTGCTTCTTAAAAATATCTGGCTAAGGAAAGTTGATAACATATATTTTAAGTTATAGAAATAAATTTAAATATACTTATTTTTCATTTAAAATGGCAAAACAAAATACTGAGGATTTTCTACTTGAAGCTAAAAATTTCTTGGAAACCTATAAAAAAGAGATAGGAAAAAGTGTAAGAGAAGGAAAAAACGTTGTATATATTGATTTCAATGAATTAGCTTCATTTTCTCCTAAATTAGCAGAACTTTTAATTAATGAACCAGAAGAAACATTTCAAATATTAGAAGCTGCCTTAGAAAAATCTGATTTAGTTGAAAATCCAAGGGCAAGAATAACTAATCTTCCTGATTCATATTCAGAAAAAGTAAGAAATTTAAGATCAAAACATCTAAATAAATTAATACAAGTAGAAGGAATAGTAAGACAAGCTTCTGAAGTTCGTCCTCAGGTTGTTAATGCTAAATTTGAATGTCCTTCTTGTGGAACTATAATGTCTGTATTGCAAGTAGAATCTAAATTTAGAGAGCCTAAAAGATGTTCTTGTGGAAGAAGAGGAAACTTCAAGTTAATTAAAAAAGATATGGTAGATGCTCAAAGAATAGTAGTTGAAGAATCTCCTGAATCTCTTATAGGAGGAGAACAACCAAGAAGGGTTAATGTTTTTTTAAAAGAAGATTTAGTTGAACCAAAAATGGAGGAAAGAACTACTCCTGGAAGCAAAGTAAAATTATTAGGATCTTTAAAAGAAATTCCAATTGCATCTAAATCAGGAGGACAACTAACTCGTTCAGATATTGCTATAGAAGCAAATAATGTCACACCAATGGAAGAGACATTTGAAGATTTAGAAATAAGTGATGAAGAAGAGAGACAAATAAAGGAGTTAGCAGCAAGTCCAAAAATACTTGAAAGATTTATTTCAAGTGTTGCTCCCTCTATCTATGGTTATCATGAAATAAAAAAAGCTCTTATTTTGCAACTGTTTGGGGGTATAAAAAAAATAAGAAGTGATGGAACAAAAACAAGAGGAGATTTTCATGTCTTATTAGTAGGAGATCCAGGAGTAGCTAAATCGCAATTATTAAAATTTATAGGAAGTACTGCTCCTAAAGGAAGATATGTGGCTGGAAAGTCAGCATCAGCAGCAGGAATAACTGCAACAGTAGTAAAAGATGAATATCTTAGAGGATGGAGCTTAGAAGCAGGAGCAATGGTTTTGGCTAACAGAGGGGTTATATGTATTGATGAGTTAGATAAAATGGGACAAGAAGACAGAAGTTCTATGCACGAAGCAATGGAACAACAATGCATGATGCCTGATTTTAAGCTAACCCTCGCAAATGGAACCTGTAAAAAAATAGGAGATTTAGTTGACAATTTAATTGAAAAAAATAAATCTAAAGTACATCAAGGAAAAGATTGTGAAATTCTGCCTGTAAAAAATATAAAACTATTATCAACTGACTTTACTAACCATCTCCCACTACAAGCAGAGAGGGTAAGTAGGCATATAGCTCCAAAAGAATTTATAAAAATAGAACTAACAAATGGGAATAGTATTAAAGTTACCCCTGAACACCCTTGCTGGATTGTTCAAAATGGAAAAATAAAAACACTTCCTGCAGAAAAATTAACTTCAAAAAATTATTTTCCAGTACCTTCAAAAATAAATATAATTCCGTCTCCTTATAAAAAAGAAAATGATTATTTATGTAAAATTTTAGGATATCATTTAAGTGATGGATGTTATGAACTAAAAAGAGGCAAAAAAAATGGAATTCAGTTTTGGAATAACAATAAACAACTAATAAAAGATTATCTTAATTCAATTAAAAACTATTTTAATCTAAACCCCATTATAGTTAAAAGGAAAAATCAATTTGCAGTGAGGGTTATTTCAAAAAAAGTAGTACAACAAATAAAGAAATTAGGACCTTGTTTATTAGAAAAAGGACATCTAAAAAAAATACCAGAAAAAATAATGAATCTTCCTAATGAAAATGTAAGATATTTATTAAGAACTTTATTTGATGGAGATGGGACAATAACATATCAAAAAAGAAATGGTTGTAGAACCACTTTAGTTTCACAAAATAAAGAAATGTTGGAACAAGTTTCTGATTTATTATTAAGATTTGAAATTCAGTCCTCTATATTTAAAGATAAAAATGTTTGGAGATTGGATATTTCAGGACAAGCAAATTTAAGCAGATTTTTAATAAATATAAGTTTTTTATCACAACACAAAAAACAAAAATTAAAAACATATTGTGAAAAAACAAAAACTTATAGAACTATCAAAGACATAATTCCTAATTGCACTGAAAAAATAAATAAAATTTTCAAAACATTGAAAATATCTCAAAAAAAGGCCATAGGACACTCTATTGATTTACATGTAGAAAAGCAAAGAAAATTTTTACAAAAATTAGTTTTAATTGCTGAAAAACATGCTATTTTAAAAAACAAAAATAAAATACTAAAAGAAATTCAAGAAATAAAAAAACTTGCTTTTGGTTATGCTAGATGGATAAAAATAAAAAATGTAGAAAGAATAAAAAATGAAAATATAAAATGGGTTTATGATGTAACTATAGAACCCTTCCATACTTTTATTTCTAATAGAATGATTCTGCACAATACTGTGACAATAAGTAAAGCTAATATTCAGGCAACATTAAAAGCAGAAACATCAGTATTAGCAGCAGCAAACCCTAAATTCGGCAGATTTGACCCATATCAAACTGTAGCTTCTCAAATTAATATCCCTCCTACCTTAATAAACAGATTTGATGTTATTTTTGTATTAAAAGATATGCCAGATAAAGATAAAGATGAAGCAATTGCTTCTCATGTTTTAAGTGAGCATACAAGACAAGATAAAAAATCACCTCTTTCTCGTGATTTATTTAGAAAATATGTTGCTTACTCAAAACAAAAAATTTCTCCCTCTTTAACAGAAGAAGCAATTAAAGAAATTAAAAAATTTTATGTTGACTTAAGAAACATGCCTTCTACTTCAGATGAACCCACAAGACCTCTTCCAATATCTGCTCGTCAATTAGAAGCATTAGTAAGATTATCAGAAGCTTCAGCTAAGGTGAGATTAAGTAAAAAAGTAGAGAAAAAAGATGCTTTAGTAGCTATAGACTTAATGAAATATTATTTAATGCAAGTTGGTTATGATTATGAAACAAAGACATTTGACATTGATAGAATTGCTTCTGGTGTTTCAACTAGTCAAAGAGGAAAAATTATGACAGTTAAAGAAACCTTATCTTCATTACAATCCAAGTTAGGAAAACTAATACCAGTAGAAGAATTAAAAAAAACATTACAAGGAAAAATTCCTGAATTAGAAATAGATGATGCTTTACAAAAATTAAAAATGTCAGGAGATATTTTTAACCCTAGAAAAGGGTATATACAAATGATGTAAAATGGAAACAAAAGATTTACAAAAACAACCCAATGAAATTATAAATAAAATAGATAATAAGGTTAATTGTAATCATAATATAAATAACACTTTTCTTCATCTAATAGAGGAAATAGGCAAACTTTCTAACATTTTAAACAAGCCAAATATAAGAAATAAAGAGATTAATATAGAAACAGCTATTTTAGATAAAATTAATAAACTAAAACAAAGACATAATTTAAAATGACGCCAGAAAAAATTAAAAGAGCAACAGCATATAAGTTAAGAATAGGAGATATATTAAGAGGAAACCCTATAATTCAGGAAGAAAGATTTAAATTTCTCGAATTAGGAGATAAAAATATCACTCGAGTTAATATTGTAGCTAATATAGTTGAAAAATTTGACTCAGATGAAAAACAATATATCTCTCTAACACTAGATGATGCTTCTGGACAAATAAAAGTAAGAATTTTTGGAGATGATACAGAAAAGTTTAAAGAAAGAGGACAAGGAGACACTATAATGTTAATAGGAAAAATAAGAAGTTATAATAATGAACTATATTTGCTGCCAGAAATAATCTCAGAAAAAGACCCCCGTTACTTGCTTGTAAGAAAACTTGAATTAGAAAAATCAATGCCAAAACAAAATAAAGAAGAAATTTTAGCAGTTAAAGACCAAATAATAGATATAATAAAAAAAGCAGAGCCAGAAGGAGGAATAGAAACAGAAAAAATAATTATGGAGTTAAAATCCAGTCCTGATATAATTAACCAGGAAATTAAAAAACTAATAGAAGAAGGTTTGGCTTATGAACCAAAACCAGGCAAGATTAGGTATTTAGGTTAACAGAAAAATATCAATTAAAAGTTTAATTGAGTAAAATAAAAGAACAGCAGAAACTACAAAATAGATTAATATCCCTTTCTATAATTTGAATAATTAGTGTTGGTTTTTGGAGTATTTATAGAACTCTTATTATATTTTTTTTGAATATATAAAAAAACAATAATTCCAATTACAACTAATATTGCTATAATTAAAATAACAATAAATATAATAATGCCTGTTTTTGAAGGTTCTTCACATTCTCCACAATCTACTTCACAATTTGAACAAGTTTCATCACTATCACAAGTTCCATCACCACAATAAGAATCTTCTTCACATTCTCCACAATCTACTTCACAATTTGAACAAGTTTCATCACTATCACAAGTTCCATCACCACAATAAGAGCTTATACTTATCTGAACAAGTTTCATTATAGTAAAATTAGCTTCATTAGAATCTATTCTATTTAACTTAATATAAACATCATTACTTCCATCATCATTTAAATCAAATCTATTTATTTCTTCTTCATTAAATCTTTCATCCTCAATTGTTTCTTCATTTTCATCTGTTAAATTAGTTTCTGCATTATCTATATTTAAAATCCTCACCCCAAAATAATAATCATCATTATCAAATTCAAAAACCACTCTTTCTCTTTCTTTTAATAGTTTGTCAATTCCTGCTGCAAATCGTGAATCACTTATAGAGTAAGTATGCAACCATGTAGCATTATTATCTGGATCAATAGGATTATTAAAACAATTAGAATCATCAAAAAAACAAGTATCTAAATCACAATCTAAAATTCCAGCATCATAACCTAAACTCTGACAAGTTTCTCCATTTAAATTAGTGCTTTCACAATCTTCTCCAGGATCTATATTACTATTCCCGCAAATATAATCAACACAATTAGTTTCATCATAACCAGAACAATCACTTAGACAAGTTAATCCCCCTTCATTATGCCCTAAACTAATACAACTTTTATCTCCTAAATCACTACCATCACAGATTTCATTACCTTCAATTAAATTATTCCCACATATAACAAATTTTTGATATTCCTGTTCAATTTCTGTTTGTGTTAAAGCATAATTCCATATTTTAACTTCATCTATTTTTCCATTAAAATACCAACCATCAGTTCTTGCTCCAACTCTAATATTTTTTTCTGTATTATACTCAATAGCTCCACTTAAATCAGTTATTGATGCTTCAGAAATCCCATCAACATATAAAGCATTACTTCCATCAGAACTGTCATATACTATAGCAATATGATGCCACCCCCCCCTAATATCTGTTGTTCCATAAGCAGACAAAACACTATTATCAATTGTATCTATTTCTATTCTTGCCCTGCCATCACTGGTTATAAATATATTGTATCCAAAAGGATTATCTCCAGATGAAATTACCTTTCCATCTTTAGAACTTCCTAAAGGAATATTAACCCAAGCTGATGCTGTAACATTTTCTGGTTTCAAAATTGGATCATCTCCTAAATCAACATAATCATCAATACCATCAAATTGCAATCCAAAATTGCTTATTCCCTCTGTCCAACTTGCTCCATAAATAGTTCCATTATTATCCCCAATTGAGTCTATAGTAATATCTCCTGTTCCTTCATCAAATTTAATATCTAAAATCTGACCAAGACAATCATTAGGAGAATTTTGAGGATTTTCTATACCTTGGCAAATCCCATCTCCAACACTATCCTTTAAAAATTCCTGTTCAATTTCTGTTTGTGTTAAAGCATAATTCCATATTTTAACTTCATCTATTTTTCCATTAAAATACCAACCATCAGTTCTTGCTCCAACTCTAATATTTTTTTCTGTATTATACTCAATAGCTCCACTTAAATCAGTTATTGATGCTTCAGAAATCCCATCAACATATAAAGCATTACTTCCATCAGAACTGTCATATACTATAGCAATATGATGCCACCCCCCCCTAATATCTGTTGTTCCATAAGCAGACAAAACACTATTATCAATTGTATCTATTTCTATTCTTGCCCTGCCATCACTGGTTATAAATATATTGTATCCAAAAGGATTATCTCCAGATGAAATTACCTTTCCATCTTTAGAACTTCCTAAAGGAATATTAACCCAAGCTGATGCTGTAACATTTTCTGGTTTCAAAATTGGATCATCTCCTAAATCAACATAATCATCAATACCATCAAATTGCAATCCAAAATTGCTTATTCCCTCTGTCCAACTTGCTCCATAAATAGTTCCATTATTATCCCCAATTGAATCTATAGTAATATCTCCTGTTCCTTCATCAAATTCCCAAGAACCAATTAGTTCAGAAATAGGAGCAGGTAAAACTTTAGGCTTAGCAACATAATATAAAAAAATCAATCCAAGAATTATAATTGCAATAATTACTGCAATAAATTTATAATTTATTGTCTTACTCTTAATTTTTCCTAATCTTTTTACTTTTTTCCTCTTTTTTAACTTAATCATTTTTATTGTTTTTAGGAGGGCATTATGTTTTATAAATCTTATGTTGATAAGGAACATTTATAAATTTTAAAAATATATAAGTAAATGACAAAAAAGGTGAAAATAATTTTAGGAATAAGTTTACTCATTTTAGCCTTATTTTTAATTTTCTTAATTAATCAAGAAAAAATTTTGCTTGCACCTTCATGTGGAGATGGAATATGTGATAGTGATGAAGATTGCAATAATTGTCCTGAAGATTGTGGAAATTGTAATTTAACTAACACCTCATTGCGTTCTTTAGCTCAAGATAAAAACATCTGGATTGGCTCAGCAGTTAGAGGGAATGTATTAGAGTCTCAAAGAGACATGCCTTATAATGAAATTATTGAAAGAGAATTTAATATAATAACTCCTGAAGGAGATATGAAATTTGTAAGTATCCATCCAAACCCTCCTGGAAACGCAAATGAATATGATTTCTTTTATGCTGACTATCTTGTTAATTTTGCAGAAGATAATGATATGAAACTAAGAGGACATACATTAATCTGGTTTCACTCATTACCTGATTGGTTATATGAAGGAGCTAATAATGGGCTTTATAATAAAAATGAATTAAGTGAAATCCTCTGTGAACATATTAAAACAGTAGTTAAAAGATATAAAGGTAGAATTTATGCTTGGGATGTTGTAAATGAAGTGATTGCAGATGAAGGATTTGAAGAGGACGGTGTAACAGTAAAATTAAGAGGTGATACTGGTACCATAAATAATATTTGGTTAGATGTTATAGGACCAGAATATATAGAACTGGCTTTTAATTGTGCAAGAGAAGCTGACCCAGAGGTAAAATTATTTTTAAATGAGGTTCAAGCTGATAGTTTAGATCTAAAATCAAATGCAACATATACCTTTCTTAAAGATATGTTAGATAAAAGAGTCCCTATAGATGGTGTTGGCTTAGAAATGCATTTAACAACAAATTATTATTTTCCAAAAAAACAAGATATTGCTAAACAAATGAAAAGATTAGCTGAACTTGGTTTAGAAATACATATAACTGAAATTGATCATAGATTTCATAATGAAGATGTAAATTTAACAAAAACAGCAGAAACTTATAATGATATACTTAAAACTTGTTTACACAATTCAAATTGTAAAGCTTTTGTAATGTGGGGCTTCACAGATAAACACCACTGGCTTGTTTCTAAATTTCCAGACCAAATGCCAGGAATTTTTGATAAATACTATAATCCTAAAATATCTTATTATAAACTTAAAGAAACCCTTATAACCACAAATACTCAAAATAAAATAGTTTGTGGAGATAATATATGTCAAGAAGGTGAAACTTGTTCAAATTGTGAAGTAGATTGTGGAGAATGTGAAGAAGATTCTTATTGTGGTGATGGAACTTGTGATAGTGATGAAAACTCAGAAGATTGTCCTGAAGATTGCCAAGAGATAATTCAAAATAATAATCTTATAACAAATAATACGAACCATCTTCAAAATAATAGTGGTAAAGATTATGATGAAGAACCAAGCAAAAATACTAATTTATTAATTTTAGTTATAATCTTAATATGGATTTTAATTGCAGGAATAGTTTTTTTAATAATATCCCTCAGGAAATTAAAAAACTAATAGAAGAAGGCTTGGCTTATGAACCAAAACCAGGCAAGATTAGGTATTTAGGTTAACAGAAAAATATCAATTAAAAGTTTAATTGAGTAAAATAAAAGAACAGCAGAAACTACAGATTAATCTCAAGATTTTCTAAATGAAGTTATAGGAACCCACTCGCCATTTGTATCTTCAACACATAGAATAGTCTTCATTTTTGGGGCAGGTTGTCTTCTTGCCTCATCAGATCTTCTTAAAGCATCTGCATGATCTAAAGGTCTTCTTAAAGCATCTGCATGATCTAAACAGCTATACCCAAATACATCTCTTCTAAATTCATCAGTTGTTTTAGCATAATCAGTATTATACATACTAAAATAGGAATAATAAACTTTAAAAAGTTTTATATTTTCAACATAAGATGGAAAATTATGAAAAATTATTAGATAAAGCTTATGAAAAAGTTAAAAAAATAGAAAGTAAGGGAAGATTTGAAATTCCTAATATAGATTCTTTTGTACAAGGAAATAAAACAATAATTAAAAATTTTTCCCAACTTTCAAGTTATTTAAGAAGAAAACCAGAATATATAGAAAAATATTTAGAAAAAACTTTAGCAGCAAAAGGAAAACAAGAGGCAGGAAGATTAATTTTAATTAAAAAAATACCAACTAAAAAACTTCAGGAAAAAATTGAAAATTATGCAAAAGAATACGTTTTATGTAAGGAATGTCAAAAACCAGATACAGAAATAATCAAACAAGATAATTTCTTATTTATACATTGTTTAGCTTGTGGTGCTAAACATTCTATTAGTAAGATTTAATTATCAAAAATAAGCTTCAAAAACTTTTCAATATACATTAATTTACAACATAATTCTAAATCTAAACATTTAAAACCCCTTATTTCTTATAAAAATAAAGAAAAAATACTAATCGGAGGTAAAAAATGACAGAAGGATATTGTGTAAAATGCAAAAAAAAGGTTGAAATTCAAAAACCAGTAGAATCAAAAACAAAAAGAGGCACAAAAATTGCTAAAGGAAAATGCCCTAATTGTGGAACCACAGTTTGCAGAATGGGTGGAATCAAATAAACTTTTTATTTTTCTTTAAAAATCTAAATGGTTTTTAAAGTCCAGAAAATCTTAGATTTTCTAGGATTATTTTTAATTAAATTTATATATTTTTAAAACCAAACATAAATATGAAAATCAAAATACATAATTCATACAGGCAAATAGTAGCAATATCTGACTCTGACCTAATAGGAAAATATTTTCATGAAGGGAAAAAACAACTAAATATAACTGAAAATTTTTATAATGGTAAAGAAATTTCAGAAAAAGATTTAATTGAAAAATTAAAGCAATTAAATAGAGAAGATGCTACTTTTAATATTGTAGGTAACAATTCAGTTCAAACAGCAATAAAAGCAGGAATCATTTCTGAAAAAGGAATATTAAAAGTTCAAGATGTACCTTTTGCTTTAGTTCTTCTTTAATAAGAGCATATTTCCTAACATTTATAAAACAAATAAAATTATCATATTTATGGCAAGAAGATTTGGAAAAAAAATAAGAATCAGAAAAGGCAATGATAGTTCTAATTCCCAAACACCTACCAGAGTAAAATTACCTAAAGAAAATGAAGTTTTAGGAATAATTGAACAAAGAGTAGGAGGAACAAGGATGATGGTAAGATGTACAGATAAAGTTATAAGAAACTGCAGAGTTCCAGGAAGATTAAAAAGAAGGTTATGGTTAAGAGAAGGAAATATAATAATAATTAAACCCTGGGAATTAGATAATGAAAAAGGAGATGTATTATTCAAATACTACCCTTCCCAAGTTTCCTGGTTAAGAAAAAAAGGTTATTTAAAGAATCTAGAAGAATTCTAAAAAACAAGAAAAACCCTTATAATTTATTTGGTTTTCTGAATCAACAATTTTGGCATAAAAATAAATTTTAAAAAGCATGATACCAATTTATAGATATGGAAACATTTAACAAAAAAACAATAGGAAAGATTCTTAAAAATAAAAACAAGTTAGAAAAAAGTCTACAAATTAAGCTGGAACCAAGTGGTAGAAAGATAAATATTGCTGGAGAGGAACTAAAAGTATTTACTGCTGAAAAAGTTTTGCAAGCAATTGGCAAGAATATCCCTATACAAACCTCACTTTTATTAAAAAATGAAAATTACCTGCTTGTTGAATTGCCTATTAAAAAATTCACTAAAAAATCTCTTGAATCAGTTAAAGCGAGAATTATAGGAACACAAGGAAAAACAATAAGAACATTACAAAATATCTCTGAATGCTACATAACTTTAGATGAAAACATAGTAACAATTTTAGGACCTTCTGAAAAAATAAAGGATACAGAAACAGCAATTGAAAAACTAATACAAGGAAGTAAAACCTCAAATGTTTATGCTTTTTTAGAAAAACAAAATAAAAAACAAAAAATAAAAGATTTAGGATTAAAACAAGATTATCAATAACTTTTTAATCTTGCCTCTCTATTTGTAAATATGAAAAAAAGAGGATTTGAATTTAGTTTTGCCTGGCTTTTTGCAGTCTTAGTAGGCGCAGTAATTTTGTTTCTTGCTATATATGCTGCATCAAAAATAATTTCAACAGGAGAATATAAAACTGATACTATGACTGCAAAACAATTATCAATAATTTTTGAACCTCTTGAAACTGGTTTGGCATCAGGAAAAAGCAATATTGCTATTTTAAATGATGAAACAAGAATCTATAATTACTGTAATTCTGCAGGAAGTTTTGGATTACAAAGATTTTCCCTGTCTTCAGAATCATTTGGAAAATGGACAGAACAATCAGCTGATATTCCTGTAAATAATAAATATATTTTTTCTAAACAAATAGAACAAGGAAAACAAGTTTATTTGTTATCTAACTCTTTTGAATTTCCGTGGAAAATTTCCGAGGTTATCTCTCTAACAACAGATTCATATTGTTTTGTTAATGCTCCTGATAATATAAAAAATGAAATTTCTTTTCTTGCTAAAAATGTAAATGTAGATAATTGTTCTAAACAAGATATTAAAGTTTGTTTTGGTTCTGGTTCTGAGTGTGATATAAAAGTAATAGGGAATTGCTTAGATTATACTTGCGAAAGTCAATTTGATTATGGTTATGTTCAAAAACAAGATAAACTTTTTTATATCTCAGAACTATTATATCCTGCTATTTTTTCTAATAAAGAAATTTATGAATGTAATGTGAAAAGATTAATGAAACGAATGATTCAACAAGCATTGATTTTTAAACAACAATCCAATTTAATTTCAACAAAATGTAAGGGCTTACCAACATCTGGTTTAATTCATCTAACACATCTTGCCAGAAATTTACAATCTTCAAAAGATTTACTAATAATTAAACAAACAGCTAATGAGGTAGATGAACAAAATTCAGCTTCTCAATGTCAGTTATGGTAAAATGAAAATAATTATAAAAAAAGCTGGAAAACAGGATTTAGCAGATTTAATTGATATGTGGAAAAAATATGAAAACAAGAAAAAATAAAGCACAACTAAAAATACAGCAAATGGCTTTTATGTTACTTGGAGTTGTCCTCTTTTTTTTACTAGTTGTGTTAATCTGGATTTCTCTACAATCTTCTAAATTAAGTGAACAGTCAACTTTACTAAAACAAGACCAAGCTGTCTTGCTTTCTCAGTATGTTTCTGATTCTACTGAATTTTCCTGTTCATCAAAATCATATTGTATTGATACTGATAAATTAATGGTTTTACTAAATAAATCAGTGTATTCTAATTTTTGGCCTGTTTCTTATATAAAAATAAGAAAAGTCTTTCCTAAACAAGAACAGGAAAAAAGTTGCAATGTAGTTAATTATCCTGACTGCAATACTTATAACCTTTTTGACAATAATAAAAAAAGTTCTTCTTCAGTAGGAAGTTATATAGCTTTATGTAGATATGAAAAAAATCAAGATTATGTTCAACAAGTATGTGAGATAGGAAAAATTATTATAGGATATGAAGTAAATTAATAATATCAAAATGAAAATAACAAGAAAAAAATCACAAGAAGAAATGATAGGTTTTGTATTAATTATTGTTTTAGTTGCAGTAATAGGACTTATATTTTTAGTAATTTCAGTTAATCAAGATTCAGAAATGTTAGAAAGCAAAGAAGTTGAAAGTTTTTTACAATCCTCTCTATCCTACACTACTTCCTGTAAAATATCTATTCAAAACGAATCTTTTCAAGATTTAATTAAAGATTGTTATCAGAACAAGAACTGTAATCAAACTCATTCCTGTGAAATACTAAACAATACAGCTAAAAACTTAATAGAGTCTTCTTTTCAAATATCAGAAAAAACACAATATAAATCATATGAATATAAAATTTTAAAGCAAAATGAAACACTAATTTTACTTGAAAAAGGAAACAAAACAGGAATAAAAAGGGGTTCTCAAATTTCTATACCTGTATCTGGACAAGATATTAAAATTCAGTTTAGATTATACTACTAAAAGCTAACATTTATCTGTAAATTATCAATAGATAAGGTGGGTTTTTTCCTCTTTCTTTTTCCTTTATTTTCAGAAATTAATTCTATAAAACCAAACTTTTCTAAAACTTTGATATCTTCTCTTACTGCCTTAAAATCTCTTTTTAAAATCTTTGCTAACTGATAAACAGAACTTGGATTTTGATTTTTCACTACATTCAAAATTTTAGATTTTTCATTACTTAATAACTGCCTCAAATCCTGTATTCCCTGTAAATCATACTCAGATTTATCTCCTCTTATTCTTTTAAATATAGATGAAAAAGTACTAGGAGTAACATATAAATTCACTATTCTTGTTCTTTCTTTTGTAGCCATCTTTACTTCTTAAAAATATTTTTTATCTTTTATCGTCGGTATTTATCTTATTTTTTTACTTAAAATGCCTATGATAGATATTTTTAAACATATATCTTTAAAATATATTTTTCACTTATATGTTTAGTTTTATGATATATGTTAAGAAAATACCCTTAAGTTTATAAATCTTTTTATTTAAAGGATATTTCCTGTTAAGTAATACCAAAAGGTTTATAAATAAAACCCTCATAAAAGCCTATTTTCTTTTCTATCCCCTATGTTCAAGCCGAAAGCTTTTTAAATCAAATTCAAGTTCTAATTATGTCAATAAGACAAAAACTGGCCAAGACAGAAATATCTAAAATAGGGATTACAGAGAACTTTCCAAAAACTACAATATTTCCCTATTTTATTGTAGAAATGGAAAAGGTCATGTTTATAACAATTGAAAGGGGGTTAAAAAAATGAAATTTAATTTCAAAAAGATTACATCAGTATTAGCAAGCGCAGTGATGTTAACAAGTACTGCAGGAATGGCTTTAGCAGCTAACTATCCTACACCTTTTGTACAAGATAGTAGTGCTACAGGAGCTATTGTAGTTACTTCTGGAAGTCATACTGGAGCTGCTGTTGATATGGATGCAGCAATTTCTTTACAATCTGCATTAAACAGTCAAGTATCTTCTACTGCAGGAAGTTCGTCTGTTTCAGGTGGTGATTCTGTGAAAATAGAAAAACCATCAACAAAGTTCCAGTTAGGAAAAGGAACAACAGATATTAAATCAACATCTCTTACAGATAGTGATTTACCAACACTTTTAGCAGATGGAACATATATAGATAATGATAATGATGAGTTTGACTATACTCAAAAAATTGATATGGAAAACTTGTCATTAACTATGTGGGAAGATAACGACTACAAAGATGATGAACCAACTGTTGGATTTAGAATAGCTTCAGGAGGTGCTATATTAAACTACACTCTTGATTTTAGTTCAAATCCTCTTTGGACAGATTTATCAAGCTCTGAAATACATTTTATGGGTAAAAACTATTATGTATTATCAAATGATGCACCTGGAACAAACTCTTCACTAACTTTATTAGATTCTGCTGAAGAAGCAATCTTAGCTGAAGATGAATCTGCAACTATTGATGGTAAGGAAGTTTCTGTTAATTTTATTGCAAGCAATAAAACAATCTTAACTATTGATGGAGATAACACCAATAGTTTAGCAACAGGACAAACACAAAAGCTGAATGATGGTAGTTATGTTGGTATTAAAGATATCTTATATAGTAGCAAAACAGGTACAATTAGTAAGGTAGAGTTTAGCATTGGTTCTGGAAAACTAGAACTTAAAAATGCTACTAATGTTAAAATGAATGACGACTCTGTCTCTGATTTAAACACCTATTTTTTCGGACAAGAAAAACTATCAAAAATAGTGCTTGAATGGAAAGCTCAAGAAGATACTTTTATAACAACAGATAGCTCACCACTAATGCAAGGATTTGAAGCTGTAAGATTAAGCTTTGGAGGAATGGTATATCCTGCTGAAGAGACAATAGAAATTGAAAATGATGGAGATGAATCTCTTAAATTAGAAGATTTCCCATTAAAAGACGGAGCTGTTGATATAAACATCTTATATACAAATAGTAGCCATTTTACTATTGTAGGAAAAGATGCTGATTCAGGTTTAATAACTGCCCCTATAACAGGACAAGCAGGAAGTGGAACTCAGGCAGCAAACATCACTTTTGATGCAGATGTTCATGACTATTTTGTATTGTCATGGAATGATGGAAATGATGCTGAATCTTACTTAATGAGAGCTACTAGTTTTACTGAAGATACAACACCTTCACCAAGTAAAAACTATACTGATTTCGAGTATATGAAAAATGGTGAATGGACAGACACTGCTTCAGATAAAGAAGTAGGAGACACTTTTATTATTGGAAATGCTGAAGTATTAGTTGGACCAATTAATAAAAAAGAAAAAACAGTAGAACTTGAACCTAAAGGAAACTCAAACTTTGGAACTCTTTACTCAAAAGAAGGATTACAGTTGTATTTGCCTTGGATAAATAATACAGCTGTCGATCTTGGAACAACAAATTACTCTACAACTATAACTGCATGTGCAGGAGGTGGAGTTGCAGATACATTCCAAAGTGTTGTTGGACAGGTAGGATATAACAAATCAGTAACTTTTAATTTGAGTGATGGAAATGGTAATGCCTCTAGTGCATCAACTGTTTGTAATGATTACAACTCAACTTGGAATCTTTTCACAGTAGAAGAAGACAAGAATGAAAATATTGGAGCAGGAGCTACTAACATAACAATCCAAGTAGGAAATGATAGTGATAAAGACCTTCAAATCAAAGATGTTGTTGGTGAAACTGCAACTTTAACAGAAATCCAAGATACAGATGTATGGAGAAGTTTCATGTACACTCCTTTAGCTACTGAAATCCTTTGGGATAAAGGTGGAGATGATGATGCACCAGTTAAGTTAATATATCATGGTGGAGAATCATATGGAGAGTTTTATGTAACTGCTCCTGACGCAAGCCTTGTTTCTGATGATGAAGAAGGACAAATCAGAGTTGTAACAGATGACGAAGTTTCCTCAGTTAGTAGTAAGAATCTTGTTGTTGTAGGTGGAAGTTGTATTAATAGAGCTGCTGCAGAAGTTATTGGAGTTAGTTACCCAACATGTGGAGAAGACTTCACAGCTGCTACAGGAGTAGGAGCTAGCCAATATATAATTAAGGCAGTAACTTCACCATACAACGAAGATAAAGTTGCTGTTTTAGTAGCTGGATATGAAGCTGCTCAAACAACAAGTGCTGCAGGCAAACTAAAAGAAGACCATGCTACTGATGTAGGTACAGAAAACATTTATCCTGTATCCTCAGCTTAAACAAAATTTATTTTTTGATTTTTTTTCTTTTTCTTTTTTTTTAATTACTTACTGAAAAGTTTTTTCTAAAACTTTTTAAAAAAAATCAAAAGTTTTAAATAGTTGTATGTATAAGGATACATATGTTTCAAAAAAGAAACAAGGAACTTGATATAATCTCTCTTTTTAAAGGAGATTATAAAGCAAGATTTTATTTGAGAGAAATAAGTAGGTTAACAAAAATCCCCTTAAAAACTTGCCAAAACACTCTTATAAACCTAGAAAAGGACAAAATACTCAAAAGCAAAACAGAAGGAAAAAACAAATATTTCTCTTTAAATCTCGAGAACATCAAATCAAAATCCTGCCTACAACAAGCAGAAATTTATCAAACAAATTTATTCATTGAAAAATACCCTTCCTTCAAAATGTTTTTAAAATCTCTTAAAACAAATGTTCTGATAATGGTGTTTGGAAGTTTTGCAAGATTTACAGCTAACAAAAATTCAGATTTGGACTTGTTAGTTATTTCAAATAAAAAATTAAACCTTCCTTTCCATCTACTCTCTTTTAAACCCCACTTAATCAATATGTCAGAAAAAACATTCTTAAAAGCAATTAACCAACAAGAAAACCTAATAAAAGAAATAGAAGAAAACCATATAATCTTAAATAACCTCTCATTTTATGTAAATGTGATGTGGAGGCATTATGGAAAATAAAAAATTAAGATGGTGTTTTCAAATAAAAGAGGGTCTAAAAATAGTTCAGCCAAATGAAAGACTTTCAAAATCCTATCTTGATGAAGCCAAATCCTCATTACTGAGAGCTAAAAAAGATTTTGAAGACAAAGATTTTCTTTGGACAACAGTGGCGATTTATTATGCAGAATATTATGCTCTCTATTCCTTTCTTCAAAAAATTGGGATAAAATGTGAAAATCATTCCTGTTCAATTTTAGTAGTAGGACATCTTTTAGGAACAGAAAATATCAAAATAATTAATGAACATAAAGATAAAAGAATTGATGCACAATATTATATGAAAGTATCAAATCTTTCAGAAACAGAAATAAAGGAAAATAGAGATAAAATTTCTTCTTTATAAATCATCATAAAACTTTTTAAATTATTTAATCTTGAAAAGAACATGAGAAAAATCAAAACAAAAGAACAAAAAGAAAAAAAACAAGCAAGAAATAAAACAATAATAAGTAGCTTGTTAGTTATCTTACTTCTTTTCTCAACTTTAGGATATGCATTTTATAATACAAGTGGAGAAAAAAAGAATATAGAATATAAAAATATAAAATTTTCTTTAACACAATCAGGATTCTGGCAGTCAAAAATACAGGGATATGATTTTTTAACTTCTTATACTCCTCAAGAAACAGAAAATATTTCAGGAAATATTAATCTCAACTTACAAGATTATTTTAATAAACCCTTATATCTTGATTATCAAAGTTCAAGCCAGGGAATACAAGAAATCTCAAGAAACTTACAAAGATTTGTAACCAGAATTCAGTTTTCTTGTATAAATAATTGTAGTGAAAACTTTCCAATAAAAAACTGTTCTCAAGATAATATTATTTCAATAAAATCAGGAAACAAAACATTAATAAATCAACAAGAAAATTGTATTTATATATCTGGAAAAGAAAAAGATTTATTAAGAGCAACAGATGCTTTTATATACAAATTATTAAAAATATAAAATGGTGAAAAAAAATAAAAAACAACAAAGTGAAAAACAAATAAAGATATTCATAGGATTAATGGCTGTCTTACTTATAATAATTTTAGCAATAAGTTTAATAACAAGTTCTGGAAACACATTTAAATATAAAGGATTAGAATTTAAAAAAGTAAGAGAAGGAGAGTTGATATTTTATGATACTTCTTTTCCTTTATTTAATCAAAATAAAGAAATTGTAAAATATATTCCTTTTTCATTTAGAAATGACCCTCGAGAGCTAGAAAACATCCCTGTTGAAGATAACTTAAAACTAACTATGAAAACAGCTATAGCAAGTAACAGAGAAGATATAGAGGGATGTAAAAATAGTGTTGTATCAGGGGCCACTCTGGCCTTATTTTTAAATCGTCTTGGAATAGAAACAGTAGGAGGAACTACTAATAAAACCCAGGCACAAGAGGATAATAGAGAATATTTGGATAATCAAACAGAAATAGTAATATTAAGATATAAAGCAGGAAATGAAACAAGAATATACAATGAAAATGAAAACAAAACTATTCTCTCTCATAATAATTGTGAGATATTAGATGCAACAGAAAGATATATTTTAGGGCTATATGAACAGTCTATATCATAATCTAAATAAAAATGAAACAACTTTTAATAGCAATCTTACTAACAATACTTCCCATATCTGAACTAAGAATAGGTCTTCCAATAGCAATTAATTATGCTTTAAAAAATAATCTTTCTATATTTCCAATTTTTTTACTTATAATTTTAATTAATATAATAACTATCCTCTTTATTTTCTTTTTTCTTGACTTTTTACATAAAAGATTTATGAAAATTTCTTTATACAAAAGATTATTTAACTATAATATTAAAAGAATAAGAAAAAAAGCAGATAAAATAGAAAAAAGAATTCCTGATTATGGTTATCTTGCCCTAACTTTATTTGTTTCAATACCTCTTCCTGTAACAGGTGCATGGACAGGTTGTTTGATTTCTTGGCTTTTGGGATTAGAAAGAAAAAAATCAATTTTAGCTATCTCGTTAGGAGTTTTAGTAGCAGGAATAACTATCTTACTAGCAAGTTTAGGAATTTTAAGTTTGTTTAATCTTTCTTAATATTAAATAAAAACCTTAAATCAGAATAAACTGGAACTTTTTTAATATTAAATATTTTAATATTTAAAACCCATATTAAAAATACTATAATTCCTGATAAAAAATACCAAGTAATCAAATGTAAGGTATTGAATAAAGAAAAACTTTTTAATAATATTGCTGAAAATAAAAAAATTCTAAAAACATTAATAACAAAAAAACTTGAAAATAAAAACAATAATGATAAAACTCTTTTTTTAATCTTCATCTTAGTTGTTAAATTTAAAATTGCCAACAAATAATAAGCACTTCCTGCAATACAAGCTTCAACTATTTTAATATTGAAATTATTTAAAGAGATAGTTATTCCAGATAAAGACACAGAAAAAAATATATTTAAAAGAAAAAAAACACTATAAACAGTTAAAGGAGTAAAAATAAAATAAAATAAATTCAAATTAATTCCTAATAAAATTAAAATAAGATATCTGGAAAAAATATTAACTAACTTCATAAATTATAAACAAAAAATAAGTTTAAAAATCTAGTTATTTAACCTCTTGAAATTCTTATAGCTACAATTATAATTGCTATAATCAAGATAACATTAATTCCAACTATAACCCAAATAAACCAGTTTTCACTTACACTATCTCCTAAATTTCCAAAATTAAAAGAAAAACCTTCTTCTATATTCAATGAAACTGTCTGGCTAACTTCCTGTCCATTAAATACTCCTGTAATATCAAATGTTCTATCTCCTGAAACATCTTTATTTAAGCTTAATTCTACTAAAACATCTCTTGATTCTCCAGGCATTAAAGTAACTGAAGAAGGATTAATATTTTTAACTGAACTAAATAACTCATTTCCTTTCACACCAATAGTATATGAAGTTTCCTCATCTCCTGTATTTTTTACATTAACTCTTATTTGAACATCTTTTCCTGCTTTAACATCTTTTTCACCTGTCTCTAAACTTGGTGTTAATAAAACATCTTTAACAACTGGTTCTTCGCATCTTACTTCAAAAATAAAATCATCTCTGGCTTCATCATCTTCCTCATTTTCATAAATATCCCTATTTGATAAATCTTCATCATCATATGCTTCAAATATTAATTCATAAAATCCCTTAGCATCTTCTGGAATTGTTATTGTTCTTCTAACTGTCTCTTTATCTAACTCTCTTAAATCTTGAACATCAATAACCTCATAAATCTCTAAATTATCATTATACATTAATACAAAAATATCATCTTCATCAATATCATCATCTCCTATATTCCATAAATCAAAACTAACTTCAACCTGATCTCCACAATTTACTATTTCTGGCATTTCAATATTATCAAAAATAACAAATTCCTCATCTGTTCTTATTTCTATATCTTCTGATTCTGAAATACAGCTTAACTTTCCATCCAAATCTTCATCATCATCCTTAATCTCTCCTGTTGCTTTTACATATACAATATAATCTGTATTTCCAGGAGTTAAATCGTCTGGATCTATTTTAAATGAAGCAGTTATTGTAATTCTATTATCATCTTCATCTAAATCAAAATCATCATCACTTAAATCCATATCTCTTTCATCAAGAACAAACCTTCCATCTCTTTCATCATATATTAAAATTTCTATTTCTATATCCTCAATTTCTTCAACATTAAAATTTCTTGGATCTAACTCAAATTCAATTTCAACTTCATCTAAAGGATACCAGTAATCCTCCCTTTTCCCATATCCTTCTTCAACATTCAAATCAATTCTGTTTCTATAAATCTCTAATCCTGCTAAATTTCCAAAATCACAAAAAGATTTTTCAAAATTAACTTTTATATCTTTTGTTGTTGTATCATTAACATCTGAAACATTCACAGCTGAAAATGTGAATGTCTTTGAGTATTTTCCTAACTCAAAATTTTTTAAATCTCCTGTTGCTGTTACATTGAAATTTGCTGAACTAACATTATTATAAGAATCAGGTAAAATAGTAAGTGTAATCTGATTATTAGAATCATCATTAATAGTTTTTGAAGATGAATCAACACTAATATTAGAGTTGTCTTCTAAAGTTAAAGTAAAAGAACTTGAATTTTCAAATTGATTTAAGTTTACTGAATCAACTCCAGTCAAGCTTAAACCTAAAACTAAACTTAAACTAGCTAGTAAAAATACTGAAAATACCAACCCTAAAATTATTTTTGTTTTCATTTTTGTTTCAAATGTATTAATTCGGCAGTTACACTAGTTTATAAACTTTTCTATAATCGAAAATATATTTTTAAAAACATTTATAAAATAAAAAACCTACTATATATTAATTATAAAAGAAAAAGGAGGTAAAATGGCTAAGAAAAAACAACAAAATGTTTTAGGAGCATGGGCATTTTTAGCTGGAGTTATCATAGCTTTAATAGTGGGCTTATTTGGATTAGTTGATGCTACATGGACAACTATCCTACTTGTTTTAGGTATTGTTGTAGGACTTCTTAATGTTGGTGGAAAAGAGTTAAAAGAATTCTTACTAGCAGGAACAGTGTTAGTTATTGTAAGTGCCTTAGGTGGACAAGCTCTACTTAATCTGCAACTAAGTGTAGTTAATGTCGGCTTGATATTTGATGCACTAGTAACATTATTTGTTCCAGTAACAATAGTGGTTGCTCTAAAATCAGTTTTTGCAATTGCAAAAAGATAAATTTTATTTTTTTATTTTATTTTTTTATCATAAATTTTTTTCTAAATTTTCATAATTAAGTATATTTCCTGAATCATACTCTAAACCAGGACAAGCAGTATTTATCCATATACTAATATCATAGTTTTCTAAATCATCTATAATTATATTATTACTAATAAACAAATAAAAATTCTTATTAGGAAATTTTTTTTCTAATTTTTTCTTAATTTGTTTAGCTTTTTTCATATTTTTCTGCCCCAACTTGCTTGAAACAAGAATACCTATACTATTGCCTCTATAAAACTTCAATAATCTCCCTTTTTGTTTTTTTCTTTGTTTTTCTATTTCTTGTTTACTAATCTTATCTAACTTATTAATATTATAAATATAAACCTCTTTTCCAGAACTTAAAGCAAGATTAATTGCATGAAATTTTCCACTTCCTATTAATAATAAGTCAGCTTTTGGTTTTATTTTACTACAACCTAAAACCTGTTCAAATCCTTTTATTTTTATTTTTTCTTTTACCAACTTTTTCTTAATTTGTTCAGCTAAACTTTTATACTGAATACTATACAAAATATGTAACTTAGTAAATTTTGCCTTAATCTCATCTAAACTAATATTTCCTGCCTGAGATTTTTTCTTTGTTTCAATAAATAAAACTTTCATAATATTATATATAAAAATAACTTTTAAATCTAACTTATTAAATTAATTTAAGAATTTTCTAAAAAGATTACTCTTTTTTTCTTTTAACTGGTTTTTTTGGCTTGTAAATTTCAGCAAAACTCGGGGTAACTATAATCATTCCTTCTCCAAAACCAGCCACATCACCTTCTAAAGCACTAGCAGTTTTCTTTATTTTAGCAATAGATCTTTTTAACTCAATCATATCTCTTTTCTTTAATATTCTAATATCAATAACAGCTATAGTTATTCCTTCTCTTAAAGAATTCAAAATAATATCTAAATCATCAAAACTTCTTAAAACAAAAGGTCTTACCTGTACCTTTTTCTTCTCAACTTCTTGCCCTAAATCAACTTCAATATATTCTGGCTCACCTTCATCTCTACCAAAAAATCTTGAGAGTTTATCTTTAAATCCCACCATTATCATCAATAAATTTTAAGAGTTTATAAATATTTCTATAAAAAATTACTTCTTTTGATTTTTCAATTTATCTTCTATATCTTTCCTAAAATTATCTAATTTTTCTCTTAAACTTTTCTCTTGCTTATCAATTGTCTTAATTCTTAAATTTAATGTATCTCTTTTTTCATTTAACTCTTTTAAAACATCATCTTTATTAGATTTAATCATAATTTGTCCGGAAATTTTGTAAACTTCCTCATCACTTTTTTTCACTTCTTCTAATGCTGATTCAACCTCATTTAACTCTGCCTGAAAATTTTGTTTTTGCAAAAGAAAATTATGCAAGTTTTGCTCAGCTAACTGCATCTCTTGTAATTTTCCTTGTGTATCTTTATCTAAATCCATTTTTTGTTTAATTCAAATTTTTCAACTATCACCTATTTATTCAGCTTTAACTTTAGTTATATGTTTCCTTGGTTTGTAAAAAACCTTGCCATTACATTCTGGACAGGAAAATCTTTTTTCTAAGCTTTTAGATGAAACTTTCTTTCCACATTTGAAACATTTATATGTTGTCATTTTTATTTTGTTTTATTAAAAATGATTGCTAGAAAATTTTAATTTTCTTTGTTGTCATTTTTATTTTGTTTTATTAATTTAAATTTATTTTTAAACTTATTTGTCTACATAAAAAGCACCTGAAGAAAATACTTTTCCACATTTATTGCATTTCCAGATTCCTTTTGCTTTTCTTTTCACTCCTTGTTTTCCACAAAAAGGACATATCTGCTTTTTTCTTTGTTTTGATTCCACAGCTAAGATTCTCTTTCTTATCCTAATTCCATAACCTGCTCCAAATCTTCCTGCTGATTTTATTTTTGTTGTTCTCATTTTATTCCTGAAAATGGGGGCTCAAAAACTTTTTGTTTT
>CAZBDY010000007.1:0-32299 GCA_964490795.1 Candidatus Woesearchaeota archaeon | reverse complement strand
TTTTCTTTAGAATAACTAATTTTCGGTTTTGAAAAATCTATTCCGGACAAAGCCAAAAGAGAGTAAGATTTATAAACTGAAATAGATTGAAAAAAATATGGCAATTAAACTAAGGAGTTGTCCCCATCTGGGTTGAATACTTTCCTAGTTTTGACTTTATTTCTTTAAAGAATAACATTTTTAAGTTAAATAGTTCTAAAAGTAAATATGGCGGATGTAGTTTAGTGGCAGAACGTGCGGTTGTGGTCCGTATGGCCCGAGTTCGATTCTCGGTTTCCGCCCTTTTGAAAAAGGAGGAAAAATGAAAATATTGTTTGTTTGTAAACATAACAGATTTAGAAGCCAGTTAGCTGAAGCTTTTTTCAAAAAATTTAATAAAAATAATAAAATCAAAGTAAAAAGTGCAGGGATATTTAAAGGAGTAATGCCTCTGGAAAAAAGTGTTAGAGAGATAGCTAAGAAAGATAAAATAAAACTGACTAAAACTAAAGGATTAGAAGAAAGAGATTTAATATTTTATGATTTAATTGTTATTGTAGCAGATAATGTTCCAAAATCTTTGTTTAAAAGAGCAAAAAAAGTAATAGTTTGGAAAATTAGAGATACAGGATCAGAAGAAAAGAAAAAAATTGAAAAAACAGCAAAAAAGATAAAAGGCAAAATACTAAATTTAGTTAATAAATTAGAAAAATGAAAACAATAAAAGGGTTTAATGATTGGGCAGGAGAGCAAGCTGAAAAAAGAGAGAAAATTAAACAAATCTTAATTGAAAATTTTAAGTTATATGGTTTTGAACCAGTTGAAACTCCGATAATAGAAAAAGAAGATTTTGTTAAATCAGGAAATGAGGAAGATGAAGCTGTATCTGATATTTTTAAATTAAAAGATAAAGGGAACAGAAAATTAGCTTTAAGATATGAATTTACATTTCAGTTAAAAAGATTAGCAAGAGAAAAAAAACTGCCATATAAAAGATATCAGATAGGAGAAGTTTTTAGAGACGAACCTATTTCTGGAAACAGATTTAGACAATTTGTTCAGGCAGATGTTGATGTTGTAGGAAGTTCTGTAAGAGATGAGGCAGAGATTTTAGCTTTAACATTTAGGATATTAAAACAACTGGGAATTAAAGCAGAAATTAATATTAACAATAGAAAACTATTAAATGAAATTTTAGAAAAACAAGAAATTAAGAGTAAAGAAAAAGTAATAAGAATAATAGATAAATTAGATAAAAAGTCAGAAAAAGAAGTCAAAAAAGAGTTAAAAAAATATAATGCAGGAAAAGTTTTGAATATAATTAAAAATAAACAAAAATGTAAAAAATATTCTTCATATTCTGAAATTAGAGATTTAGAAAAAGAGTGTAAGAAGTTTAATATAAAAATTAATTTTCAGCCAAGTTTAGCAAGAGGATTATCTTATTATAATTCAAGTGTATTTGAAATTAAAACAAAAAATATGAAAGAGACAGTTTGTGGAGGAGGAAGTTATTTAATTAATAATAATCAGTCAACTGGAATTAGTTTTGGAATTGAACGTCTTAGTTCTTTGGCTAAAATAAATTTAAATAAAGAAAAAATATTGATTATAAGCATAAATCAAGATAAAAAAGCTGTTGAATTAACTGAAAAATTAAGAGATAAAGGAAAAAACATAGAAACCAGTTATAAAAAATTATCTAAATCTTTAGATTATGCTAATTCAAAAAATATTAATAAAGTTTTATTTATAGGTAAAGAAGAGGTTAATAAAAATAAATTTAAGATTAAAGATATGAAAACAGGAAAAGAAAGTTTAGTTAGTGAAAAAGATTTATTAAAATAAAATATTTTTTTGTAATGAAATTAGATTCCCACAAAATCATAAAAGTTAACTAGATAGTTTGATTAGTCTGGTTTTTATCTTTTCCACATCTTGAAACTCTGTTCCATCCCTGAGGAACATCACAAGGAGTGGGGAAGTTTTTGCACTCTCCTGTTTTTGGAGATTTAGCAGGAGTAATCACTTGAATACATATTCTTTCTTGGTTTTGGGTTTTATTTTTTATTTTTTTATCTATTTCTCTTATAATGTCAAGCCTATTTCTTAATATTTCTCCCTCGGTTTTTCCTTGTCTTTTTAAAATTGATTCCTGAATTTCTAAATGAGCATTTTTAGCTGACTGAATAGCATTTAGTAATCTTTCCTGTGTGTTTTCAGGAACTTTATCTAGATTTGCTTGTAAAATAAGGATATGTTTGTAAGTTATGTTTGAAACATTTTGTTGTAACTGATTGATATTTTCCCCTTGTTTTTCAAAATCTCTCAGATCATTTTTAATTCCCAGAATTGTTTGGTTATAATCTTTGACTAGTTTTTGTGCATATTCAGTAAGATTTTCTTTAATAACCGAATTTAACTCTATTATTCTTTTTTCAGAAAGCTTAATTTTATATTCTACTCTTGATTCTTGACTAAGAGTAAAAAATAATCTGATATTTTCTAAAAATCTTTCAAAACCATATCCAAATTGATTAGGAAGTTTTGTTGTTTTTGAATTAATTTCAGTTAAGTTTATCTTATCTTGATTATTCTGGGAGTTGTTTTTAGTGTTATTACTAGTTCCAGAATCATTTATATCTTCAGCACCAGATAAAACTAAAAATAAGAATGTGAATATAAACATAAGTAAGAGTATTTTTTTCATATTATATGAAATAATAACAAATTTTTAAATTTTATTGTAATTCCAGGTTTCCTACAGGATTGTTAATTCCTGTTAATTCCTGTTTTTTATCTTGAATTAGATTTTCAGCTCCTTCTTTTGTCTGCTGATTTTTATGAGGGTTATATAACCATAAATAAATTTCAGAAAAATGATTTTCTTGCTCTAATGAAAGTTTATGTTGAGTATCAAGGTGTAAACAAGGAAGAAAACATGCTTTTTTTTCTTCTTTGTTATTTCCAGTTAGTTCTGAGTAACTTATCTTTCCTTTTTTATTTTTAAACATAGTTAAAAACCTTGAGTATATTTTTCTAATTCTATCTTTAACACTGGTTTTATGTTTTGGAAGATTAATTTCAGCTTGTTTTTCAATTCTTTTTTTATCTAATGTTTTTTCAATTCTTCTTGACTCTGTTTTCATGGCTTTATTTAAAGAGGACATTAATTCCTCTAAAGAAACTTTTTTATATCTTGGAAGAGGGGATTTTGGATGTAGTAATGGAAGTTCATCTTCATCTATTTCTATTTTTTCCAGAGATTTTGTTTCATGTTTTTTTCCAAATAAGATTTCATCAATGTTCTTAATATGATGATGCAATAATATATCTGACTTAATTCTTAGTAGTAGTGATGCAGCCAGCAATACTTTAGAAGAAAGGAAAAAATTTGCTTCTTCTAATTCTCTTATTTTTTCAAGATATTTGTTTGATAAAACAGCTAAATTAACATCCCAGGGATTAAGCTGTTCTGTGTTAATTAAGTCATAAATTAATGCCTGCCAGCTTACTTCATTACTTTCTATTAAATTATAAACTTCTTCTTGCCCTAATTTTTCTTTAATACCTGTTTTTTGCTGAATATTCTCATCTACCATTTTTATAATTGAATATAGAAATATTTATAAAGTTTAGCTGATTAGGTATATTGTGACTAAGGGGTAAGGTAAGTATCTAAGATTGACAAAAATAGGGATAAATGTGTCAACTTTAACTTATCTTGATGTAATTATACAATAGTAACAAAAACGAAAGATTTATAAATACTTAACTCTTTAGTTTATTATCACCTCTTTTTACCCGGGAGAGGTGGCTCAGCAACTATTTTTCAGCTGAACCCACCTCCCTTAGGGTTTTGATATGATTATAAAAAAGAAATTTTTCGCAGAACAAGGCATTTATTATTTAGTATCTGCCCCTGTGTTTTATATTTATTTTTCTTCAGATTTAGATTTAAATTCAGCATAATGGCACTTTCCACAATATACCCTATTATCAGATTCCATTAAAAACACTCCTGGACCACATCTTGGGCAGTTTTTAGCTCTTTTTATCTGTTCTCCTTGAATAGTATATTTTTTCCATTTCTGACTGGTAGGTTTATTTTTACGTCCTTTTTTGCCTTTTTTCTCTGTTTTTTTAGCTGCCATTTTTATTTTTCCTTGTTTTATTGAAAATTTAAAGGTTCAAAAGTCTTTTGATTTTTTTGTATATATCCTTTCTTTACTCCCTTATTTTCTTCAACTGGTTCTGTCTGAAACAAATTTCCAGAATCAATTAAATTTATTATACTACCTAAATCTTCAACTTGTGCTGATAATTGTGCTCTTTCTGCAATAAAGTGCCCTCTTAATTCTCTTCCCACATTTTGCTTTACTTCATCAACACTCTCACTAAATCTTCCTGCAATTCCATAATTTTCAACTCTTGCCCAATATCTACCATTAACACCCCCCCAATTACCAGAACTCTCCATAATTGTTATTCTTCTTATTACAGGACTTTTAAAATAATAAACTTCTAATTCTTTTGTTGCCATTATTCTTTTTTCTCCTTATTTTCTTCTGCAGGTTTTTGTTCGGTTTTTTCTTCAATTCTTTTCTCCTCAGCTTTAGCTTCTTCTTTTACTTCTTGTTTCTTTTCCTCTTTTTTCTCTTCTGGTTTTTCTTCTTGTTTTTCAAATACTTGTTCCAGAGGTTTGTTTCCTGATTTAATAACTTTAATATTAATTTGATTTATTTCTTTTGAAATGGTATTTCCTCTTATTGTTTTTTTTAATCTTAATCCTTTTGGCTTATTTTTATTCCTCTCTTTTTTACCTTCTTTTTTTGGACGTTTTTTCATACCAAATCCAAAACTAGTTATGATTTTTTTTAATCCTTCTCCTGAAACATTTTTTTTACCTGGAAATCCCGCCTTATCACTTATTCCAGTTATTTGTAACTCAAAATCAGATAGTTCTGGTTTTAATATTTTCCCAGAAATTTTATCTCCAATTTTACTTCCAATTAAAGATTCATTTTCTGTTTCTATTTTATATGTTTTTCCTTTTTCTGATATGTTTATTTTTACCATTTTATGCTTATTATGAACAATATGATGAGGGCAAGAATCATTTCGATTAACCCTATTTTTCTCACATTTTTTGTATTTTTAAATATTTGCTTTATTTTTATTGATACTGATTTTGAGAAAGTAACTAAGATTAAACTTTCAGCTAACATTAGTGCTGAAATTGTGATTAATATTACTTGTATTGTATTCATTATAACCCCCACGAAGAATTTTTTTGTCTTTTAATCTGAACTATTTCTTCTAATATTGATTTTTCACTCTCTGTTAATAAATCTTTGTTTTGTTTAAATTTTTTAAACTGGCTTGAAGTTAAATCTGAATAAAGATATTTCTCTTCTTGTAGCTGTCTTTCAAAATTAACTCCAGGAATAGATATTGCAACTTCACTCCCTTCTGAAGCTTTTTCAACTGACTTATTTTCTGACTGAATATTTTTTATTTTTCCTATATTCTCTTCTTTAGTATTAATTACAGGAATTTGAGATTTTAATTTTCCTGCTAAAACTTTTACTCCAAATATTGAGGGATTTGAATTTCTGAAAATATGCTGATGAAGAATCTGAATTTTAAATAAACTTGATAGTTCTGCTAATTTTCCTCTCTCAATTTCTTTTCTTTTATTCTCCTGCCATTTTTGTAAATCCTCGATTAATTTGTAAACTACTTTTCCAGTTAGTACATTTATACTTTTATCTTCTAACTTAACCTCATTTTCCAGACAAACATTAAAGCCAAGAATAACTGCATTTTCTTTTTCTTGTTCTAAATTAGATTTTGCTGAAATAACATCTGATTTAGAGATGTTGCCTATATTTGCCTTTAATACTTTTATGTGGTTTTGTTTTAATAAAGTTAGAATGGCTTCTAAACTTCCTAAAGAGTCAGCTTTTACTATGATTCCTTTATTCTCTGTTTGAATTGATTCCTGAATTTGTTTTTTAAATTCTTTTTCAATTTGTTTTAAATTATTTTCATAAATAATAAAAGGCATTCCTGGGAGTATTTTTTCTGTATTTGAAGTTTGAATTCTAATTCCAGTAGCTGCTGTTATCTCTTGCTTATTTTTAAATTTGTTACTTAATGGTATAATTTCTTCCAATACTCTTATTTTTGAAATAATGGGCTTATCAAATGTTGATATGGCTATTTCATCTCCTGATTTTAATTTTCCATCATAAAGAATTGCTTCTACATAATTTAATGATTTTTGCTTTTTTATCTCAAATATAACTCCTTTTGCTTTTTCTCCTAGTCTTAATTGAGAAGTTAAATATTTTTGACTTAATCCACATAAAACCATTAGTAATTCTGGAACTCCTTCTAAATTAGATGCAGAAATAGGTACTATAGCAACTTTTTTAGTAAAGTCAGAAATATTGAAAAATAAATCTGCATTAAAACCATAGGAATTTAAAGAGCCAATTAATGTGTAGAGTTTTTCATCAAAATTTTGTTTTGTTCTTAATGCTTGAGATTCTATGCCTTGTTTTAAATCTGATTTTGATTTTTTCCATCCAGAAATTTTATCAATTTTGTTTAAAGCTATAATAAAAGGAGTTTTATTTTTCTTTAAAATTTGCAAAACTTCTGAAGTTTGAGGTTTTATTCCCTCATTTATATCAATTACCAAAATAGCTAAATCTGCTAAACTTCCTCCTCTTTTTCTTAGATTAGTAAATGCTTGATGTCCAGGGGTATCTATAAACAAAAATCCAGGTATTTTTAATTTAATTCCTTGTTTATCAATTAAATAACATGATTTTTTTATCTGTTCAGAAGGAAATAAAGTAAAAGAAATTTTTTGAGTTATATTTCCAGATTCTTTTTCTGCAATAGAGGTTTCTCTAAGATTATCTAATAATGTTGTTTTTCCATGATCTACATGTCCTGCTACTGTTACTATTGGTTGTCTGATTTTCATGTGAAAATCAATTAAACTAAGGTTAAAAGGTTTTTGATATTCATAAATTTTGAATTAGATTTTTAAACTTTAAATTCTTATTTTAATGATAAAAAGGTGAAAATGAATCCAAGAAATTTGAAAGCAAGAAAAATTATAAAAGCTCTGAAAAAATTTGGATGTATTATAAAAAGAAGCACTTCTCATGGCATTATTGTAGAAAATCCTAAAAATAATAAGTCAACGAATGTTCCAACCCATAAAGATATTTTAGCTGGTTGGATTTATCATAATGTTTTAAGACAATTAGATATAGATAAAAAAGAATTTGAAAAATATATTTAAAGAAATATTTTTGATACAAGAATTGGTTCTTTTTCTTCTTGTGTTAGTATTTGTTTTTTTTCTGGATAAGTGTCTAAGTATAATTTTGCAGATTTTCTGAAATTTTCTAATGCCTCATCTAATGTGTCTCCAAAATCCGCTACCCCCAGTTCTTCATTATTAACTATAAAAACTTTTTTATCTTCCATTTTTTCTTCACGAACTATTATATTTATACTTATTTTTTCCATAGTATATGAAATGTTATATCCTTTATAAATTTTCTTATGGCTGGCTTTATCTGATATTTATTTTTTATGACAACTAAAATGACCTATTATGGCTAAGGCAATCTCTAACAGTTACTATTGGTTGTCTTATCATATATTTTCAATTACAGATTTGTTTATAAATGTTAAGATTATTAATAATTAATAGATTTTTATTAAACATAACAATATTTATAAATATCCAGATTTAGTTTTTAATATGATATCACTTGAATGCGCATTAAGTGAATTAGAATCAGAAGGTTCAGATATTGATAAATTTGTAAAAGATATTTTTCAAAGAGGTTCTTATCATGGTAGTGGGCATCATTCTGATACCCCTCCAGAAGATTTTGTTATTCAACTTCTTAGATATAGAGGGCTTGAAGCTGATAAAAGAAGATTAATTATTGGTTCATGTAAAGAGATTTACCAAGATATTTTAGATAATTTTTTTGATAAACAATCTGAGGGAGGTTATCAATCTAAGTTAAGGAGGCTAACAAGAACAATTGATATAGCCCAACCACCTGAACTTGAAGAACAGATAAGAGAATTATTTAATCGTGTTCTTTCCTCAGGCTATGGGTTAGAGGAAGGTTTAGGAGCAATTACAAGGGCTTTTGTGGGTTACGCAAAAAAATCAGATATAGAATTTGTTGAAACTGATGTTCTTACAAATCCAAATATTTGTGCTTATGGATTTAATTTAATGCTAAATGTTAATAGTGACCCTAATAAGATTGAAAAATATCTTAAAGAGCTTTATCAAAGAGAGTATAATAGTGATTGGCCAGTAGATTGTTTATCCTTAACTAACCGGGCTTCTAAAGTTCTTAAGGATAATAATTTACCTTTTAGAGTTTTAAAAGATTTAAAAGAAAATAACCTCATTGATTGGGAAAAATTAAGTAGTGATTTGCAAGGTGAAACATGGTCTAGGAAATGGCTTGAACAATTGGTTAGTTAAATATTTTTATGCCAAGATTCTTGATGCAGAAAATTCAATAAATTTTCTTGCATCCAAAAATTCACAAACCCTTATCTTTAGGTGTGGGATAACAAAAGAAATTTTTTGAAAATATATTTTTTATTACTATCTTATTTATAAACATTAATAATTTTAGCTTAATATGAAAATTGAACAAAATAAAAAATATTTATTTGTATGTTATGCTAATATTTCAAGAAGCAAGTATGCAGAAGGGTGGTTTTTAAGTAGAGCTATAAATTCAGGAATAAAAATTGAAGTTAAAAGTGCAGGTGTTAATGCTGAAACTTTTGGAAAAGGAACTCAAATTTCTCAGCAAGCAGTAGATTGGGCAGATTATATTATTGTTATGGAAGAGTGGATGATTAAAGATATTCAAAGATGTTATGATGCTGATCCAGATAAATTTAGAAATTTAGAAATCCCTGATGTCTTAAGTTCAAGAATACAAGATTCACAATCTTTAGATAATTATTCTTCTCAAGAACTTGAAGATTATGTTAAACGTAATGCAAAAAGGGATAATGAATTTAGAATTGGAACAAAAACCTTTGAAAGATTATTAGAAGGAAAATTAGAGAGAATTCTTATTTGATTTAATGAGAGTTTTTATATTGTCTTAAATCTTTTAAAAAAGTATGAAGTGATTTCTCTAAATCTGCTTGCTGTTCAGATGGCTTGCCTTTATAAACTCCTAGTGAAATTTGCCATAAATCATCATCATTTCCAATAATTTTATGCCTATTAAAAATAAATTCTGTTCTTGTGTAATAATCTTTTGTTTTGTTTAAATATCTAGATAATGCTATTAATTTTCCAGTATTTTTTGTTTTAAATTCAAAAATAGCCATATAGTGCTCTAAATTATCATGCAATCTTCCTGCTTTTCTTCTTACATGTTCAAGAAAATTAAATTTTTCAAGTTGTTCTGCTATTTCTTTACATATCTCCTGCAGATTCATAAAAACACTAAGTTTTTAATCTATATATTTTTTATTGTTTTATGGTAGAATATAATTTAGAATTAGAAAGAGTTGCAAGAGAAATCAAGAGAAATAGATCTAAGAAAGTTTTAATTCAACTGCCAGATGGCTTGAAATTAAAAGCAACAGAAATAGTTGATGAATTAGAAAGAAAAACAAAAGCTGAATTTTATATATGGCAGGGAAGTTGTTTTGGAGCTTGTGATATTCCTCAAGTTTCTGATTCTGAATTTGATTTAATAGTCCAGTTTGGGCATTCTGCCTGGAATTATAATAAAGAAAAAAACATTAAAGTTTTAAAATAATTATTCTTCTTTTGGTTTAGTAATAAATATAACTCTATTTGATTCAGCATCTTTTATTTTCCCATTTCTTTCATAAATAGCATTACAAGTTGGCAGTTCAAACTTTCCAACAGGAGAAACCTTACTATAAACAATATAACTGAAAACCCTATCTTCTCCAGGATTTAAGTTATCTATATTCCATTCTAATCTTCTGTTTTTTTCATCAATCTTGTCTGGTTCAACAGCCCCAAATCTTTTATGAACTTTTACAAGACAAGGAATTTTGTCAGTTAATTTTATTTTTTCTACAAACTTTTTAGCTTTAACATTAAGAGCAATTTTTAAAGCAAATTCTCCTCCTTTTGTTTTAACATAGGTTGTCTTTTTTCTCACAATTAAATCAGTGAAAGTGTAAATCTTAACAAGATAGATTATTATTATTGAGGCTATTAACAAGATTAAAGGATAGAACCAATTGGTTGTTACCTTAATAGTTAGAGTTTCAGCAGGTTGAATTTCTTCTTGAAAAGTATAAGTAATTGTTGTTCCTGTTCTTTGAACATTTGTTGGTTCTTGATTAAAATAAGCAAACATTCTTGAGATAATATTTTTATTAATTTTAGTCTGAACAACAATAGGAAGATTTCCTTGATTTGTTTTTTCTATTGTTTCTTTAGTTATAAAAAAACCCTCTTTCTTTTTTATAGTTTCTACATCGGTTTTTTGAGCATATTTAAAGGTGTTTTGAATTCTTTCTTCTACCCCATATGTTTTTATGTCTGCTGTTAGAGTATAGGTTCCTGCTGTAAGAGATTTGGTTTTATCTTTGTCAAGGAGAATTTCAAATTCAGTTTTATCATGTTTTTCTAAAGAAAAAACTTTTTCTGTATCAAAAAAAACTGAGTGAAGTCTGGCTTGGATTTCAGGAAAAGGCAGGCCTCCACGATTATTAATATAAACTTTAGCTGTATCAGATTCAAATCCAATATTATAGGCATTAATTTCTAAAACATCTTTTAGAGGGAGTATTTTTATTGCTAAAACATCTTCTTGAATTCCTGTTTTCTCTCCTACTATTTTGTAAATAAAATTAAATGTTCCAGGATTTTTCAAAATTTCTTGTTCTGGCATAATTTCAACTTCTAAGGTTTTTGTTGTTCCAGAATTAATTGTAAATTTATTTTCAGGAGAAAAATCTGCACCTACTAAACTATAAATTCTAAAATTATCTGTTTCTCCTAAATTAGTTAGTCTGAATTCAAAAACAGCAGGCTCTCCTATCTCAGGAACAATTGTGTCAACTAAAGATGTTTTCTTAATTTCAAGTTCAGCTGAAACTAAAGGAAGGGTAGTTAGTATTAAGATAAGTGATAATATTTTTAAATTCATATTATATTCCATTTTTTAAAGATATATAAAACTTTCTTTAATGGTCGCCTTCTAATGAAAGAAAAGATTTTATCTGGGCAAGAATTTCATCAGCATCTGAAAATATCTTTTCCTCGTATTGTTCAATTCTTCCTTTGATTATATATCTATTATAAACTTTTCTTAAGAACTTAAAAAAAGGTCTATCTTCCCATTTGCTTTCATAATCCATTTCTAAAGTAGCGGAAACTTTGATTTCCAAGGCTCCTTTGTTCATACTTAATTTTTCCCCATTTTTCTGAACTTCTACATCTTTTAATCCAATGATTCTCCAGACAAATTTTAATTCATTCCTAAAATAATCTGAAATTTTCTTTTTAGCTGTCCACTGAATTTCAACTTCCTTTCCATTTGGATTTACTTTTTCACTATAAGTATCTTCCTGAACCTCATAATCTTCATCCACTAACCAAGTGTAACAAAAACGATAAAGTTCAGCAAAATTAAATACTGCCTTATCTTTTATTTTCCCTGAAAAAACATTGCTTTTTTTTACCATATTCTCCTCTTTTAATAATTAAAGAAAAAGCGTATTTAAATATTTTTGTTATAGTGCTTCTTTGCAATTTTCACATATTAATTTCCCTTCAACTTCATAAAGAACATCAAAATTGCCGCATTCTTCACAAACACCTTCTTTTATCTTGTTTTTCCTCCTTTTTTTAAGTTTGTTTCCTTCTTCTTTTATTTCAAAAGCTCCTTGATTGCTGGCTATTTCAAACAAACTTGGTTCAACTCTTAATATGTCTTTTAATGTTAAAAAGCCTATAACATTTTTTTTAGAAACAACCGGAAGCCACCTGTATTTACTTTTTCTCATTTTTTGTAAAGCTTCATAAATATCAGCAGAAGGCCTTATTGTTATTACTTTTTTCTTAGCTAAATCTTTTGCTTTAATTTTTTTTAGTTCTTCAACAGATTTTTTTGTTATGGCCCATATAATATCTCTTTCTGTTATTAATCCTTTTAATTTACTATCTTTTTTTAGAACTAGACTTCCTATTCTTTTTTTAATCATCAATTTAGCACATTGTTTTAGATTTGTTTCTGGAGGAATAGATACAAAATTTCGAGTCATAATATCTCCAATTTTAACACCTATTTTCATGTTTAAATAAAGAAAAATTTTTATTTAAGTAAATATATACTAAGAAATATATTTTGCAGTGTATATTTCCCTTTTTCCTTTTAAATCTTATATTTTCTGAAAACTTTCTTTAATTTCTTTAGACAACAAGTCAAATAATTTTTGATTTGACTCTGCAATCTCTTTTTTTGTTATTAGTCCCAAGGAATACTTATCCCTTACAATAACAAATTCTATTTCCTCTTGAATTATCATTCTTATAATTTCTAAGAGGGTTGTTTCAGTATCTACTATTGAAAAGTTATGGCTTGTTTTTATTTTTCCTATCTCTTTTTTTCTGTTTTTTTCCATATAGGCTTTTAATAAATCATCTTCACTTAAGATTGAATGGATAATCCCATTTTTAATTACTAAACATGCTGTTTCACCACTTCCATTTATTTTTTTCACACATTTTTCTAAACTTATTGTACAGTCAAATATAGGAAAGTTTTCATTCATTATATCTCCTGCTTTTATTATTTTGTCCATTTTTAAAATTAAATATTTTTCTTAGTAAAACTCTATAGTTAAATAAAAGAGAACCAGCGAGGGATCCAGCTAGCCTCGCTGTATAAAATTAAAGAAAAGATTTTTTATAATATTGATGGCTATATTGTATATACAGTATATAAAAAATTCTAAATGAAGTATATATAAGTATATACCCTGAAATATATATTAAGTTATCATATTGCTTTTAAAAGAAAAAAGCCTTGTTTTATTAGAATAAGGGGATCTGGCAAATGGCGCAAGAAAGAAATTTAATTAGGTTAGGAAATAGTAGTTTTGCAATATCTTTACCTATAGATTGGATTCAGAAATCTGGTTTAAAAAAAGGAGACAAAGTTTTTTTAGTTCAAAATACAAATGGAGAGTTAATTGTAGGCCCAAATTTTTCAGAAAGAGAGCATGAAGAAAAGGTTAGTAAAATAAATATAGATGGAAAAGATAGGGCCCAAATAAGGAGAGAGTTTACAGCAGAATATATAAAAGGAAGTTCTATGTTTATTTTTAGTGGGAAGATAGATAGAGAAAAAAAGAAGATAATAAAAAAATTAAGCGACTATCATCTTAGCTGCGAAATAATTGAGGAAAACGATAAAAAGATAAAGGTAAGGGATTTTTTTAATTTAAAAGAGATGAACATAAACAGTTTTGTAAAAAGAACAGATAATAATCTTACCGAGATGTTTAATAAGCTCATAGAGGGATTAGAAAAAGGAAAACTAACTAAATCAGAGTTTAAAGAAATAGAGGAGATAGATTTGGATGTCAACAGATTTTATTTTTTAATTTCTAGAGTTTTAACAAAAGGATTAGATAATCCCACCTTATTAACAATGTTAAAATTAAATTTAAAAAATTTGTTTCTTAATTGGTGGTTTGTTTTTCATCTTGAGCATATAGGAGACAGTTTAAAGACAATAGCTAATAAATTTCAGAAAGATATTGATGAACATGCAAAAGAAAATTTATTACCTTTTTTAAAAAAAATAAAAAATAATTTTCAAAATTCACTAAAAAATTTTTATAATGATGAGAAAGTTGAAACATATAATATTATGCAGGAAGGAAAAGAGATAGTTAAAATATGTGATGAACTAGAAGAAAGTCAAAATGCTTTTTTAAGTTTGGTTGGAGGAAAATTAAAAGACATAAATAATTCTTCATACCAGATTGTTAAAATGATATCTAATATGAAATAAAATGGCAAGAGAAACAGATGAGCAAATAAAAAGTGCAAAGGAATTAATTCAGGATTATGAGGAAAGAGTAATTAAAGAAATGTATCCAGATGTTTCTTCAGAAGAAAATATAGTGGGAGGTGATTTTAGTATTAGAAGAAATCTTGGAAATCTTTCTACTATTCATTATAAGGTGGAAGACTTGGTTGATGGAAGAAAACTTTCTTTTGTTGCAAGAAAATATGGGGGAGTTCCAAAATCATATTCGTCAAAAACTTCTCCAACTGAAAAAGATTATCATGCTTATTTATTTTTAAGAGAAATGGTAGAACTAGGAGAACAAGTTCCAAAAGTAGTTTATTTTAAAGATGCTCCTGAGTGGCTATTTGTAGAGCATATTGAAGGAAAAACGTTAAGAGAAAAATTAGAGGAAGAAGGTTTTGAAAAAAAACCAGAATTTGTAGAGGATGCTTTAATTCAAAATGTGGAACTACAGCATAAAGCAACAATTGCCTCCCAAAGACTTTCAGAACAGGATAGGGAGAGGTTATTTTGGTCAAGAAGTGTTGAAGAACAAGCAGTAGATTATCTTTCCTGGATTTTAGGGGACAGAGATAAGGCAAGAAAAATTACTAAAGAAGATTATATGCCTCTTTTTGGAGATTCTTTAGTAGGAAGATCAGGAAGTCATGGAGATTTAAGCCCAGATAATTTGATTTATGATGAACAAAAAGGAATTTACGTGGTTATAGACCCAGAATTAAAAGAAAGAGGAGAATTTGGTGATTCAGGAAGCTTGATTAGTTATTTAGGGGATTATGAAGATTATTGGGATGATTTTGCTGTAAATCTTAAACTCTTGAGATTTAGATTAAAAAGCGAATCAGAAGGATTAAAACCAAAAAAATTTAAGCTGACAAAAGAAGGAAGTGCAAGAGCAAGAAAGGAGTTGTATTCAAATATTTACCATTATGCAACCAGGATAATTGCTAAAAGGATAAGAGAAAACCAGGAATATCCTGAACAAGAAAGAGTAAGAAATCTTGTTTTAGATAAATTTATTCAAATGCCAGAACACTTTATGCTTTGTAACAAAGATTTAGAAATAGCAAGAGGATTAAAGCAAAAGTTTTTTGATAAAGCAGAAAAAACACTCACTCAATCATAATAATATTTAAAAATCTCGTTAGATAAATAGATTAGGAGGATTTATGAATAAAGAAAATATGGACAGACAGCCAATTTTTATTTTACCGCAAGATACTAACAGAAGCAGTGGCAAAGATGCACAAAGAAACAATATTATGGCAGCTAAAATAGTTGCAGATACAGTTAAAACTACTTTAGGGCCAAGAGGAATGGATAAGATGTTAGTTGATTCTTCAGGAAATATCATAGTAACTAATGATGGTGTTACTATTTTAGATGAAATGGAGATAGAACATCCTGCAGCAAAAATGATGGTAGAGATAGCAAAAACACAAGAAGATGAGGTAGGAGATGGAACAACTACTGCTGTTATGTTGGCTGGAAAATTATTAGAAAATGCTGAAGATTTATTAGATAAAAAAATACACCCAACTGTTATAACTAAGGGATACAGATTAGCAGCTGAAAAATCTCATGAAATTTTAAATCAGCTGGCAATAGAAGTTAAACCAGATGATAATAATTTATTAAAAAATATAGCTATGACAGCTATGACAGGAAAAGGTGCAGAAGCAGTTAAAGAAAAGTTTTCTGAATTAATTGTTAAATCTGTTAAGCAGATTCAGGAACAAGGAAGTGTTGATTTAGATAATATTAAAATTGAAAAAGTTAAGGGAAATGGGATTGAGCATACTGAGCTTGTAGAAGGAATTATTTTAGATAAAGAGAGAACATCTATTGAGATGCCGAGAAAAATTGAAGATGCAAGAATTGCTTTATTAGATATTCCCTTGGAATTAAAATCTCCTGAAATTGATACTAAAGTTTCTATTAATTCTCCAGAACAATTACAAAGTTTTATTCAGCAAGAAGAAAAATCATTAAAAGAGATGGTAAAAAAAATAAGTGATTCTGGAGCTAATGTTGTTTTTTGCCAAAAAGGAGTTGATGATGTGGCCACATATTATCTTGCTAAGTTGGGCATTTATGTTTGTAGGAGAGTTGCTAAATTAGATATGGAAAAGTTATCAAGGGCAACTGGAGGAAAAATAATAAGCAATTTAGATGAATTAGGAAATTTAGGACAAGCAAAAATAGTTGAACAACTAAAAAAAGGAGAAGAACCATTAACTTATGTGAGAGGATGTATGAATCCAAAAGCAATTACCATATTACTACATGGGGGGACAGAACATGTTATTGATGAAATTGAGAGAGCAATAAAAGATGGATTAGGAGATGTTGCTGCAGCTATTCAGGAAAGAAAAGTTGTTCCAGGAGGAGGGGCAATTGAGATAGAATTAGCTAAAGAATTAAGGAAGTTTAGTCAAAGTTTGGGAGGACGAGAGCAACTTGCAGTAGAAAAATTTGCAGAATCACTTGAAACAATTCCTATTAGTTTAGCTGAAAATGCCGGTATGGATCCTATTGATGTGCTAACCGAGTTAAAAGCAAGACATGATGAAGAAAACAAGAATTTTGGATTAAATTTATTTGAAAATAAAGTTCAGGATTCTATTGAGGCAGGAATAGTTGAACCATTAAAAATTAAGACACAGGCAATTAATTCTGCTTCTGAAGTTGCTATGATGATTTTAAGAATTGATGATGTAATCTCTTCTGGAAGTGGAGATGAAAAAGGTGGAGGAATGCCAGGAGGAATGCCAGGAAATTATCCAGGAATGTAAGATGTGTGAAGCAAGATTATTAAAGCCAAATGGAATTTTTGAAGGGATTGTAGGAGATTATGATTTTTCTGCTTTATCTAGAGCATTAATTAAAGTTGGTGTTGGAATAAGACAAAAAGGAGAAAGAGATTTTTTAGTTATTGGTGATAAAAATAGAAAGGTAGCTGAACAAAAATTATATATTTTAAATTCCTGGTATAGATATTTTGCAAGAAGACAGGGAAAAGAAGTTCCAGGATTAGAATATGAATTATTATGATTAAACTTATAAATAATAATTTCTTAATTTAGTTATGGATTTAAAAAGAAGAGCAGATGATAAAAGAAGAGGGATAGGTTTTCTTGCTTTATCTGTGGTTTTTATTTTGTTTGCTGGAACTATTTTTTATTATAATTATGAGTCTCTTTCTTGGGTAGATTCTTTTTATTTTTCAGTTATTACCTTGACTACTGTTGGTTATGGAGATATTGTTCCTCAAACTGATGTTGGAAAGATATTTACTGTTGTTTATGTTTTTATTGGTATAGGAATTATTTTTGCTTTTATAACTATTGTTGCTAAACAAAGAGTTGATAAAAAAGTTTTAGAAAAATTAAGTAAAAAAGAATTGATTTCAATGATAAAAAGAGAAAAGTAAAATTTATTAAAATTAGAAGTATTGATGACCTTAAGAAGAGGTATCAATAATAAATGACTTATAGGTTAGAGATTTCTGAAGAAATTGATAGAATATTTAATAAACTTTTTAAAAAAGATAAATCACAATTTGAAATATTAGGTAAAAAGATTAAGCAGATTTCTAAAATCCTTATCGGTTTAAGCAATTAAGAGTTGATATTTCTTGGTATAGAAGATTTCACATCAGCAAGAGTTTTTATTTAATTTACTATGCGCGAGCCTACCCGGTTCACACATAACTATTATATAAGAAGAGTTTATTTAATTTACTATGCGCGAGCCTACCCGGTTCACACATAACTATTATATAAGAAGAGTTTATTTAATTTACTATGCGCGAGCCGGGAATCGAACCCGGGTCACTTCGTTGGCAACGAGGTATCTTAACCACTGGACAACTCACGCATAGTATTAAAAGAAAAAAATAAGTTTATAAAATTTTATATTATCCAGATAAAATTTTATCTTTAATTTCTTGCAAGTCAGAGCTTTCTAAACTTTTTTTTGGAATATATTCTTCTGCTTCTAAAACTTCATCTTCATTTAAATTAACTTGTTCAATTTTTTGAATAATTAAGTTAGCTATTTTCATTCCTTTTTTAATTTTAACTTTTTCACTTCCTAAATTAGTTAACAGGATTTTAACTTCTTTATCACTGGCATGAATAATTGAATTTAAGTTAGTTATTCCGTGAACTAGTGAAAGTTCTGGTTCATCTTTTATAATTCCTATATGATTTTCAGGAATTTCCAAAAATAATCCTGTTTTAACTGCTCTTCTATGGTGTGGTTTTAAAGAGAAATCTTCATTTGAATATAAAGAAAGAATATTATTGATTATTGCTGGTTTTTTAGCATTTTCTACTCTTTTGTAACTTAATTTTATATTCCTTTTTTCTAATTTCTTTTTACTTGTCTTTTTCTTGCTTGCTTTCTTTTTTGTCATTTTTAATTAAAGAGAGAGTTATTTATAAATTTACTTCATAAAAATTCATTAAAATAGAGTAATGAAATTATAATTTTTATTTAAAATAAAAAGTTGAAGTAATTGAACCTAATGGGCCTGGGAGGTCCACAACAATCATAGATTCTTGGGAACTTCAACTCTCACGAGATTGAAGTAATTGAACCTAATGGGCCTGGGAGGAATTGAACCTCCGATCTTCTCGGTGTAAACGAGATGTCATAAAACCACTAGACCACAAGCCCTAGATATTATATGAATTATTATTTTTCCTTAAAAATGTTTCTATTCATAACATTTATAAAACTAGAGTAAGTTTAAATTTTATGCCAGAAAAAAACAAAGATAATTCATTAACAGGGGAAATCAAAGATATTAGATTAGACTATAATAATCAAATTGCTTCTCCAGCAGAGATATCTGAAGATAAGAAAAAAGATATGGAAAAAACTAAGAAAGAACTGGAAGAATTTAAAAATAAAATTTTAAAAAAATTCAAGTTTGTTTTTGGCATGGGAATTTTGCCCCCACAGGCATCTAAAATAATTGAAGAAGAAGAGAGAATTCCAAAGCAAGAAGCAGAAAAAAAGCTTATTCATGTTCTTGTTTTAATGCCAGAAGAAAAATTTAAAAATATTAAGAAAATAGAAGCAGAGATAGTTGATGAAGCGAAAAAATTAAAACAAAGTGTTTGGATTCATGTTAAAACTCCAATAGATATATGGAATTATGGTTTAGATGGAAAGTATGATATCTTATCTGCATTATCAATGTGTTTTCCTTTATATGATAAAAATAATTTTTTAGGTAGTTTAAGAGTTGCTGAGATTCATAAATCCCTTGTATTAAAAAAATTCGAAAAATATGTAACAAGTTATATCTTGGCAGGAAGTTTAGTAAGAGGAGACACTACTAAACAGAGTGATGTAGATGTTGCAGTTATTATTGATGATACTGATGTTAAGAGAATGCCTCGTCTTCAATTAAAAGAAAAACTAAGAAATATTATCTATAGTTATGTGATGGAAGCTGGTGAACTGGCAGGAGTAAAAAACAAGTTAAATGTACAGGTATGGATTTTAACAGAATTTTGGGAAGGGGTAAAAGATGCAAACCCTGTTTTCTTTACTTATATCAGAGATGGAACCCCGTTATATGATAGAGGAACATTTATGCCTTGGAAAGCGTTATTAAAAATGGGAAAAATAACTCCGAGTCCAGAATCAGTAGATAAATTTATGTCTATGGGTGAAAAAGTTGAAGACAGAGTTAAGAGAACCTTAACAGATTTAGTAATCGGAGACATTTACTGGGGAGTTTTAACTCCAGCCCAGGCATTATTAATGTTATATGGTTTGCCTCCTCCAACAACAAAAGAAGCCCCAAAATTATTTTTAGATACTTTTGTAAAAAAAGAAAAATTATTAGAAAAAAAATATGCAGATATATTGACAAAAATAGTAAAAACTTACAAAGATTTTGAGCACGGAAAAATAAAAGATGGAGATTTAAAAGGAGAAGATGTTGATAAGTTTTTAAAACAAGCAGAAGACTTTTTAAAAAGATTAAAAGAATTAAGAGAACAGATTGAAAAAAGAGCAAGAGAAAATACTATTGATAATCTTTATGAAGATATTTTAGACTTATTAAAAAACATATTCCATAAAAAATCAGAGATGGCATTAATTAAAGACTTTGAAAAAGAGTTTGTAGAAAAAGGAAAAATGCCCAGAAAGTCAATAGAAACTATTAAACTAGTTTCAAAATTAAAGAAAAAGAAAAACCAGAAAAAATCTGCAAGTAGGAATGAGGTAGAAAATGCGAGAATAAAAGCTGTTTCTTTAATTAATGATTTAGTAGAGTATAATCAGAGATGTGAGTTAATAGGGTTGGAAAAAGGAAAAATAAAAGTAAAAACAGATGAAAAAGAATTTGAATTAATTTTATCAAGCCCTACTTTCTTGATTGATAAAGGAAAAATAAGCAAAATTGATTTAAATAAAAACAAATTAGTTGAATCAGATATTAAAGAGATGACAGCAGCCTTGGAAAAACAGAAAAATAAACAAGAAATAAAGATAGATGAGAGGATATTTGAGTTTTTAAAACAGAATTTTAAAGATTATAAGATTTATTTATAATATTCTTTTTATACATAAACTTTAAAAACCAATTTTTGTATTGATTTTAGAAAATGAAAGGAAAAGTTATTCAATTTAGGAGAGGAAGACATACATATAAAGAAAGACACTTTATCTTAGATTTTGGCATGAAAAATAAAGAACAAGCTGAAAAATTAAAAGGAAGGGAAGTTGTCTGGAAATCTCCAGCAGGAAAAGAAATTAAAGGAGAAGTCAAAAGTTCACATGGAAATAAAGGGTTAGTAAGAGCAATATTTGAAAAAGGGTTGCCAGGGCAATCTCTAACTACAGATGTAGAGGTAAAAGAAAAATGAAGATAGAAGTTGGAAGTAAAATGGGAGATAAATGGCTTATATTAGAAGATTTAAGATTTGAATTTAATCAACATCAAAAATTTAAAATTACAAAAAAAGTGATAGATTAAGATAAAATGGCATTAAGAAAAGCATCAGCATATTCAAAGAAAAGAAACAGTGCATATACTAGAAGTAGTAAAAGAGCCAGTAAAAATTATATTAAGACAATGCCTCAACAAAAAATAGTGAAATTTAAAATGGGGGCTATTAGTGATTTTGAAAAAGGGAAATTAAAGAACATAATTAAGTTAGTTGCTTTAGAAGAGGCATTAGTAAGAGATAATTCTTTAGAAGCATCTAGAAAATATGTTTTAAGAATATTAAATAAAGAAATTCCTGGAAACTTTTATTTTGAAGTTAAAGTTTTTCCACACCATATATTAAGGGAAAATAAAACTTATTCTGGCGCAAGTAAAGGAGATAGAGTTAATACAGGAATGGCTCAATCATTTGGAAAAACAATTGGAAGAGCAGCACGAGTTAAAAAAAATCAAACAATTTTTTTATTAGCTTTATTAAACAAAAATGATATTAAGTTAGGAGTTAGTAGTTTAAGCAAGATTAAACCTAAGCTTCCCTGCCATTCGAGATTAAAGATGGAAAAATAAGAATAAGGAAAAAGTTTATTAATACTGATTTTATTTTTTTGTTATGGAGAGAAAAGAGGCATCATCAAAAGAAAAATATATTAGATGGTTTTCTGATTTAAATAAAGGAAGTGTTGAAGTTGCAGGAGGAAAAGCTGCCAATTTGGGAGAGATGTATAATTCTAAATTTCCTATACCACCAGGATTTGCTGTTACTGCCCAATCTTATAAGTATTTTTTAGAAAAAACAGGGATACAAGAAGAGATTTATAATCTATTAAATAATATTGATGTAGAAAATACTTCTGAATTAGATGAAGTTGCTAATAAAATAAGAAAAGATATACATGAAAAAGAAATACCCGAGGATTTACAAAAAGAAATTTTAGAAGCTTATGAAATTTTAGGTTCAGAAAATACAGAAAATGCAAGTGAAACTGCTTTATCAATTTTAAAAACAAGTTATGAGCCTTGTTTTGTTGCTGTTAGAAGTTCAGCTACAGCTGAAGATTCTTCTGAAGCTAGTTTTGCAGGACAACAAGAGACTTTTTTAAATGTTAAAGGAAAAGAAAATGTTTTAGAAAAAGTAAAAAGATGTTTTTCTTCTTTATTTACTTCAAGAAGTATTTATTATAGAATTAAAAAAGGGTTTAAGCATGAAAATGTTTATATTGCAGTAGTTGTTCAAAAGATGATTAATGCTGATAAGTCAGGAGTTATTTTTTCTAAAAACCCAATTCAAGATGATAATAATGTAGTAATAGAATCTGTTTTTGGATTAGGAGAAGGGATTGTTTCTGGAAAAATAGAGCCAGACAAATATGCTGTTAATCAGGATTTAGAAATTATTAGCGAGAGAATAGCTGATAAAAAAATAGCTATAACAAGAAATTCAGCAGGTGAAAATGAGACAGTGAGGTTAACTGAAGAAAGAAGCAAAAATAAAGTATTAACTAATTATGAAATCAAAAGACTGGCTGATTTTGCATTGAAATTAGAAGAACATTATGGAAAACCCCAAGATATTGAATTTGCAATTGATTCTAAGGAGATATATATAGTTCAAACTCGTCCAATAACAACTAAGGCAAAACAAAGAGAACATAAAGAAATTTCTGGAAAAGAAATTTTATCAGGACAGGCAGCTTCTCCTGGAATAGGTTCTGGAAAAGTTAAGATTATTGAAAATATTTCTGATTTAGGAAAAATTAAGAAAGGAGATGTTCTTGTTACTGAAATGACAAATCCTGATATGGTCGTGGCAATGCAAAAATCAGCTGCTATAATAACTAATGAAGGTGGAATGACAAGTCATGCCGCCATAGTTTCAAGAGAGATGGGAATTCCGGCTGTAGTTGGAACAAAAAAGGCAACACAAGAATTAGAGGAAGGACAAGAAGTAACAATAGATGCTTATTCAGGGAAAATTTATGAGGGAAAGGTAGAGGGAATGGAATCAGAAAAAGCTGAAATTTTACCTGTTGTAGATACAAAGATAAAAATAAAAGTTATAGTTGATTTGCCTTCATCTGCAGAAAGAGCATCTAAGACAGAAATAAAAGAGATAGGATTAACAAGATTAGAGGGGATTATAGCTGAGTCAGGAAAACATCCTGTGGGTTTTTTAAAAAATAATGAGATAGATAAATATGAAGAAATAATTTATTCTGGATTAAGTAAGATAGGAAAATATTTTGATAAGATGTGGGTTAGAACAAGTGACCTCAGAAGTGACGAGTACAGAAATTTAAAAGGTTCTCCAAAAGAGGAAGAGGATAATCCGATGTTAGGAAATCATGGCATTAGGTTTAGTTTAAAACATAAAGAGATATTAAAAGCAGAACTAAAAGCAATAAAAAGAGTTATTGATGAGGGTAAAAAAGCAGGAATTTTATTGCCTCAAGTAATTAATGTTTCTGAAGTAAAAGAAGTTAAAGAAATATTAAAACAGATTAATGCTGAGGATATTGAATTAGGAGTAATGATTGAAACTCCTGCAAGTGTTCAGATTATTGATAAATTATGTGAATATATAAAATTTATTAGTTTTGGAACAAATGATTTAACCCAATATACTCTTGCGATAGATAGAAATGATGAGCAAGTACAAGAAATATATGATGAGTTACATCCAGCAATTTTATCTCAAATAGAGAAGGTTATCTCAGTATGCAAGGAAAATAATGTTGAGACTTCAATTTGTGGACAGGCAGGTTCAAAAAAAGATATGGTTAAGTTTTTAGTTTCAAAAGGAATAGATTCTATTTCAGTTAATGCTGATAAAGCAAAAGAAATTTCTGAATATGTTCATAGTTTGGAATCTGGATTAGATGAAGAAAAACCAGAAAATATTGAACAAGAAAAAACAATTGAAAACAAAGAAGATTTAAAACAAAAACCTGAAATAGAACAAAAAACAAGTGAAATTCAGGATAAAGAAGAAAAGCAAGAATTTAGGATTGATGAAAAAGGAAGAAAGTTATATCAAATCAATTGCGATAATTGTGGAAAACAGGCAGAAGTTCCTTTTAAACCAGATTCAGATAGAAAGGTGTTTTGTAAAGAATGTTATAAATTAGGGAAAAATAAAAAACAAGATACAGGGGAAAATTTAGAAAGTAAAAAAGAAAAACCAGAAAATATTGAACAAGAAAAACCAGAAAATATTGAACAAGAAGAAAATATAGAACAAGGAATTTCACAAGAACAAGCTCAAGAAGTTGAAAGTAATATTGAAAGTGATATTCCTGATTTAAATAATCAAGAACAAGAAAGTAGTTTTAAAAGTATGAGTTTAGATGATGAGAAAGATGATTCTGAAGATAGAGAAGATGAGAGACAGGAAGAAAATTATGAGGCAGGAACAGGATTAGATAGAGAGATACCTCAAATTCAAGATTCTGAAAATCAAGAAGATGATGAAGAGAGAGATGATGAGAGTTTAGATATATTCTAAAATATATATTAAAAAGAATATTTTACAAAATATATATTAATTTTCAATAAAAAGGTTTATAAATATGTCTTTACTCTGTAATAGTAACTAAAAGGTAATAAAATGACAGAACAAACAAAAGTTGAGAGATATGAATGGGCTGCACTAGCTGGAAGAATAAAAGATGATAAAAGTAGAGGACAGTATGGATGGTTAGCTGCAGGAAACCAGTATTTTAAGGGTTTTGATGTTGATGAAGATGATTTATTCATTAATAAGGCACTAGCTGAGCAACATCCAAATCTTATGAAAGCCATGGCTCTTTGCACTGAGAAATTTGGAAAAGGAGTAGAAGAGACTAAGGTAGGAGAATTTTTAGAACATGTTGATTATAGTGAAATTCCAAAAGAACTTCAAGAGTTAATGGAAAAATACAAAGACAGAAAAATTGGAAGTTTAGTAGGAGAAAAAGGAGAGCAATCAAGAGTTAGAATAGGAATAGCAGTATTATCAGAATATTTAATGGAAAATAACCTTTATAATGGAATGGTTAGGGAACAAACAAAAAAAGGACTAGAAAGAGTTGTTGAGTCTTCAGAATAATTTTATTTTTTTTCTTTTTCACTTATTTTTTTTACTAAACCAGTCATAACTTTGATGAAATTTTCAGTTCTTTCCTGCCACTTATCAATTTCTACACCTTTTAAATCAGTTATTTGTCCGTGAGAAATTTTTCTATGTAAAATGTATAAATCTCTGTACATTTGAACATAACTTATTTTTAGATTTTTAGTATCAACAAAAATCTCTTTTAATAAGATAGGAATATGTTCAGGAGAGGGAGGAGTTTGTTTGGCTGCCATTAAAGCTGCTTGAGAAGAGTCAACCATTGCCCAAAATAAACCTTCTATAGCAGATAATTCAGCTGCTCTTGAACGAGATAAATGCATTGGTGTTCTTTGTAATGCTGTATAAATAGATTCAGGAGTTGATTTGATTTTTCCTTGTTGCAATAACACTTTTAAGGGAGTAAAAAAACCACCAAAATCAATTAAGGTTTGTCCAAATCTTAAGACATTTATTACAACAGGGTCGCCTTTCAGAATGTCACTCCACCAGGTAGTTAGTTTAATAGAATTAATATGCAAATCTTTTTTATAAGGGTTTGATTTTATTATTTTTCCTAACTCTTCCCTATACCATGCAATAAGTTCTTGATCCCATTTAATTGAGGCGTCATCAATAATTATTATTATATCTATATCACTTCCAGAAACAGCAGTATTTTTTGATTGGCTTCCAAATAGAACAACAGATTTAATCATCTTGTCAAATTTTTCATAAACTTTTGTTGCAAAATCTAAGGCAATATCTTTTTGGTTTTTTAATTCAAGAGTAGGATATTTTTCCTTTTTATTAGTTTTCTTTTTACCTGATTTTTTAGAACTTCTTTTTTTTGATTTTTTTCTTGCCATATTCACCTCTTTATTTTATTTAAGTTTTTTTAGTTTATAAAAGTTTTTAAAATTTATTATTGCATAGGAGTTCCAGACATTCTTGATTGTCTTCCTCCTTGTTGCTGGCCTCCTAATTCAACTGGCATTCCTGAAAATCCTCCCCCATATGTTGAAAAATGAGTTTGTGGAAGAATTTCTCCATAACCAGAAAAATAATCTCCATAAACTGATTGAATTTGATTCCAGTAAGGAGCTTTCATTGGGAATAAAGGAGAGCCAGAAGATTCTAATACATAAGGATGAGGAGATGTTTTAAAATGCTGGAAAAAATTTCCCCCTTCAAAAATTTTCTTTCCTTTTGCTCCTCCTTTTTTTAATGCTGTCATCACTTCTTTAAAAGGAACATTTCCCATTCCAGGAGGCAAGTCAGTATGAGTATTTCCAAAATTATCATTATAGTGAACATGCTTAACATAAGGGGCAATAGTCTCAGCTTCTTTAACTAACCTTTCTGGTTTAAATCCAGATTTTCTCATCATAGAAATATGAGATGTATCCCATGTAACTCCAATTATTTTTTCAGCTGTTTTTTTTGCTTCAGAACTTGACATTCCTTTTTCTTTTGATAGTTTTTTTGCAAATAAATCTCTTGTTTTATCAACAAATTTTTTCAGGTCTTTTGCTGTTCCTCCTGCCTGCCCATAAGGAGGATTTTCAACACTAATTATAGGGGTAGATGATTTAAATTTATTATAAGAACTATAAGCAGCATTACTTAAGGTTTGAGTTGCTTTTTTATTTATAAATTCTTCTATTGGTTTGTAGATTTCTGGAATCTTTTTTCTTTCAGGAGACGAAGCTGTAACTTCTTGCATTTTATTTATTAAATTTTGCAAGGCCTGAGAATATTTAGAAGGAGCAAAACCTTTTTTTGTTCTGGATTGTTCATAAATTTTTTTAAATTCATGTCCTGCTTGTTTTAATTCTTTTTGTGTTTGATTATCTGCTACTTGGTATGCTTGATTATACAAACTATTTAGATTTTGATGAGTATTTTTAAGATAAATCATTGCATTACCTAAGGTGTCTTCTTTAATTTTCTTTTGTTCTGGAGTTAAATTTTCCTGTTTTTCTCCAGCAAATAAAGGGTAATATTTAGTTAACAGTTCATCACCTCTTTCCTTATAAAATGCAAGTTGAGAAAGTTTATTATCCCAATAACCTTCATTTGCAATTTCTCTTTCTTCTTCTGCTTCATATATTCTTTCTCTGCCAGGGTAATATCTTTTTTCTCTTATTAATGGTATTAACTCTCCTGTTATCTGATTAACAGCAACCATTTTTCTTGGAACTTCTTTTATATCTCCTTGTTTGTTTTTAATCTCCATATACTCAGTTCCAGGAACAGCCGAAGCATGTATTGTTACAGGGATATTTCCTTTTGGATTTAATTTATGGGCTCTTTCAACAACTTCTGTAAAATGTTTTTCAGCTGCTTCTCTGTTTGTTTCATTCCACCCTTGTTGTGTAAATCCAGATGGTTCAATCATTGGTGCATGTAAGCTTGTGTTAGAGCCAGTTAATTTAGAAAGTCGATTAATTTCTGTTAAATGTTGATCAGGAATCATTTCAAAAACCTCTGGATTAATAGTAGAAACTTCAACATTTTTAATTCCTTGATTTAGCAAGTTAGTTACTTCTTGGATTTGATTAGCTGTTTGTATTGAGGTAGTTCCTCCTAATTCAGAATGAGGAACCCTATATCCAGTAAATATGTCTCCATAATCTGAATCTTCTAGAGGATATGTTGTTCCAGGATAAAAATTTTCAGTTGCCATCGTGGGAATTTCACTTCTTTTATTTATATTATAAATGATTTTTTATTTAAATAATTAACTATAATCTTCTTCTTCTTCTTTTTGATTGTTCAAATGGAAGTCCTTCATCTTGGTCTGCTCTTGCAACATGAACATAATCTTCTTCTCTTTCTTGCTGTTTAATTTGTCCTATTTCTTGTTGCTCTGCTTGAGAAAACCATTGAGATTGGTCTATTGTTCTAAAATTGTTATCTGTTGATAATCCTTGAGAAGATTCCATTCTTCCAAATGTTTCTTCATTACCAGTTTCACTTCCCATAGATTCATAATCCACATTTTCATAATTTCCAGAATAATCAGGAGCATTATATAATTTTGTTTCTTGCTCTGGGTTTTCTCCTTCTGGTACATTTCCTAATTGATGTTCTAAACTTTCTTCTTGTTCTTCTGGAGTTGATTGAGTAGGTTGAACTGGATTTGATGGGTGAATTAGGGGAGAAAAATCTGTTTCTGAGGAAAATCCTGTTTCTGTTGATTGAGAGATAAAATCAGAGAGCTCTTCTTCACTTTCTTCTGAATCTTTTTTCCCTTGTTTTTTTATTTCTTTAAATGGCTGATTAACTTTTTCTTTAATAATTTTGAATTTTCCTTTTTCTTCTGATTTTTTGTTTTTTTTCATAAATAGTATAAGAAAATAGAATATAAAAATTTAAGCATAAGGGTCTGGATGGGATTGCATTCCATGGGCTTTTTTATAAATATCAAAAATCTTAAAGCAGGTTTCTTTTGCTGTTTGTTCTCCCATTTTTCTTAAAAATTCTTCTTCAAATTTATCTTTTTTTATTTTATCAATTTTTTCTTGATTATCTTGTTTTTTTTCTTTTTCTTGTTTTTTTCCTAATCCAATTAAAGCTGCAAAAGGATTGATATCTTCTTTTGAACTTTCTTTTTCTTGTTTTTCTTTATCTGAATTTTCATCTAAATAATGTTCTATATCTTCATGTAGTTGTTCTAATGATTCATCAGTAACTCCTTGAACAAGATTTAATGCTTGTTTTAAATCAGATTCATCTAATTTTTCATCTAATTTTTTTAATTCTTGTTCATTTAAAGAATATGCTTTAAAAGTAACTTCAGCACGACCACCAAAAACATAGTGTTGTCCTGCTCTTTGAGGTATCCCTCTGAAATAAAAATCAACTAATACACAAGAATAATACTCTCTCATTTTATTATATTTTTTTTCAAAAGATTCAGGGATGATTCCAGAAGAGATTCCTGATTCTGGTTTTGCTTGTGATTTTCCTAATAGGGTTAATTCTAATAAAATAGTATTAAAGGATTTGACAGAAGAAGGATTTCTTCCTTGTTCTTTTTGTTCTAAATCTGCTGACGCTTTTAAATATGGTTTTGCCCATCTTGTATATAATTTTAATGAAGATACTTGTGATTTTAAATAAGTTTTTTCAATTTCATATCTTTTTTGTAATTCTGTTTCTGATCTTTTTTTCCATTCAAAAAATTCTTCTAATCTTGGGGTTAATATTCTTTTTACTCTATCATTTAAATCCATTTCACTTACAGATTTAACTGATTTTGCTGCCATAAATGCATCTCTTAATGTTACAAAATTAAGTTGTTGAGCTAACATATTTATTGCTCCTCTACCTCTTTTTATATCTACATTATCCATCCATATTGATTTTAAAGATAATAAGCCAGATTCTTTTTTCATTTCATCATCTGATTTAGCTAATTCATAATGATGTAATCTCATTTCAAATTCTTTTAAGTCATAAATAATATTAAGAATACTTTTTATTACAGTATTTGCCTGTCCTAGTATTTTGATTGCTTGTTCCTGCATTCTTGTTGCTTTTCCCATTAATTCTGAGAAATGTCCACTTCCCGGTGTAGAAGTAAAGTTATCAACTAGTTTTTCTACATTTCCTTCATGAAAATCATTCATCTTATCTAATACCCAAAAATATATAGGTTCTAAAGTTTCTGATGATGATTGATAAACTATTTTGTGTTGTTCTGAAGCACCATCTTTATCTTTATAATAAGGAGAAATTTCTTTGATTATCTTGCTTATATTATCTATTTCTGCCATTTTTCACTCTTTTTATATTTATAATTAGCAAGTTGAGCTTTAAAATCTTTTGCTAAATGAGTAAAATTTTGTTTAAAATTATTATGTTTCTTTATTTGTTTTTTTTAGTTTAAATATTTTTAATAGATAAATTTAAAAATTTCAATTTATATCACTTCATATGGCTTGGTTTAAGAAAAAGAAAAATGATGTTATTGATTTAACTAAAGATGAGATTAAAATTCCTAAAAGTGTTAGAGAGAGATTAATGAAAAAATATTCTTCTTCTGATTATAGGGATTTAACTAGTAAGGATTCTTCTAGTCAAAATTTAGAATCAGGAGGAAATGCTTTGGGTTTTTTAGGAAATATGGCTTCTTCTTCTGAAACCAGTCATTTGACTGAAAGTAGTGATGTGAATATTAAAGATGCTATAAGGAAGATTGATGATTTTGAGTTTAAGTTAGGAAGTATTCAGAGAAGAGTTGATTCTATTCTTGATAGGTTAGAGGTTGCTGAAAAAAGATTAGATAGATTTGATAGGTAAAGTTTATAAATACTAAAAATAAAAAACTTATTATGGCAAGAATAAATTATCAAAGAGAAACAGAAAATTTATTTGATAGTTGTGCTTATTATCTTATTTTAGCATGAATTTTTTAGGCGGTAAGGGGAGGACTACGCCAATTGGATTAAATTCTTCTACACATACTATGATATCTATACAAAATTTATCAAAAGGTTTTGAAAGAGAAAACTTGTTTGAAAATGTTAACTTGGTTATTCATGAAAAGGAAAAAATAGCTCTTGTAGGTAAAAATGGTTCAGGAAAAACAACTTTTTTTAATTGTTTAGCGGGAAAAGAAAGTTTTAATGGAACAATTTCTATTCCAGATATTAAAATAAGTTTAATGGAGCAAGAACAGAATTTTTCAAATCTTGACAAATCATTTTTAGAATATTTAGAAAATAAAAAGAAAGATTTTGAGAAGAGAAAGAAAAAGCTAGAAAAAGAAATTGGAAATCCTGAAAATTATGAAAATGAAGAAAAATTTAATTCCATTATAGAGGAATATAACCTTCTCTTGACAGATTCTTCTTTTAATTTTGAACAGGGAACTACAAAAAAGATACTTGAAGAGTTAGAAATAAGTGAGAAACTTATGAATCAGAAAATCAGAAATCTTAGTGGAGGGCAAAAAACTAAATTAAGAGTAGCAGAATGTTTGTCTAAAGAAGCAGAACTTTATCTTTTAGATGAACCAACAAATAATTTAGATCTTAAAACAAGGGAATGGCTTGAAAAATATATAAATGAGAATATTAAAAATTTAATTGTTATCTCACATGATAGATATTTTCTTAATAAAATAGTTGATAAAGTTTGGGATTTAGAAAATAAAACTATAAAAGTTTGGAATTATAATTTTGAAAAATATCTTGATAAAAAGAAAAAATATATTTCAGCCTTAGAAAAAAGATATAACTCTGCTATGAAAGAAAAGAAAAGATTATTAGATTCAGCTAAAGACAAAAGACAATGGGCTTCAGTTAATAGAAGCAGGAAATTAAAAGTATTAGCAGAAAGATTAGAAAGAGATGCAGAAAAATTAGATGAAGTTGATAATCCCTATAATTTTTTAAAAGATGTTGAAATAGAATTCAATAAAAAAGATTTGCATAATTGCACAATTTTTAGATTAGAAGATATTGAAAAGAGTTTTGATAATACATTATTAAAAGATATAAATCAGGAAATTGAGTTTGGAGAAAAAGTTTGTGTAATAGGGGATAATGGAACAGGCAAATCTACTTTTCTTAAAATGTTAATTGGAAAAATAAATCCCACTAAAGGAGAGATTTATAGAAGGAAAGATTTAAAGATTGGTTATTTTGACCAAGAATTAGAAGGAATTGATAATGAGAAAACCGTAATGGAACTTCTTATAAATGAAACTGGAAAAATGGAAGAAAAATTAATTCCCATATTATTAAAATATGGATTTGAAAAAGATGTTTTCCAGAAAAAAATAAAAAATCTCTCTGGAGGAGAAAAAGGAAGATTAAATATTTTAAGAATAGGTTTAGAAAAGAATCATGTTTTGATTTTAGATGAGCCAACTAATAATTTAGATATTTATTTAGTTGAATCTTTGGAAAATGCCTTAAAAAAATTTAATGGGGCAATTGTTTTTGTATCCCATGATAGATACTTTGTAGACAGAGTTGCTACTAGGATTTTTGAGATGAAAAATAAGAAAATATTAAGTTTTAAAGGGAATTATTTTGACTATCTTGATTTTAGGAAGAGAAGAGAAAAATAGGGCTTTGTCCGGAATAGATTTTTCAAAACCGAAAATTAGTTATTCTAAAGAAA
>CAZBDY010000006.1:0-34832 GCA_964490795.1 Candidatus Woesearchaeota archaeon | reverse complement strand
ATTGAGGAGAAAAGTTTATAAAGTTGATAGGCTATATTATATTACTTTAAGTCCCCGGTATGACTTCTTTGGAAGGAATGCCGGGCTTCCTGTTCTTAAATTTGTTCTCTTTGGAGATTTAATATGGAAAAGGTAATTGTGTTTGTTGATGCTAATAATTGGTATCATAATGTTAAAAATTATAGAAACCCTAGTGAAATTGATATAACAAAAATTGCAAAACTTCTTTGTAATGCTAAAAATCTTGATTTAGTTGAAATCAGATGGTATGCTTCTGTACCCAATATAAGAGATGGAGAATTGATGTATTATAAACATATTTCTTTTTTAGAAAAATTAGAAAAAGAAGGAGTTAAAGTGATAAGGAGAAAGTTGCAAAGATTATCAAATAAGGAAATTTTAAAAAAGAGGAACATTATTTTAAATATGAAGTTATTCTTCCTAAAAAAGTTGTGGAAAAGGCCAAATTAAAAGAGGGTGATGAACTGGAAGCAGAAACTGAAAGAGAAGGGGAAATTAAGTTGAAAAGAAAATGAAAGAATATGTTAATGGAATAATTTCATTAAAACTTATAAATATATAAAAACATCTTGATATATGAAGAGTTATGAAAAAAAGAACTATAAATATTATTAAACAGAACATTTGAGTTCTGATTCATATCTTCCTTTCTCACATTTTTTCACATATTTTTCTTCATTAATTCTTTTGTTAATTCTGGGTGTTGTTTTTGAAATTTTTTCCATACATTAACTAAGGTGGTTAATGTTCCTTCTGTTTCTTCTTTCATATACTCTTTAAATTCTTTCATATTATTAGGAGCATACTTATGACAATCAAAACATAAAGTAATTAAATTATTTAAGTCGTCTGTTCCTTTCATATAAACTGGTTTAATGTGATGAAGTTCTAATTTTCTTGCGGTTTTATCTTCAAATTTGCATTTTTGACAGGTAAAATTATCTCTTTTGAAAACCTTTTTTCTTATTGTCTGATTATTTCTTCTTTTATGGCTTATCATCTTATAAATTATCTAAAGGAGATTTAACTTTTTTAATTTGATCTTGACTTATATGGGTGTATATTCTTGTTGTTTCAAGATTTTCATGTCCTAATAATTGCTGTATTACTAATAAATTTTCCCCATTTTCTAATAAATGCGTGGCAAATGAATGTCTAAGAGTATGTGGTGAGACTTTTTTATTAATTCCTGCTTTTTTTCCTGTTTTTTTAATAATTAATTGTATGTTCCTTACTGTTAAGGGTTTTTCTTTTGAAAAAACATATTTATTGTCTGGATTTTTACTTAGATATTTTTGTAATTTTTTTGAAAGAGATTCAGCTATCTTGAAAATTCTGTCTTTTTTTCCTTTTCCTGCCCTTACCCATCCAATATTTTGTTGAAAGTCTAAATTTTCTAGTTTTAAGTTTACTATTTCTGAAACTCTCAATCCAGAAGAGTAGAGAAGCTTGATAATTAGCTCTGATTTTGAAGTTGCTGAAGAATCAATTAAAAGTTTGATTTCTTCTTTTGATAAAACACTTGGCAGTTTTTTCTCTTTTTTTGGAACTTCTAATTTTACAAAAATATCAGGCCTATCCACCACTCTTTTGAAAAAAAACCTTAAACTTGAGACTGCCAGTGCTCTTGATTTGTTAGAGTACTTATCTATTAAATCTGCCAAAAAACTCTTACATTCATCTATAGAGGCTTTTTCTGGATTTGAGATTTTTTCTAAAAATGGTTTGAGAAAAAAACTATAAGATTCAATTGTACGATTAGAACTATCTCTTAATTTTAATTCTGTTTCTAATTTTTTTAAATATTTATCAATTTCCTCTTTTCTCATTTTTGTCCTTTTCTTTCCAAAGTTTTCATAATGCTTTCTTTAAACTCTCTCATATGAATCATCTTGTGATGATTTGGGCATAGAGCTACAAGGTTTTCTTGAGAGTTATGTTTATGATCTCCATCTAAATGATGTAAATCAACAATTTTATCAAACCCACAAATAACACATTGTTTTGTCAGTTTTTTATAAACTTCTAAATCTATATTATGCCATTTTCTATAGTTGTGCTTTTTTATATGGTCATAATAGAGAATTTTATTTGCACAATTATGGCACATTCCTTTTGCATGGTGAATTCTCTTTTTTCCACAAATTTTGCATACTATTTTTTTAGGTTTCCAAATTAATTTTTTGTAACAGGTAATGCACAATCCTTTAGAATGTTCAAAAGTTTCTTTTCCACAATTCTTACACCTCTTTATTTCCATGAATGTTTAAAGGTATCTGGGTATAAATAGTTTTCGTATATAGATATAAAGAACATCGCGTAATACTGATTAGGCGAACTATTTATGTGTAAAATTGGTTTTTTCATGAAATCTTTGGAAAATTGAGTTTTTTGTTGATTTTTCAATGTTTTTTTTAATCTTTTTTTGAAATTTTGAATAATCTAGATTTCTTGTTAACTTAGGTTGCCTTTGTTCTTTTTCTTGTTTTTCTGATTCTTGCAGTTCTCTTAACCTTTCTTTACAATCAAATTTAGCTGGTTCTAAATTTGTGTGGTCTCCTAAATCCACAGAAATACCTCTTCTATTTAATTGAGATATTAGATTTCCACAAAATCATAAGCTGATTCTCTTGGATTTTTGTAATCAGGAGATAAAAAATCCATTAAATGTCCTTTTTCAAAAGGCTCTTTATAATAAACTGAAAATCCTTTTTGTTCTCTAAAAATTTCTACTGTTGGTGGTTCTTTTCCCATATTTTCTTTATTTTTCTTGAATATTTAAATATTGTTGTTTAAAGAAACATAATTTTTGAACTAAGGTGATCTTAGTTTATTTTTTTATTTATTGCTTAATCAGATCAGAGCTAAAATTCCTGCGATAATTAGATATAATCCTAAGGCTATTCTTAACAGTTTTGGCCAAATCAGGATTAATAAACCTACAACTATTGCAAGAATAGCTGATACAGTTATAGTTAAAGCTGCCATAATATTATATGTTTTCAGGATTAATAAACTTAATTATTTACAAAATCTTTGATTTTGTTTAATTTTGGCTGGTTTCCAGCCAATTTTTTAGTCATAGGCGGATTTTGTTCACTTAGGTTACCTTTGTTAATTAAAATAATATGAAAATAAGAGAAAAAAGATAGAAAACAGGTAAAAATAGAGCTTTATCGTCGGTAAAAGATATAAAATTAAGGATAGGAAAAATAAAAAATAGGTGTTTAAGGGTGTTTAAGGGTGTTTAAACAGGTGTTTAAAAAGTAGTTTTAGGTGTTTAAAGGGTGTTTAAAGCTTAAACAGCTACACTTTTTTTATTATTTTGTTGATTTTATTTGCCATAAAAATATGGAATTTTTGATGATTTTAAACTAATTTTATCGTCGTTAAATAAAGCTAAAGAAAGTTTTAAATATGTCTATTGTTGTTAATTGATATGTTAGGTTGGTTATTTGGAAAGAAAAAAGAGGTTGAAGAGTTAAAAAAAGAAGTAAAAGATAGTTTTGAAAAAGTAAAAACTGATATAAACAACTCTGGAAAGTGGATTAAACACCTAAATGAACAGGATTCTAACCAAAATTTATGTATAGATGGGCTTGAAGATGAATTATCGTCGATAAAAGATGAGTTAGAGGGAATGAAAAATTCTATTTATATGCAAGAAATGGCTAATTTTAAACGGCCGTTTAAAACAAACAAACAGGTGTTTAAAAAACAAACAGGTGTTGAAGGTGTTCAAACACCTGTTCAAACACCTGTTCAAACAGGTGAAATTCCAAATTTATCACAATTCAGTGTTATGGAAAGAGCACTAATTTTTGTTTTATTAAACACTGATATGAAATTAGGATATAATGATTTAGCGGCTATGATGGGAAAAGAGAGAGCAACTATAAGAGGGCAAATAAATGCTATAAAACGGAAAAGTGAGGGTTTAATTGATGAGATTATTGAAAAAAGTGGTAAAAAAAGGGTGTTTGTACCTAATCATATTAAGGAAAAACTGCTTGAAAAGGCAAAAGTGAGAGTTAGAGGGACTGAAAAATCAAGAAAAAACAGGAAAAAGAGAGAGGCGCAGTGAAAGATTTAGGAAAAGTGAGAAAGTCTGTGAAAAAATAATAAACCCGGGGTCAGAAAGGCTGAAACAGGGAGATATGAGTGTTAAAAAATTTTCAGATAGAAAATTAAAAAGTTCAAAAATATAGGTTTTAAAGCCTTAAAACAGTAAAATTCACAAGAAAGAATCTTTTAAAGGCAAGTATAATTAATATATTTTCGGTACATAGGATAACTATTCTTTATAATTCTCTTAACTTAATTATAGTATCTAAAGAAGCAATTTTCCTTAATTCTAAAGGGATATGGAAGATGATTTTCTTGTTATTTACCTTTTCTTTTTCAATTAAGATGGCTTTTCTTGTTATTTTATGTATATAATCTCGAATAGAACCTTGAGAAAGATTCATTTTTCTTGATAATAATGAGTAATCTACTAACTCTCCTTGTGAGTCTAACTGATAAATTAAAGAGAAAATAGCCATCTCCTGGCTAGTAAGTTGTTTAAATTTCTTTCTTACTTCTTTTTTTAACCCGTCTAAATTATTCAAAATTTCAGAAGCTTTAGATAAATGTTCTATTTTATCTTTTTTGACTGATTTTTCTTTATTTATGTGTCGTATGTCTGTCTGTCTGTCTGTCTGTCTGTCTGTCGGAACCCCACCATTTCCTGTGGAAACCTCCATATTTTGTTGTTTCAGAGCTTCTAAAGGGTAATCATCTGTTGGGTTTTCTAGATGTGTTGGATTTATGTGTTGGATTGTTGGGTTTTTTGTTATATGTGTTGGAGTGTTTTTTTTAATATTTTCAGATGAATTTTTGTTATTTTCAAGGGTTTTTGTGATATTATTTAGTTGTTCTTTAATATTAAATAGTTCTAATTTTAACTCATTCACTTGTTTTCCTAAATAAAAAACATCTTGTTTTGCTTTTTTAAATGCCTCTTTAATTTTTGTATTCATTACTAAAAAAATAAGGCTTTTTTTATAAAGATTTATACACTAGAAAAGATAAAATTAAATGTTTTCTTGATAAGCTTGCTGTGCCTTACTAGAAAGTCTCCATCTAATTCTTCTTGAATAAAATACTCCTTTTGGGTTTTTCTTTATGTTAATTACCAACTGTTGAGACTTTAATTCAAATAATAAATCTTTAATAAACTCTTCATCTCTTGCTATTTCTCTTGCTATTTCAGCTGTAAATTGTGATTTTGGAAAAATATAATAAAGATGAGATAAAATCTGTTCTTTTATTGTGTCTTTTTTTTGTTTAGAAAGTTTCATTTTAATTATCTATAATATAGATAATCGGTATTAATTTATATATTTAACTAATCAAAAACTTTAAATATTAAATGTACTTTATTAATTTTAGATTTCTAGGGGCAAGTGTTATCAATAGTTAATATTATAGCAGAAAATGGCAGGAAAAAAAGGAAAGATGATTGAGGCTAAAATTAGAAAAGAGAAAGAATTAATTGATAGTTTAAACCCTTTAGTTAAAGAGTGGTTTTTTTCTAAGTTTAAACAGTTTAGTATGCCTCAACAATATGGTGTTATGCCTATTTATGAAAGAAAAAGTATCTTAATTTCAGCACCAACAGGAGGAACTAAAACTTTGACAGCTTTTTTATCAATATTAAATTATCTTGTTACTCTGGCAGAAAAACAAGAGTTAGAAGATAAAATTTATGCAGTTTATACCTCTCCTTTAAAAGCTTTGTCAGGAGATATTCATGTTAATTTAGTTAAACCTTTAAAAGAAATTCAAGACATAGCAAAAAAAAGAAAAATCGAACTGCAAAAAATCAGAGTTAGTTTAAGAACAGGAGATACTCCTAGTAGTGAAAGACAAAAAATGTTGAAAAATCCTCCTCATATTTTAATTACAACTCCTGAAACTCTGGCAATTGTTATTAATAGTGTGAAATTTGTGGAAAAAATGAAAAATATTGAATATCTAATCGTGGATGAGATTCATGCTTTAGCTAATAAAAGAGGAGTTCATCTTTCTTTAAGTTTAGAAAGAATAGAGGAAATGGCAACAATCCCTATCACAAGAATTGGTTTGTCTGCTACTGTGGCTCCCTTAGACGAAATTGCTAGGTTTTTAACAGGAGATAGGGACTGTCTTATAGCTAATGTGAAATTTTCTAAAAAAATAGATATTAAATTGATAAGTCCTGTTAAAGATTTAATTGAAACAACAGGAAAAGAGATTCACTCTTCTTTATATAATCTGATTGATAAATTAATCCAGGAACATAAAACAACTCTGATTTTTACTAACACAAGAGCTGCTACAGAGAGAGTTATTCATCATTTAAAGGAAATTTTTCCTAAAAATTATTCAGAAAATCCTCATAAATCAGAGATTTCTGGGTCCTCTAAAACTGAAAATTTTAGAGGTATAGGGGCCCATCATTCTAGTTTATCCAAAGATTATAGATTTAATATTGAGGAAAGATTAAGAAAAGGGGAATTAAAAGTGGTTGTAACGAGTACAAGTTTAGAGCTAGGAATTGATATTGGTTATATTGATTTGGTTATCTTATTAGGTAGTCCTAAATCAACGGCAAGGGCTGTTCAGAGATTAGGAAGAAGCGGACATAAACTTCATGAAGTTGCTAAAGGAAGATTGGTGGTTTTAGATAGAGATGATTTAATTGAATGTTCAGTTATGAAAAAAGATATTATAGAAAGAAAAATAGATAGGGTTCAGATTCCTAAAAATGCCTTAGATGTTTTATCTCAACAAATTTATGGTATGGCTATCTATAAGGTGTGGGATATTAAAGAGATGTTTAATTTAATTAAAAGTAGTTATTGTTATTCTGATTTAAGATATGATGAGTTTTTAGATGTTATATCTTATTTATCCGGAGAGTATGCTTTAGAACATAGACATGTTTATGCTAAAATTTGGTATGATGAAGAAGAAGGAAAAATAGGGAAAAGGGGAAAGTTGGCAAGAGTTATTTATATGACTAATATTGGAACAATTCCAGAAGAGAGTTTTGCTTCTGTTGTTCTTGCTTCAGACAGAAAAACAAAAGTTGGAGTTATTGATGAAGGGTTTTTGGAAAAATTAAGAAAAGGAGATATTTTTGTTTTAGGTGGAGAAAAATATCAGTTTTTATATACAAGGGGAATGAAAGTTTATGTAAGGGGAAGTGTTCAGAGACCTCCTACTATTCCTTCCTGGTTTTCTGAAATGCTTCCTTTAAGCTTTGATTTGGCTAATGAGATAGGAAGATTCAGAAATCTGATTGAAGAAAAATTAAAATTAGGTAAAAATAAGAAACAACTTTTGAAGTTTATTCAGGAATGGTGTTATGTTGACGAGAATATTTCTGAAAAAATTTACGATTATATGTATTTACAGTATAAATATATAGGAATTCCTAGTAATAAAAAAATAATTATTGAAACTTATAAAGCAGATAAAAATTATTTTATTTTCCATACTTTGTTTGGGAGAAGAGTTAATGATGCTTTATCTCGTGGGATAGGATATTTATTGGGACAGTTAAAAGGAAGAGATGTTGAAGTTGGAATAAGTGATAATGGTTTTTTCCTGGTGGGAGAAAAGATAGATGAAAATAAGATAAATAAAGTTTTAAAATTTTTAGTTGATGAAAATCTTGAAGATATTTTAAATGAAGCAATTGATAAAACTGAGTTATTAAAAAGGAGATTTAGACATGCAGCAGGAAGAAGTTTAATGATATTGAGAAATTATAAGGGTTTAAAGAAAAGTGCTGGAAAACAACAACTAAGAAGTCATTTTTTATTAGCTGCTGTTAATAAAATTGGGAAAAATTTTCCTATATTAAGAGAAGCAAAAAGAGAAATTTTAGAAGATGCTATGGATATTGAAAATGCTAAACTTGTCTTATCCTGGATTAAAGAAAAGAAATTAAAAATTGAACATAAAAAAACAAAAGTTCCGAGTCCTTTTGCTACTAACTTGATTATTCAGGGAAGAGCTGATTTAATTAAAATGGAAAATAAAATTGAGTTTTTGAAAAGAATGCATAAAGAGGTTCAGAAACAGGTCAGATGATTATTGTGTTTTAGTATAGATTTATTTTTAAATCTTAAAGATTATCTTAATTTATGGAAGAAGTTGCTATTATTGCAGATCCACAAGGAAAAGGGCATTATTTTGCAAAAGGTATTTATGATTATTTGGAAAAAAAGGGAGGAAGGAATTTTTCTGTTTCTTTAATTGATATTGATATTGTGAATTTTAAAGATAAAGAATTTAAAATTAAAATAAAAGAGAATATAAGAGGGAAAAAATGTTTTTTGATTTTAGATTCAAATAAAGAACCGTGCAGATGGCTTTCTGAGCTGATGTTTAAATTAGATGCAATTAAATTTTCTTCACCAAAAGAGTTGAATTTGGTTTTACCTTACACAAGATTTGCAAGGCAAGACAGAAAAGATGAGTCAAGAGTAGGGGTAAATGCAAAAGTTTTAGCTAATATTGTTTCTTTATATGCTTCGAGAATTTTAACTGTTGATTTACATGCTCCTCAAATGCAGAGTTATTTTAATGTTCCCTTAGATCACTTGTATAGTTTTCCTTCTTTAGTTAATTACCTAAAAAAGCACCATTCAGAAATACTCAAAGATTTAGTTGTGGTTAGTCCTGATTTAGGTGGTGGAAAAAGGGCTGACTCATTAGTTAAGAGACTGGCTTGTGTTGGTGTTGATGCCTGGGTGGTTTTTGGGCATAAAACAAGGGAAAAACCAAATGAGGTGGCTAAAAACATAATTATTGGTGATGTTAATAACAAAAACTGCTTGATTGTAGATGATATTATTGATACTGGTAATACTTTAATTAAAACAGCTGAGAAATTAAAACAAAAAGGTGCTAAGAAAATATTTGCTTATGGAACTCATGGATTATTTAGTGAGGGATTTGAAAAATTTGGGGTTTTTGATAAGGTGCTTATTTCTGATAGTTTAAAAAAAGAAAACATTCCGGAAAATTTTGAAATTGTGTCATTAATTAACTTGTTTGGTGAGGCAATTTACAGAGTTATTATTGGGGAATCTCTTTCAAAGCTGTTTGAAGTGGATAATAAAATAAATAACGGGCAAAGTTCTCTTGGTGTTTATGAAAAAATATGAATTTATAGATAAAGTAGTTTATTTAGAAAAAGAAGACATTTTAATTTTAACTGACTTGCATATTGGTTTTGAAGAAGGTTTAAGAAAGCAAGGAGTATTTGTTCCAAAACAGCAGTTTGAAAAAACATTAAGTGATTTAAAAAAAATATTTTCAAGGTTGAAACAGGAAAGGAAAAAAGTTGAAGAAATTGTTATTTTAGGTGATTTAAAACATGAATTTGGAAATGCTTCATTTCAAGAATGGAGCGAGTTAGGAAAGTTAATTGATTTTTTTGAAAAGAAAAATGTTAAAAAAATAATTTTAATTAAGGGAAATCATGATACTTTTTTTAATAAAAAAATTCAGGAAAGATTAGGTATAAAAAAATATTATATTAAAAAAAATCTGGCTTTCTTACATGGAGATAAAAAGTTTATTGAGGTGTTAGATAAAAAAATCAAATATTTATTTTTAGGGCATTTACATCCTGCTATAAGTATTCGAAAACAAGTTAAGCAAGAAACTTATAAGTGTTTTTTAACTGGAAAATGGAAAAATAAAGAGACTATTATATTGCCAAGTTTTTTCCCATTAATTGAAGGAAGTGATGTTTCTATTTATAATACTAATCTTGATTTTGATTTTGACTTGGGAAATTTTGAAGTTTTTATTCCTGTTGAAAATTCTGATAAAGGTGAGGTGTTAAGTTTTGGGAAAGTTAAAGGGGTGGGGAGGTTAGTTTAAAGAGATTTATGAAGCTGGTTTAAAAACCATAAATTTTAGAATATTTTTCTGTTAAATAAGAGATAAAATCATCTGAATTTAAACTTTTATTGCAAACTTTTTTTATTAATTCGTCTGCAAGAAAAAGATTTCCTTTATTATGTATTTTTTGTTTTAGCCAATTTCTTATTTTTCCATACTCTCCTTTTAGAATTAATTCCTCTAACTCTGGAATCTCTTTTTTTATCTGATTATAAATTTGTGAAGAGTAAATAGAACCTAAAGCATAAGAAGGAAAATATCCAAAAAATCCTTCACTCCAGTGGACATCTTGTAAAACTCCTTGTTGATCATTCTTAATATCCACATCAAAATACTCTTTCATTTTTTGATTCCATAAATTTGGTAAATCTTTAACTTTAATATTTCCTTCAATAAGTCCTTTTTCTAACTCAAATCTTACAATAATATGAAGGCAATAATGAATTTCGTCTGCCTGAATTCTTATTTTATTTGGTTTAACAAAATTTATTTCCTGATATATTTTATCTGGCTCTAAATTTAAATTAAATTCAGATAACAATTTAGAAAAATATTGTGAAAAGGGTTTGCTTTTTCCTATTATGTTTTCCCAAAATCTTGATTGGCTTTCATGTATTCCAAATGAAGGAGATTGATACAAAATTGTATTCTTGAATTTTTCTGGCATATTTAATTCATATAGTGCATGTCCTGATTCATGAATAGTTGAAGATATTGAATCGAATAACCCTTCTTGTGTATTAGTTGTTATTCTAATATCCTCATTACCTATCTGGATTGTAAATGGATGTTCTGCCAAATCTATTCTTGAGTTTTTTTTGTTTAATCCAACTAGTTTAGATAATTTTTTTGATATCTTTAATTGCTTTTTACTATCTATATTTAAGGAAGTTGTTTTTTTCTGATTTTTGTATTGTTTTGTTTTTTTAATTCTTTCTAACAAATGAATTAATTTTTGTTTTAAATCTTTAAATATTGGCTCTAATTTTTCTACTGTCATTCCTTGTTCAAAATCATCAATTAAACTATTATAAATATGTCCTTTTATTCCTATATATTTAGCTTGTTCTTGTTTTAGCTTGACTATTTTTTCAAGATGTGGTTGGAAAATTTTGAAATTGTTTTGTTTTTTGGATTTTTGCCATGCACTAAAACCAAGAGAAGTAGTTTTAGAAAGTTTTTTTATAAATTCTTCAGGAATCTTTCTTGATTTAACTACTTCTTTATCTAATCTTTTTAACATTATTTTCTGCTCTTGGTTTAATCTTTTCTGATTTTGTTTTAATTTTTTTATTGTTTTAAATAATTCATTAGAAGTTATTTTTTTATGTATTTGTGTTGAAATTAAAGACATTTGTTCTGCCCTTGATTTAAATCCCTTTTCAGGCATATATGTTTGTTGATCCCATCCTAATAAACTTGAAATTTGAGATAAAACATAAATTTCTTTTTGATATTTATTTATTAAATCTAGGTTTTGTTTAACTGAATCTGCCATATTATTATTTTAATTAACAAGTATTTAAACCTTAAGTTAAATATTTTATAAAACACGCCCGGACTAGGAATTGAACCTAGATGTCAAAAGACTCTGCTTTCGAGGCAGACGCAATACCATTATGCGATCCGGGCTATTTATTACAGAAATAAATTGCATTAATTAAGTTAACTGATTGTTTATCCAGTATATGTCGATTTTTGCTGTTGGTTTCTTAATTTTGGCAAGGGAACATGAGTTGGAAGATTAAGTTCATCTTCTAATTGAAATGCTTTGATATTACATTTTGCTAAAATATAATTAAGTAGATTCATTTTCATTGAATCTGGAATTTGCTTTTTTTTCCAGTCTTTTTGAATTTCTTTTGCTTCTTTTTTGTCTGTTAAAATTAATACTTGTCCTCCTAATTCAACATCAGCCACATTTGGAGTGTATTTTATAGAATACTCAAATTCAACTCTAAAAGGAATTTCCTGCTTTCCTATTTCAAGAGTCTCTTTTTCTATATTAAAAATATCAAGATTAGTCTCTACTTTAATTTGACCTTTTTTAGGCTTTTTTCTTTCTGATTTTATTTTTAAAAAGTTAAATCCTGCTATTTTCATTTTAGAATTATGCTAAATCTTCTTCACTTACTACAATGAAGTCTCCTACTGCTATAATGGCACTATAAGGTATTAAGACTTCTTTTCCAGAAGTTTCAACATTCAAATTTTTAATATATTGAGTTGGCTCTTTTACTACTAATTGAATCAACTCTCCTACCCTTGTTTCAAAAGTAATATCTTTAACCATTCCTAATCTTTTTCCTTCTTTTGTAACTACTAATTTTCCTACAATATCACTAAATGGTTTTTTCTCAATCATGGTAATTAAAAAGATGATTTCTTTATAAAGTTTTCTGTTAAATTTTTAGTTTTATGCAGTAAGAAAAATAGAATGAAAATAGTAAAAAGTTAGAACAAAATAAGAATATTCTCACTCACCCTAGTGTTTCTTGTGGAAAAAATAAAAACATTTAAAAAGAAAAAACAGAAAAAAACTGTTTTAGTTTTATTTATAAGTTTTTCTATAATATAATATAATATAATATAATATAATATAATATAATATAATATAATATAATATGTATTATTAAATACAATATTTCCAAAGGAAATAAAGGGTTATTTTTTAAAGGTGTTTTAATTTTATAGTTGCAATATAAATTAATTTACCGAGGCAAATTTTTATTGATATTTTATTTTCCAAAGGAAATAAAGGTGTGACATATATTATAAAAAACATAAAAGTTTATAAAAAAGGTTTTAGTAAAGAATTTGTTGAGAAATTTAAAATGGGGAAAAAGAGTAAAAATGGGGGTTGAATTAAATAAGATATTTGATGCTTATTCTAAGAATAATCTTTTTACAGATAAGTCAGTTTTACAAACAAATCATAATCCTGCAAATATACCTCATAGAGATGAACAGATAGAGCAAGTAGCAAGTATTTTAGCACCTGTTTTAAGGGGAGAAAGAACAAGTAACTTGTTTATTTATGGACAGACAGGCTGTATTTCTGGGAGTTCTTTGGTTTTTACAGAAAAAGGATATATACCTATAAAAAAATTAGAAAATCAAAACATTAAAGTTTTATCTTTTAATTTAGATAAAAAAAAATATGAGTGGGAAAAACCTATTTTTTTGAAATTTATTAATAAAGAGAGATTATTAAAAATTGATTTAGATAATGGGCAAGAGTTAATTGTAACAAAAGACCACCCCTTGTTAAAAAACAATTTTGAATGGAAAAAAGCAGATGAATTAAAAAAAGAAGAGTTTGTTTTATTTTCTTATGATATGCCATTTGTTTCAAAAAATAAAGTTACTAAAAGATTAGCAAGAGTTCTTGGATTTATCTTAGGAGACAGGAGTTTAAATAGAAAGAAAAAAAGAACAAAAGATTCAAGAGGAAATTGGTATAATGGAGATAGACAGAGATTAAGATTTTTTACACCAGACGAATTTTTGTTAAACTTAGTTAAGAAGGATTTAGAAAAATTGTATAAAGATAAAGCTGTAAAGGTTTATCCTAATAATAGATGTCCTTATTTAAGAATGATATCTCAACAAGCATGTAAAAATCTCAATGAACTAGGAGTTCCTTTTGGATTTAAATCTGGTTTAATAAAAGTTCCAGAAATTGTTTTTAATTCTGGTTTAGAATGTCAGGCAGAATTTGTTAAGGGTTTGTTTACTTCAGATGGATATGTTAGTCAAAACACTTACCAAATAGAGTTGTTTTCAAAATCTGAAAAATTATTACAAGGAGTTGGTTTAATCTTAAATAATTTAGGAATTGTAAGCAAGATAAGAAAAAAACCGACTAAATTGAAAAACAAAATTTTTGATGTTTATAGATTATATATAAATGGACATGAAAATCTTTTAAAATATTATTATAAGATTGGTTTTTATGGGGAAAAACAGAAAAAATTAAAAAACATTTTGGAAAAATATATAAAAAAAATAAGCATTTATGATAAGAATTATATTAAGGTTAAAATAAGAGAAATAAAAGAGGTTTATGAGGATGTTGTGTATGATTTAACCATGCCTAAAAATCATAATTTTATAGCAAACGGTTTTATTTCACATAACACTGGAAAAACATTAACTACACATTATGTTAAAGATGAGATGTTAAAAAGAGCCAGAGAAAATTCTCTTCCATTGAGAATGGAATATTTGAATTGCAAGTTAAGAAAAGTTTCTGATACAGAGTATAGAATTTTAGCTGAACTAATTAAAAAATTAGGAGGAGATGTTCCTGCAACAGGATTACCAACTGATAAGGTGTATAGTAAATTTTTAGAAATGGTGGAAAAAGAAAAGAAGGTTATTGTTTTGATTTTAGATGAAATTGACCAGGCAGTGAAAAAAATATCTGATAGTTTTTTATATAATTTGACAAGATTAAACTCAGAGTTAACTCATGCCCAGCTATGCTTGATAGGAATTAGTAATGAGTTAAATTTTTTAGAGAATATAGATCCAAGAGTGAGAAGTAGTTTAAGTGAGGAGGAAATTGTATTTCCACCTTATAATGCCATTCAGTTACAAGAAATTTTGAAAGAGAGAGCTGATAAGGCATTTAAAGAAGGAGTTTTAGAGGAAGGTGTTATTCAAAAATGTGCAGCTTATGCAGCCAGAGAACATGGAGACGCAAGAAGGGCCTTAGATTTATTGAGGGTTGCAGGAGAGTTAGCTGAGAGAAAGCAGGAAAAGAAAGTGAAATTAGAACATGTAGATATGTCTAATGAGAAAATAGATAGAGACAAAATTTTAGATGTAGTTGAAAGTTCTCCAAAACAATTTAAACTTGTTTTATTGTCAATCCTTTTATTATCAGATGATATGAAAGAAGAGAAATTTTATACTGGAGATGTTTATTCTTTATATAATGAGTTATGTGAAAAATCAAAAACAGAATTTTTAACTCAGAGAAGAGTTTCAGATATTGTTGCTGAAATTGATATGTTAGGATTGATAAATGCAAGGGTGATTAGTAAGGGAAGGCATGGAAGGACAAGGGAGATAAAACCTTCAATTCCTGAGAAAATTAATAAAAAAGTCAAGAAATCTTTATTTGAATCTTTAAATATAAGATAATTAAAATGAATAGTAATTTATTGAAATTTTGCTTAGAAAAGGGTATTTTGCTAGATACAGAGATGCTTAGTTTGCTAGATGATTTTGAAGAAGAACAAGCTAAAGAAATTATTGAGAAGATTTCTAATTTACAAGAAAAAGTTATTACTAAATCTGTTATTTATAAAAATGCTGAAAAAGTGAAGGAGTTAATTGATGATGAAAAAGTTATTCAAAAGTTGAAAATAAAATTTAATCTTAGTTTAGAAATTTCTAGGGAAGTTCAGAAGAAAGAGAGAGAAGAAAGTGAAGAAATACAGGGAAAAGAGTTTCAAAAGTCAGAGTTAATAATCTTAGAATCATTATCTGAACCAGCAAAAAAAGTAGAGGTAAGAGATTTTGTTAATTTGTTTAGAAAAAGGTATAATCTTTCTAAAAATATTTTACAAGGAAGGAGTGAGTTAGAAAATTTAACTTCTATATCCAAAATAGGAAATGGTAGGAGGGGCATTTCAATTATTGGAACAGTGTTTGAAAAAAGAATAACTAAAAATAAGAATTTGTTATTAGAGGTAGAAGATTTATCTGGTAAGATAAGGGTTTTAGTTAATAAAGATAAGAAAGAATTATTTGAGAAAGTTAAAGAAATACTGCCTGATGATATAGTAGGAATAAAAGGATTTGGAGATAGTGAGATAATATTTGCTTCAGATGTTGTTTATCCTGATTCTATGTTACCTGAAAGAAAATCATTAGATATTGATGAAAATGTAGTTTTTATTTCTGATTTGCATATTGGTTCGAGAAATTTCTTAAAAAATAATTTTGAAAAATTCATTAAGTGGGTGAATGGAGATTTAGGAAACAAAAATCAGAGAGAAAAAGCTAAGAAAGTAAAATATATTTTAATTACAGGAGATGGTGTTGATGGGGTAGGAGTTTTTCCTGGACAAGATGAAGAGCTTGATGTTAAAGATATTATTAATCAATATGAAATTTTGGCTAACTATTTAAAACAAATAAGAAAAGATATTCAAATTGTTTTATGTCCTGGGCAACATGATGGCGTGAGAGTTGCAGAACCTCAACCAGCTATTGAAAAAGAGTTTGGAAAACCATTACATGAAATTGATAATTTAAGTTTAGTAAGCAATCCTTGTTTACTGGAAATTAGAGAAGGAAATAAAGGGATAAAAATTCTAATGTATCATGGGGCTGCTATGAATAAAATGGTAGATTATATTGATTCTTTAAGAACAAGTAAAACAAGAGAACATCCAAGTAAAGTTGTTAAAGAGGTTTTAAAAAGAAGGAATCTTGCTTCTTTACATTCTGCTGTTACTTATATTCCAACTGAACAGGATTTACTGTTTATTAAAGAAACTCCAGATATTATTACTACTGCTGATTTTCATCATACTGATATGGATTATTATAATAATATTTTAATGATTTGTAATAGTTGTTGGCAAGCTAAAACTCCTTTTGAAGAAAAGGTAGGACATGATCCAGATCCTTGTAAAGTTCCAGTATTAAATTTAAAATCAAGGGAAGTTAAAATACTTGATTTTTCTGGAGAATTTGAAAAATGAGTGAGATAGTTGATAGAGTTAGAAAATTTGTTGAGGAAGAGACAAAAAAACCCGGTTCAAAATATAAAGGATCATATGATGAACACTTTGTTCCAATGGTAAAATATACTAAATTATTATCTGAAAAATTAGGATTAAGTGAAGATGAGATGGAAATTGTTGAAGTTACTGCCTGGTTGCATGATATTGGTTCTATAATTTATGGAAGAGAAAACCACCATATAACAAGCATGGAAATTGCTGAAAAAAAATTAACTGAAGAAGGGTATGATGTAGAAAAAATAAAAAAAGTAAAAGAGGCAATTTATAGCCATAGAGGAAGTTTAGATATTAAACCAAAAACAAAAGAAGCTGAAATAATAAAAGATGCAGATGCTATGGCTCATTTTGATTCTATAAATGGTTTATTTAAATCAGCTTTTATAGAAGAAGAGTTAGATGTTTTTGATGCTGAAAAATATGTAAAAGAAAAATTAAAAAGAACATGGAATAAACTATCAGATGAGTCAAAAAAATCGATTCAAGATAAATATGATGCAGCAATGTTATTATTAAAATGAAAATCAGAGATTTTCAATCATTTAAATTTTCAAAAAACAAACAAAATTTCAAATAAAATGAAAATAGGAATAGATATAGATGAAGTTATGGCAGAATTTGTAAAAGGATATATGGATTTTGTAGAAAGAACCAGAGGAGAAAAAGTTGATTTTGAAAACATTTTCAGTTATGATTTATGGAAAGTTCTTAAGATAAGTAGAGAAAAAGCATTTGAAATTGCAGAAGAATTTGCTGATAGTGGAGAATTTGATAATATTCAATTAGTTGAAGGATGTAAAAAAGGAGTTGAAAAAATTTCCCAAAATAATAAGATTTTTTTTATTACAGCAAGACCCCTGAATTTAAAGAAAAAAACAAAATTTTTCCTGGAACAAAATCTCCCAAATACAAATTTTAAATTACTTTTTTCAGGGGATATACATCCAAATAATAGTTTAAAAAAACATGACATATGTAAAATGCATGGAGTGAAAATTTTAATAGAAGATAATGGGGAACAGGCAGTAAGATATGCTTCAAAAGGTATTAAAATTATTTTATTAGATAAACCATGGAATAAAAATTATGTTCATGAAAACATTTTCAGAGCAAAAGATTGGGAGGAGATTATAATAAAAATTAATGATTTAAAATGAAACTAAAAGAATATTTTGAAAATTTAGAAAAACAGGTTAAAAAGGTTTACAAGGTGGCTGAAAAAGCCAAGGAAAAAGGATTAGATCCAAAACCAGAAGTAGAAGTGCCTCTTGCAACAAGTTTAGCTGGAAGAGTAGCGGGATTAATATATACTTTATATCCCCAATTAAAAAACGATAAATTTGTAAATAGAATTTTAGAGTTAGAAAAAGAGCATGGAAGTTTGGATCCTGTGGTATGTTTAAGGATTGCTGAAGAGACAGCAAAAGAAAAGTTCTGCAAATTTGAAAATCTTGAACAAGGAATTGATGCAGGAATAAGAGTAGCTATAGCTTATCAAACATTAGGAGTTGTTTCTTCTCCTTTAGAGGGGTATACTGAGTTTAAAATTGAGAAAACAAAAGATGGAAAAGATTATTTTTCTCCTTACTATTCTGGACCCATAAGGAGTGCAGGAGGAACAGCAGCTGCCTTTTCTCTAGTCATAGTTGATTATTTAAGAGAAATTTTTGGTTATGAAAAATATGATCCGCAAGAAAAAGAAATTAAAAGAGCAGTAACAGAACTGTATGATTATCATGAAAGGATAACTAATTTACAATATCTTCCTACAGAAAAGGAGATAGAATATCTTTTTAAACATCTTCCAGTACAGATTAATGGAGATCCTTCTTCAGTTAGAGAGGTGAGTAATTATAAAGATTTGGAAAGAGTTGAAACTAATTTTATTAGGAGCGGTTTTTGTCTTGTGTTGGGAGAAGGGATATCACAAAAAGCTCCTAAAATTTTGAGAATGATACATAAGTTGAGGGAAAAAGGGTTTAAATTATCTGGATGGGATTGGTTTGATGATTTTGTTGAGTTTCAGAAAAAAGAACAACAAGGAAAAGGTGCTTCAAAAGGGGGGGCAGCTGTTTATATCAAAGATTTAGTTGCTGGAAGGCCTGTTTTAGGACATCCTTCTAGGCAAGGAGGATTTAGATTGAGATATGGAAGAGCTAGAAATACAGGATATAGTTGTTTAGCAATTTCTCCTGCAACAATGGCAATATTAAATGGGTTTATTGCTATAGGTAGCCAGTTGAAGATAGAACTTCCAACAAAAGGAACAGCCATAGCAAGTTGTGATAGTATTGAAGGGCCTATTGTAAGATTAAGAAATGGAAGTGTGAGGAAAGTAAAAGATAAAGAAGAAGGAAAAAGACTATTTGATTCTGTAGAAGAGATAATTTATTTAGGGGATATTTTAGTTCCTTTTGGTGATTTTGTAAATAGAAATCATAAATTAGTTAAGCCAGGATATTGTGAACAGGAGTGGTATCAGCAGTTAAAGAAAAAAACAGTAGAAAATAATGTTGATGTTGAAATTCAAAACATTTATGAAATTAGTTTAGAAAAAGCGAGAGATATAAGCAGAAAATTTCAGATTCCTTTGTATCCTCAATTTATTTTTTACTGGAGCCAGATAAGTTATGAAGATTTTTTATCTTTAATAGATTGGTTAAATCATAGTAGATATGATAAAAAACTTATTTTGCCTTATAACAATACAGAGCAAGAAAGATTTAAACAAGGAAAAAGAGTTTTGGAAATTTTAGGAGTTGAACAGGAAGTTGCTACTGAAAATGTTTTAGTAGATAAAGAAGAAAGTGAAGCTTTTTTAACGAATTTAGGAATTGATAAAAACAATTTTAGACATGATATAGATTTTTTATCTGAAAAGATTAAAAAATTTCATGAAGATAAACATGAGGAAGAGGTATTAAAAATAATAAATCATCTTTCTGAATTTGAGATAATTGACAAGGCAGGAACTTTTATTGGAAGCAGGATGGGAAGACCTGAGAAAGCTAAGTTAAGAAAATTAGTTGGAAGCCCAAATGTTTTGTTTCCAGTAGGAAAAGAGGGAGGAAGGATGAGAAGCATTAATGAAGCTTGTAATGTAGGGCATATTAAATCTGATTTTCCTATTTTTTATTGTCAAAATTGTAAAAAAGAGACAATATATCCAAAATGTGAAAAGTGTGGTAAAGAGACAAAGAAGATGTATTATTGTTATTTTTGTAAGGAAAAAATGTTTACTTCTTATTGCCCAAAACATGATAAATGTAATGAGTATGAAAATAAAAAAATAGATATTTTAGAGTTGTTTAATAATTCTTATAAAACTTTAAACTTATTGCCTTCTGAAATTCCAAGATTAATAAAAGGAGTAAGAGGAACTTCAAATAAAAATCATGTTCCTGAAAATCTTACAAAAGGATTTTTAAGAGCTTTATTTAATTTACAAGTCAATAAAGACGGGACAATAAGAGTTGATGGAACAGAGTTGCCTATAACTCACTTTAAACCAAAAGAGGTAGGAACAAGCATTAATAAATTAAAAGAGATGGGATATGAAAAAGATGTTTATAAAAAAGATTTAGAAAATGAGGAGCAAATTTTGGAGATTTTTCCACATGATGTTATTTTACCTTCTTGTCCTGATTCTGTTGAAGAAAAATCAGAAGTTATTTTCTCACGAGCAGCGAATTTTATTGATTTGTTACTAATGAGATTTTATAATTTAGAAAGTTTTTATAATATCAAGACAAGAGAAGATTTGGTAGGCCATTTACTTGCTTGTTTGGCACCCCATAATTGTGCAGGAGTTGTTGGAAGAATTATTGGATTTTCAAAAACTCAGTCAATTTTAGCTTCTCCATATTTTCATGGAGCAATGAGGAGGGACTGTGATGGTGATGAAGCTGCAGTTATGTTATTATCTGACTTATTAATTAATTTTTCAAAAGAATATTTACCTGCTCATAGAGGAGGGACACAAGATACTCCTCTTGTTTTAAATATGAGAATAAGGGCAGGAGAGGTTGATGACATGGTTTTTGATATTGATATATTAAAAGAATTGCCTTTAGAATTATATGAAAAAGCAAGACAAGGAAAAGAACCTAAAGATGTTGAAATTGAACAGATAATTCATAGATTAGGGAAAGGCGAGGAAAAAGAGTTCACTAATTTGTGGTATGAATATGAGGTGAGTGATATTAATGGGGGGATTTTATGTTCAAGCTATAAGAAATTGGCAACAATGCAGGAAAAAGTTCAGAAACAGATGGAATTAGCTGAAAAAATAAGGGCTGCTGAAACAAGTGATGTAGCAAGATTAATTATTGATAGGCATTTTATAAGAGATATAAGAGGAAATTTGAGAAAATTTTCACAGCAAGTATTTAGATGTTCAAAGTGTAATGAAAAGTATAGAAGGCCCCCTTTATCTGGAATTTGTTCAAAATGCAATGGTAGAATTATTTTTACTATTTCTCATGGAAGTATTATAAAATATTTAGAGCCAGCTATTCAGTTAGCTGATAAGTATCATATTCCTGCTTATGTTTCTCAGTCTTTAGCTTTAACAAGGAGATATATAGAAAGTATTTTTGGAAGAGAAAAAGAAAAACAAGAAGCTTTACAAAAATGGTTTTAAAAACCCTCATAGATATATCTTTTAATGATAGAAAATAAAAAATTATTTTTAGGATTAATTCTGATTTTAATTATGATCATAACGATAATCTCTATTTTTTTGATTAGAAATTTTAATGAGGCTGAACAAAATCAAAAATCTATTTTAAGAACTCAAATTGAGGATAAATTTTATGAAGACTTATATTATGAAGAATGTGAAAAACATGGAGAATTTATTAATTATGATTCAAAAGAAGAGTGTGAGAAAGCTGTTAAATGTGTTGTGGAGAGATTTGTAGAGATTGTTGCTGAAGAAGAATTGGAAGAATTACATGATTATATGGTTAAGAATGGTGGTGAGAGAGGATATTATAATTATTTAAAAAACAATCCTAATAAAAGGATAGAATTTTTGAGAGGGGATGCTTTGGATTGTGTTCCTGCAAAAACCTTAAAAACAGAGAATTAAAAATGGAGGAACAAATAAAAATATCTGGGAGTGAATCAAAAAAATCAAAATGGAGATTATGGTTAATTATTATATTGCTTTTATTAGTTATTGGAATTGGAATTTATTCTTTTGTCTTTAAAGGAAATAGTTTTGAAAATTTTGTGGAAAGAGGTGAAATTTTGATTCCAAAACCCTTAGATAATTCTTATTATTCTCAACTTGCAATACTGCAAGCAAGAGCAGGATTTTGTGAGAAAGCTAAAGAATCTAGTGAGAAAACAAAGCATGGTTCTTCAAATATAAACTGCGATAGTTCTTCAACTCCTGATTCTTTTTATTACAGAAGTCTTGGTGAATTAAATTTAAAATATAACCGACTTAATGGAGCAATAGAAAATTTTGAAAAGGCTTTAGAGATTGAAGAGATTGGAGAATATAGGAAGAGAGTTATTCGTTTGTATTTAGTAGAAATATATTTTAAAAAAGGAGATTACGATAAATCTATAGAAACTTATGAATCTATTTTAAAAGAAGCAAAAGAACCTTGGTTAAGACACAGAACTGCAGAATCAATGTGGGAGGTTTGTGAAAATTCTGGAAGAGAGGATAAAATTTTAAAAAAATACCAAAATATTTTTGAAGAAAATTCTGATGATCTAATTTCTTTGAATGTATTGTTAGCTTATTATTCTGGTTTTGAAGGGAGCACAAATGAAGGTGAGCCTATATGGCGTGATTTAGATAAAGCAATAGAATTATGCAAAAAACTTTTAGAAAAAACACCAGAAGATGTTTATTTATTGGCTGAATATGGCAATCTACTTTTAAAAAATAAGAATCTTGGAGAGGCAGAGAGTGTTTTTGAGAAGTTGTTAATTCTAGAACCACGAAATTCAGAGCAGTATTACCCAAGAATTACTGATGCTTATCATTCTGCTGGAAATTGTGAAAAAACATTAGAGTGGGCAGAGAGATATGCTCAATATGAGCTTGAGAGAACAGAAAACCAGGAATATTCTAGAGAGCTTATGAGCGCATTAAGCTATTATGGAAATAAATGTATTTATTGTGGGGAATATGAAAGAGCCATAGATATATTTGAGCAAGCTATTGCATTAGATAAAGGTGCTGTGTTTGATAAATCTTATGCAAAACAACAGTTAAGAGAGGCACAGGCAAAACTTTCTAATCTAAAATAAGTTTAAAAATCATCAGATTTTTAATTCGTTAAGTTTTCTTTTGAAAAACTCCAAATTAAAATTAGAATTAAGAGAAGAGGAAATTTCAAGAGAAATTTCTAATTTAACTAAAGAAAAAAAGCAGATTAAAGAGCCTTTATTAAGGATTGAAGAGCAAATAAAACAGGAAAATAAAGGCTTTACAAAAATGGTTTTAATTTAGCGAGATAAAAGAGGAACAGGAAAATAATCAGGACATTTTTTATTATTCCCATCACATTCATAACAATTTGAGGAACGTTGTAAAGTTGAATTATGTTCTTCTCTTGTGTCATGTCCTAATCCACAAAAAATTCTTTTATATAAACATATTTCAGTTAAGTGGAGAGGTTTTATTGGATTATCCTCTTGTATTTGTGGTTCTTGTACCTCTTTTTCTAAACCTACTCCCATTTTGATGAGTTAATTAAATAAGACTTGTTTATAAATTTTTCTTTAAAAGTTATAAAGGAAAATAAAGTAATAAGGTAGGAATCATTAAACTTCCCATTAAGTGTGTTCTTCTGATTCCAACTAATATTGCTATTAACCCTGTAAAAGAAGAGATAATAAAAATTAACAATCCAAGAAAAGTTGAAAAATAAAAAGAGATTATAGAGAGGAAAATTAAAATAAATATTGATAAGGTTTTATAGTTAAATTTATGAATATTTTTTGCTATGATTTTTGCTATAAAGATAGTTAGGAAAAAAGAAACTACTCCTGAAATTAAGATAACAGGGAGGATATAATAAAGATGAGAATAATTTAAGGAGAGTATTTGTTTTATTGCTAAAGAGGTGCCTGTTCTTGCTTTATTTATTGATAGTAAGGTTATGAAAGCTAATCCAGAAACAAGTGTGTTTATACTTCCTAATAAAATTAAAAATTCTTTTTTATTTATTTTTCCTGATTTTTTAGAGATTAAGTCACTTCCTATAACTGCTGCTTGTGAAGAACCAAGAGAAGGAAGAAAAGAACATAAGGGAGCTGATAAAATAGAAGATATTAAAGGATTTTTTATTTGTCTTAATTTTGGTTTTTTTAGAGGAGATATTTTTTGTTTTGGTATTTTTTGTTTTTTAATTATAGAAGTTATTAGTGAAGAACCTCCGAATAATCCAGTTAGTAAAGGAAGCAGAGAGTGATTAATATTGATATTTAAAGTTGAGATTCCTAAAAAACCAGATAAAAGGAATACAAATACAGCCCATAATTTAGAATTTTGTTCTTTTATAATAAGATAAACTGAAGCAAATAACAAGATAAAAAACATAGCTAATTGAAAGTAAGAAAAGATATTAGGAAGTATAAACAAAAATATAGGAGAGAGAATTAAGATTATTAATATAGCAAGACATGAACCATATAAAGAGTAGATTACCGCTTGATACCCTTCTCCATTTAACAATAAGTGATGTCCTGGCAAAACTGATAAACCTGTATCTTCATCAGGAGAGCCAAGAAAAATACTAGGTATAAAATCAAGAAAAGTATGAGTAATAGTCATTGATATAATAAAAATTAAAATATAGAGAGGAGAAAAAGATAGTAAAAATGAGGAAGAGATTATAGTTAGGGAGATTAAGTTGATGTGGATTCCTGGAATTAAGCCAGTTAGGGTTCCAAATAAGATTCCTATTATTAAAGTTAAAATAATTTCAAATATCATTTATTTTATTTATTTTTATTTGAGTTTTATTTTTATATTGTTCAATTAATCCAGTTATTTCTAAACTTGAATCTGAAGAAAAGTTTTTATTTATAGTTCCAGTTATTGTTCCTGTTGAATCTTTTATTGTTAATAAAAAGAAATCATTTGATATTTTTCTTATACTAGTTATGTTTCCATGAATTTTAACTTGTTGATTTAGTAAAGAAGAATTTATATTTTTAATTTCAATTAATCTTGAAGGAAGATTTGAGATGAATATAAGAACAAGTATGCCTAATAAAGAGATTATTATTGATATTTTTAATAATTTTTGATTCATAACTTAAGAGAAAAGTTTAATAATATAAGGTTTATGTTTTTTATATGAATATTGAGAAAAAACTTGAATTAATTAAGAGAAATACTGAAGAGATTTTAGGTGAAGAAGATTTGAAAGAGTTGTTGAAAAAGAAAACTCCTGTTGCTTATTGGGGGACTGCTCCAACAGGCAAACCTCATGTAGGATATTTTTTACCTATGTTAAAAATTGCTGATTTTTTAAAAGCAGGATTTAAAGTTAAAATATTATTGGCTGATTTGCATGCTGCTCTTGATAATGTTCGGTGGAGTGTTTTAGATAAAAGATATGAGTACTATAAAAAGATTATTCCTTTAATGATAAAAGCTATTGGTGTTAATGATAAAAATTTAGAATTTGTTAAAGGAAGTGATTTTCAGTTAAAACCAGAATATATGTTTGATGTGTTACAAATGTCAAGTTATGTTTCTGTTAGAGATGCAAATAAAGCGGCTTCTGAAGTTGTTAAACAAGGAGGTAATCCTAAAATTTCAGGATTAATTTACCCTATTATGCAGGCAGTTGATGAACAATATTTAAAAGTTGATTGCCAGTTAGGAGGAACAGATCAGAGGAAAATTATGGTTATGGCAAGAGAGTTTTTGCCAAAAATAAATTATAATAAAAGAGTTGAAATTATGAATCCTTTAATTCCTGGATTAATTGGTAAGAAAATGTCAGCTAGTGATGAAAAAGGAAAAATAGATTTGTTGGAAAGTGAGGAGAGTGTTAAAAAGAAATTAAAAAATGCTGAAATGGTTTTTGGGGATATTAATAATGGTGTGATAGGTTTTTTGAAATATGTTATAATGGTTATTAAACAAGATAAAAAACAGAAGTTTGTTATTAAAAGAGATAAAAAGTTTGGAGGAGATTTAAGTTATTCTAGTTATGAACAGTTAGAAAAAGATTATAAAAATAAAAAACTGCATCCTCTTGATTTAAAAAATGCTGTTTCTGAAGAGATTAATTCTTTGATTAGTATTTTTAGGAAAAATAAAAAAGAATTAGAAAAACTATCTGAACAGGCTTATAGTTAAGTTTTAATCAACATATAATTCAACAATATCTTTATCTTTTAAAACATGTTTTAAACCTATTTTTTGATGTGGAAATTTTGATGAAGGTCCAGTTATTTTAGCTTGTTTAATTTTATTAGAAAGTCCTGATTTAATTTTTTCAGCTACATCTTTTACTGTTGAGTGAGGAGGTAAAATCAAGGGTTTTTTTGATTTTTCTTTTTTTGGTTCTTTTGTATAAATTCTTATTACTCCTGAATTTTCTAGTAATTTTACTTTTAATTTTTCAATTCCTTCTTGTGTTTTTGTTGATATTAAAATAAAATTATATTTTTTTGATTTTAATGTTTCAGATATTTTTCTTTTCTCTTTATTTGTGAGTAATTCTGATTTATTAAAAACTATAATTTTTTTACCTGTTGATTTTTTTAAAAAATCTTGTATTTCTTTAATTTCTTTTATGTTTGTTATAATAATTAACAAGATATCTGCAGTATTTGCTATTCCTTGGTCAAAAGTTTCATGATTAATTGAAGGCATATCTATAATCTGAAATTTTACTCCTTGATAATCTAACATTCCAATTGAAGGAGATTTAGTTGTGAATTGATAATTATCTATTTTTGTTTTAGCATTAGTTAATTTTGATAAAAGAGAAGATTTTCCAGAATTAGTTAGTCCACATAATATTATTTGAACTCCTTGTTTTTTTATACCTTGTTTTTTTGATATTTTTTTCTGTTTTTCTTTTTTTTCTAATTTTTGTCTTAATTTTTTATATCTTGTTCTAATGTTTGCTCTTAATTTTTCAGCCGATTTATGCTGAGGCATGTGTCTAATCATTTCTTCTAAAGCATTTAATCTTTGCTCATCTGTTTCTGCTTCTAGGTATTTTTTCTCAGCTTTTCCAAATTCTGGTGAGGCATTTGCTGGCATAATATTTTAAAGTAACAGGGATATAAAAATTTATGGCAGAAAAAATTAATATTAATTTTTTCAAAAATAGTGCTGATAAAGTAGCAAGAGAATTATTAGGGAAAATTTTAGTAAGAAGAGTAAATGAAAATGGTAAAAAAAGAGAAATAAGAGGAAAGATAGTAGAGACAGAGGCATATTTTGATTCAAGAGATCCTGCTTCAAGAGCATGTCAAAATGGAGATTTAAAAAAAACAATGGGAATGGATTATGGAACTTTACTGGTTTATGGAGTTCATAATTCTTGGCTTGTAAATATAGTTACAGGTGAAAAAGGGAAACATGAGGCTGTTTTAATAAGAGCAGTAGAACCATTAAATTTTTCAGCAGATTGTTCTGGACCTGGAAAACTGACAAGAGCTTTAGATATAAATAAAAGTTTTCATAAAAAAAAGTTAGGAAAAGAAATTTTAATTGAAGAAGGAGATAAGATAAAAGAGATAGCTGAAACTAAAAGAATAGGAGTAAAAAAAGATTTAAATAAAAATTTTAGGTTTTATATAAAAGATAATAAATATGTTAGTAAAAAATAAATGAAAGAAAAAGTAGCAATATTATTTTCAGGAGGAAAAGATTCTTGTTTAGCTTTACATAAGTCTATTGAAAAAGGTTATGATATTAAGTATTTACTAAATATTTATCCTAAAAATTCTGATAGTTTTATGTTTCATAAACCTGACTTAGAATTATTAAATAAGCAAGCTGAAATGCTTGGAATTGAATTAATAATTAAAGAAAGCAAGGGTGAAAAAGAAAAAGAGCTTGATGATCTAAAAGAAATGATTAATCTTGTGAAAGAGAAAGTTGATGGAATTGTTGTTGGAGGTATTGCAAGCTCTTATCAAGGAAAAAGAATTAAGAAAATTTGTTCTGAACTAGGTTTAAAATTTATTGCTCCTTTATGGAATTATGATTCAGAGAGATTATGGAGAGAGTTGTTAAAAGAAAAATTTAAAGTCATTTTAACTAAGATAAGTTGTGAAGGATTAGGAAAAGAATGGCTTGGAAAAATTATAACTAGAAAGGAGATAGAAAAACTAAAAAAATTAGCTGAAAAATATAGATTTAGACTGGATTTTGAGGGAGGAGAAGCAGAGTCAGCAGTATTAGATATGCCAGGATTTAAAAATCAACTGAGATTAGAATGTAAAGTAAAAAGTGAAAATAAATATAGGCATTTTTTAAGAATTAAAAAAATCAAGGAAAAAATCAAGAAAAAATGAGAGATTTTTATAAGAAAAAATTGAAAAATGGGGCAACTATTTTATTTGAAAAAAGGGATTTGCCAGCTGTTTCTTTTGGAATAGGAGTTAAACAGGGTTTTGCTTATGAAAAAGAGAGAGAAAAAGGGATTAGTCATTTAACAGAACATTTAATTTTTAAAGGAACAAAAAAAAGAAGTTTTAAGCAAATTACTCAGGAAATAGAAAAAAAAGGAGGAATTTTAAATGGGTTTACTGATGAAGAGACAACTGCTTTTTGGAGCAAGATACCTTCAAAGTATTTTTCAAAAGGAGCAGAAATTATTTCTGATTTAATGTTCAATGCGAAATTAAATGAAAAAGATTTTGAAAAAGAGAAAAAAGTTGTTTTCCAGGAATTACAGATGCATAAAGACATTCCTGAACATTATGTGATTGATAAAATTAAAGAATTAATGTACAAGAAACCATTTGGTTTATCTGGAATTGGAACTGAAAAATCTTTAAAAAATTTGAGAAACAAAGATATTTTAAGTTTTTATAGGAAAAGATATTCTACAAACAATATGATTTTTTCTGCAGTAGGAGATACAAGTTTAAAAGAAGTTGAAAATATTGCTAAAATGTTTCCAGAGAAAAAAGGGAAAATCCAGAAGGTAAACCCTTCTAAGATTAGCAAGCATTTAGTTGAAAAAAGACAGGGAATAAATCAAGCAAAACTTGTTTTAGGTTTTCATATTCCTAAGCATAAAAGCCAGAGATATGTTTATGAAGTTGTTAATGCTTTTCTTACTAAAGGAATGTCTTCAAAATTATTTGAAGAGATGAGAGAAAAAAGAAGTTTAGTTTATGATGTTTCAGGAAGTTTAGAAATAGGCAAAAACTTTTCACACTACTTAATTTATTTAGGGACAACCAAAGATAAAATTAGAAAGTGCAAGGAGATTATTTTAAAGGAAATGAGGAATTTAAAAAAATTAAAAGAAAAAGATTTAGAAGAAGTAAAAGAACAGTTGATAGGGTTGAGAAAAATAGGAAGTGAAGAATCTGTTAATGTTATGGAAAAACTTATTTCAGAAGAAGTTTTGGGAGATGCAAGGGAATTTTATGATTATGAAAACAAGATTAATAAGATAAAATTAAAAGATATAAAGAAAACAAAATTTAATAAATACTCAAGTTTGGCTTTGTTGCCAGTTTAGTTATTCTTTAAACTAATTACACCAACTAAAATAACAGCAATAGCAAGTATCCATCCCCACACCCCAGATAGTAACTTAATTACCCCTGTTAAGTGGAGGATTAGTAATAGGCCAATTAAAATAATAAGAAAGGGATTTAGTTTTTCCATTTTTACCTCTTATTATTTTTTAAAGAATAATATATTTAAATATCTACTGTTTTTATAGACAATGAGAGTTTTTATTGCAGTTTCAATTCCAGAAAAAGTTAGAGAAGAGATCTTAAGAATTCAGGAAAAAATACCTTTTTTTAAAGGTAAGAAAACTAGAAAAGAAAATCTTCATTTGACTTTAAAATTTTTAGGGGAGATTGATGAAAAAGAAGTTGAAAAAGTTCAAGAAAGATTAAGAAAAATAAAGTTTAATAAATTTGAATCTGAGTTATCTAATTTAGGCGTTTTTTCAGAGAGATTTATTAAGATTATTTGGTTAAAACTAGATAAGGCTGAAAATCTTCAAAAAAAGATTGATGAATCTTTATCTGATTTATTTGAAAAAGAGCATAGATTTATGAGTCATATCACAATTGCAAGAGTTAAGAATATTAAAGATAAGAAAATTTTTTTATCTGATTTAAATAAAATAAAAATTAATAGTGTTAAGTTTAAAGTTGATAAATTTTATTTAATGAAGTCAGTGTTAAGTGACAAAGGTCCAGAATATGAGATTTTAAAAGAGTATAAAGCTGATTAGTTTAGAAAAATAAATCTCTATATATAAGTTTTCAGATATTTATATAATTTATGTTTTAAAATATATTTTTTATCACAACTTTATTTTTAAATATTTAATATTGTTTATTATTTTGATGAGAGATTTAGAAGAAAAAACAGAGGTAAATTATTTTTGTGAGCAGCCTTTTTTATATTGCCCGCAAGGACATAGGGTTTTTTTAAGAGTATGGAATTCTGGAAGTGATTTATCAAGAGATATTAGACAGGGGAGGAAATGTTTAGAGTGTGATAAGGTTTATGACTTGGAGGATTTATCAAGAGATTAATATTCTTGTTTTAATAAATCAAAAGTTTCAGCTTTTTTCCCAATTAAGTTTTTTAATTCATTAATATCTTGAGATAAAATATTTTGAAGTGTTTTATAATTATTTAGAAGTTTTTTTGCTGTTTTTGGGCCTATTCCAGGAAATCCTTCTAAAATATATTGAAGCTGTTCTTTTTTATTTCTGAATTTTTTACTTGCTCTTATTGAAACTTCTTTTTTCTTTTTTCTTGATAATATCGAGAGATATAATGCAGTTTCTTTTTCATCTTTAGAAAAAATTATAGGAACTTTAAAATTTAACAAGATAGAGAGTAAAAAACCCTTTAATGCATTCTTATTTTGAAATTTTGTTTTTTCTAAGTTTCCCTCAATTATTAAGAAATGATTTTTATATTGTTTTAATTCTTCAAGTTGTTGAAATAATCTTTTATTTATCATACTATTAATAAAATCAGATGAGGTTTTTCTTTCTATAGCTATATTTTTAACAAGATAATCAGCTACTTTTAAATTCTTAATTTCAGTATTTATTCCTAATTTTATTAGTTCAGAAATAACCAGAGAGTTTTTTTCACGATAATCTGCTATGATTTTTCTTTTTTCTTGTTTTGTTTGTTTTTCTGATTTTTTCCTTGAGAAGATGTTTAATACTTTTTTCATTTTAATTTTTTAAAGCTAAAATCATTTTCATAAAGTTTTTTGTTTATCCTTATTATTCTTGTTATTATCTAAATCTTTTTTTATTGATTTTAAAGAAGAGTACATTTTCTTTTGTTTTTGAAAAGCTGCCCAGTAATAACTTTCATCTCTTGTTCCTTTTGTTATTAAAATGATTAATTCTCCTTTTTGTAATCTTGCTGTTCTTCCTGAATTATGCACTATTAAATTATTTGCTATAAATGTATTATTATTCTGAATAGAAAGATTAAATGTTTTTTGTTTAGGCAATTTTTTTATACTTTTGATTTTTACCCAAAAAATATTCTTTTCAATCTTGGAATCTAAAGAAAATTTAATATTGATATTTATTTTTGAGATTTTTACAATCTCATTAATTTTTAAAAATTTCAAAACATGTTTCTTTTTATATATCTCTACTGAATAAAAATCACCTGTAAAATTTACTTTCTTACCTTTGATTGTTCTTGTTCCAGTTTTATTAAACTTGCATATTTTTGATAAAATATTAATTCTTAAAAGTAAATTTTGAAGTTGCTGTGCAAATTTTTGGCTACCTGTCCCAATTCTTATTTGACAGGGTCCTTTGTTATAATTTCCATCCCCATCAAAAACACCTGCTAAAAAAGATTTTATTACTTCATTATTTGATTGAAATAAGATAGGAGAAAGACATAAAGTTTTAGATTTTTTGCCCAATGGAAGTCCAAGATTATTTAAAATTTTTCCAATTATTGTGTTATGCCCGCTAATTACATTTTCTTTTTCTTTTCTTATGTGGAGCCCTATTTTTTTCAGAATATTTTCTGATTTCTTTAAAATTTTTGGATTTGAATTATGGATTCTAAATCTATATGTAAAGTAAGGTTGCTTTCTGTTTTCCCTTATTTTTGAGGTTTTTCTGAGGTCTCCATCTGATGCAATAATTCCTGCCAACCACATAAACTCTGATAAATGAATTTTTGAAAAGTTGATTTTTTTACCTTTTCTAGATTTAATAGGGATATTAGAGAAATCATGAATCTTAATTTTACTTATTTTTAAAATTTGTTTAAATATTTTTATTGGAATAGCGTCTCTGTTCAAATATCCCCACAATGTTTTTTTATTTATTTTAAATTCTTTTCCCTTCAACTTATTATGAATGTCTATGTTTCTTATTCCTCTGTTTTTTAATTTTTCTTTTAATTTCTTAGAAGCACAAAAATAGGTTTTTTCAGGAAGAAAATCTAAGATGGAATTATATTTGGTTTTTATTTTTATATTTTTACAAATAGCCAAATAATCTGAACTTGTTAGATTTTTAGCATATTTCCATCCTTTAAGAGTTAAAAAAGGATGATTTTTCCCAGCTTTTATTTGGTTATTTTTATTTGTAGTTATTTTTATTATTTTTTCATTTTTACTTTTAAATATTTTTCCAATTGGTTTTTTTTCTAATTTTTTAGAAATTTTGTTGTATGATATTACTTTCTCTCCTTTTCTGAGGTTTTGTATTTCTTTATGCTCTCCTGAACTCATTAAAATCTTTGTTTTTTCTGGCAAACATCTTTGAATTTGACGAATAGCAGAGGGTATAGGTTCATAAAAAATAACAGAAGAAACTTCAGGAATGTCTAATCCTTCTTCTCCTATTGATGTACTTACAAGAACATTAATTTTTCCTAAAGAAAAATCACTAATAACTTCTTGTTGCTGTTTTTGATTTAATCCTGTTTCCTGTTTATCTTTACCTTTTCCTGAAATTTTTTTTGCTTGTCCTACAAAAACACGGGCATTAACTTCAGGAAGAGAATTTAGCTGTTTGCAAATTCTTGTTACAGTGTCTCTAAATTGAGCAAAAACAATTATTTTTGAATTTGGTTTTTTTGAAAAACTATTTTCAATTATTTCAGAAAGTTTTTTTAATTTTGGATGTTCTATTTTTTTTGAAATTAATTCAATTGTTTTAGTGTAAGCAAGATTAAACTCTTTTTGTTTAATTAATTTTTGTACTGCCTTTGATTTTCCTTGTTTTGCCTGGTCAAATATTTGATTAAAGTAAAGTTGGAGCGAGTAAAGTGTCTGGGTTTCTAATAATTCTAAGGCATGTTGAAGTTTTATAGAAGTTGCGGTAGCAGAAGCTCCAGCTAAAAGATTGAAATGTTTATTTCCAGAAGCAATAGATCTCATTATTTTTTGCTGGCAGTCAAGAAGAGACTTTTTTGTAGCTCTTGTAAATAATAATTTTCTGTTTTTTAATTCTTCTACTTTTTTATCTAAAATTTTTTTTAATAGTTGTTTTATTTCCTGAAATTCAGCAGGAAAATCTATTTTTATTGTTTGGAATTTTCTTTTTTGTATATATTTTTTAACATCTTCACTTTCTCTTGTTCTTACCTCTATTGCCTGTATATCAAGATGATTACAAATTTGATTTAGTTTTTGTTTTTCATGTCCTGGACTGGCCGTAAGTCCGGCAATTCTTGAATCTTTGCTTTGTTGTTTAAATTTTTTTGCTATAAAGGTATATGAATAATTTTTTAAGCACCTATGGCATTCATCTTGTATTAATAGAGAGGTATCATTTAACAAATACAAATTATTCCCCAAATCATTAGAAATACATTGAGGAGTAGAAAAAATTATATCTGCTTTATCCCATAATTTTCTTCTTTTTGAAGCCGGAGTTTTTCCTGTGAATAATTCTAAGGTGCCAAAAAGTTCTGGAAGATTTTTTTCAAAATAATTTAAATGTTGTTCTGCAAGAGGACGAGTAGGAGCTAAAAATAATACTTTCTTCTCAGGAAATAATGAGAGAAAGTGAATAGATAACATTAAAGCGATAAGTGTTTTTCCTAATCCTGTAGGTAAAACAACAAGACAATTTTTTTCTTTACAAGTAGAGTAGATATCTTCCTGATATTTTCTTGGAGCAATATTTTTAAGATATTTTTTTATTTTTTCCATTTTTAAGAAAAGAGCAAGGGATTTATAAAGATAAACTAGCTAAAAGGAAAATTATAGTTAAAACAAAGATTATGAAATATAAAACTTTAGAACCAAATAAAAGTTTTGTTCCATCTAATTTTCCTAATGGAAGAAGATTAAATACTGCAAAATAAATAGATAATTTAGCAAGCTGTGGTTGATTAATAATATAGGCAATTAAAAAAAGTAAGATTAAGGAAATAAATCCCCAGCAGTTAATTACAGCGATGTGCCATTCTGACATTTCAGAATAACTAGAAGTTTGATGTTTTTTTACTGCTCTAGATTTAGTTGGTTTTGTTTCAGATTGAGTTACAGCAAACCATATAACTTGTCCTAAAAACATAAAAGAGAGAAGAAAAGGGAGAATAATTCCTATTGGTATTGGATTTTTAAAATAACTTCTTTTATAATATCCAAATCTCTGGAAACTCCATATTTTTATTTCTTGTTCTGACTCATAATAATAAGCTGTTAGTTTTTTCGAGGTTATATAAACAAATAAGATTATAGTAAAAAATAAAAGCGATTTTAAAAATAATTCTGAATTAATAAAAGAGTTAGAAAATGCTAAGATAATTATAGATAAGATTATTACAATAAATTCATTTTTTTTAAACATAGGTATTTTAAATTTAAAGGATTAATAAATTTTGCTATTGGGCTTTGTCCGGAATAGATTTTTCAAAACCGAAAATTAGTTATTCTAAAGAAA
>CAZBDY010000005.1:32827-54843 GCA_964490795.1 Candidatus Woesearchaeota archaeon | reverse complement strand
TCTTTAGAATAACTAATTTTCGGTTTTGAAAAATCTATTCCGGACAAAGCCGGTTAGGGAATTTGTAAACCCTAAGATTTACCTAACAAATTTTTAAGTTTAAATCTTTTGTTTAAATCCAGATTCTCCAAGTATAATAAATTCCAACAATAACAAAAATTAAGGCAATAATAAACCTAGTATATTTTTCAAAAGTCTGAACTTTTCCCATTACTTTTCCAAGTTTAGAAACACTGAAAGTTAAAATAAACGCAAAAATAATAACAGGCAAACCGGTAGCCAATGCAAAAATAGATGGAATTAAAACACCATCAGAGAATTTTAATGCTAAAGGTATCAACATTCCAAAATACAAAACAGCTGAAAAAGGACAAAAAGCTAAAGCAAATATGACTCCTAACAAAAATGCTCCAAGATAACCTTTTTCTGAAAGTTTTTCTTTTATTTTATTTACTCTTTCTCCTGACTTTAAAGAAGGTAATTTAATAACATCTAACATTATTAAACCTATTACTATCAATAAAGGCCCTAATATTCTTTCTCCGTATTTTTGTAAAAATAAAGAAATTGTCTGAACGTTTACTCCAACATAAACAATTAAAGAAGCAAGTAAAACATAAGTAAGCATTCTTCCAAGAGTATAAACAAATCCTGTTAATAATGTCTTTTTTCCGTTATCAATTTTTTTAGAAATATAAGCAATAGCTGTTATGTTTGTTGCAAGAGGGCATGGACTTAAGGCAGTCATTAAACCAATAAAAAAAGCAGCAATTAAAGGAAAACTACTCATCGACATAGTTTCCATAAAAGACATTAAAGGCATTTTATTCTCCCTTCAACTTCCCTTCAATAACACCCTTCAAATAATTCATATAATCTTGTTTATTATTTATTTTATACCAAACATTAATATTTTGTTCTTTTTCAAAAGTCCCCTCCTTATATGTAACTCCAATCCATAAAGAAGAACCTGTTGCCCCGTATTTAATTACCTTATCCCTATTTTTAGCTAACTCTCCATTTATATGTTCAAAAACAATTTTTCCAGATTTTAATTCATTAGAAAAATAAGTATTAATTGTTTCTTCTGCATAATCTCCCATAGTTATACAAGAATAACATTGATTAGTTCCATGAAAATGAATAATCTCTAATTTCTCTATATCTGAGGAAATCTGAGTTTCAGAAGCTGTAACATTTCCAGTAAAATATTTAGGAACTGAATAGATAAACAACAAAACTAATGCTATTGCGATTCCTGCATAAATATATTTTTTATCCATAATAACAAATTGATAAATATCAATACTTAAAAAGGTTTTGTTTAGTTTTCATATAAAAATACCCCCCTAAAATCTTTTACTTTTTCATTACCTTTCATTACAACAATTAATTGAAAATTATCCTGCCAATCTTCCCAAGAAATTAGAACAATTCTTCCTTCAGATATTTTGTTAATTACTTCTTCATTTGTTAGATAGATGATTTTAGAATCTTTTGGAGCTAAACTTTCTGCAATAGATTCAGAGAGAGATGTATAAATCTCATAATTAACTAATTGCGAAAAATCAATAAAACCCCCTTGCTTTGAAACTAAAGTATAACCTGATTCTAAAATTGTTTCTTTAACATCTTTAGATATTTCATATCTTTCTGCTTTTCTTCCAATTAACCCCTTCTCAATTTGCTTATTTTTCAATGCATATAAAACATCAATAGCATAATCAAATTTAACTAATTCATAATTCTCTTTTTCTGACAAAGAAATAGCTTCTTCTTGCATTGTGGGACAATAACCTAACTTTATCTTTTCATTAGAGTTTTCAGAATAAACTGCAAATCCTGTAAAAGAGGGTTTTATAATTAATAACAAAGTTAATAAAAACATTCCAGAGATTACCGCGATTATTAATTGTTTTTTCATTGTTTTTTTAAAAAAGGAAGGTATTAAAATTTAACCATCAACAACAATACAGCTTATCAGGACTCTTCCCTTCTTCAATCTTGCCAAAAGGATTTCCATATTTCTTTATATTTTTTATCATCTCATTGACTCCCCATAAACTATTTCTTGCTCTCCCTCAACCAAATCAACAAAACAATGACCTAAAAATCTTCTCCCTTTTAAATTTGAATCTTCAAGATATTTGCTAGTTTCAGCACTATTAAAAGGTATGTTCTTAACTTCGGAAACCGCTCCAAATACACCTTCTAATGATTTTTTTAATGCCCTTTTAAAATCAGATAAAGATAATCCGATGTCATATAATCCCACAATCTTTTCAAGCTCCTGCTTTTCACTTCTTAAAAATTGCGAGGAGGTTTCATCTAAACTAACTTCTTTTCCATTTAAATCATAAAACCTTCCATTAACTTTAATATATTTTGAATCATTAACTTCCCAAAGTTCTCTTAATCTTAAAACTTTTTCAAGAATCGTCATATTAAATCTTTTTAAATTAATAACCCCATCAAATTGAGTCACATTTCCATAGGATTTCATAGCATGACCTGCAATAGGAATTGATTGTCCATCAAGGTCATATCTTAAGTAATAATTTCCTACAACACTAAAATCGTCTCCAAGATTTTTTGCTAAAGGTAAAACAATTGATTTATAGGTTTCATGAATATTAAATCGTCCTCCAAATCTTTTAGAATTAAAAAGCACACTATAACACAAAGTTAAATCAGGTTCAACTAAAATTGCAGAGCCTCCAGAAGGTCTAGAAACAACCTCATAACCTTCTTTTTTACAAAAATCTGTATCAACATCTTCGATGCTCTCTCCCCTTCCCAATATAACTCCTTTATCATGTAAATAAGTTCTAACAACCAAATCATAATCTCCATTCTTTACTAAATTCACACAAGCTCTGTTTATTGCCAAATTTTTGCTAGGACTCTTTACATCTAAATCATCCCAAAAAATCCTTTTGTCTGTCATTTTATAATCACCTGACCATATTTAATTTCTTTAAACAAATTTCAGCTACAATTGTCAGAGGATCAAATATTGGTGCAGAAGCAGGATTATAGCAAGTTTCCAATTTAGAAATTTCATTTAATTTAACTTTTTTTTGTATCACCAAAGCAATTAAATCTAACCTTCCCACAACTTCACTATCTCCAATAATCTGTCCTCCAACGATCTCTCCATTCATATCACTAATAAGTTTGATAGTTATTTTTTCTTTATTTGAATAATATTCTGCTCTAACATCTCCTGTATATTTTGCAGAAACAGTTTTTATTCCCAATTCTTTTGCCCTGTTTTGTGTTATTCCTACAGCTCCAACATAAACATTTCCTATTTTTGAAATAGTGTTATTCAATACTCTAGGAAATTTTTCCTTTTCTCCTAAGATATTTCTTGCAATAACTTTTGCTTGTCTCACTGCAGTTGTTCCTAACTGACTAAAGATTTTTTTATTTGTATTAAATTCAAATGATTCAATACAATCTCCGCAAGCATAAATCTCTTTTTCAGAAGTCTCAAGATATTCATTGACAATTATTCCTTTATCAATGTCTAATCCCTTTTTTTCTGCAAGAGTGGTGTTTGCTTTTATACCAGTACATAAAAAGAGATTATCAAACTTGATTTCCTTTTTCTCCAAATTTACTTTTTTATCTAATACTTCTTTTATGTTAGATTCTTCAAATATTTCAAGGTTATTATTTTCAAGATGTTCTTTTATTTTCTTAGACATATCAGAATCGAAAATATTTGGAAGAATATTTTCTTTTGCCTCAATAATAGAAACCCTATTTCCTTTTTCTGCAAGAGAAACTGCAAGTTCTATCCCGATCATTCCTGCTCCAATAACAACTGAATTGTCTTTTGGTTTTACATTTTTTGAAATTTCCTTTGCATCCTCAATTGTTTTAAATGTCTTATAATCGGTATTTTTTAATCCTTTAATCTCTGGAACAAACACTGATCCACCAGTTGCAATAACTAGTTTATCAAAACCTATTTCTTCTTTATCATTGAGAATAACTTTTTTATCCTTAGATTTTATTCCTTCTACTTCTGAATCTAATAATAATTTAATATTATTGTCATCATAATCTTTTTTCTTAAAAATAAAAATATCATTAAAAGAATTTATTTCTCCAGATAAAACATAAGGCAATGCACAAGGAGAATATTCTAAATTAGAAGATTTTTCTATAATTGTTATTTCTGCATTCTTATCTAATTTTCTCAATTCAAATGCACAAGTTGTTCCAGCACTGCCACCCCCAATAATGATTACTTTCATTTTACAAATGACAAGTCCAACCTCCGTCAATAGTAATTATAGAACCAGTCATATAACTACATTCTCCTGATGAGAGATAAACTGCTAAACCTCCGATTTCTTTTGCTTTTCCTGCCCTCTTTAATAAAACAGAATTCTCTAGTTTTGATTTTACACCAGGATCTTTAATTAATTCAGTAGTCATAGGAGTTACAAAAATTCCTGGACAAATAGCATTAACATTTATTTCTTTTGGAGAGTATTCCATAGCCATTGATTTTGTTAACTGAATCACTGCACCCTTACTTGCATTATAAGCTGCAGATCCTGCAAAGGCATGATGTCCTGCAACAGAGGCTATATTAATTATTTTAGAACCTTTTTTCATTAAAGGGAGACAATGCTTTGCCATCAAAAAATAACCAGTAACATTTATTGACATTAATTTTTCCCAGCTTTCTTTTGTTGTTGAATCAAGAGGGGTGGGATAAAAAACACCGGCATTATTAATTAAAATGTCTATTTTTCCAAAATCTTTTTTTACAGATTCAACTACTTGTTTTACATTTTTTTCATCACTAACGTCAACTTTATAGAATCTTGATTTTGTTTTTATTTTTTTAACAACATTATTCCCTTCTTTTTCTTTTATATCTAAAACAGCAATTTTTACTCCTTGATTTGATAGAGCATAGGCCATGGCTTCGCCTAATCCCCCTGACGCTCCAGTAATTACAGCTACTTTATTTTTTAAATCAAACATTTAATTGCCCCCATCTAAAGGACTTTCACATTTATTTTCAATACAATATTTTACATAATCTTCAATTTCTGGGCTCATATAATCAGCATAACCTACCCAATTTTTATCTCCTATAAATGTTGTTGGAACTCCCTGAACCTGAATACCATAAGCATTTGCTACTTCTTGAAATAAATCAACATTATCTGAATTTTTCCAAGTTTCAAACATTTTAATTTCTATCTGGTCTCCATATTTTTTCTGCCACTTTTCTAAATAGGATTTTTCAGTAGCACAATGCGGACAACCGTCTCCCCAGAAAAAATAGATTGTTACTTTATCTGAGTCCCCTGTTAAATCAGAACTTGCAGAATTTATTGCAACTGCATTTCCAGTTATGCCTTGATCGTTTCCATTAAAAAATATAAAAAAACTTGCAACAACTAAAACTAATACTCCAATCCCTGCATAAACATATTTTTCATTCATTTTTTTACCTCCCTTAATTTAGTTCTTTCTTCAACAAAATCTTTTGCTCTTTTTTTAGGAACTCCAAGAAGCATTAGATGGCCATATGCTTCAGAATCATTTAATCTTGAAAGGTATCTTGTATAACTCCCTATCACTTCTATAGTTATTCTTGCAGGAAGAAAATCTCCTAAAAATCTACTCGGGATATATTTAATACACAACTCTTCTAATCGCTTTTCTTGTTGAGTGTTCATTTTAATTTTTCTTTGTAAAATTTAATTGCTTCTTCTGAATTCATTAGTTCTTCTAATTCTTTTTTGTTTTCCATTTTAATCTTTGCTATCCAGTTTTTATATCCATCTTTATTAATTTCAGAGGGTTCATCAAATAAAGGAGTATTAACCTCAATAATTTCTCCTGTCACAGGACTTGATAAATGTCCTGTCCATTTTACTGCTTCTAAAGAAACATATTTTTCTTCTTTTTTTATTTTCTTACCTTTTTCAGGAAGCATTATAAAAACAAATTCCTTTACTTTCTTTGCTCCAGGTCCAATAACACCTAATGTGGCTGTATCTCCATCAACTTTTACCCAGGAGTAATCTTTATTGTATTTCAAATCTTTTGGAAAATTATCTTTACTCATTTTCTTTTCCCTCATTGATATTCTTATTTTCATCTTTTTTAATCTTTTCTTCTTGTTCTTGATTTTTTTGTTTTTCCCCTTCCATTGAATTATTTTCAGATTTTTTTTGTGATTTTTCTTTTTCTGAAGCTAATTTAGTTTCATTCTCCTCAAAACCTACTTTTTTCTTATATATCCAGGCAATTAAAAGAGAGATACCTATTGCTGTAGCAAAAAGCAAAATAGTAGCACCAATATCATTTAATAGGTTAGGATTAAACAATAAAACCATTGCAAGTGCAAACATTATTACCCCTCCAATTAATTTTAATAATCTCCCATGTTTTTTCTCAATTTTTGATGCTTTAAGTGTAAAGACTACTGAAAGAAAGATTACTAGTTCAATTGAAAAATAAACAATTAGATAAATTAAAAATAAAGTTGCGAAAAATCCCCAGCTTAAATTATGGGCAGCCATTATATTTGACCAAACCATTGGGAATCCAGCAGTACAAGGCAATTCAACCAATGTAATTCCTAGTGCCATAATTGCTGAGCCAATTAATAATGTTCTAAAATTATTATCAGGACGCATTATATTTCTGATTTTCTTATATATTCTTGGTTTGTATGAATCTGGAATTGTGAAAGAAATACCTTTTTTATACCAAAAAAAATCTTTTATGTTTACTAGTGCAAATATTATTGCAATTGAGGCAACCAAAACTCTAATCCACATCAAATAACCAATATAAGCAAATACACTAATCATTCCAAGAATAAAGGCCCCATAAGCTGCACTAGCTACAGCTAAATAAGTAAATCCTATTGCAAATATTTTTTTCCTAGAACCTGTTAGAATTACAATTCCTAGTAAGAAAGTTATGACCCAAAGAGAACAAGGATTAAAACCATCTATAAACGAGATCACCAGAGTTGAAAATACAAGAGGCATTTTCCCCACATCTATTTCTTTCCCAAGAATATTTATAGTTTGTTTTTCATCAGAAGTTACATCTTCAGGTTTAGCAGTTATTGGTGTAAAAGGTTTTACTTTAGATAAGGGGCAAGGACAACCTTCCTCTAAACATGTTTCAATCTCTCCTTCTAATGCAGTTTTTATAGGCTCTTCGCCAATTATGTATGAATCTCCAATAAATAATGTAGGATATAAATTTACTTTTAAACCATATTTATCTTTAAATTCTTGAAAAGTTTGTTTATTTTCTTCTTCATTTACATTATATTTTTCAATTCCAATATTATAATTTTCTTCTATATTTTTAAGATAATTTTCTATGTTTTGGCATTCAGCACAATTATCTAAAAAAACATGAATACATAAATCCGTATTTTCAATTTCATCTAAAATTTCTTTTGAACTTCCTCTCCTTGAAAAATCTATATCTTTTGCAAGATTCTCGCATCCTGTTTCAATACATTCTTTAATATAACTTTCCATTTCTGGTGCCATTGAACTAGAAAATCCTACCCAGTTTTTCTCACCTATAAATGTTGTTGGAACTCCTCTTGCTTGAATTCCATGAGCATTAGCAACTTCTTGAAATAGTGGAACATTGGATTGATCCTTCCATGTTTCAAAAGATTTGATTTCTATCTGGTCCCCATATTTTTTCTGCCACTCTTCTAAATAAGGTTTTTCAGTAGCACAATGAGGGCATCCATCCCCCCAGAAAAAATAAATTGTTGTTTTGTTATCTTCTGGTAATTCTTGCGCAGATACAAAACTCGGAAAAAAAGATAAGGCTAAAACTATTAATAAGAACACACTTAATACTTTTCTTTTATCAATGTTTTTTGTTATCATGTTTATTTTTTTAGTTTGAAACCCTTTATAAGGGTTGGTTTCAAAAAATGAAACCTCATTCAATAAACAATTTTTTTAAGTTATCTTCAAGAATTAGTTTATTAGTCATTCCATTTTTTTCTTTTTTCAAGATATTTTTTTGTTCCATTTTAGAAACAATTCTAGACATTTTAACCTTGTCTATATCAAGAGATTTAGATAAAGAACTTTGGTTTATTTCTCCACCGTTATCTATAATCTTTTTTAATATCTTCTGATCTTCTATATCTAAAAGCTCTAAAACTTTTATTAAATTCTTTTCAATTTCCTGCTTTTCTTTTAAATAGTTATTTGAGATAACATAATATGTAGCTAAACCCACAAATAATCCTAAAGAAGACATTGCTACAATTATTACCCAAGGGGGAAGACTGCACCCACATGTTGTTGAAAAATTTTCAGTAGTATAAAAAACTGTTAGAGAAATTGCAAAAATAAAAAGGGTCAATATGCCAAATATCAAGATTAGAGGCTTTATACTTTTATTTATCATAATACATTGATAATTATCAATATTTATAAACCTTACGAACTAAGAACAACAACACTCTTTTTTCATAAGTTTTGCTTTAGAATATCCCAATGCCTTGAAAATATTGCCTACTTTTTTATCTGTAATAAAATAATAAACTTTTTTCCCTTCTTTTCTTGAACCTAAAATTCCTGCTTTTCTCAATACATCTAACTGAATTGATACTGTTGATTGTGTTCTTTTAACATGTGGAAATATCTCACAAACACATTTTTCTCCATTTAATAAAAATTCAACTATCTTTAACCTTGTTTCATCAGAAAGTGCTTTTAATATTTGAAGTTCTTTTTTCATAATATATTGAAGAATATCAATCTTATAAAAGTTTGGTTAACTTAATGTATTGTAACCTACCAACATATGTAGATAGCTAAAATAATAACTTAAAATCATTATAAATTTCATCTGGAGTTTTTTTGTTTAATCTTCTTAAAGAAATTAAAACTTAAACAATCTTTCATAATCTTTATGATTCATCCAGTCAAGAACAACTGCAATAATTTTTACTTCACCCGGTGTAAGAGAGTAAATTAATCTCCACGAAGAAGGTAAATTATAAATCCAAAGATTATTTAGAGATGAATATTTTTGGGGAATTAAACTTTTCTTCACATTTCTTCCACAAAATGCATCTTCTTGCAAGTCTTTTATTGCTTTAACTAGTCCTTTTTTAATAGGATCGTCTTCTTTTAACTCGTCAAATGCTTTTTGTAATTCAAAATCCCAAAACACTACTTTTTCTGGTTTCATATTTTAATAGCTGGCATTTTTGCTACTTTTTTCGCAAATTCAGGGTTCCAAATATACACCACACACCCTTCTTTATCATACACAATTCTTAAGCTTTCTTCTAAGTATGCCATTATTACTTGAAATGTCTGCCACATTACTTTTTTAGGCAATTTATTGAATAATTCTGTTTTCTTATATTCTCCACTATTTTTATCAATAAACTTCTCAACCATTAAAACTGTCTGCAATGTCGGACTTCTTGCATTTGAATTTCCGTTTAGTAATTCCATTTTATTCTCCATTTTGTTAATAATATCAATTGATACTACTATTTAAATGTTTTTGATATGCTGTATTGTAAAGTTAACGGGTGTTGATTAAAGCATTTATTCTTTTCAATATACCTCTTCTTATTCCCAAACTATTAGCCCATTTTGCATAAGCATTCCAGCCATTAAAACTTTCTAGCAGTTTTTCCTTGCTTATCTTTCCTTCTCTATATTGTTCTATTCTAAACGATATTTTCCTTAAATTTCTCTTTCTTAAAAGTTTAAAATGATAAAAGTTTCTAAACCCCACAAAATCCACCCCCCTTGATAGTGAAACAACTTTAGATTTCTGCGGATGTAATTCTAACCCAAGTTTTTCTGCTAAGAATTCCTCAATCCTCTGCTTCCACTTGCTTAATTGCTTCTTGTCTTGGTGAATAATTACAAAATCATCAACATATCTTATATAGTATTTGGCTCTTAATTTATGCTTAACAAATTGGTCTAGCTCATTAAGGTAAACATTGGCAAAAAATTGGCTTGTTAAATTGCCGAGGGGCATTCCTTTCTTGTCTCGTTCGGGGGGGGGGGGCGAACGACTTTGCGAGACAAAACTTATATGGCTTATACGAGCGGGGTCGAGAGCAGAACGAGTTTTAGGCAAGTTATTAAGAATCTGCTTGATAAGCCAGATAGCTTTTTCGTCTTTTATCTTTTTTTGAATAATGGAAATCAAAATATTATGATTAACTTCTTCAAAGTAATGTTTTATGTCTGCTTTAAGGCAATATCCTTTGATTTGATTATTATCTATCAAATTCTTTAATTTTCCATTCTCGGATATTTCTCTAGCAAAGTCGTCAAATCTTTTAATCGCAAATAAATTTCCTTTGCCTTTTCTATTCGCGCAAGAATCATAAATAAACCTCTTGTCAAATATTGGCTCAATAATATTGCAAATAGCATGATGAATAATTCTGTCTCTGAAATCAGAAATTGATATTTTTCTTGTTTTTGGATCTTTTATAATCTTGTCTTTAAGGGGTTTTGGTTTATAGGTCTGCTTTTTCAACTCTTCTTGTAGTTTGAGCAAGTTCTCTCTTAAATTTGCCTCAAATTCAATAATATCTTTTTTCTTAGTTTTATGCTTTCTTGCTTTCTTCCAAGCGCGAACTAAATTTCTCCAGTTAGTAATTTCATTATAAAGTTTATTGTATGTATGAGCCATGTTAGTATCTTAGTTGCTAGAGCCATTCCAACAGCATAGCCGTTGTTGTTGTCGTTCCAGTTGTTGCCATTGACATAAAGCCTGTTCCTGTCAAGGTTCCTGTTAGAGTTCAAGTCCACAACCAGCTATGTAGCATCTTGCCCTAAAATAAAATCACCAAAGCTTCATATTTCCCTATTAGAGTACTTAATGTCGCCTTTGCATTTGATACCTTTTCAGGCATAAGCAAGATGCGTGTGGCCCTAGCATTGCTTATAAAAGCAAAACTAAGACAAATTAAACTAGAAAAATTATTATTAATAAATCTATGCCTTACTTTTTTGCGAAGCGCCTTCGGCGCTTCTAACTAACACCCCAACAGCATAGCCGCCGCTGATGCCGCCCCAGCTGCTGCCATTGACATAAAGCCTGCCCCTGACAAGGTTCCTGTCAGAGTTCAAGCCCCCAACTGTTAAAGTAGGTTTATTAACATCATCAAAATAACAAACATTAACTCCCCTCTTGTAATGTTTAGGGGAAGCAATTATTCTTAAATTTTTAGCTTCTTTTTCTGGAGTATGCACTAATGCTCTTGCTAATCCACCTTGCGCAAAAGTATCACAATCCTGAACTCCTCTTGTAAAAGAACCATAAGGTGCAAAACTCATACCATTATCCAAAAGATAAATTTCATTAACTTTTTTATCAGCTTTTAAAAATTGCTTCAATGTTCTTTCATTTGTTATTGGATTTCCTTGGCTATCCAAAGGATTAGTCCAAACTCCTTCTTGTGTTCTTAATACCCATCCTGCCTGAAGCCATCTTGGGTCAAAAATATCTCTTTTTGCGTCATATTGCCCATTTTCTCCAAATCCTAAAGTAACTGCTGAAATTGATTTCCCAGTTGTTGCTGGTGTAAAACTTATATTTGGAAGTGCTTTAGAATGAAAATATGCGCTTGCCATAGCTTTAGTGTTTTCTCTGTAGCAATTTTGACCAAATAAAGCCATATCTAATGGCTTTCCTTCATGGGTAATTTGTGGAAGCAAATCTATTTCTGGTAATTGTTCTCTTGCTTCTGCTTTTCTTATTTGATTTGCCATGTTTTTTACAAAAAAAGGATGTTTATAAATCTTTCTATATTGTTACCTCTCAGTAATTAATACAGGAAATATTCAAACAACTCTGAGCCCTTGATTTTGGTCAAAATACTAAATAGCCCTGCCAGGATTTGAACCTGGGTCACAGCTTCCAGAGAGCTGCATCCTTGACCACTAGACTACAGGGCTTTAAGTTTAGATAATTTTTTCATTTAAAAACTTAATTAGTGGAAAAATATATAAATAAAAGAGTTTTAATTTTAATATGTTATATTGGATAATTTTAGGAGCAATAGTATTTTTGTTATTCTTATTTATAAAATTCAGACATTTTCAGCATAGATTTTATATAATCGTAATTTTATTGATAATTGGTTTTTTTTATGTTACTGGGGCACATATTATTGAGGAAAATAATGTTGATATGGGAACATTTTCTGGAATAACTCAACTTTCTAAAATATATCTTAACTGGTTTGTACATTTTTTTGATAATACAAAAAGTATAGTTGGAAATGCTATTAATATGGATTGGAAAGGAAATGTGACAGCAGGTTAAAATGAAGATAATAGTTATTTTTATGCTTTTCTTGTTAATAGGTGCTTTTTTTATAATTTCAGAAAATAATCTTGTTTTGAAAAAACAGGAAAATATAGATACTTTTTATGAACTTTATTTTTCTTGGTTATCCAGGATTTTTGATAATTCTAAAGAAATAACAGGGGATATTATTAAGTTAGACTGGTTGCCAGGTAAAAGTTAATTTTTTATATCTGTATTCTGCTTATTTTGATACTAATTGCCTCAGTAGCTCAGTTGGTAGAGTGTTGCCATGGTAAGGCAGAGGTCGTGGGTTCGAATCCCACCTGAGGCTTAATTTTATAAATAAAGAAAATAAGAAAAGAGTATGGCAGAAGAATCTGAAATAAAAAAACTGGAAAAAAAGTATGAAAAAATAAGAAAAAAATATTCTTTACCTAGTTTTAAGGATATGAATGAGGACTTTGATATTGAAAAATTACAAGAAAAAGAAACCACTCTTTTAATAAGAGAGATAAGAAGAGCTGTAATGGAAAAAAATAATGGTTATTTGAGATTTTGTGAGATGTTTATGAATCCTTCTCATGCCCCACTATTCTTTTTAGGATTAGCTAAAAATTTTGATGGTAATGAAAAAAATTTAGTAAAACAAGTTTATTTAAAATTAGGAAAATTTGAAATAAAATCAATAGAATTAGATAATAAATATGAAGAGAAAAAAGAAGCTGAATTTATTAGAAATTTTTGTAAAGAGTGGGAGGAAATCAAGGACAATTTTGGAAAGATTATAAATTCTTTGGAAGATTCTTGGGAAAGAAAAGTTGAGGAGAGAAGCAGACGATATTTAGGTTAATCTTTTTATTTTCTTATAAATCTCATCATTTTCCCTTATTAAAGGAGAAGGAATAGCTATTTTTTGTCCTTTTTTTGCAATTCTAATCTTTTTATGATTTATTTCTATATTTTTAACTTTGAATTTTTTCAATCCAGTATTTTTTCCTATAACTATTAATTCATCTCCTAATTTTATGTTTCCTGCTGAAATTTTAATAGCAGCTACTTTTAGTTTTTTATAATAATTAATTACCTTCCCTATATAGGTTTTGGTTTTCTTAGAATTATTTCCTCTTATATCAGTAAAGTCATCACTTGTAGGAAAGCCAATATAAAAACCAGATGAAAATTTTCTGTTATAAACTTCATTAAGTTTTTTCATTAGATGCTTTTTTCTTTTTTCAGTTAGTTTTTTATCTAAAGCTTCCCTATATACAGAAACAACCTCATAAATATACTCTGGATTTCTGTTTCTTCCTTCAATTTTAAATGCAGAAGAAACTTTTTTTATTTTTTCAATAAATGGCAAGGTGCATAAATCTTTAGCAGACATAACAAAATTATTTTTTAATTTTAATTGTTTTCCTTCATCATCGATTATTGTATATTGTTTTCTGCAAGGTTGTAAGCATTGCCCTCTATTAGCTGATTTATTATGCAAAAACTGAGAAGTAAAACATCTTCCTGAAACAGAGACACATAAAGCTCCGTGAATGAAAATTTCTGTTTTAATAATTTTATTTATTTTTTCAATTTGTTTTAAGGAAAGTTCTCTTGCTAAAACAATTCTTTTTGCTCCCAGTTTTTTATAAAATTCTGCTGATTTTGAATTAGATACAGATGCTTGAGTAGAGATATGAAAAGGAATTTTATATTTTTCACATAATTTAATTACTGATAAATCCCAGCAAATTATAGCATCAATATAGGGTTTAACTTTTTTTATTATTTTTTCAATTTTTTTTATTTCAGAATCATAAATTATTGTATTTAGAGTGAGATATTTTTTCACTTTATATTTTTGAATTTTTTTTAAGTCAGATATAGAGAAATTTTTAGCTGAATCTCTCATATTAAATTCTTTTAATCCCAAATATACTGAGTCTGCACCTGCTTTTACAGCTGCAATAAAAGAAGTTATATCTCCTGCTGGGGCTAATAATTCTGGTTTCATACTATTAGATTAAAAAATTAGTTTTTTAATTTTTCTAAAATAGGTTTAAGATTAATTTCAAGATAAGATAAAGGTAATTTTAGATTCCAGGAAGTTATTAAAGAAGGATGGATTTCTCCTATATCTCCTATTTCTTTACTTTCAAAAATAATCTTTCCTATTCTTCCTTCAATAAACTCATTTTTTTGATTTTTAAATTCAGGAATTTTTAGAGAGTAAGTTAGATTTAATATTTTAAATAAGTAGTCTAAAGTTTGTTTTATTTCTGTAAAATTAGAGGGTGTTAAAGCTATGTATAATTTTTCTTGTTCTTGTATTCCTGTTTCTAATTTATCATTTTTAGAGAAACAAGTTCCAATCTCAAATATTTTTTGAGGATATTCTTTATCTGTGTTTTCAGAGAGTATTTTTAGACAAGATATTAATAAATTTTGTCTTAATATTTGATAATCTGTTTTTGATTCTTTAACTTTTATTTTTTCTTTCTTTTTTCTTATTTTTTTATAATCTTTTTCAGTTATTAAATGATATGAAGAAGTTTCTAATAATCCTAAACCAGTTAAAATTTCAGATATTTTTCTTTTAATAATCTGTTTTTCATTTTCTTTTCCTATTGTTGATATTGAGGGAATTTTTGGATTAAATTTTTCATAACCATAACTAATGGCAATATCTTCAATTAAATCAACTTCATGAAGTATATCTGTTCTCCATGAAGGTATTTCTACTTGTTTTTGATTTTGTTTATAATTAAATCCTGCTTTTTTCAGATATTTTGTTAAATCTTTTTCTTTTAAATTTAATCCAAGAAGGTTATTTACTTTTTCTAAAGAAATTTTCATTTTTTCTGAAGTTAAATCAGGAGTTATTTTTTGTTTTTTGTATTTAAGTTTCATTTGATAAATTTTTCCTCCCATTTCTGCTAACATTGTTACAAGAATGTTTAATGTCTTTTTTAAAATTGAAAAATCAAAACCAGAACATTCTATAAAGACAGAGGTTGTTTTTTCTGATATTTTGCCTGTTTTATGGCTGTTGATTATTGGAGGCATTGATAAAACTTCATTATTTGAATCTAGAAAAACAGGGAATTTTTCTTTTCCTTTTAATAAGTGAGAATATTCCCTTCCTGTTGGATGTTGGGTTAAGATTTGTCTTGCATTCATTTCTCTTTCTGATTCCAGGGGAGTGAATTTGATATTTTCAGGTTTTTTTGCTTTGTATTTTATGGGTAATTTAATTTGTTCTAAAGGGTAGATTCCTATTGCTATTTTTTCTCTTTTTCTTCCTAAAGTTAGATGAATTTTTTCTTGTATATCAATAACTTCTTTTATTTTTTTATCATCAAATTTTAATCCTTTTATTATGCAACAGGCAGTATAAGGACGAACTGAATTTACAGAAGAATCAATCTTTACTTCATAATTTTTTTCAGGTTGGTGAATTTTATATTTTTTTAATCCAGTTTTTTTCCCTAAAAATGCTTTAAAACTTCGTAAAAAACCGTGTAAAGATAGTAAATCCGGACGATTAGGAAAAATTTCTAATTCAATTTCATCTTTTGTGAGAGATTCAAGTGGTGTTCCAAATAAGGCTATTTTTTCTTTTATGTTTTCATTTATTTTAATATGCTTTTCAAATTCTTTTCTATCAAATTTTACATTTGCCATTTTTATTATCTATACCTCCTGCTTTAGTATTTGCATGCCCTACTTTTTTTAGTATATCTGAGGGCATTCTTTTTTCATACTCTTCTAATGTCTTGTTTATAGATTTTTCAACATCTATGTTTGTTTGATTGGCTATTTTTAATATTAAAAAAAGAACATCTCCTATATAATCTTTAACTTCTTTAATATTTTCTGAAACTACTTTTTTTTGTTTTTCATCATCTACCCATTTAATTAAGTTCCATAATTCTCCTCCTTCTTCTGTTATGTTTAATAACAAATCTTTAATATTCCAGGAATTTTCCCATCCTCTTGCTTTGTCAAATTCAGCTATTTTTTCTTGTATTTGTTTTAAGTTCATTTTTCATTAATAAATTTAGTTAGTTTAATTAAATTATTTGTTCTTTTTTCATTTTTACTTAACCCTATTATTATTGCTTTTTTCATTTTATCCAGAATTTTTTCTCTCTTAACTGTTTAATATTATTTTTATACATCTCTCTTAAATCTTTGATATTGTAATAATCAGTTATAATTCTGTCAAATCCTAATCCCCAGGCAAGGACAGTATAGTCTTTTCCTAACAAAGGAGAGGTTACTTCAGGACGTAAAATTCCGCTTCCTCCTAATTCAAGCCAGACTTTTTTTTCAGGATGCCATACATTAACTTCAACACTTGGTTCTGTGTAAGGAAAGTAAGCAGGAGTGAATCTTATTTTTTCAAAACCCATTTTTTTATAAAATTCTTTTAAATATCCTAAAAGATGTTTTAAATTTAGATTTTTTCCTATAACTATTCCCTCTGTTTGATAAAATTCAAACCCATGGCTCCAGTCAAGAGTTTCATTTCTAAATACTTTTCCTAGTGAAAAATATTTTCCTTGTTTATTTTTTTCTTTACTTTGACTTAATTGGTAAAGAGTTTGAGCTGATAAACAAGTTGTATGAGGTCTTAGTAAAACTTTTTTTGCTTGTTTTTCTTGCCATTTATAATTCCATCCCTTGCTTCCTGAATCTCCTGATTCATGAATTTTTTTTATTTTTCCTGTAAGTTTTTTATCTGGAAGTTTTCCTTGAACATCAAGATAAAAAGTATCATGCATGTCTCTTGCTGGATGATCTTGTGGCTGAAATAAAGCATCAAAATTCCAAAATCCTGTCTGAATTAAATTTCCTGCTTCAGGAGTCATCTCTTTAAAACCAAGCTCTGCCCATATTTTCCTTGCATAGTCTATTGATTGATTAACAAAATGTTTTTTCCCTCCTGAAATTTCAGGAACTTTTGATTTAATATCATACTTCCTGAATTTTTTACCTCTCCATTTTCCTGATTTTATTATTTCAGTTGTTAAATTTTCAATTAAATTTAATTTAGATAAATCTTGTTCTGAAGCTTTTTTACCAAGTTCAGTTAATTTGATATCTACCTTTTTTTCATTTTTTACTTCTATAATTTGTTTTCTTTTCTTCAAGTTTTCAAAAGCAAACTTTTGTTCTGGACTTAAATCTTTTAATTGGGCTGGTAAAGATTCAAGAAACTGTTCTTCTAGTGATTTTTTAGTGATTTCTTTTTTAGTTCCAGATAAAATTATCTTTCCTCTTGTTAAGTTAATTAGTGCTTTTTTCTTTAATGCTCCAAGTGCTGCTTTAAATTCATTTTCACTTAATCCTGTTTTTTCTTTTCCTTGCTTTATATCAAGAGAAGTTTCTTTTTCCAAAAAGTTAATAAGTCTTCTTTCTGGAAGCCCGTGTTTTAGATAACAAACACCATTTTTATCTAAATCAACAGTCTTTTTTTCTTTACTTGTCATAACGATTATTCCTTTGTTTTCAAGATATTGCAGAGCTCTGAATACTCTTACTTTGTCTAGATTAGTTTTTTCTGCAATGTTAGAAAGTGTTTTTTCTTTTAAATATGGGAGAATAGTTTTTTCATCTGGATTTAGTGTTTCTATGATTTCTTGTATTTCCATATTTTGTGAAGATTATATAAGTTTAAAAATATTTTGAAATTGATTATACAGCTTGTTTTATTATTTGAGTAGGCAAACCTAAAATTAAAAGAAAAGATTTTGCCTGAGGTTTATTTTTATAATTAATTAACTTGAATTTGTTTTTGAATTTTTTTATTAATTTTATGTTTTGAATAATTCTTGATAGAATTTTTGCTTTTTCTTCTTTATTTTCTTCTTGTTTAATTTCATTTAAATCTATGGCAAGGGTGATATTATTGTTTTTTGCTATTTTACATAATACTTCATTTAATCCAGAATTCCTTTGTCTGAGTCTGTCTTTTTTTTGTTTATGTGATAAAATTAAGATGGTGGCAAGATTTTTTTCCAAAATATTTCTATTAAAAAAGATGTCTTTTCCATAAACTATTTTTTCTTTCATACTAAAGAAACATTTTTAAAGTTCAAAAATGTTTGGGTTAAATATTTTGATCCAGCAAAATGAAGAAAATAATATTATATAGATTTGGGATTCCAAATGGGGATAGAAGCAAGTGGTTTGGAAGAGTAGATGAGGCAGTTTTATTTGGTATGGAAATAGATGGAAAGTCTCCTGGAGAAAGAGATTATAAAGGAATATATTTTATTTCTTTACCAAGACCAGATTTTGGAGAAATGTTTGAATCACAAGGAAATGGATTTGGTTTAAGAGATGAATATAAACAAGGAGCAGATTGGATCTTTTATAAATCTAGGAAAACTCCTTCTTGTTTATTGAACAGACTTGAGTTAGTATGAAAATTGATTTAGTTAGAAAAGATTTATAAATATTAAGTTACTGGAAAAACTATGATACTAGATCCAGCAGGTAGAACAGGACTTAATCCTATTGATGAGAGAAATAATGTAATTCTTGGTTATATGACTAATAGGTATGATGATACTGAAGATATAGGAAGAAAATTTCAAATAAGAAGGTTGGATGAGATAAAGAGAATTTCTAGAAATGAAAAAGCATTAGAAGAATGGGCAGGAGGATATTATGAGAGAGGATTTGAAATTTTAGAAGAAAAACCCAAGAATGTTACAGGAATTAGAGAAGGGACATATAATAATTTTAGAGGAAATCATAAGTTCCTGATGTTTTCTCATTTAAGAGAGTGTGGACAAGAACAGCTTACAGCTGTTATGAAAGATGGAAAAAGTTTTCATTCTACAATTAAGAGAGGTTATTCTTTAGCATATCAGAATTTAATGGAAAAAGTAAGAAAATATTTATCAAAATAGTTTTCTTTTTTCTAAAGCTTTTTTTATTTTTCCAAAAACTTTTTTTACTGGTTGATTTCCATTTATTTTTATTATTTTATTTTTAAAATGTTTGAGAATATGAGGAGATTCTTTTTCAAATAATTTTAATCTCATTTTTAATGCTCTTTCTTCATCATCTTTTCTGTTTTCTAATTTTCTTCTTAGATTTATTCTTTTATAAACTTCTTTTTTTGGAAGTGTTAAAAAAATTACTTTTTCTATTCTTATTTTATCTGCTACTTTTAGTTGTTCTCTGTCTCTTGGAAAACCATCAATTATAAAATTATTTTTTGGGGTATTTTTTAATATAACTTGATTTACTATTTTGTTTGGAGCCATTAATCCTTTGTTCATATATTTTGACAATACTTTTCCTTGTTTGGTTTGTTTTCTTGCTTCTTTTCTTAAAAGTTCTCCTATTGCTATTCTTTTTAATTTATATTTTTTCGAGATAAGTTTTGATTGAGTTCCTTTTCCACTTCCCTGAATTCCTAATATTGTTAACCTCATGTTAAATTTTTCTGAAATTTAATCAGACAGAAATTTTTAATTTCTGTATTTTAATTAATTAATTAGAACAAGTATTTAAGTTTATGTTTAAGGGCCCCAACTGAAATTATTTCTGCTCTGTCTTCTTCTTGCTCCAGGGTGTGATGTTTCAGGTGTTTGTTTTGTATATATTCTTGATAAATTTATACCTTCTCTATAATCATCTACTTTTTGTGCAAGTGTTCTTGGAACTTTTCCCATTAATCTTCTTGCTTGAGAGTATAATTTTGGGATTGAAGTTTTTCTTTTAAGTCTGGAAAGAATATAAGGGCATGAATCATTTTCAATCATTTCTTTTAATTTTGATTTAACTTCATTTAAATCAAGAGTTTCACTTAAAATTTCTTCTGCATATTTAAATAATCTTTTATATTCTGCTTTCTGGCTTTTAGAAAGTGTTTCTCTAAAACTTGTTGGATGACTGGACCACATAAGTTTGTTTTAGAAATTGAGGTTTAAAAGGTTTTTGATATATATTTTGGAGTATAATAATTGTTTTTAATCTTGATTTTTTTATTTTTTCATGGATTTAGGAGAGTATCTTTCAAGAGCTATTGTGGCTCGTTTAAATGAGAATCAACAATATGGAGAAAAAATCAGAACATATCAGTTAAGAGATAAATTAACACTGGAGATTTTTGATACTTGTTTTCAAATTAATACAGATTCTGATAAATTAGAAATTTTAATTTCTCCTGATTTAGGAGAATTAACTGAAGATAGGATTGAAGAATATAAATCAAGAATCAGAGCAGCAGAATACGAGTTAAAAACTTCTGATAGATTTAGATTTTTACGACAGAGAATGAAAAAGTATGGTTCTGTTTTTCAAAATTTTAGAACTTATGAAGAACCAGATAACTCGAGAAAACAAGGAAAATTTGAATTATCTTATAGGGTTAGGGCTGATTTAAATTCTTCAAATAAAGAGAAAATTTTAAATGCTGTGATGAATAAAGTAATTAAACCTTTTATTTTTTATATAGGGGAGTTAGATAGTAAATAGAGTTGAATCAGAAACATTGAAAATCTTTAATCTGGCTCCAGAATCTATCCAGCCGTGAGAGTAGTTTATTGCTGCAAAAGAGTTAATATAATCTTGCTTTTCTTTAAAGTACTTTGAATCTGATAAATAACATTTTGTCATTTTCAGTATTTGTTCAGCTTGTTTTTTCTTTTTTTGATTTATATTTTTTTCAGCTATTTTTAGAGCTTTTTCAGTTAATTTAATATATTTCTCTATTTTTTGTTTTGTAAGTTTATTTTTCATAAAAATTATAATATCTATGAGGTTAAAAACATTTTGATTTATTTTAAAATTAAATTGTAGTGTAATTTTTTTTATTTTCCACTAATTTTAGTTTTATTTTGTAGTGTAAAAAAAGAAAATATTTAAAAAGCAGAGATATCTTATTTTGAAATAAAAAGGTGAGCTATATGTAGAGGTTGCCCTACTTAAGATGAGTTATAAGAAGTTTATTAAAAGAGGAGGAAAGGTTTATGGACCATATATTTATAAAAGTAAAAGAGAGGGAAACAAAGTTGTTACTGAATATGTTGGAAAAGGGAAAGATTTTAGAGGGGTAGATAATAAGGAGAAAACTAATTCAAGGAAATTTAATTGGTTGTGGTTGATAATTCCCTTGATAATTATTTTTTTAATTACCTCTCTAATTTTATTTGCTCCGAGTTATACTGGAAGGATGGTTTTAGAGCCAAGTCCTGTTTATAGGGTTAATGAAACCTTAAAGGGAGATGTAAAGATAAATCTTAAACAAGGAGAACTAATTCCAGAAAATGCTATTCTTGTTGCAAAATTAGTAAACCAGGTTAAAGAGATTCCTATTTCTCAAATTATTTCTAAAGAAACTGTACAGGGGAAATTTTATGTTGAAAATTATAACTTATCAGGACAGGGAGAAGGATATGGGTTTATTGGAGAGAAAAGATATTACCCTACTGTTTATTTTCAGTTAGCTATTTTTAAACAACAGGAAGAACAAAATCAGACAAGTGAAAGTAATGAAACTGAACAAGAAGAAGAACAAGAAGGAAATTTAACAGAAACAGAAGATAATAAACAAAATCAGACAAGTGAAAGTAATGAAACTGAACAAGAAGAAGAAACAGAAACAAGCGAGGAAGAAGAAACAGAAACAAGCGAGGAAGAAGAAACAGAAACAAGCGAGGAAGAAG
>CAZBDY010000005.1:15837-32727 GCA_964490795.1 Candidatus Woesearchaeota archaeon | reverse complement strand
AAACAGAAGATAGCGGAATAACAGGAGGAATAATAACTGGAGGGGTTATTTCAGGGTTGTATACTATTGAGGGAGAAGTTAGTTATGAGGAGGATTTTGAATATAAGATAGAAAAAGATGAAAAAGCAGAGATTATAGAGGGAAGTGTAAAAACAGATAGTAAAGAACTAACTAAAAAAGATATTAGTTTGAATGTAAAAAATAAAAAGATAAAAGTTACAACAGATTATACTGAGGGAGAAAAAGGATTTGGACAGGGATATTTAGTAAATAATATAGAATCAATAGAGATTGATTTAGAGGAGATTGGATTAAGAGCAGAAGCAGGAACATTAGATTTGAAAGTGTTATATGAAAATAAAACATTGGCAGATATTTCAAAACCAGTAAAAGTTTCAGAAAAAAAAATTTCAGAAGAATTACAAAATGTTACTATTAATATAACTAAAGCAGGTAATACCAGCATAATAATCAGACAGATGAAAGATATTCCTGATATTTCAATAAAAAAAGGAGAAAGTAAAATACTGAATCTTTCAGAATATTTTGCAAGCAATAAATCAATTTCATATTCAGTTACAGAACCAGCTGAAATTAATATGAATATAAACAAAGATATTTTAGAAATTATTCCAGATAGCAATTTTACAGGAACAAAAACAGCAAAGATAATACCTCAGGTAGAAAATACAACAGTTGAAAGCAATATGTTTAATATTCTTGTTTCTAATGCTAATATTTCAGTTAGTATTGAACAGCATAGAGCAGTTATTGGAAAACCAGTTAAATGGAAAAAAAGTATTAAATTAGATAAACCAGAAAATATTACTATCAAAATTCCAAAAGACTCTGAAAATATAACTGTTAAAAAAATAGAAAGTACAGGAGAAAAGGAAGCAAAAGTAGAAGTTAGGGAAGGAGTATTAACTGGAAAAGTTAGTTTGGTAGTTAATATTGATAAAAAAGAGTCTGGATTAGTTAGTTTTTTCAAAAACTTATTTAATAAGATGAGATTAACTGGAAGTGTTATAGAAAATGCTACAATAGAACAAGAAGTTAGTGAAGAAGTTAAAGATGTTGAAATAGAAGATAATGGAACAGAGTATGAAGTTGAATATGAAACACCAGCACCAGAAGCTGTTGAAAGAAAGTTAGGAAAAGGAAGAAAAGAAGTCAAAGTTATAGGACCAGATTCAGTTCATTATAGAGATATTTTAACTTATACTTTTATTGATGAACAAGTTAGTGTAGAAAATTCAGATAAAATTAAATTATACTGGTATAAAGAAGTTGAAGTTAATGGTTCAGTTATAAATGAAAAAACAGAACATAATTTTTCTAGTTTTGATTTAAGTGAAAATGGTTATGTTGATTATCTTGAATGGATAACTCCAGAATTATCAAGCCAGACATTTGAAGTTATTATTGAGATAACAAGAGCAGAACATTTAGATGAAAATAGAAGTTTTATTGAAGATGTTTATGAAGAAGTTTCTGTATTAGATGGAAATAAAACAATTATTCCTTCTGGACATTATATTAGAGTTACATTTGAACAAAATTTAAGTTCAGATAGAGACATTACTTTATATGCTGAAAGTATTAATGAAAGTTCTGTTGTCAAGGTTTATAAATCAGATACAGAAGAATTAGTTACTGAATTTGAAATAGGAGAATTTGGTAAATATAAAAACTATTTAACTGAAATGAGTGGAGAAGAAGATGTTTTTGATTTGCTCTCTTTTGGAGATGTTGAATATGATTATATTGTTGATCCTTCAACTGAAACTTCATTAAATTATAGTTATGATTTAGCTGATATAGAGATTGGACACGACCCAGTTATTCAAATAGATGAAATAGGAGGACAAATGAAATGGGATATTTCTTCTATACCATCAGGAGCAACAATAAATAATGCAACTTTATGTTTATATATTGATAGTGTAACAGGAACACCTGATGATGATATTAGGATATGGTACATTAATAATGAAACTTGGGATGAAAGTATAAGTGCAGCAGGAGCAGAAGCACAAACAAAATTAAATGAAACAACTGAAACTTTATCTTCAAATACTGCTGAAACTTGGAGTTGTTTTCCAGTAACAACCCAATTACAAGAATCTTCTTCTCAAGGAAATTCTAATTTCACTATTAGATTTGAAGACCCAGATAATCTTATTCCAGACGTTGAAGTTGCAACTGATGACCAAGGATTTAGAATAGGAGACCAAACAGGAACAACATATTTATCTTTTGAAGATAGAGAGAATAGTTTTTCAAGTGGCAATCAACCTTATTTAGATATTACTTATACTGGGGGAGAGGAAGAAGGAGATTCAGATTCACCTGCTATTGATTTTGATTCATTAACTCCAGCTAATGACACAACAACTTCAAATACTTCAATTGAAGTTAATATAACTATTAATGAATCTGACTTAAATTCTATAATTTATAACTGGAATGGAACTAATTATACTTATTATGATGGTTCTCTTGTTTTACATTTAGGTTTTGATATTTATAGCAACTTAACTGATTTATCTTCTTATGGAAATAATGGCACCGCTTCAGGAGCAGTTCATAATGTTTCAGGAGGAAAATATGGTGAAAGTTATTATTTTGATGGTGATGATGATTATATTGAAATTGCAGATGATGATACTTTAAAAGGAATGGATGAATTAAGTATTTCTTTGTGGGTTCATGCTTATGGAAAAGATGATTTTGCAGGAATAATATCAAAGATGAATGAATCAGATTCTAATGCTAATAGGCAATATTTGATTTTGTTTAATAGTGATGCAGACCAAAAAATATATGCCCCTATTTTTGCGACTGGAGGGAGAACCTCTCCAGACCCTATTTCTGATGCAGCATTTCCACTTAATCAATGGAGGTATATAACTTTGACATATAATGGTTCTGATGCTATTCTTTATATAGATGCTATAGCACAATCTACAACTGGAACTACTTCAGGAGCAGTTGATAGTTATCCAAATCCATTATTTATTGGAGCACAAAATCTTGTTTCAGGAACACAAGTTGATTTTAATGGTTCAATTGATGAAGTTAGAATTTATAATAGAACTTTAAGTGCAGATGAAATCTCTCAATTATATTTAAGTAATTTAAGAAAATATGATACAGATAAATTTTCTTTGTATATAAATCAAAGCAAAAATTCAACTGATGTTTTAGATGAAGGAACATATACTTATTATGGTTGGGCTGATGATAATACTGGAAATAGTAATATTACTGAGATTAGAACATTAGAAGTTTCTATTGATTCAACTAATCCAGAAGTAACAATAGACACACCTTCAAATACTAGTTATAGTTATACAACTTTAATAGTTGAAGTAAATTTCACAATTAATGAAGAAGGTTATTGTGAATGGAGTAATGATTCTGGAGTAAATAATTATACTATGACAGCTAACACTTCTAATACTAGATTTAATGCTACTATTGATGTTTCATCTGGAAATTCATATACTATTAATGCTTATTGTAATGATACAAATGGAAATAATAATTACTCTGAATTAGTTATATTTGAAGTTAATTCAACTCCAGAAATAACTATTGATATGAATTATCCAACTACAAATATCTCAGTTAATCAAAATCAATTCTTTAATGTTTCAACTGAAGTTTGCTGTAGAAATGCTGATTGTGGGGAGATAAATGTTAGTTTAGACCCAGAAGGAACAACTACAAGTTTAAATTATAGTTATGATTTGGCAGACTTATATTTACCTCAAATAGTAACTCCTTCTACAACTATGTCTCAAATGAAGTGGGATATTTCAAGCATACCTGCTGATTCAACTATAACTAATGCAACTTTATGTTTATATAATAATAAAACTTGGAGTGATGTAGATAATGACATAAATGTAAGTTATATTAATAATCAAACTTGGAATGAAACTACAAACTCAACTTTTTTGGTTGCAATGTCAAAATTAAATGAAACAACTGAAATTTTATCTTCAAATACTTCTTTAACTTGGACTTGTTTTCCAGTAACAACTCAATTACAAGAATCTTCTTCTCAAGGAAATTCTAATTTCACTATTAGATTTGAAGACCCAGATAATGCATTAGAATCAGCAGGAACTCCTGTTGATGATTCAGGTTTAATTATTGGAGCATCAGCAGGAACAGGGTATATGGAGATTGAAGATAGAGAGAATAGTTTATCAACTGGCAATCAACCTTATTTAAATATTACTTATACAAGTGGAAAAACAGGTTTAATTTCTACTATAACAGGGGAAACACCTTTTTATACAAATATGAGTAATCCAAATATTTCTAATTTAAATCAAGATGTTTGTGTAAATGTTACTTGGTATGTGAATGCAACTGGAACAGCCAATACTAATCATACTTTCTTTGTTTATGCAAATAAAACTTCTGATGAAAGTATTAGTAATATAACTGGAACTTGGAATGTTACTATAACTTCTGATACAACTAAACCTTACTTTACTTATATTAGAAACATATCTGTTTTTAGTAATCAATCAGTTAATGTAGATTTTAATGCTACAGATGAAACTGCTTTTGATTGTTTTAGTTTAAATGATACTAGTATATTTTCAATTAATTGTTCAGGTTATATTCAAAATACTTCAACTATGTCAATAGGAACTTATAATTTAAATGTTACAATTAATGATACAAGTAATAATATTAACTCATCTGTATTTTTCATAGAAGTAAATGATAGTGATTCAACTAATCCAGAAGTAACAATAGACACACCTTCAAATACTAGTTATAATTATACAACTTTAATAGTTGATGTAAATTTCACAATTAATGAAGAAGGTTATTGTGAATGGAGTAATGATTCTGGAGTAAATAATTATACTATGACAGCTAACACTTCTAATACTAGATTTAATGCTACTATTGATGTTTCATCTGGAAATTCATATACTATTAATGCTTATTGTAATGATACAAATGGAAATAATAATTACTCTGAATTAGTTATATTTGAAGTTAATTCAACACCCGCTATAAATCTTGATTTAATCACTCCAGAAGATTTAGATGGAAGAAGCATAACTCAATATGACTGGTTTAATGTTTCTGTAAATGTGAGTTGTGATGCAGGTGGAGGAAATTGTGGAGAGATAAATGTTAGTTTGGACCCTTCTACAGATTTGCATTTAAATTATTCCTACATTTTAGAAGACCTATATTTTTACGCTGGAGCCACACCCACCGCTTTTTCAAGTCAACTTAAATGGAATATTAACAGCTCAATCCTTCCGAGTGGAGTTACAATAGATAATGCGACAATCTGTTTTTGGATTGATAGTGTTACAGGAAGTCCAGATAATGATGTTACTACTTGGTATATAAATAATGAAAGTTGGAAAGATGGTTTATCAACTTCTGAATTAGAAGCACAAACAAAACTTAATGAAACAAATAAAACTCTATCTTCCATATCAGACGACTCATGGACTTGTTTTGAGATTACAGCACAACTTCAACAGGCATATGCAAACTCTAATGAAAATTTTACATTAAGATTTGAAGATACAGATTATCAAATCAAAGGAGACTCTATTGAAGATACTTTCCCAAATAACTTCTATGAATTTGGAAGTCAAGCAAATAGCACAAAGTTCATTTTTGAAGGTGCATCAAATGTTTTGGATACAGGAAATCGTCCTTACATGAACATAACTTACACCACCTCAAAAGGATTAATTCCTATGAATTCAGGAACTCCATTTTACACAAATGTTACAAATCCTTACAATGTTAGTTTGAATGCAGGAGAATCTCATTCAATTACTTGGTATGTGAATGCAACTGGAACAGCCAATACTAATCATACTTTCTTTGTTTATGCAAATAAAACTTCTGATGAAAGTATTAGTAATATAACTGGAACTTGGAATGTTACTATAACTTCTGATACAACTAAACCTTACTTTACTTATATTAGAAACATATCTGTTTTTAGTAATCAATCAGTTAATGTAGATTTTAATGCTACAGATGAAACTGCTTTTGATTGTTTTAGTTTAAATGATACTAGTATATTTTCAATTAATTGTTCAGGTTATATTCAAAATACTTCAACTATGTCAATAGGAACTTATAATCTGAATGTTACAATTAATGATACTAATAACAATATCAATTCTTCATTATTTTTCATAGAAGTTAATGAGAGTGATTTAACTAAACCTTTTATGAATATAGAATACCCGGAAAATAGAACTTATAATGAAAATATTTCTCAATTAAATTATACTTTTACAGAAGATAATCCAGATTCTTGTTGGTATTCAAATTCATCAGGAAGTGGAAATTCTTCAATTGTAAATATGGGAAATAATTTTACAAATGTTCAAAGTGATGAAGGAAGTAATACCTATACTCTATATTGTAATGATTCATCTAATAATATTAATTCAACTTCAGTAACTTTCTTTAAAGATACTATAACCCCTTCAATTTATTTTGCAAATCCAAGTACTAATGCATCAACTTTATCTCAAGATTATATTTATATGAATGTTTCAGCATCTGATGGGGGTTATGGAGATAGAGATGTTTCTGCTTTTGTTGATTTTAATAATTCTTTAAAAGCATGGTGGAGAATGGATGATTTAGATGGAGTTAAAGTAAATGATTATACAGGAAAGAATAATGGGACTGGTATTGGAGCAACGCAGGAAGAAGGGGTTATAGGAGATGCAATGTATTTTAATGGAACAAGTTATATTGATATTGAAAATAGTGATAGTTTAGAAATAAAAGAAAATCTTTCAGTTTCAGTTTGGGCTAAATTAGATAGTTATAATTCAGATGGATTTATGGGTATTATTGGAAAAGGAGGATGGGATGTTGGTTCAGGATTTGAAATTTTGATTAGAAAGGAAGGGGGTTCATTTTCAAATAAACTTCATCTTGGTTCAAGAAATTCAAGAGTAACTTCTACATCAGAATTTCCTTTAGACCAGTGGGTTCATATTGTGATTACTATTTCAGAAACTGATGGAACTATTTATTTAGATGGAATAAAAGATACTTCTGATTCAATAAGGAGTTTAACTTCAAATACAAGGAATTTAACAATAGGAAGAAGAGATCCTGGAAATAAGTTTGTAGAGTATTTTAATGGTTCAATAGATGATATATTGATTTTTGATAGGGCTTTGTCATTAGAAGAAGTAAAGGGATTATATGCAAATACATCAAGCAAATATGTTCAAGAAAATTTTACTGAATTAAATAATGGGACTTATACAGTTACTGCTTATTCACAAGATGATGTGGGAAATATAAATTCAACAGAAAGGACAATAATTTTAGATACAATCTCTCCAGAATTAACAATAATATCTCCTGAAGCAAAAACATATATTACAAATTTAACTGAGTTTAATGTTTCAATAAATGAAGCAACAAGTTTATGTTGGTATTCTTTAGATAGTGGGCAGACAAATATAACTATGAATGAAGTTAATTCAACTTATTTTAATCATTCACAAGAATTAGCAGAAGATTCATATACAGTTAACTTTTGGTGTAATGATAGTGTTGATAATATTGGGACTGCATCAAGAGAATTTGCAATAGATATAACTCCTCCTATGATAAATTTAGAACATCCATTAACTCATACTTATCTTGATTCTCCAAGTGTTGAGTTTAATTATACCCCTTATCCTGATGGAGGAAGTTTAGATGTTTGTGAGTTGTGGGGAGATTGGAGTTCAGGTTGGCATAAAAATAAGACAGAGATATCTCCTGAAAATGACACTACTAATAATTTCAGTATAATAATCAATAGTAATGGGACTTATAAATGGAATATTTGGTGTAATGATTCTCTTGGAACAGGGGACTGGAGTGTGCAAGGAAATCAGACATTTGCAATAGATACAATCTCTCCAGAATTAACAATAATTTCTCCTGAAAATATTACTTATCCTATATCTCAAATAGATATTAATATTAGTTTAGATGAGACAGGAGATACTTGTGTTTATACTTTTGATAACTGGAGTAATAATTATAGTTTAACTAAAAAAACAAATACTAGTTTTTATAGTAAAAAGACACTTGTAGATGATGATTATCTTGCTGAATTTTGGTGTAATGATTCAGCTGGAAATGTAAATAATACAGATTCAGTAAGATTTTTAGTATCAACTTCTGGAAATCTAACTATTACTTATCCTTTAAATATTACTTATGAAGAAAATGTAACTGAAATGAATTATAGTGTTGGGTTTATTCAAAGTGATAGTTGTTGGTATTCTACTAATTCAGGGACAGATAATTCTTCAATTCAGTCTCCTCCTCAAGGTAATTTTTCTGGTTTAACTTCAGGTGAAGGGGGGCATACCTGGACTGTTTATTGTAATAATAGTGATGGTGATGAAAATTCAAGTTCAGTAATTTTTACAGTTGAATATCCAGATAATACTAAACCTTACTTTACTTATATACCTGGAAATGCAACTTCAGAATATTTAACTGAAAATTTAGCAGTAGATTTTAATGCAACAGATGAAACAAGTTTTGATTGTTTTGAAGTTAATGATTCAACTAACTTTAATATTAATTGTTCTGGTTGGTTAAGAAATGATACAACTTTATCAGTAGGAACTTATAAATTAAATATAACTATAAATGATTCATCTAATAATATTAATTCAACTATTTATCAAGTTGATGTTGATGATACTATTTTACCTTATTTCACTTATATTAGAAATATATCTGTTTTTAGTAATCAATCAGTTAATGTAGATTTTAATGCTATAGATGATGGAGTTGGTTTTGATTGTTTTAGTTTAAATGATACCTCTATATTTTCAATTAATTGTTCAGGTTATATTTCAAATACTTCAACTATGTCAATAGGAACTTATAATTTAAATGTTACAATTAATGATACAAGTAATAATATTAACTCTTCATTATTTTATATTGAAGTAAATGATAGTGATTTAACTAATCCATCAGTAACAGGATTAACTACAACTCCATCAAACAATTCAGAGTTTTCACCAACTCAAAGATATGAATTTAATGCTACAATAACAGATGAAACAAGTTTAGATACAATTAAATTTCAATTTGATGGAACTAATTATACTCCTCAAAATGTGGTAGGAAATATTTATAATTGGAGTATAGATAATTTACAAGTTGGAACTTATCAATATATTTGGTGGGTTAATGATTCAAGTAATAATATAAATAATACTGAAACAGGAAGTTATGTTATAACTCAAAACTCATCATATAGTTTAGATATAACTTTTACAAGTTCAAATAATGAAACTTATAATACTTCAACTACTGCAACAGGAACAGGATGTCCAAGTCAATTAACTTGTAATTTATCAAGAAATTTATCAAATGTAGGAAATCCAGAAACAATAGTTTTAGGAGCAGGCAATCATAATTATACTTATAATACAACAGGGAACACTAATTATTCTTTATCATCAATAAGTAAATTATTAACTATTAATCAGGCAACACCTTCTTTAACTTTAGATATAACTAATTCAACCTACCCAAATAATGCAACAATAAATGCTTCTGAAACAAATACAGGAGATTCTGACTTAAATTATACTTTATATATAAATAATACAGGAGAAGACGAGGGAAGTGAGATTGATTTATCAAAACAATTAGGAGTTGCAACTTATAATATTACTTATAACACAACAGGAGGAACTAATTATTCTTCTGCTTTAATTTCAAAATTATTAAAAGTTTCAATAGGAACAGGAGAAATTTATATGTTTGTTAATGAAACAAGAGGGAACTTTACAGCAACAAATAATAGTTTATATGGCAGAGATAATGTTAATTTAACATCACTATTAAGTAATGGAGATGGAAATATAGAGATTTATATAAATGGAACTTTAAATGCAAGTGGAGCTTCACCATTAGAAATATTAAGAAACTTGTCAATAGGAAATTACAATATAACTGGAAACTATTCTGGAAATACTAATTATTCTGGAGATAATGAGGTGTGGGGGGTTAATATTACTGAATCTGTTGTAGTTGATAATACTAAACCAGTTTTAACTATAATTTCACCTATTAACTCTACTTATACAACTACTAATATTGAATTTAATGTGAGTTTGAATGAAGAGGGTTCAAGTTGTAAGTTTAATTTAGATAATAACTCTTATTCAGATGGAAGTATACCTCCAAATTATATAATCAACTGGACAAATATGACTAAGTTTAATGCTACATGGTTTAATTTTACACATACTTTAACTGAAACAAATCATACAATTATATTTAATTGTACTGATACCTCTGAAAATGAAAATGTTACAAGTAAGAGATATTTTGATGTAAATACTTCATCTGGAGATTCTTCAGGCCCATTAATAGATTTGCAATCACCAGCAGATGATTATTCAGAAGAAACATCATCAGGAAGTAAAAATATTAATTTTGAGTTTAATGTTTCAGATTCATCTTCAGTAGCTACATGTAGTGTAGTATGGGGAGGAGCTTATAGAAGTACTAGTACTGATATTAATAAATCTTCAACTAATACAATTGTAGCATCAGGAGTTTCAGGAACAAAAGTTTGGAGTGTTAATTGTACTGATACAAGTAATAATGAAGGAACATCTTTAACAAGAACATTAACAATTAGTGAGACAAGTGGGGATGATAATGGTGGAGGATGTTTCTTAGCTGGAACAAAAATATTAACAGTTATAGGAGAGAAAAATATTGAGGATTTGAAAATAGGAGAAGAAATTATTAGTTATGATTTAGAAAATAAGGAAAAAGTTTTTGGAAAAGTTAAAGAAAAATATTTCTTAAATAGAGAGGGATATTATATAATTAATAATAATATAAAAGTTACTGGCGAACATCCTTTCTTTGTAAATGGAAGATGGGTAGAAGTAGAAAATTTGAAAATAGGAGATAAGATGTTTAATGGACAGGAAGAAGTAGAAATTGAATCAATAAAATATGCAAAAGAAAATATTAAAGTTTATAATTTACAGGTAGATAGTGAGAAAAATTATTTTGCAAATAATATTTTGGTTCATAATAAGGGGGGAATTCCAGATGAAACATGTGAAGATAAGTGTAGTATAGAGGGAGAAACTAAGTGTACAAATAATGTTACAAAAGCCACTTGTAAAATGGGAAGCGAGGGATGTTTGGAATGGGATATTTCAAGTTGTGATTATTTATGTGAAAATGGAATATGTATAAATGAGAATTGTACACCTATTTGGAGTTGTGAGTCAACAGGGTGTGATGGAGAAGAGTATAATGTTACTGTATGTGAAGATATAAGTGATTGTGGGTATGGAACAACAGCAAATAGAGAGAAATGTGATTATGGTTGTTTGGCAAAAGATTATGTTTGTGAAGAATGGGGAGAGTGTAATGCTAATTGGGAGTTAATAGATATTGTAAAAGGAGAGACAGAATTTAGTTCTATGATAGAGAGAGAGTGTTCTCATCCAAATTCACATTGTGTTCCAATAGTAGAAAGAGAGGAATGTAAGGAAACTGTAGATATAGGAATAAGAAATGATTGGTGTGGAAGCAAGTATTTAATATTAAAAAATTCACAGCAAGATTTGGTAAGAATAAATCTGGATGAATTTAAGGAAACAGGTAAAATGAATATAGAGATGCATTCAGGAGGATTTCCAGAATATTGCTCTTATTGTTATGATAATATAAAGAATTATGATGAACAAGAAATTGATTGTGGGGGGCCAAGTTGTCCTGCTTGTAAAGAAGAAGTTAAACCAAGAGCAAAGGTGCCTTTAGTTTTAATTACATTGTTCTTACTAACTTTGATTACTTATGTTGTTATGATAATTGAAAAAAAATTAGAGGAGAGAAAATGAGAAACGAGCTGATTAATTATTTGAAGATGATTGGAGATATTCTTTCAGGAGTTTTAATTATTGTTGCTATTAATTATTGGGTTATTTACTCTAGATTTTATATTATTTATTTAGTATTTATAATATTTGGTTTAATATTTTTAATATTATTTAATTTTGAAAAGGTTAGAGGTATTTTTTCTAGAAAATCTAGTGATGATAGATTAATGAGTAAGATTAATAGTATGAAGAAGTAGATTATTTAACTTTTTTAATTAAATTCTTAATCATAAAATTAACATCTTGTTTTATTCTTGCTACTTTTTCTTTTATTTTAGGATCATAATCTTCTGGTTTTATTATTTGTAAATCTGATTTTATCATTAAAAGGCGAGATAATAATCTTTTTTGTTTTGAATTATCTATTCCCATACTAACTTTTTAATAGTAACATTTATATATTTAACTTATATACTGTATATATTTCAGTACATAAAAATATTTATATTAATATAAATTTAAAAAAATGATGAAAAAGATTACTATTTTAGTAATGGTTTTAATTATGATTGTTTTTTCTATAAACAGCATTATGTCACAAAGAAATTTTCCTGATGATATTATTTCTAAACTTAAACCTGAATTATCAAGTTTAGAAAGAGAAAGTTTATTATCAAGTTTAGTGAGAAGTGATAAAATTAGTAATGAGTTAGTTGAACAGTTAAGAGGACAGGAAAAAGTTAGAGCTATTGTTGTTTTAAGTGATGATATTTTCACTAAAAATTTAGAAAAAAAAATGTTAAGAGTCAGGAAAAATCAGAAACAAATTCTAAGTGAGTTAAATAGATTTGATTTTAATATTGTTCACCAGTATAAAACTCTTAATATGTTAGCTTTAGAAATTAATCCTCGGGCTTTATCTATGTTAGAAAAATCTGGGGTTGTTGAGAGTGTTAATGAAGATAGAAATTATCATACTACTTTAGGCGATAGTGTTCCTTTAATTGAGGCAGATTTAGTTCATAATGGGGGGGATGAACCTGGAAATTATACTGGTGAAGGGGTGAGTGTTTGTGTTATTGATACTGGTGTTGATTATACTCATTTTGCTATTGGTTCTTCTAGTTGTTCATTAAATTATGAAAATGAAAGTTTAAGTGAGCCACTTACTTGGAATTTAGGAGATGAGGATATTATAATAACCAAACCAGGATTTTCTCAAATGGGGGTTCATTTTTCTGAAATAAATCTTTTGGCTTGGGAGTATGAAGGCATAGAAGTTTATGATGGTGATGGTAATTTGCGCCAGATTATTTATAGCGAGGATGATTATGATGAGAATTATTGCAATCAACAATTTGATAAGTGGAGCATAACAGTTCCAGGAGATACTATTAGATTGCATTTTAATAATTATACTTCAAATGAACCAGGGGAATACTGCTCCTCTTTTTATAGTATTAATAAAGTAGCAAATATTTCTTGGCAAAATTGTAATGATTTTTTAGGGGGTTATGATTTTGTAAATAATGATGCAGATCCTATGGATGACAAGAGTCATGGAACACATGTTTCTGGAATAGTAACAAGTGATGATGAGGATGTTAGAGGAGTTGCTCCTGATGCTGGAATTTTGGGAATTAAAGTTTTAGATGAAAAGGGGGATGGAAGTGAAACAGATATTATTGCAGGAGTTGATTTTTGTATTGCTAATAAAGATTATTATAATATTTCAGTTTTAAGTATGAGTTTGGGTGAAACAGGATTTATTTCTTCTACTACTTGTGATAATAGGGGGTTATCAATAGCTGTAAATAATGCAAATCAATCAGGGTTATTTGTAGCAGTAGCAAGTGGAAATGATGCAGATTATACTGGGATTGGTTCTCCTGCTTGTGCTTCTGGAGCTGTTTCAGTTGGAGCAACATATGATGCTTATGTGGATAATATAGCATATGATTCTTGTTCAGAGAAATACCAACCCGCAGATAATATAACTTGTTTTACTAATAGAAATATTTTATTGGATTTATTAGCTCCTGGGGCTATTATTTTTTCAGCATATACAGGAGAGGAACAAGCTGATTTTTTTCTTCTTTCTGGAACAAGCCAGGCAGCACCTCATGTTTCAGGATTAGCAGCCTTAATGTTAGAGGCAAATCCAGATTTAACTCCAGATGAAATTAGAAATATTATGAAAAATACTGGAAAAATGATTTATGATAATGAGACAGAATTAACTTTTAAGAGAATAAATGCTTCTAAAGCTGTTCAGGAAGCTATTCCAGATTCATTAAGTATAACTGTTTCAAGCAATAGTTTAGCTTTTAATGAGGTTGATCCAGATAATACTGGTTTTCCAGATGAAAACCCCTTGAATATAGAGATAGTTTCAAGTGTGGATTATGAAGTTTCAGTTGAACCAGAGTCAGATACTTTTACAGGTCCAGGAACACTAAATGATGAACAATTAGAGTGGGCAACTTCACTTAATGGACAATATACTGAATATGATTATAATAATCCAGCTGTTCCTTTTTCAGGAACAAGTCCTGGTTCACCAACAGGAGGGCATGATTTATATCATAAGTTAACAATTCCTTCTGGAACAAATCCAGGGGATTATAATTTAAATATAAATTTTAAAGTAACAAGTATATAAAATGAAAATTAGAAATCAAGATAAAGAAAAAAATAAAATTGAAATTAATTGTCTTCATAAATTAAGACGTCTTAATAAGTGTAAGGAGGTTAAACAAAGATGAAAACTTTATTAGTAATCTTAGCAAGTGTTTTGCTATTAACTAGTGTGATGAGTGTTGCTTTGGCTGAAACTCAGCAAACAGTTCAGGCATCAGCTACTGTTACAGGAGTTTTATCTCTAACAGCTAATTCAACTTCACTAAATTTCGAAGATTTAGCCGAAGAGTCAACAGGAGATGCAGCAGTAGAATTAACAGTTGACTCAAATGTGAACTATGATCTTTTTGGAGAAGTTGCTAGCAGCGAATTTACTTCAACAGGGGATGGAACATTAGCTACAAGTCATCTTAAATGGAGTTTAGATGATGTTTCTTATTCAACTTATGCAGTAAGTCCTTCATCAACAACTATGAAATCAGGAGAATCAGGAGATAATTCATATACAGTTTATAATGAATTGAGTATTCCTGCAGGAACTTTAGCAGATGAGTATACTGTTGGTGTAACATATAAGGTATCATAAAACTAAAATGAAAAAGTTTTTTTATTTTTCTTTTTTCTTTTTATTTTTTATAGTCGGAACACTTGCTATTTTACCTTTAACAAGTGCAACATGTAGTTTAGGAGCATCTCCTTTGGAGATGAAAGCTCAAGCTCATCCAGGACAGACAGTTGAAATTGAATGGAATTTTTTTAATTTAAGAGGAGATAGACCAACACATGTTTTAATAAGTAAAAGTGAAGGTCCTAACTGGAATATAATCTATAGTCCAGAATCAGAATTAAAAGGTTATGAAGTTTCTGGGATAATCCAGGAAATAAAAGAAAACTTTGCTATGCCAAAATCAGAGATAGTTAGTGAAAAACCAGAAAAACTACCTACAGGAAAATTAGATTATATTGTTCATCCAAATTCAAATAAAGGATATATCTTAGTTGATGAACAGATGAAAATTTTAATTGAAATTCCAGAAAATGCTGAAATAGGAAAACAACAAGAATTTGTTTTTGAAGCATTAGGAAGTTGTTTTGGTGAACAAGGAGCAGTATCAGCATCATTAGCAACAGAATTAAAAGTAATACTAACTCCTTCAACAGAATATTATGAAAAACCCCTAGATGAGACTTCATCAGTGAGAAATTTAGGACAGAAAATAGCAAATCTTTTTGATAATGAAGTAGAACCAGTTTACATGATAGGAACAGGAACCACATTAATTTTAGTAATAGTATTTGTAGTTATGATTATTTTGGCAAGTAAAAGAAAAAAAAGAAACCAAAAAACAAAATAAAAGGAATAATTAAGAGATGAAGATTATGAAAAACCATATGAAAAAAAGCACAGTCATAATCTTGTTTATAATCATAATCTTATCAGGTTTTGTACTGGCAGTTCAATCAAGTTTACAAGCAAGTGTAAAAGTTTTAGGAAATGAATCTCAAACTAATGAGACAGCTTTTTATGCTTTTGAGGGAAATTTTTTAGATTCATCTGGAAATGAAAATCATGGAACAAATTATGGAGCTGAATTTGTAGAAGGAAAATTAAATTATGGAGCAGAGTTTTATGGAGGAGAGTATGTTGAAATTCAGGATTCAGAAAGTTTAGATTTAATTACAGATAATAATGAAATTACATTAATGTCTTGGATAAAAACATCAAGTGATAAACAAGACTGGATAGTAGGAAGATATGATGGTTATTTTGGAGAAGATGACTGGGTTTTAGGAGTTTTAGAAGATAATTTACAAATCTTTTTTAGAGGTATAAGATGGCAAGATTCTGGAATTAAAGTTAATGATAATCAGTGGCATCATGTAGCTGCAACTTATTCAAATTCTGAAATTAAATTATATGTAGATGGCAACTTATCTAAAACAATATTTAAATTAGTTAATTTAAATTCAGGAAATACAGATTATTTTATAGGAGGAGATTTAGATTATTCAAAAGGAATGTTTAATGGAATTATAGATGAAGTTAAAATAAATGATTATGCTATGTCTGATTTAGAAATTAAAGATGAATATTTAAGAGGAACAGGAATAAACATAACTTGTACTGATAATGATAAGGATGGATATAATATTGAGGGAGGTTTATGTGGAGAAATAGATTGTAATGATTCAAATCCAGATATAAATCCAGGAGAAGTAGAAATTGAGTGTAATGGTATTGATGAAGATTGTGATGGTTTTGATTATTGTCCTGCTGATACTAATGAGACAGCTTTTTATGCTTTTGAGGGAAATTTTTTAGATTCATCTGGAA
>CAZBDY010000005.1:0-15737 GCA_964490795.1 Candidatus Woesearchaeota archaeon | reverse complement strand
AAATAAATGATTATGCTATGTCTGATTTAGAAATTAAAGATGAATATTTAAGAGGTGCTTAATTTATTTCTCTTGTTTTTCTTAAAATATTAGGATTAAAGTTTCTTTTTATATTGTGAGAATTATTTTGCTGATTTTGTTCAATAATAAATCTAGGAGTAATTTTAGTTATCATAAAACTATTTCCTGTTGAAGATATAGTTGCAGTCATCATTAAATTTCCGACAGCTGCCTTGAATATTCCTGAGATAACTGGAACTTTAGTTTGTTTTGAAAACTTATCGATTATATCTTGAATTTCTTTTTCAGTTAAAGAGAGATCAGATATTTTCATATTTCCTCCTGTTTTTACCATTATGTTTTTATTTGGACCAGGACATTCAATCATTGTGACTCTTGGGTCTTGAATCATTATTTGTATTTTTCCTAAATTAAAATCTTGAGGAAGATTAGTGGGACTTGGATTTACCTGATAGTGAGATTGGGATGGATGATTAGAGATATTTTGATTAAATCCAGGTTGAATTGCTTTTTTAGATCTTGGGAGTTGTTTAATTTTTAATCTTGGTTTTGGATGTTGAATTTCTGATTTTATTTTTTCAAAATATGTTTTTGGCTTTTTCAATTGTTTTTGTTTTTTTATTTTTTGAGAAGGGGTATATTCTTGTTCTGGTTTAGTTTTTTGTTGAGGTTTTGAAAAATAACGAGGAGAGATTTTATTAATATATATTTGTTCTTGAGTCATAGAATTTAGAATTAACTGTTTAGTAAATTCGTGTAAAAATAATGTTCTTCCCTTATATTTAGCCATTTTAATTTTCTTGCTTTTTTAAAGAACTTGGCATATAACCTTCATTAGAGAGAGAAGCAGGATTAGTTGAAGTTGCAGGAGTTGATTGTTGTTGAGGTTGACGTGGTTGTTGAGGAGGATGAGGTTGTGGTTGTAGACGTTGAAGTGGTTGTTGAGGAGGATGAGGTTGTGAAGAGTGTCCTAATCTTTCTCTCATTCTTTCTTCCATCATAGTTAACCCTTTAGCAATAGTTTTATTTTGGTCAAGAAGTCTGTCAATTTTTTCTAAGAATTTTTCATCTTTTTCTCTTCCTGAGTCAAATTCAGAAGGAACTTTTGAAGCAAATGTCTTAGCTGATGTTTCAAATAATTCTAATAATTTTGCTGTTTGTTTAGCAAGAAAATCAAATTTTTCACTTAGATGAGTTATTGATTTTTGTAGGGTTACAAAATTTTCAATTAAAAGAGAGTTTAATTTTTTAATATTTTCTGGAATTTTTTCTTTTTTCTTCTTAATTGTCTTTTTCCTAGTAGATTTCTTTTTTGACTTTTTTCCTCTTTTTTTAGCCATATTTAATAAAAGAACAAGTGATTTATAAATTTAACTTATATGGTTTTCAAGTTATTTTTTTCTTGTTTTTTTATTTTGCTTTTTGTCATTTTTTTGATTAGATAAAAACTCGAAATATAACATTCCTAATCCTGCTCCTGCTCCTAGTAACCCATATTTAAACATGTCATTTCCATCTTGTCTTGTTATTCCAGATAGTAAATGAGTTCCATATGCCCCCGCTTTACTAAATGGTTTTATTAGCCAGCTTGGATCTTCAGCTGTTTTATTAGTAAGTGTCTGTCCTGAAATATAAGTTGCTTTAATCCAGGGAGTAATTTTTGGTTGAGAGTAAACTCCTAGTGAAGCCACATTGGTTCCTGTAGCTATCCATCTTCCTGTTGATAATTTATTATGAGTATAATCAACAGCTCCTCCGACTATAGATGTTAAGATTGAAGCGGTTAAGATTGTTTTAGCTAACCATTTAGTAGAGGTTCCCTTTTCTTTTGCCAGTTTTTTTAATCCAGAACCTATACCAATTCCAGAACCTATAGCAAGTGAATAAGGAAGTATTTGCTCTAAGTTTTCTGCTGTGTTTTTTACAGGTCTAGTTACTTCAAACCAATTATCTAAATCAAGTCCTTTTCCTGTTAGTCCTGCAAAGATTTTTAATGGAATTTCATAAGCTCCTTCAATTATTTTTGGTATTAATCCTGTAGTTTTTTGAAATTTAGATGATAAGTCATTTTCAAGAAAAGATCCAAATCTGTTCATTCCATCTATATATCCTTTTGTTGTTATATAACTAGCTATTTCTATTCCTAAGGTAAGTGGGTGTCTTGATATTTTATTCCTGCTTTAACTATTTTTGGTAAAGCTCTATCTACTAAAAAAGATTTTTCTTGTAATTTTCCTTCTAGGGTTTTATTTTTTTTTCATATTAAATTTACTTAGAATTAATCTGAGGTTTTCACCTCTTATGGGGCTGGAGAGAGTCGAACTCCCACCCCTGGTTCTGGAGACCAGTATTCTAACCGTTGAACTACAGCCCCAATAGTTTGGGAATATTAGTTAGTTCAGATTCTTCTAATATAAATATCTTGCTATTTCCTATTAAAAACCTATCTTTTTTTGGTTTTTTATGACATATCAAGAAACCCAAATTACATTTTGTGTCTTCTAAATATTTGTTTAATTGTTTTATTTGAGAAATGGAAATTTCTTTATTTTGATAATCTTTAATTTCAACAATCGCTTTTTTATTTTTTCTTTCAAAAATTATATCTGCAATTCCTCTTTTTGTTTTTATCAATCTATTAACAGTTCCGTATTCAGATAATTTAATAGCAATTTTTGCCTCAAAATTTTGTGCTCTTTTTTTAATTTCTTTTAAGGAAGTTCCATATATTTTTATTCTTTGGTAAGGAAATTTAATTCCAGCTTTTTTATATGCTCCAAAAATTCCACTTTTAAATACCTCTTGAACATGTGTTTTGCATACTTTGTTTATTTCTCTTTGGGTCGCAAAATTATTTTTCTTTATGAAACTTATAACCTCATTTCTTTTCTTTGTTAATCTTTTCTCATGACCAGGAATATACCTTAACCCTGCTCTTTTATAGACTTCTTTTGTATTCTTAAAATATTTAGATACATTAAGTCCGGTTTTGTTTTTTATCTCTTGAATAGTTATTAAAGGATTCTTTTTTACTAAATTAATTATTTCTTCTTTTTTCCTTGATTTATTTTTACTTTTTATTTTTATAAGTTTCTCTCTAGGATATTTTATTCCTGCTTTTTCAAACATCTCTTTAGTGTCTTTGAATATTGTTAGAAAATTTATTTTTGTTTCTTTTCTTATTTTTTGTCCACCTGCTAAAGGATTTTTCTTAATAAATCTAAATAAGATTTTTTCCTTCTCTTCTCTGTTTTTCTTATCAAAATTTCTAGGAGGTGAGACCTTTGCTTCTTCAAATGCTTGCTTTAGTCCTTTTTTAAATATTCTTTCGGGGTGTGTTTTAAATTTGTTTTTTATCTCTCGATAATTTGTTTTTGGATTATTTTTTATGAAATTTAATATTTGGAATTTTTTATCTTCGGCGCTCATTAAAGAATGAAGGATAGGTTATATTTAAATTTTACCGTTAAACTATGCCCCCCAAGAGTATAAAAAGAACAAGCTTTTAAAACTTTTCAATACTGGGGGTCATATTTTTAATCTCTTTAGAAACTCTTTTGTAATAAGCAGCCCATCAATCTTCAGATTTGAAGTTATATCTTGAATTACAGTATTGTTTTTTCCCTCAAATAACACTAAAACAGGACGTTTTTTGATTTCAAAAGTATCTATAAATTGCACTAAAAATAAAATAACATCCCTGAAAATATGGCGAGATATTTTTCATTTATATATAATCTTTTTTATTTTAAATCTTTAATTTTTTAGCTTCTCTAATTTCATCACTTGAGATAGAATTTCCTTTAAATTTAGTGGCATATAACAAAGCATCTAAAACACCATCTTTTAGATTAAAAAAATTATTTTTATAAGCAACAATAACAAGTTCAGAACTTCTAATAAATCTTATTTTTGAAAATTCTTTTAATTTAGATTTAAGCTCAACTTTAGTGTGAAGTTTTTTATTAAAAAGTTTAATTAAATTTTTAGGATTTTCTCCTATCATTCTTGTTGTTCTTTCATCTACTACTATAATATTTTCAATATTTTTTTCAGATAAAATTAAAGAAAGAGCAAGGCAGGCAGCTTCTCCTTTATGAATTATTTCCATAAATTTTCCTTTTGCAAAATAACTATGATTAGTTTTAGATAAAATTTGAGATGTTTTTTTATCTAACTGATTTTTATTTATACCTAAAGAAGAAGGAAGTTGTAAAATTTTATTATCAAATAATCTTTTCATAATCAAGGCTTCTAATTTAAATCTTTTAATTTTATGTGGCCTGTCGATAATTTCATATTTTACTTTTTCTGGAATTATGAATTTAACATTAAACTTTTTTTTCAAATCTTCTAATATAAAAGTTATTCCATTCATTCCTAAGGTTATTAAAGAAGAGGCATCAAAGATTAAGATTTTATTTTTCATTTTTCAAAAAAGTCAAGGGCAAGTTTAATTCTTTGTTTTTGAGATAAAGTTCTGTTATATTTAACATCAGAGATTCCTGTTTTTCCTGCATATTCAGACAATTCCCAAGAAGAAATTCCAAGAAGTTCAGCTGTTTTTTCTAAACTTATTCCGTGTTCATATATTCTTGAAGCCTTATTTATGCTGGCTTTATCAAAAACATGTTTAATATGTTGTTTAAATTTTCCAGATAAAGAAGATATTTCTTTTCTTATACTCATTAATTCTTTTCTGAAATTTTTTTCATCATCTTTTTCTAGTGATTTAATTGATTTTTCAATATGTTTCATAAATGTAGAGAAAAATTTATTCCAGGAGTTATATTCTTGATAATTCTCTCTTTCAATTATTTTGCTTAATGAATATATTATAACTGCTATTAAAATTGAATCTATATCTTGATGAATTGAAGCAGAGTGAATTGTTTGATTAGATAAATCTTTTAACTTAACATTATCCTGTTTTTTTACTGCATCTTTTGTAGTCTTCAAAATTTTAAGAATATGATTTTTTTCTTTCACCATTTTTATTAAAAGAGAAAGAGAATATTTAAAAGTTTGTATATCTTGTTATAATTATGAAAATAATATTAGATACAAGTTTTTTATTGTCTTGTATAAAAGAGAGAGTAGATTTTTTTGAAACAGAAAGATTTGGGAAATTGGGTTTATTAAAACCAGTTTTAAAAGAATTAGAAAATTTAACTTTAAAAGGAAAGGGGGATGATAAGAGAGCAGCTGGATTAGTTTTAGAAATTATAGAAAAAAACTGGGAAAAATTTGAGGTAATTAAATCAGATGAAAATTATGCAGATAAAGCTATAATTGATTATATTGATAAAAATAAAAGGGATATAACAGTGGCTACCTTAGATAGAGAATTAAAAAGAAAAATAAGAAAAAAAGTCAGAGTTTTAACTTTAAAAGCCAGAAAAAAAATTCAGTATGAGTGAGTATAAAAGATGAGAGATAGAAAAATAACAGTATTTGGAGGCAATAAACGAATACTATAGTAGTAGAAATAGATCTTTTGGGAATTCCTGTTTATTTTTGTTATTTTATCACTTCTTTTTGTGTTGCAAATTAAAATTAAGCATAGTGGTTTCTTCTATTAAACTTAAAAACCTCTGGGAGTGGAGTGAGCAGGAAATTAATAATTTCCCATAATTTCGCCAAAGCCAGAGATAGATAATCTTCTAAATATTTATTCATTATCTTTTTAAGGGCTGTGGAAGCCTGATATTCTTGCCGTCCTCGGTTCAAATCCGAGTAGCCCCATAAACCTTTTAAGGGTGTGTTTTTTAATAATATCATGGAAGAAAATGAAAAATTACCAGAAAGATTAAATGCAAGAAAGGACGATTTTCCAAATTGGATGTCTCAGGTGTTAGCTTTAGCTAAAATAATTGATAATCGATACGCAATTAAAAGCATGTTTGTTTGGATGCCCTACGGATATGATATGATGCTTAGAATAAAAAGATTTTGGGATGAGGAATTTAAAAAAAATGATATTAAAGAGATGTATTTTCCATTAATGGTACCTGTAGAATATGCTGAACAAAATGATTCATGGTGGGAAGGATTTAAAGAAGAGGGTTTCTGGGCAGGAACCAAGAAAAAACAAGAATTTGTGATAAGGCCTACCGGAGAACCTGCAATGTATCCTATGTTTTCACTTTGGATTAGAGGCCATAATGATTTACCTCTTAGGATATATGAAACTGTTTTTTCTTATAGGTATGAATCAAGACAAACAAGGCCTTTAATTAGAGATAGGGAAATCGGTCCATGGTATGAGATACATACAGTTCATGCTACAAAAAAAGAAGCAGAAAAAGAAATTGAATTAGCAAAAAAAATGAACGATAAAATCTGGAATTTTATTGGAATAAAGCCCCTATTGGTAAGAAAACCTAAATGGGAATGTTTTCCTGGAGCTGAAGGAGCGTTAGAATATTACACAATAATGCCAAATGGAAAAGTAATGGAAAATTGTTCATTAAATAATCTTGGTCAAGCATATGCAAAAAAATTTAATATAAAATTTAAGGATAAGGATGGAAAAGAAAAATTTGCATGGCAAACTTGTACGGGAAATGGTGAAAGATTTTTAGCATCAGTTATAGCACAGCACGGAGATGATTCTGGATTAGTTATCCCTCCAAGTATTTCTCCAATTCAAGTTCTTATAATTCCAATATTTAAAGAAAAAAATAAAAGTAGTATGATTAAAAAGGCTAATGAACTTAAGAAAAGACTGAAAAATCTTAGAGTAAAAATAGATGATTCAGAGGATTCTGTTGGAAGGAAATTTTACGAATCTGAGCTAAAAGGAATCCCTATAAGAATCGAAATAGGAGAAAATGAACTAAAAAATAAAGAACTTACAATTTTCTTAAGAAACAAAAAGAAAAAAGTTAAAGTAAATGATAATAAACTTGAAGAAGAAATTAAAATTAAATTAAAAAGTATTCAAGATGAAATGCTTAAACATTCAGAAGATTTATTAAATAACTTTTTAACTGAACCAAAAAATATGGAGGATACAAAGAAATCATTAAATGAGGGCAAGGTTGTAAAAATTTACTGGTGTGAAGGAGACAAGTGTTTTGATAAGATTAAAGGGATTAAAGAAGGATTAGATTTATTTGGAAGTGAATTAGAAGAGGGTACTCCTGGAAATTGTGTTGTTTGCGGAAAAGAAACAAAAAATAGGGCTTATGCAGCTAATTCATATTAATAGGATATAACTCATTAGGATCTTTTTCTAAATTATAATACTCAATTATTCCTGATTCTATATTAAAAATAAACTTATCTTTGTTGTTTATTCTAATCATTTTTTTCTTATTTACATAATTAAATTTTTTGTTTTTTATTTTTAGTTCATCTGGGAAATAAGTCTCTGAGTAGCCCATAAGGTTCATTTGCTTTCCTTTAATCAAAGGTAATAAAGATATTCCATCTACTTTTTCTTTATTCTTAATATTTAATAAATCTAAAGAGGTTGGAAAAACATCAATTAATCTTGATTGCTGATTAATTTTTTTATTTTTAGGAATTTCTTTATCTTTAATGCTTAATACAACTCTTTGTGTTTGTTCGTAAAGCAAACAACCATGTCCCAATTCTTCTGGATGGCCAAGCTTTTTACCTCCTTTATCATTTTTATATAATCCCTCCAAATCTTCACCATGATCTGAGAAAGTTATAATAGCTGTATTTCCATATAGCCCAAGTTCTTTTAGTCTATCTAAAAATATCCCGAGATAATGATCTATATATGCAATTTCTTCTTCATAATAATTTGATCCTCTATATTTTTCAGGTGCTTTATATGGCCAATGTGCATCAAAATAATGTAAGAATAAACAAAATCTTTTTTTCTTATTTTTTTCTAACCATTCTATTCCTTTAGATGTAACTAATGATGCTCTTTTTAATACACTCCCCCTAATTTTTACATCAACTACTTTTAATGGATCTCTTCCATCTGGAAGGAGGGGTATTTCGTCGTCATAATATTTAAACCCTTTATTGATCCCATACCATTTATGCATTCCAGGGCAAGATACAATTGCTGCAGTTTCATAGCCATTATTCAATAAGATGTTCTGAATTGTATTTGCCTTTTTTTTATCTTTTCCTTGAATAAATGCCTAACCCCATGATTTTCAGGCAAAAGTCCTGTGAATACTGACGAATGGCTAATTGGGGTCAAAGGAGAGGGAGATATTGCATTATAAAATGTTGTACCCTCATCAAATAGTTTTTTAATATTTGGAAATTTGCCACTATATGCAACATCTGCTCTCACACAATCTAATGAAATAAATAAAATATTTTTCTTCATCTTAAATATATGATGTATCAATATGATCCCTCATATTTAATTTAACTGAAATCATATCATTATTATATAGAAAATCTGCAGCTTCTTGCATGATTTCATAATCTTCCTCAATAAAATTAATCCTTACTTCAGAATCACTTTCAACCTGTAAATTAGGTTCGATACTAGAAGCAATATCTAATGCCTCTGGGACAATGTCTAATTTTGATTCTTCAATAAACCAGTTATTTGCTTGTTCTTCATTATTTTTATAATAGATATAGGCTTCTTTAAATGCCTCCATAAATTTTTGAGGATCATCAGGATTTCTTTCAATATAACTCTTTTTCATTACAACTACAGAAACAATCTTTCCAACATATAAATTTCTAACTAAACCTTTTTGTTCAAATATTGCAGGTGTAGGATCAAAACCTGCCATTGCATCAATATCCCCCCATTTTATCGCATTAGGGTCTCTCACTAAGTCGCTCTGTTCGTATATACCTAAATTTATATTATTAACATCCTTATTTGGATCAAGACCCACATCTTTCTGAACCTTAAGAGCCATTCTCTGAGCTGCAGCACCAAAAGGCATGGCAACAGTCTTTCCTCTCAAATCTGAAATTTCTTCAATAAGAGAATTTGGAGGGATGTATAATGACACCCTGTTGTACATTAATCTTCCAATTATTACCCAATCATCATCCTTGGAGATTAAAGTAGCTGCAGGTTGATCTGCAGTAAATATAACATCAACTTCCCCGGCAAGAGCTGCTTCATTAAGTGGACCCCCATAGCTAAATCCTTTAAAATCTCCATTTAAACCATTGTTCTCTAAAATATCTGTATTCTTTAATATTTGAGTTAATTGTCCTTGTGTAGCCCATGGAATTTGCCATCCAATTCTTATTGTTGAATCAGAACTCAGACTTTTTGGATATAATAATACACCCAATATAACAATTACTACGATTACAATACTAATATATATGTACTCTTTTTTCATAATAGAAATTATGAATGTCTATTTAAAATTGTTTTGTTTTTAATTTAGGAGTTTTTTTATTTTTTTTCTTAATTTATAAAATTCTGGACTAAATATCAATTCTTTTTTCCGTGGTCTTTTAAAATTAATATTCACAATTTCTTTAATTTTTGCTGGTTTAGAAGACATAATAACAACTCGATCTGACAGAAAAATAGCCTCTTCAATATCATGTGTTATTATAACTATGGTTTTTTTAGATATGTTCCATATTTTTAATATTTCTTCATATAATTTTTCTTTTAGTAAAGAATCTAAGTAACTAAATGCTTCATCTAGTATGATGACTTTAGGATTTTCGGCAAAGGCCCTAATTAAAGAAATCCTTTTTTTCATTCCTCCAGATATTTGGGAAGGATAAAAGTTAGAATATTTTGGTAGTCCTACAATTTTTAATAAATTATTAGTTATCTTCGGATCATTAGAAAAAAAATTAATATTTTGTTTTACTGTCATCCAAGGAAATAAATCATCTTCTTGAAATACTAAGACTCTTTCTTTTCCGGGACCAGAAAATTTTTTTCCTTCAATTTCCATCTTCCCTTTTAAAGGAAATAAATATCCTGAAAAAATCTTAGCAAAAGTAGTTTTTCCACATCCAGAAGGCCCCACTATAGAGATTATTTCTCCTTCCTTAATACTTAAATTTAAATTCCTGAGTATGTTTACTTTTCCCTGAGTATCGTTAAATTCAAAATTTAATTTTTTTATATTAATCATTTTTCCATCCATGGAAGAGATTTTTTCTCTATTATCCCAATTATTTTACTTAATATTAAACCTATAATTCCAATAACAATCATTCCAATAATTATTTTATCTGTTCCTAATGTTAATCTGTTTGTTTGGATGAAATATCCTAATCCCGATTGAGCACCAATCATCTCTGCAGCAATAACACTCATCCATGCCATGCCAATTCCAATCCTTAATCCAGTAAAAATGTTTGGAAGGGAATGTTTAAATAAAACTTTTTTAATATAAGTAACCTTAGATATCTCTAGTGTTTTGGATATATTTTTGAATTTCGAAGGTAAAGATCTAGCTCCAAAATATGTGTTGGAGTAGATTGGAAAGAAAGATCCTAAAAAGACTATAAAATATGCTGATGGATTTCCTAAACCAAAAAAGATTATAGCAATTGGAATCCATGCGATAGGGGGAATTGGTCTTAAAATTTCAATGAAAGGATTTAAAAAATTCCTTAATGGCTTATGTTGTGCAGTGAATAGCCCCATAATAATTGAAAAAATTGTTGCTAACCCAAAACCAATTAATACTCTTTTTAAACTTGCAATGCTATGTTTTAATAATTCTCCAGTTTTAATTAATTCTAATGATACAAAAAAAAGCTCACTAGGAGGCGGTATTATTTTATTTGAAATATTGAAGGTGAGGTATATTAATTCCCATGTTATTAAAACTAACATAATAGGATATAGTTTTTTCATTTTAGATTTTATACCCTAGTAAATTTAAATTTTCTCTAATGCTCTTATTAACTTTATTTAATTTATATTTTTTTTTAGAATTCTGTTTATTGTATTTATCTAATATTTTTATCATATTTTTTTTATTTTTTAAAGGTATCTTTCCTTTATGAAATTCTTCATTTGAATTGATAAATGTATTTGTTTCAATAAGCTTTCCAGATTTTTCATAAATATTTGTTAGGGAATATTTACCATAACAAACCATTTCCTTTTCTAACCTAGTTTTTATTGGAGTGATCATTCTACCTTTTTTTAATATCTCTTTTTGATGTTTCATTATTTTTTCTTTATCACCTACCCTCCAAACTTGTGATAAAGAATATCTTTCTCCGATATCTGTAAATAAATTAGAACCATCCATTTTATATTCCTTAATTCCAGATAAGTTAATAATTGTTGGCGCAACATCAATTGTTCTAATAAGTTTAGAAATAATTTTCTGCTTAATATTTTTTGAATACATTATCAAAGGCACTCTTAATGTTTTTTCCGATATTGAATTTGCATGACCCTTAGAATTGTTGTCCCAATGTTCCCCATGATCTGAAAATATTATTAAAAGTGCATTATTTTTTTCAACAAACACCATTAGTTTATTAATAAATTTTTTAAACCTATGATTTAAAAAGTATTTAATACCTTCCAAATATAATTTATTTAATTCATCAAATAATTTATTTTCATTTAAGTGCTCTACTATTCTTTTATAACGGAATAAATAAATTTTATCTTTATTATTCCTATAACTTTCATCTAACATATCTTCAAATTTATTATTTTTTTTAATATTGTATTTTTTTTCTAATTCCTTAACTTTTTTAGGATAATCAATTGGTGCAAATTTTAACTTATGAAATCCATAAGGATAATGTATACCTCCAAAATGAAAAAAAGACAGAGTTTTTTTATCTTTTAATTTTTTTAATTTTTTAAGTGCCGACATTTCTCCTTCAATATAATAATTGTCAACCCCTTTATCAAATCCTATACTCTTACCAAGAATTATAGGGAAATCTGTTTGAAAAATTGTATTAAAATTTGATTTTTTTGCTAATTCAAATATTGTAGGAACAGAAATTTTACGATTAAAAAATTCATATACTCCATTATTTCTAGGCCAGCATCCTGTAAAATAGGCAGCATGAGATGCACTAGTATATGGAGCTGCAGAAAAACAATTATTAAAGAATACTCCTTTTTTGATAATTTTATCAAGAATATTTGTATTATAATCTTTCTTTCCAAACTTTTTTACAAATTTACTTCTTTTATAACTGGTTATACAATCTTCTCTCAATGAATCAAGTGAAATCATAATAATGTGTTGATATTTTTCTACCATATTTTTAAAAAAGAAGTAAAAGTTAAAAAGGTATCTATTGTATTATATATAATGGAATTAAAAGAATATTACAAGTTATTAAAAGAAGCGGAAATAATGTGGGTAAATTGTCCTAAAGAAGGGCAAAATGTCTTATTGCCTCGTGGAGTTGAAATTAGAGATAATTACTATAGATTGATGTATGAAAATATTAAAAAGCTCAGCTATTTGTTATATGAATTTCCAATATTGTTAGATGAATCCTTTTTAAAAAAACAAAAGAAGTTTGAAGATTTTAATAAGGGAGTGATATGGATCTCAAAATTTGGAAATAAAGAAATTAAGGATAAAATCTATTTAAGGCCAAGCGGAGAGGGAGTAATATATCCATCAATAAAAAAACAATTAAGGTCCAAAAATCAATTACCTATAAAAATATTTACAAAAGATTTATTTTTTAGGAATAGTTTGAGAAAAAAAAGAAATCCCTTTATTTCTGGATCTGGCAAACCAATGTTTGAAGGACATGGTTTTTTTTCAAATGAAGGTAATTGTTTTAAGGAGATTAAGCAGATAATGAAATCTATTGAAAAAAGTTTTAACCAAATCCATATTTATCCTATCTGGGTAGAATTTCCCTTAGAAGGAAATAAAAAAATATCTGAAAAAACATATGGCCTAATGACTTTTTTGCCAAATGGAAAATCAATCATGTTGGCAACATTTTATTATCTTGGAGAGAAATATTCTAAAGAATTAGATATTTCTTACGATAATTTAGGCAAAAAGGCTTATGCTGAACAAATTTCTTTTGGATTTACAGACAGGCCTATTGGTTTGTTAATTAAATATTTTGCAGATGATAAAGGATTAATATTACCTAAATTATTATGTTCTAAAGAAGTTTCTTTTGTCATTTTTAATAAGGGGAATATAAAAGTATTAAAAAAATTAAAATCCCTTGAACAAGAATTTATAAGAAATAATGTTCAATACGAAATAAATATATCGGAAGGTCGTGAAAAAATATTTGAAAAAATTCAATCTAAAGGATCCCATATAATCCTTTCTTTGGGTGAAAAAGAAATTATTGATAATAAAATAAAATTAGAAAATAGAATACTAAATAAAAAATATAATATTAAATTTAATAATTTAATTAGTGTTATAAAAAAAGAAGAGAAGAAGATTAATGTTTATCTTAATAAAAAGAGTAAGAGTTATTACTCATATAAAATCACTAAAAATCAGAAACAACTAGAGGAAAATTTAAAAAATGGAGTTATATCAAAAATATCTCTATGTAATTCCAAGATATGCTCAAATAATTTAAAAAAAATGCAAAAAGGGGAAATATTAGGTTTTGAAGTAAATAATAATCTAGAGAAAGTAAAACAAGATAAATGTATCTTTTGTGGTAACAATGGAGAATTAGCTTACTATGGTCTTAGAGTCTAAAAATAGGATGACATATAAAGAATTTGTTAAAGGTTCAATTAATATATTAAAGAAGATTGATAAAAAGGATATTGTGATTTTTCCCGATATTGGAGCTTTTTCAATAAAAAAAATCTTTAATTTAATGAATATGAACAATAACTATTTGAGTTATAAAATAACAGCAATAAGTAAAATACCCTTATATAAACAAATCAAGCAATTTCTAAGTGAAAATGAACTAAATTTGATTATAGATAAGCAAAAATCGAAATATATCATTGAATATTTAAAAAACAATAATTTATATTCAATCTATACTAAAAAAATTAAAGGGAAAATTCCTCCTAAAACACTTAATGAATGGCTATCTGTTTTATCAGATTTATGTTTATATATCCCTATTGAAGATGAAGAATTTTTAATAAAGAATAAGATTATAAATTTTTCAAAAAATTTTATTGGAGAAAATTCCGATCAAACTAAAAAGTTTAATACCTTTAGAAAAAAAATTCCTGGATTAACAATTGAATATTTTAAAGAAATAAAACACCCCACAAGAGATATCTTGAATGAATTGTTAAAAGATACCGAATTTTCTAGATTAATTAAAAACAAAAATATCTATATTGTGGATGAAGCGATAAGCCGGTCACGAACATTAAATACAATAGAATTAATAATAAAATCTTTTAATAAAAAAGCAAAATGGAAGATGGGGGTTTTATATTCTCCATACACTGGTAAGCATAATACAACACTTAATTACATTTATTCAAATGTAAAAACTCCTCCTTTTTCGAATAGGCCTGATTTAGCGGGGTATATAGTTTATGAAGGAAATAGCTCTATGGGAAAAGTTTTTTAATTCCTCAACAAAAATTACAAAAATATGAATTAGAGTTAATTCAAGGATTCAATAATAAAATATTAAATTTTATTAATGAGATGAAAATAAAAACCAAATTGGAAAAAGAAGATTGTTTAAAGATAATGGTTTTAATTTGTATCTCAAATTTAAAAAGACCATTACAAACAATCGAGTTTGATGTTGTTGAAGGATCTGATTTAATTGAACAAATTTCCTTTTATTTATGTCAACCAGATCCATATATAAAAATTGATAAAAGAAATAAATATAAAAGGAAAATTAAGGAGTTTGTTAACGAATTAAGTAAGGAAATAAAAAAGGGCTATAATAAAAAAAAATTCATCAAACTTAGAAAAGAATATTACAAGATAAAAGATATTTATAGAAATGATGAATTGAAAAGGTGGTTCAAATTAAGAAAGGAGTTTAATAAAAAACTTAATGAAAAATATATTATGTTAAAATGAAACTAACAATAGTCAGACACGGAGAATCAATCGCAAACTCTAAAAATATTTCTCAAGGAAAGCAGGATGAATGGCTCGATACTCCATTAACTGAGAAAGGTAAGAAGCAAGCTAAAGCAGTTGCAGAAAGGTTGAAGGATGAAGGGGTAAGTATAATAATCTCTTCTGATTTGAAAAGAGCAAAACAAACAGCTGAAGAAATAAATAAGTTTCATAATGTTGAAATTAAACTTGATTCTAGGTTAAGAGATATGCTCAACAATGAAGCTTTAGAAGATTTTATTGCTAAATGTAATCAGGCTTTTGATGATATTGAAAAATTAGGGAAAAATGCTATTGTTGTTGCTCATGGCTCTTCTTGTTTAACACTTCTTGCTATTACAACTGGCAACAGGGAAGAAGGAGGGAAAATTGTTAGAGAACATCAGGAGAAATATGGAAATACTTGCGTCAGTGTTGTTGAAAAACAAGGAGATAAATATAATATTAAGTTTATTGGATGCAAGAAGCATTTAGAGAGATAATGTTAATTAGATAAGTTATTAACAATTAAAAAATTTCTATAGAACCTAAAAATATTTGTAAATACATAAATTAGGGACAATGCAAATTTCAATTAAATAAATATATTGATATCTATAAGAAACTTTAAAATTTTTGGAGCATATAAAAAAGAGGACTATTCAAACAACAGCCACTTATTAAACAAAGCAAATAAAAGGGCTTTGTCCGGAATAGATTTTTCAAAACCGAAAATTAGTTATTCTAAAGAAA
>CAZBDY010000004.1:0-57410 GCA_964490795.1 Candidatus Woesearchaeota archaeon | reverse complement strand
GAGGTTCTAAATCCTGAAATGCCTGAACTGCTTTATCTAATCCATAGTTAAATATTGAAATGCAATAATTACATTCTCCATTCGCATCCCTTATTGCTTGCACAGCTCTTGCAGAACTTCCACCAGTTGAGATTAAATCTTCAACTAAAACAACCTTTCTTCCTTGTAAATCAGATTCTGCATCAATTCCTTCAATTTGATTTTGTAATCCATGGTCTTTTAGTTTATCTCTTACATATATCATTGGTTTTCCCAAATAGTCTGCCAATGTTGTTGCAGGAGGAATTCCTGCGGTAGAAGTTCCTGCGATTACATCATAAGAAATATCTTCAGATTGTAAAATTTCTCCAAAACCCCTGGCCAATAAATCTCTATGCTCTGGATGAAACAAAAACATTCTGTTGTCATTATAAATTGGCATCCTAAAGCCAGAAGCCCATGTAAATGGATTGTCAGGTCTTAGCTTAATTGCATTAATGTTTAATCCTGCTGAAGCAATTTGTTTTTCATAAGTCATACAATTAGGAATTAACTTAAACTTTATAAATTCTTCGCAAAAAAATTCACCGAAGACAAGTAATGAAATTTTCTTTTTTTAAGAAAAAAAGAAGCAAAAAAAACTCTTCATAAAAATATAATTTCATTTATTCAAAATTTAAGTTTTAAAATATATCATGTCTTTAGATTATGAGATTTTCTTGATTACTTAAAATTTTTCCCCACTTTTTCAACATCTCCTCGAACTTCTTCTTCTATACCCATAACTTGTTTATTCCACCATTTAGCAACTTTATCAAATTTTATTTTATCAACAATTAATTCAGAAAAAATAGCAAAAGGTATTGCAACTAAAGTAACAATCCATAAGATATCCCAAGAAAATTTAGCATCAGTTGCAACCAATATAGCAATCATGTCTTCAGTAATTCCAAAAACAATACCTATAATAAAAAACTCTAAAAACCTTCTCAAATGTTTAAACTTTATTTTTAACTTCATCTCTTTTCTTTTTTATTAATTTATTAAAAAAACAAGATTTATTTATTTTTAAATATTTCTTTTACTGATTTTCAGCTAAACCTTTTCTATCTCTTATTTTCTTAATAACATCGTCTTGTAAATCAGAAGGCATTTTTTCAAAATGCTGGTCCATTAGTGAAGAAACCCCTCTTCCCTCTGATGTTGACCTTAATTCATTACTCCATCCAATCATTTCTGAAACAGGAATTTTCGCTTTAATAACAGCTGTAACTTCTTGTTCAACATCTAATAACTGTCCTCTCTTGCTTGAAATTAAACTAGTTAAAGCTGACATATATTCTATTGGAGCTTCAATTCTATGAATCTGAACTGGTTCATATAGACAAGCTTTTCCATTCCTCATTGCCAAATGTAAGGCTTCTCTAATAGCAGGGTAAACTTGTGCTGGCCCTCTATGAATAGCATCTTCATGCAACTTAACATCAACAAGTGAAACTTTCATTTTCATAACTGGCTCTCTTGCTAATGGCCCTTGATCAACAATTTGTTCAAAAGCATCTAATATTAACTCAATTACTTCTCCCATAGCCACCTCTCCTCTTACTGTATCAAGAAAAACATTTCCCTTGTAAATATCTCTATATTGTCTTACCTCATCTCTATCAACTCCTTTTTCTCTTAAAGTATCAAATAATTGCTGGTCTTTTTTCTTTATTCTTCCTCCAGCTATCTCCCCTTCTTTAATTGCATTATAAATCTCATCTTCTAAAGGTTCTACTTTTAAAACAAAAACATTATGTTTGTTTGGAGACCTTCCTTCAGCTTCTTTTGATTCTTTTTGAACTGTCTCATTATAAACAACAATCGGACTTGAAGTTTTTACATCCAAACCTTTTTCAGTTCTGATTCTATTTTCAATAACTTCCAAATGTAATTCTCCCATTCCAGAAACAAGGTTTTCTCCTGTCTCTTCATTAATCTCAATATGAACAGAAGGATCTTCTTTATTTACTGTTCTTAAAATGTCAATTAGTTTTGGTAAGTCTGCTGGAGATTTTGCTTCAAAACTTTTTGTTACAACTGGGTCAAAAATATGCTTAATTTCTTCAAAAGGAGTAATTTGTTCAAAAGAGACAGTTTCACCTGCCTGAATATCTCTTAATCCAGATAAACCAACAATATTTCCAGCTATAACTTCTTCCATCTGTATTTTTTGTGCCCCTTTATAAACAAAAACCTGCTGAACTTTTCCTTGTCTTTTAGCTAGATTAAGATAAACTTCATCTCCTCCTTTTAATGTCCCTGAAAATAATCTTCCTGCTGCTATCTCTCCAGCATGTTTATCTACAACTATTTTAGTACACACAAAAGCAGGTTTTCCTTTTTCATCACATTGAGTTAATGATTTCCCTTGTTCAGAATCTAAATCTCCATGCCATATTTTTGGAATTCTATATTCTTGTGCCTGAACAGGGTTTGGATGATGTCTTATAACCATGTTTAATATAACTCTATGTAAAGGGGCTTTTTTTATTAATTCTTTGTATTTCTCTCCACCAGAATTATAAGTATCTATAATATCTTTAAAACTGATATTATTTTTTTTCATATATGGAACTGATACCGCCCAGTTATGAACTGCTGAACCAAAAGCCACACTTCCATCATTAACTCCAACCATCCATTTTTCCTTATACTCTTGTGGAGCAATTTTGTGAATTAAATCATTAACATGATTAATAATCTTAACAAATCTTTTTTGCATTTCTTCTGGAGTTAATTTAACCTCTCTGATTAATCTATCAACTTTATTAATAAACAAAACAGGTTTAACTCTCTCTCTTAATGCCTGCCTTACAACTGTCTCTGTCTGAGGCATTACCCCTTCTGATGCACAAACTAAGATGATACATCCATCTACAGCTCTCATAGCTCTTGTTACATCTCCTCCAAAGTCAACATGTCCAGGAGTATCAATTAAATTAATTAAAAAATTATCTCCTTCAAAATCATGAACCATAGAAACATTTGCAGCATCTATAGTAATCCCTCTTGTTTGTTCATCTTCATGAAAATCCAAAGCCAGTTGTTTTCCAGCTAACTCTTCTGACATCATTCCTGCTCCAGCTAATAAGTTATCAGAAAAAGTTGTTTTTCCATGATCTATATGTGCTGCTATGGCTATATTCCTAATATGTTCTAAGTTATGCATTAACTCTTTAACTTTTTTTGTTGATTTGTCTGCCATTTTTTTATCTATTGATTTAATATTATAAACTGAAACTCTTATTTTTTAAATGTTTCTACTTTTTTTCTTAATTTTTTTTCATAACATTTATAAAAAATTATCACTTTTTAATAAAATGAAATTAAGAAAAAACTGGCCTTTAGGATTTTTGGGATTTTTATCTTTTTTAGCTATTCTCGGGATTAAAGAAGAGTATTATGTTAATTATTTATGGTTAGTTTGGATTGTATGGTTCATTAATTTTATTCCTGTTAAAAATAATAATAAAAAATAAAATCAGTTTTTCAAAATCAAAAAATTCTTTTGTTATCTCCACCTAAAGGCAGAGTTTGTGAATAACTACAAGTTTAAATTGTATACCCTTAATATAAATTTAGATTTACAAGAAAGTTCATCAAAAAAACAAGTTGAACAAGCAATTCAAAACCACATATTAGAAAAAGTTGAATTAACTGGAAAATACTCTAGATAATTACCTGGCAGAATCAGCTTGTTTTTCTAACTCATTCTTTTTCTTTATAGCTGCACTTTCTCCAGAATTTTCACTTGCAGCAATAATTTCACTAGCCAACCCTTGCTGAATCTTGATTTTTTTATTAAATGATTTATCATAACCAGCATGAACTAAATTTCTTAAAGCAACATTAATTCTTCTTAAAGGTGAGGTATCAACTGCCTGAGGATATCTTGCCCCACCATATTCAATAGTTGTAACTTCTTCACGAGGAGCAGCATTTTCTATTGCTTTAATAAATATTTGAATAGGATTTTTCCCTGTCTTATCTTGTATAATCTCAAAACAAGATAAAGCCATTTTCATATTTTTATAATATTTTCCAGTTGCATGTTTTGTCTGAATTTTTTGTTTTTTCCCTCTATGTCCAGGAACACTAATCAAGTTAACAAACCTTTCAATAATATTAACTTTAATCCTTCCAAATTTATCAGTATTTAATCTTCCATGACTTTTAATTACAAGTTTATCATCTAAAAATACAACATTTTTTAATCCTTCATCTTCAACTTTCACTTCTTTTAAATCATATTTATCAAATGCTTTCATTATCTTCTACCTTTTTCAATCTTACCCCTAACTAATCTGTCTAAAGGCTGATCATTTACTTTAATAACTTTAAACTTAATTCCAGGAATATCTCCCTTACTTCCTCCCTGTTTGCCCCCTATTCTTTCAATAATAACTTCATCATGTTCATTAATAAATTTTTGTCCCAAGTTTCCAGGAATAAATGCAGTCACCATCTTTCCATTTTTAATTAACTGAACTCTTGCACATTTTCTCATAGCTGAATTTGGCTGTTTTGCTTCTCTTTGAACTTTTTCAATAACTAATCCCTTAGCTTGATGTTTAGCTTTTAAAGGGTCTGATTTTTCTTTCAAGTTCATAGCTTTAGCCCGATATTTTTTATTGTGCCATCTAAACTTTTTCCTTCTCTTCTTCAATTTTTTTGCATTCATTAATCCCATTTTTAAGTAAAAATAGTATAATTAAACATAAAAACCTATTTTTAAATTTAACTATTAAATTTAAATAATCTCTACTTTTTTGTCAAAAAACTCTAAAGTAATTTTTCCTAATTCTTTTTCTCTAATTCTCCCTCTTCCAATTAAAGAAGCTTTATTTTGCCTTGTTCCAGAAATCAGGATTTTATCATCCTCAATCTTAATATCCTTAAAGGTAACTGGTTTAACAAGCTCTGAAATAAATTTTTCAATTTTTTCTTTTTCTGAATTTTTTGAATTTGATTTTTGAAAACCCACAATTTTAACTCTTTTTCCCAATATACTTGATAATTTTTTTATATTTTTTCCACCTTCTCCAATAGCTTTTGAAACCATTTTCTTAGGAACAGCAAATATCAAGCAGTTGTTATAAAAAAAACAGCTACTGCTTCTAACCTTAGAAATTTTTTCCAAAAGATTAAGATACCTCATTCTATTCATATCAATTGTTTGTTTCATCTTATTTTTCCTTACTTTTCTTTTTCTGTTTTTTTACTAAAGGTCCTGTGACTTCAACCATTAATCCAGGAAGCCCTGTTCCTACAGGAACTGGCTGATTTAATATGATATTTTCAATTACTGAAGCTAACTCATCTTTCTTACCATTAATACTTGAATCAACAAACTGATTAATAGGTGTTTCAAAACTTGCTCTTGCCAAAACACTTGATTTTTCAGATATAATTCCCATTCTTGTAATTCCTTTTACATTTCCTTTATAAGTCATGGCATCTGAAACAAGTTTTATATGTCTTTGATCAATATCTAATCCCTGCTGATTTAAGACTTTATTAACTTCATTAATTATTGCTTGTCTTGCAGCTTCAATTCCCAAGACTTCAGCAATCTCATATAAATCATTTGTAAATGTCTTGTCTTTATTTACTCCCTTTATTTTAAAAACCTCTTTTAAATTGCTTCCAGAGGTTAGTACCACATAATCCTTTTCTCTCTTTACAACCAATACCTGATCAATCCCTTTAACACCAGATACTATTGTTTCTTTTAACTTTTCTTTTAACTGATATAACTCTTTAAAATCCAACTTAGAATTAGATGAATATATAGAACTTCTCCCTTCTTTAACTTCAAATCCCTTTTTCTCATTTATTTTTTCAACAATTTTTTTCAAGGTAGTATGAGTTGCTCTCAATGATTCTGAATCAATTTCTGCCTCAATTCTTTTATCTGAAAAATTAATTTTAATTTCTGAAACTATGTCTTTTAATTTAACTTCTTTAATTTTCTCAGCAATCTCTTTTGCATTTTTCTTATTATTATTTTTAGAATCTAAATAAACCTCCATTAATGGAGTGGATGGAACTTTTCTTGCGTCAAAGATTTCAATTAATCTTGGCAATCCCTGTGTAATAGACATTTCCTGAACTCCAGCAAAATGGAAAACATTTAAAGCCATCTGAGTTGAAGGTTCTCCAAAACTTTGAGAAGTAATAATTCCTGCAGCTTCTCCAGATGAAATTTTTTCTCCAAGATGTATTTTAGAAACATCCAGTCCATCTTCTCCATATTTAAACTGAACAATATTAGAAGACGCATCTCTTATTGTTTCATCATAACCTACCTTTAAATCTTGCAAAGCATTTGCTAATCTTCTATACAAGTATCCTGATTTTGGAGTTCTTAAAGCTGTATCCATTAATGAATCTCTTCCAGTCATGCTTCCAAAAAAGAACTCATATGGTTCTAATCCCTTTAAATAAGAATTTCTAATAAATCCTCTTGCTTTAGGAGATAAATCATGTTCCTTGAAAAAAGATAAGGTTCTATTAGTATATCCCAAACTAATTCTTCTAGACCATAATGCCTGCTGTCCTACATTACAAGCTATTTGAGTTACATTTAATATGTTTCCTCTTGCTCCAGATAAAATCATAGTATTTACAGGATTATCTATTGGAAATTCCTGTTTAACAACAGTGCCTATCTTAGTCCTTATTTCATTTAAGGCTTTTAATATCTTGATTTCTCTACTCTCTTCTTTATCTCTTCCTGGAATTAACTCTAATTTTCCTGATTTATAATCTTCAATAATCTCTTCTGTCTTTTGTTCAGCTTTTTTAATTAATTTTTCAGTTTCATCAATTGTTTTTTGATTAACTCTTAAATCAGACAAAGAAAATGAAAATCCTATTCTAGATAGGGCAGAAGTTCCAACTGAAAAAACTTTTTTTAACACATCAATAGCTTTTTCTCTTCCAGCTGTTTTATCTAACTCTTTAATTAATTCTCCTGATTCAGTTCCAAAAGAGTTTTCATCAATAACTCCTTTTTCAATTTTTCCAGCCTTAATTTTTAATTTATTATTTGGTGAAGAATAATTTACCTTAGGAAGAATTTCAGAAAAAATATCTTTTCCTTCAATCTCTTTTTTAAAGCTAGATTCTATGCCTGCCTGATATAAGAGTTGGGAAGCTTCACTTCCTAAAATCTTGTCCTTACTTAATAAGTAATTTCCTGTAATCGCATCCTGAATACATCCTAATAAGTTAGTATTATTCTTTGAACTCATCAAATTATTATTAACATTTAATAAACTATCCGCTTCACTTCTTGCCTCCTCAGTTTGAGGACCATGAATATTCATCTCATCACCATCAAAATCAGCATTATAAGGGTGACAGACAGCAGGATGTAATCTAAATGACTTATGTGGAAGTATTTTTACATAGTGAGCCATTAAACTTTGTTTGTGTAATGAAGGATGTCTATTAAAAAGAACTATATCTCCGTCTCTTAAATGTCTCTCAACTATATATCCAGGAGAAAGTTCTTCTAAAATTTCTTCTTTTAAATCAGGAGTAATTTTCTTTCTTTTTCCATCTGGCCTTATTATGTAGTTAGCTCCAGGATAATCTGGAATTTTAATTAAATTTTTTAAATAATTAATATTCATAGAAGTAACTTTTTCAGCAACAGTTATTACTTTTGCAATTTCCAGAGGAACTCCAACTTCATTAATCTGAAGATAAGGGTCTGGAGAGATTACACTCCTAGATGAAAAATTAACTCTTTTTCCTGTAAGATTGTGTCTTATTCTTCCTTCTTTTCCTTTAATTCTCTCTGTAATTGTTTTTAATGGCTGTCCGCTTCTGTGTCTTGCAGGAGGGATTCTTGAAATAGTGTTATCAAAAAAGGTTGTAACATGATATTGTAATAAATCCCACAAATCTTCAACAATAACTTCTGGAGCACCAGCATTTAAATTTTCCCATAGTCTCTGATTAGCTCTTATAATATCTCCTAATTTATGAGTTAAGTCATCTTCACTTCTTTCTCCTGATTCTAAAGTTATAGAGGGACGAACAGTAACAGGAGGAACTATTAATAAAGTTAAAACAGCCCATTCAGGACGACAAAAATCAGGATTAACACCAACCAATCTTAAATCTTCATCAGGAATTTTCTCTAATCTCTCCCTAATTTCAGTTGGAAATAATCTTTTTTTACCCACCTTAAAAGTTGAAGGTTTTTCTAATTTTATTTTTTCTTGTTCAGCATTACAATAAGGACATTTTTTCAAATCCCTTGCTTTTTTAATCAGTTTTTTCGTCCCTTTCTTTTTATATTTTTCAATTGTATCTTCATCTAATAATATTTTTCCACAAGATTCACAAAATACTCTTAAAGACATTTTTATTAAATTAGTGTATTTAACATGCAGAACTGAACGAGCCAACTCAATACTTCCAGGATGCCCTATACATTCTTTTAATGTTCCTCCACAGGTTCTACACCTCATACCAGGTTCTATAACTCCCATTCTTAAATCCATTAACCCAGCATCAACAGGATAACCATCTACATCATATAATTCAGGAGTAATTATTTTAGCTGAAGATAAATTTTTTATTTTTTCTGGAGACAGCAATGCAAAAGATAATGCTTTAACTTGTTTTCTTATGTATTTTCCCATTTTATTCCTCATACTTGTTTTTTAATTTAAATTTAGAATATATATGTAACCCTTGTAATTCTTCTAATAATAATTTAAAAGCATATGAAACTTCTACTGGTTCAGTTTTGCTTCCCCCACATAAAGGACATCTTACATTGTTTCTAATTCTGTCATTAACTCCTATCCCCCCGCAATCTTCACAAATATCAATTACTACCTTGTCTGAATCATATCTTTCTTTTAATAATAAAGATGCGCCATGAGCAACTAAAGCTTGCTGTTCCATCTCTCCTAATCTTAAGGCTCCTCCTTTTGCTCTTCCTTCAATTGGTTGCCTTGTTAATAGCTGGACTTTTCCAGAAGCTCTTGCATGCATTAAATTACTAATCATATATTTTAATTTTAGATAATACATATTTCCTATGAATATCTTAGATTTCATTTTCTTCCCGGTTATAGGGTCATACATTGTCTCTTTTCCATCATATCTAAATCCTCTTTTCTTTAATTCTTTTTCTAAATCCTCTGCTTTTTCTCCTGCAAATGCTGTTCCATCTACATTTCTTCCAACAACACTTCCTACTTTCCCAGCTAATAATTCAACCATATATCCCATAGACATTCTTGATGGAATAGAGTGAGGATTAAAAATTAAATCTGGTTTAATTCCTCTGGAAGTAAATGGAATATCTTGTTCTGGCACTATTGCACCAATAACCCCTTTTTGCCCGTGAGGTGCAGAAAATTTATCTCCTAGCTCAGGGTTTCTTGGGTCTCTTGTTCTTGTGTGGACAACTTTATTTCCCTCACTGTCTGAGGTTACAAAAACAGCATCTACAATTCCTTTTTCTTCCTGTCTTATTGCCTCACTTGTCTCTTTTCTTGTTCTAATAGCAATATTTCTTGCTTCTGACAAGAATTTTGGAGGAGATGTTTTTCCAATAACTACCTCTCCCTCATTTAAATTTGCTTCAGGAAATACAATTCCATCATCTTCCAAATATCTATATGATTCTTCTGTCTTATAACCAGAAACATCTTTTTCAGGAATACTAATTTCATCCTTTAAACTTCCGGCATAATTTAATTCAATTGTTGAATAAGGCCTGAAATATGTTGAACGAGCCAAACCCCTGTCAACACTTCCTTTATTTAAGACTATTGCATCTTCTAAATTATATCCTTCATAAGTCATTATAGCTACAATCATGTTTTGTCCTGCTGGATGCATATTTAAGGTATCATAAACAAAACTTCTTACAATTGGTTTTTGAGGATAGTGTAATAATGAGACATTGGTATCAACTCTTACTGGAAAATTACCAGAATAAATTCCCAAGCCTTGTTTTAATGTTTTACTTCCTCTTAATAGTCTTGGAGGATGATCATGATTAGCATATGAAACCAAACTTGTAATTGTTCCTAAAGAAGCAACAGCATCAATTTCCAGATGAGTATGTTTATCAGAAATATCATCCTGTTTTAAGGCAACTAAAGAATTTTCTTCCTCACTTGCATCCAAATACTCAATCATTCCCTTTTGAAGCAAATCATCCCAGACTAGTTTATTTTCTTTTAACTCTTTTAATACTTCTTCAGTTAATTTAGTTTTTCCATTTTCAATTACAATTAAGGGCCTTAATACTCTTCCAACCTCAGTTGAGATATGAATAGTATCAGTAAATTTATCAATCCTAATACTCATTTCCAAGGGCAATCCATTATCTCTTCTTTTTTCTCTTACTTTTTTAACAAAATCATTTCCTTCATCAACACTTCCAATAAATCTTCCATTAAAGAAAATATCAAACTGGTTTTGTTCAGCAGTATGTTTTTCCATTCCTGAACTTTCTAAAATTTTTAAAAATTCATTTTCATCAATAAAAACTCTTGTAGAAATTCTGGCAAGTAAAGCTAAATTTTTTCTTAACCCAATTTCAGTTCCTTCTGGAGTTTCAATAGGACAAAATCTTCCATAATGGGTAGGATGTAAGGTTCTTGCTAAAAAGTTGGCAATCTCTCCAGGCAGTACAGATGTAACTCTCTGTAACTGGGATAAAACAGAAAGATAATTTGTTTTATCCATATTTTGAGTAACCCCTGTTCTCTGTCCAATCCAATTTCCAGTAGCAATTGAACTTTCAACCCTATGTGAAAATAAAGTTGATTTAGCAATAGTTCTTAAACTGTAAAATTTCCTTCTCTTAACATTTTTAGATAAAGAATACTGGATATCTCTGACTAAAATATTCAGATTAACCCTAAATAATTCAGATAATAGCTCTCCTGATAATTTCACTCTTTTGTTAGCATAATGGTCTTTATCAGTGTAAACCTTAGAATTTTCCTTAGCAATTAAAAATTGTTTGACAAATTTACATAAAGTTATTGCCTTTTCACTTCTATTAGTATATTCAGTTCCAATATGGGGCATAAAATAATTATCAATTCTCTGTTTAACTCTATCCATAATCTCTTTTTTTGTACCTTGTAAATTTGCTTTTTCAGCCATCCACATCATTGCCTCTTCACTATTCCCAAGTTCAGTAAATTCATATAAATTAACTATGACACTATCAGTATTTTTCCCTATATATTTTGAAATGTCTGCCTCTTTTACCATTCCCAAAGCTTTTAATAAAACAACAACAGGAATATTTTTAAATCTAGAAAAAGAAGTTTCTAAAATCCCTTCTTTTGTCTCTTCTATATTAATAGGAATTCTATAAGCTCCTCTTTGCGAGAATAATCTTAATCTTAATTTTCCTTTTGTCTCTTCGATAAAAGGTTGATTTGCAGCCAAGTCTTCCATTAAAACCATGACTCTTTCATTGCCATTAATAATAAAATACCCTCCTGTGTCTTTTGAATCAATAAAATTTTCCTCTTTATCAGCTGGAGACATTTCATAAGTATTACAAATTTTGCTTCCAACCATTACCGGAATCCTTCCTATCTCAACTTCCTCACTTTCTGTCTGGTCTCCTCTTTTAACATTGATTTCCAGAAAAACAGGAGCAGAATAGGTTAGTTTTCTTAACCTTGCTTCTGTCGGGGTTATCAAAGACATAGAACCATCAGCTTCAATAACATTTGGCCTGTCAATTCTTATTTTTCCCAACTTAATTTCAAATTCTTCTGAAGGAAGATTTTCATTTAACTCATCAACAATTTCCTGCATTCTTTCTTCCATAAAATTATTAAAAGAAAGAATATTTGACTCTACAAGTGAGTGTGCTTTCAGATATTTTTCAACTATAAGATGTTTTGATTCAGACATATTTAAACAACAACCCTATAATAAACTGTTACCTTATCTTCACTTTTTCTTTGGATTTTAATTACATTTCCAGGAATACAGTTATCAGGCAAGGCTGGATCTTCAGATTTAATTTTTGGTAATTGTGATATAGAAATTTTAAGTTCTTCAATAAGTTTCTTAACTTCCTCTTCTTTCAATTTTGTGTGTTTTGGCTGAAGAACATGCATATTTTTTTCCTTATTTTTATTTATTTAGTTGAACAAACTGGGATTAGTAATTTTGGTTATTTTTTAGCATAATTACCATTAACAACTAACCAATACTAAAAATTGACAATTTCAGGTTTTTAAATGTTTTGTTTTCTCTAATTCTTGTCAAATTTTAGCTGGCAACATAAATGGATTCGGTGGTCCACAACAATCAAAGATTCTTGGGAACTTCAACTTCAAATAGAAAGTTGAAGTGACTTGAACTGCGAGGACACCAAGGTTTCCTATACTCCCAATCTCGCTCGATATTTTAATTTTTATTTTTCTCGCAAAATTGCTCGGCTTAACCTTCCTATTGATTTAGCTTCAAGAGTGATTATGTCCTAGGTTCAAGGATGGACCTGGAGGGACTTGAACCCCCGACACCTGGCTATCTTCAAAATTTATTTTGAAGTCATTTTTGTAAAAGGCCAGTGCTCTAACCGACTGAGCTACAGGTCCTAATTCTAAACTAATAAATTTAGAACAAAGTAATTAAAAAAATTTAGTTTTTAAAGTTTTTTAGTTTAGGTAATTTTCTTTTAATCCCTTAATAACATATTTGAGGACCCGATTTTGAGTATCTGCATTATAATAAGGATGTAACATAGTTATAATTGCTCTTGCACTCTCTTTTGGATTATCAGAATCTTGAGGTATATCTTCAATATCTTTAACTCTTAAATCATTTGGATGTAAAGAATCATCTTTACTTCTTCTAACAAATCTCTGTTTTTGTAATATATCAACTAATCCAGAAATAAAATCTCTTTTATCTTCTCCAGCCATAGACTTAACACTATTAGCAATTAAAAATAAATAAGCTTCTGCAACCTGTCTTGTTCTTTTCATAAAATTAGTTTTTTAATAAACTTTTTAATAATTATTGTTATCTAATAACTCTTTTACTTAACAAGATTAGATAATTTTTCTTCTAATTGTTCTTGCTGAACTGCCCCATTAATTCTCTTATTTTCTTTACCTTTTTTAAATATCACTAAAGTAGGGATCGACATAACATTAAACTTTTTAGCTAACTCTGGATTATCATCAATATTAACTTTGGCAAATTCTATTTTACCTTTAAATTTTTCAGCCATTTCTTCTATAACAGGAGACATCATAATACAAGGCATGCAATTATGCTGAATGATATCATTTGCAACAAACATTTTTGTATCATTATCTAAAGATAAAGAAATAAAAGAAGAATTTCTATTTTTCTCCCTATTAATTTTTTCCACTTTATCAAATATAATTTTGTTATTTTTGTCAGCATAATTTTTCAGCCATTCTTTATATGGAATAAAACTACTTACAGGGTTTTTTTTCAGATTTTCTATCTTTTCTTTTAAAAATTCCCTGGCCAATCCAGAACTTTTTTTCTTTTTACTACAATATTTAAAACCAATAGATGCATAAGCATGTGAAGATTTAATATCCGTATTAAAGTAAATTTTCAATAATATAGAAATTTTTTTATCTTTTCTAATATACCTATTTTCTTTTTTAATTTCTATTTTTCTTATATTTACCCCAAATTCATTTATAACTTTGGAAAATTTTTCAGCAAAATTTCTAGGTTTATATTTTGCATTTTTAGAAAAATGAAGTTCTAAGGGATTTATATTCTGTTTATCATATGATTTCCATTTTTTTCTTTTAATTGTGTCTATTGTTATTTTTGGTCCATCACCTCCCAGAAAACCCTGTAAAAATGCCTTTTTTATTCCTTTTGGACCATTTAAAATCCAATTAGGGATATCCAAACCTGATTCAAATTTTTTCCCTATAATTGCTCCAAGAGAAGCAAATAAAATAAAAAGAGATGTTTTAGATACTCTAACCCTTGTAATTTTTTGAGTAAAAACTCTCTCTCCAATTTTTCCTTCAATTTCCTGTTCCCTTAGACTACTATCAAATCCTAAAAATTTTAAATCTTTTATTACTTCTTTTCCAGATTCTTTGTCTACAAAAAATTCTACCATTCTTTCATTGTTCTTACATCTAGATAATGAGCCATCAGATAGCAGAAGCCCAAGCAAGTTTGCCAATACATAAGACTTTTCATTATTATACCTAAGATTTAAAAGATTTTTTGATTTTAATTCTTCTATAAATCTTTTTTTATTAAGTTTTAACTTTTCTGCAGTTTTTTTGATATCAGGTTCACTTAAAAACAATCTCTTGTCGTTATTAATAAGAGGATATGTTGAGAATAAGTAAACTGATAATAAATCCCCCCCAGTTATATCCCCGGCTTTTAAAAAACCTTTTTTAGTGTGTATTAAATGTTCTGGAGTGCATATTATTTCTCTTCCACGTTTTGTGGTTATTTTGATTTTTTTATTATGTATAATGTTATGGGAGGATTTAATATTGGCATAAGATTCTCTAAAATTTTTATCAAAAGATAAAACTTTCAATCCCTGTCTTGCTTTTTTAATATTATCAGAACCTGGATTGAATATAACTTTTGTATTTGGCTCTAAACACCATTCTGCAAAAAAATCAACAACAACTAAATCTTTAGAAATAATTTCATTAAACTTTTTTTCTGAAATCTCCTCAACTCCATTTTTAACTGACATTTTTTAGCCCTTATCACCATTATTTTTTCCAGAATTAAGCACTTATAAACTTTTTGTTTTATCTACCTGTTGAACCAAATCCTCCTTCTCCTCTTTTTGTTTCAGATAATTCACTAACTTGTTCAATTTCAGGAGATTCAACCTTTTGAATTAATATCTGGCATATTTTATCTCCTTTTTTAATTTCATATTTTTCTTTACTTGTGTTTAGCAAAACAATAGTATATTCTCCTCTGTAATGACAATCTATAACCCCTGCCATTGTTTTTATTCCTTTTTTTCCAGCTAATCCAGATTTGTCCCATACAAGAGCAACATATCCTTCTGGAATCTCCATACTTATCCCTGTCTTAATCATTTTTCTTTGTCCTGATTCTAAAATTATATCTTCTATAGAATAAATATCCATTCCAGCATCCCCTTTATGAGAGTACTTAGGAATTATTGCATCTTGATGGATTTTTTTAATTTTTATTTTCATTACACAATCTCACAATTAAATTTCTCTTTAATTATATTTTTTGTTTGTATTAATAAATCTTCTGGTGTTTGTTTTAATTTACCTGGAAGTAATTCCTCAGAATAATCTTCACTTAAAATTTCATTTTTACTTCTTGAAACAAATTCTTGCAAACACCAATTTCCTTTTTTACATAGAGAATAAACCCATTTAACCATATCTTTGATTTCTTTTTCATTTAACCATCTCTTTTCTTTAACAACAGGAATTAAAGTTGTCCTAAACTCAAAATCAACATTAGATGAACATAAAATTTTAATTGTTTTTTCTATATTAGTTAAATCAATATTAACTCCAGCAACTTCCTTATACATTTTTTTTGGACATTTAATATCAAGAGCAACATAATTTACTAAATTCATATCAATTACTTTTTTTAATAAGCCAGGATTACTTCCGTTTGTATCTAGTTTTATTTTTAATCCTGTTAATTTTAATTTTTTTAATAAAAAAACAATATTTTTATGTATAAGTGGTTCTCCCCCAGTTATAGTAATTCCAGTATACCACTTATTTTTAGATTTTATCTTCATATCTTTTATATCAAGATTTTCAATTTCTTTTAAACTTAAATTTCCTTGATTTTCAGTTAAGTCTGCATTATGACAAAAACCACATCTAAAGTTACATCCTTGTAAAAACATTACAGGTCCATACTCTCCTTTATAGTCAATACTACTTTCAGGTATTATTTTTTTAATAATCATTTTATTCAAATTCAGAATATAAATCCTTTATTTTTAGTTCAACTTCTTCAGGACTAATTAATTCTGTTTTTTCATTTAAAACAGGATTAACAGAACAAACGCCCTTTTCACATTTTTCATCAGCCCCATATTCAGTTGTTTTTTTCCAATGTTGTTTTTTTCCAGCAATAACTAAGCTTGGAACAGAATCAAAAGGAACTCCATATAGTGCTGCTTCTGAAAGTGATTTTTCATCAGAGTCATCTAAATGGATTATTTTTAAATCAACTTTTTCATTTAATCCAAGAGAATTTATTTTTTCTTTTATTTGTTTTTCTAATAATCTGCAGTTGGGACAATCTGTTTTTGCAAATTCTCTTATTATTAATTTACCATTTCCTTTTGGGTTGTGAAGCCAGGACATTTCCCCTGTTTTTAATCCAGCATAATACTCTTCTGCATTTTTTCTGTCTTCAAATATTTGTTTTTGAGAACCATTCCAGTGACTTACTCTTGAATAATATCCTACAACTCTTGTAACTGCAAATAATGTTTTTACATCAACTGTTTCTTGTTTTGAATTAGGACAATCTAAATTATCGCATAGTTTTTTGTCTCCATTCATAGTATTTCCACAAACATCACACTCAGTATAAGTAGGAGAAAATACAAGCTGTGCACATCTTGTGTCTTTTAGTGTTTTTTCAACTATATGACTTATAGAATCTTTATTAGGACGTTTCTCTCCAAGATAAGCATGAATTATTGCTCCTGACTCAATTAGTTCATGAAAATTACTCTGCCCAACAATTCTGTCAATTAAACCAACAGGAGCATCAGGAGAAAAATGAATTGAGTTTGTATAATAAGGATTTTCTTTTGTTCCTTTGATTATATTTTCTGCTTGTTCAAATCCAGATAAATCAACTTTTGCAAGTCTTCTTGTTGCAGATTCAGCAGGTGTTTCTTCAATCGTAAATTTTAATCCTGTTTTTTTTGCAAATTCTTTTATTTTTTTATAAACAAAAGAAATTATTTCTAACCCCAGTCTATAAGCTGCTTCTGACTCATGCAATTGTTCGTCACATAAAACTTGAACAGCTTCATTTAAGCCAATAGTTCCAATAATATATGTGGCTTTTTTTAAATCAATATAAGGATTCCCATCATCGCTTTCCTTACCTAACCCTCTCATTGGACTTCCATCTGTCTCTAAAAGTTTTTTCATAAATTTTGATTTTTGAAGATGGGCTTTTAATGCGAAATTCATTGCTTTCTCAATATTTTCTTTTAATCCTGTTATATCTCCTCCTTTAAAAGCTGCATGAGTGAGGTTAATTGAGACATTTTGAAAACCGCAAAATCTTAATTTTTCAGGATATTTTAACATTGAAGAATCTTCTATTTTTTCTTTTAATCTGCAACATTGTGCAAGAACAGCATCATTCCCTCGGTCAAACATAAAGTAAACAGCACCATTTTCCTTTGTTACTTCAAAAGCAAAATCAAGAACCTCTCTTTGCTTTTTATCTGAAAAAGAATCTTCATCAACATGCAAGTCACATTTAGGAAAATGAAAAGGCCTTCCATTTTTATCTCCTCTTCTCCAAACCTCTAATAAAGCCATTGCAAATTTTTGACTAGTTTCTTCTAAATCTCCATAAGTAATTATATTTCCATTTTTTAAATCCTCTTTTAGTAAAAAAGAGGCCGCATCACCATTTTTAGGATCATCTTTATTTTTAGGATTATAGTATCTTGGAACTTCATCAACTAAACAAACTGTTTTATCTTTTTTCATAACCATATATTTCCCTTTTGGTCCTATTGCAGGAACATTTTTCATATATTTTGGAACACCAGCATGAATATTAAAATCAATAAATAATGTCTGCCCTCCTCTTGAAAACGCATTTTGAGAGGCAGCAAATATTAGATTTTGGGCTATCTGAAGCATTTCCCTTTTTGAGATTTCTTTTAATTTAAATGACTTTGATATTATTTTAATGTCTTCACTTTTAATTACTCTTTGTTCAATTAATTTTTCTAAATCTCTTTTTTCAAACTCCATTTTTTTTGAATTTAATTCAATTTCCCAAACTTCAACAGGACGATTAATTAAAGGGGAATATAATATATTTAAAAAACCAAAACCAAGTGCCCCAGCATAATGAGCCTGCATTGAAGCAAGAAATGTCTGAACATGTTGATTTAATACAGCAGCAGAATTAGGAGGATTTGATTTTGATTCTAAATTTGCTAAAACTTTATTTAATCCATATTTTTTAATATATTCAAGAGAGTGAGAAGAACAATAGACTCTGGCAGGATAACCTAAATCATGAATATGAATATCTCCTTTTAAATGGGCTTCAGAAACTTCTGAAGAAAAAACCCTTTCTAAAGAATACTGCTTTTGTATTCTCTCTGCTGTTTCAAGATTTACTGCTTCAGGATTGTTTGAAGATACATTACTATTTTCTAAACTTCTTGAAATAAGAATATTATCAAAATCAGATGAAGGAAATCCAAGAAGAGCCTGTTTTCTTCTCTGACTTTCTAATCCTTCTTGTCTTAAAACCAAATCAACAATTGCTCTTATATCAGTTGTTGAAATTCTTCTTACTCCTCTTAAATACATATCAATAACAATATTTTCAACAAGTTTTGCTATATCTCTTGCAAGATCTCTTGTTAAATCAGCTTCTTCAACAAGATTATTTTCTACTCTTTTTCTATCCCATCCTCCAATAATTTCTTTTGAATCTGACTCAATTAATAATGCCTTATCTGTTGTGTTTTTTTGTTTATCTTTAGTAGCAATAGCTAAAACTCTTCTTGCCTCTCTTCTTTTATCTCTATAATCTTTATAAGATTTTAAAATAGTATTATATCCTTTTTCTTCTAATGTTCTTAAAATAATGCTTTCAATATCTTCAATTGAAGGAATATCTTTTACATATTTTTTATTAACTTTATCAGTTACTAAATCAATAATTTTTTTTGTTTTTTCTTCACTATATCCAACAGAAGAAGCAGCTTTTGAAATTGCTTTTTCAATTCTATCATTATCAAACCTATCTATTTTCCCATCTCTTTTTTTAATAAATTTAACCATTTTATTTTAACTCTTTTAAAGTTTTTTTAAAATCCTTGATATCCTTAAAATCTTTATAAACAGAGGCAAATCTTATATATGCAATTTTATCTGTTTTTTTCAACATTTTCATAACCTCTTTTCCTATTATTTTACTTTGAACTTCATTTCCTTTTTTTCTTAATTTTCTCTCAATGAGTCCAATAATTTTTTCTATTTTCTCTCTTGAAACAGGACGTTTTTCACAAGCCTTTACTATTCCTTGCTTTAGTTTGTCTCTTGAATAATCTTCTCTTGAATTATCTTTTTTTACTATGGTCAATAAAATTTCTGGCCTTTCATATGTGGTGAATCGATTGCCACATTTTAAACACTCTCTCCTTCTTCGTGTTGTCCCTTCTGAACTATCATCTCTTTTATCAGTAACTTTTGTCTCTTCATGATTGCAAAAAGGACATTTCATCTATTTTACCTTTTTTGTTTTTATTTAAGAGTTAATACAATATGTTGTATTAAAACCACTGAAAACCACAATAAATTGTGGATGTCTATATTTTAGTAAAGTGCTCTTTATAAATATTTTTGTTAAAGAGAACATTATTTTACAAAATATATATCACAATATATGTTTTAAAATTCAATTAAAAACCAACCACCATACTTGTAAAAAACAATATGCCTGCTAAACTTATAACTATGCTATAAACTGACTTATTCCAGTCATAAACTTTTTTTCCATCAAATCCAGGAATAGGTAGTAAATTAAACGCAGCTAATAAGGAGTTAATCAAAAAGCCTATTCTAAAAAATGTCCCTAACAATCCTCCAGAAAATAATAGAAAAGGAATTAAAAATAATAACGCTAAAACTAAATTAGATAAAGGTCCAGATAAAGATATTTTTCCATTTTTTTCTCTTGAGATTTTGACTGCCTTAATCATAACAGCGCCAGGAGCGGCAATAATAAATCCAAATAAACTCATAACTAAAGATAAATACAACATTTTATCAAATGAACGAAATTCAGCTTTATACCCATATCTTAAAGCCATATATTTATGTAAAATTTCGTGAATAAGAAAAGATATACCCACTGTTAACCCTGATATTACAAAAATAATAAAAAAATGTATTTCCAGATTTTGAAACAAGTTAATTCCCCCAGAAAATAATATAGAAAAAGCGAGAGAAATAAAAAACCAAGCTTTAACTAAATCTTTAATCTCTCTTTTTGAAAATTTCATATATAAGAAAAGAGATATATATTTAAAAACCTTTTATTACCTATATAAATATGAGTTTAATATTAAATATAGCAACAATGAACATCCAACCAGTATTCGTTTTTCTAATAATCATATTAGGAATATGGAGTTTAGTATGGAAAGGAATAGCTTTATGGAAATCAGCAATTAATAAAAATCTTGCATGGTTTATTGTTCTCTTAGTTTTAAATACTTTAGGAATATTGCCTCTTCTTTACATATTTATTTTTTCTAAAACAAGTAAGAAAAAGAGAAAAAAATAAAAAGCATTATAAAAATTATTTCTTCTTTTTCTTTTTAGACTTTTTCTTTGCCATTTTATTTACAACCTCCTTTCATCTGATAAATATAGAAACATCTCGTGAAAACATTCCAGAATTAAAAAAATATTTTGTGTCACCTCGATTCAAGTTAATTATTATGATTAACTTACATATCTTAAGAAGAACTTATATTTAAATGTTCCTATATTGAAGCAGTTATCTTAGATTCTCCTGCAATATCAATTTTAGAAAGCTTTCCATCTAAGTTAAGTTTTTCTTTCTGAATTTTTAAGTCTCCTCTATAATTTTCAATTAATACACTCTCATTTTTCACATTAACAACAGTCCTGTCATTATTCAGATTTACTAATCCCGAGGTTTGATAATTTAGAACAGGAATAAAGATATTTTCCATATTTAAAATATCAAAATCAAATTTAGAATCAATAAAAACATCTAATTTTGCACCAACATTACTTTCAATAGGCATAGAATTTACAGAAATTTTCTTAGATTTTCCCTTTAATTTTATTATACTACTCTTATCAAAACTAATTTCTCCATTAAAGTTTTCAAATATTATTTCAGAATTTTCTGGAATATTAATTTTTTGGTCCTTCATACCAAGAGATATATTTTGAGCAGTCAAAATACTAATTTTTTCAAATGAATCATCTAAGTTTAATTCTGGAGGATTTACTTTAGCATTAATAATGATTCCTTTTTCATTTAAATCTCTAATTACCCCTCCAGTAGTATTTGTAGGAAATAAAGCAGGATAAAAAATAAGCAAGAACAAAACTAAGAATATTAAAAATATCAATATGTTTTTCTTATGTCTAGATAAAAACCCTTTCTTTTTGTTTGTATTATAGTATTCAACCATTTCCCAGCCCTCTTTTCACTTTCTCACTTGTCATTTTCTCTAAACAATCTATAAACATTTGAGGTTTATTAATGTTTTTAATTTCCATGACAAATTTTTCCCCATATCTATAAATATAAACATTGCCATAAGAAAGTGTTCTTTGTATAAAATTTACATTTAAGTCAACATCACTAATAGATTCTAAAGAAATTCTTTTTATTTCTTTTCTGTAAAAACCATGTAAATGAATAACAAAATTAGTAGTTATTTGATAGGTATCTCTTAATCTATGAAGTTCAGTTATAATAATCCCTCCTAATGAGAATATCATTACTCCTATTTGGGCACTTTTGTTTATCTCAATATTTTTTATTCTAAAAAAAATCATCCCTGCTATAAGGATAAATATCATAAGATAAATTAAATGATATGCTTTTCGAGAATTATTAATACTAAGTTTTATTTCTGACATTTTCCTTATTATTAAAACAAAATTAATTCTTATAAATCTTATGTTTTTATATTTCTTTTTCAGAAAATTCCTCTTGTTCTGTTAAAATATAAAGAACATTATCTTTATTTTTACAACCCTCAAATTATTTTCATAAATTCAACAACTCATCAATCTTATTCTTATTAAAACCAACTATCATCTCGCCATCAATAGCTATAACTGGAACTCCCATTTGCCTTGTTTTTTCCATCATCTCTCTTGCTTTTTCTGAATTTTCAGCTACATTAATGTCTTCAAATTCTATATTTTTTTCTTTTAAATAATTTTTAGCCATGTCACAATAAGGGCATGTAGGTGTTGAATAAATTTTTATATTTGCCATTTTACCTCCTAATTTAAAATTTAGTTTTATTCATATTGCCAAAACCCATGAAGATTGCAAAACTCTCTAACTTTTAAATTTTCAGGTTTTTGTTTTAAATAAAAAGTAACTTTTGGTTTTGATAAAGGAGAGAGATATATTTTCTCAATACTTCTTTCTCCATCTAAAACTTCTATCCACTGGATAAAATGTTCTTTTTCCATTGGATGTTCTGTATCTCCAATCTTAACCTCAATTTTTATCTCTTCTCCTTCTTCTACATTAACAACAGGAACATGTTTCTCCTTTACATCAGATTCATCCTTTTTTTTCCAGATTTTTTTATATTGTTCTTCCATTTTGCCTCCTAAATTAAAATTTATTTATATATACAATGTTCTTAAATTTTCTTATAGTTCTTTTTTTAATCATAGTTTCATAGATTTTTATTTTTCATTTTGAATTTTTCTCATAATTTTCAATTGCTTTATGTAAGGCCTCTGCAGCAAGATTAGAACAATGCATTTTTATAGGAGGAAGCTTTCCTAAAGCATCAGCAACCTCATCTCTTGTTAGTTTTTTTGCTTTTTCTAGTGTTTTTCCCTTAGCTAACTCAGTTATCATTGAAGATGTTGCAATAGCTGCAGCACATCCCAGTGTTTTAAAGCTAATATCTTTTATATATTTTTTCTTATTTTTTTTTACTCCAACCTTAATATAAACATACATAACATCCCCGCAAATTTTATTTCCTACTTTTCCGACTCCATCTGGATTCTTCAATTCCCCAACATTTTTTGGATTCATAAAATGTTCCATAACTTTTTTTGTATATGCTCCGAATTTATTCATTTCTTGTTTCATTTTTCTTAATTTTTTTATTTAACTCATCAACAATTTTATCTGGATTTAATCCATGGGCTATGCAGCCCTCTTCTATTGTCTCCATCATAGCCATAGGACAACCAATACAACCTAACCCTTTTTTTAATAAAATTTCTCCAGCTTCAGGATACTTATCTAATACCTCTGAAAAACTCATGTCTTTTTTTATTTTTTTCATTTAAAACACTTCTTACATCTTTTGTTTAATTCTTTTTTATTTAATATTGTATTTATTTTGCCAGCCTTAAATACCTTAAATTTTGGAAGTTCTGAGTTATGATTAAATTCTCTTCTTATCATTTCTTTAGCTATCTGAAAATGTCTTTTTTTAATATTATGAATTTCCACTAACCCCTTATTAACATATCCCTTTAATTTTATTTTTTTATTTATACATCCTACAAACATATGAAGTTCTACATGCTCTCCTAATAGATGTTGATTACACATCTTTCTTGGATTTAGATTCCACATTCTCATTTTATCATTTACATGGGTTACATTTACACACCTTGCATTTGCAATTTTTTCTCATTTTTTCCTCCTATTTTACTAATTTATTTACTATTTTTTCAAAAGGAGATATTTTTCTTAATTTTTCTACTACTTTTGGGATTACATATAAAACTTTTTCTATTTCCTCTTGAGAATTATATTTACTTAATGATATTCTTACTGAACCATGACTTAACTCTGGTTTTAGACCAATAGCAGTTAAAACATGGCTTGGTTCTAATGACTTTGATGAACAGGCACTTCCAGTTGAACTTGAAATCCCTTCAGCATCTAAATATCCTCCTAATGCCTCTCCTTCCACATTTTCAAATGAAAAATTGATATTATTGCATAATCTCTTTTCTTTTGGCCCATTTAACTTGCTTCCTGGAATTTTTCTTAGTCCTGAAATTAGTAAGATTCTTAATTTTTCCATTTTTTTTACATCTCTTTTATTCACATTTTTTACAGCTCTTGCAAAACCAACAATTCCAGGAACATTATATGTCCCACTTCTCATATTCTTCTCCTGTCCTCCTCCATTTTGCCATTCATAAATCTTAACTCCATTTTTAATGTATAAAGCTCCAACTCCTTTTGGTCCGTGAATTTTATGGCTATTTAAAGTTACTAAATCTAAATTTTGTTTTTTTACATCTATCTCTACTTTTGTAAATGATTGACAAGCATCTGTATGAAAATAAATTTTTTTCTCACTACAAATTTTACCAATTTTTTCTAAATCCTGAATAGTTCCTATTTCATTGTTTCCATGTATAATTGAAACTAAAAAAGTATCTTCTTTAATTTTATTTTTTAAATCATTAATATTAATAAATCCTTCTTTATCAACATCTAAATATGTTACTTTCCATCCCTGTTTTTCTAACCACTTACAGGAATTTAAAACACAATCATGTTCTATTTTAGTAGTTATAATATGTCCTTTTTTATCTGTTATCTCTAAATTTTTAAAAGCAACACCTTTAATTGCGAAATTATTTGATTCAGTTCCTCCTGAAGTAAAAATAATTTCATCTGATCTTGAATTAATTGATTTAGCTATTACCTCTCTTGCCTGTTCTAATTCCATATATGCCTCCTGCCCTTTTTGATGCATAGATGAAGCATTCCCATACTTCTCACTATGAAATTTATTCATCAAATCAATAACATTCTCATCTACTTTTGTTGTAGCTGCATTATCTAGATAAATTCTTTTCATTTTTTATCTCCCTCAAGTCTGGCTTTTAAACCTGCAAAATCCTTTAATTTTTCTTGTCTTCCATCTCTATAAATAACTCTGTATTGTGTTTCTCCATTATCTGATATCTGAACTAAACTTCTTACATCTTCATACTCTTTATTTAATACTCTTTCCCACAATTTAGCATAGTCCCTTGCTGTATCTTCTGATTCAAACCATCCAAGAGCACATGAAACTTCTTTATTTTCATGGCTTTCACTTAATCTAACTTCAATATTATCAACCGGACTTGGTTTTTTTACTTCTAATTTTAAATTACCTTCTAAAAAAATCATCTCTCCATTGTTATAAATTTCAGCTCTCATTTTCTTTTGATTGGGTGTTGTTTACAAATTTTTAATATTCCTTTATTATATTTTTCACATACCTTGCAAGAACATCTTGTTTTTTTCATCTCATCTATCAACCTCATTATCTCTTTTACAACAACTCTTTCATTTTTCCTTATTTTTTCTGCAGACTTCTCAATTTGTTTTTTTATTTTTAATGGAAATTTAACTGATTTGGCCCTCTTATTTTTCAAATATTGAGAAACAGCTGCCTTACTAACCCCCAAAATATTTCCTGCTTTTTCATAACTCCACCCATATTTTTTAGTGAAAATTTTAGATAACTCTCTTCTTATAGCAGGAATTATATACCAAACTTCTATTTCTTGTGGTAATAAATACATTTTTTCTCCTTTTATTGTTAACAATAGTTAACTACACTTATAAATCTTTCTAATTTTACTAAAAACACTACCAGTAATTTCTATAATAAACACCTCTAGAATAAGAATATCCAGAATATCTTCTATATCTATTATCATCAAATAAATCAACTAATTTTCTGCCAATATCATAAGACTCTCTTGAAGGTTTATAAAATTCATCAGAAAATCCGTATCTATTCCAGGTAATTTTATCTCCATAATGAAAAGCAAAATCACTTTCAGTTTCATACTCATACTCATATTTAGGAGAACTCCATCTATGACTGACAACTACTTTCACATCTTCATCATCAATATCCATATTATAAATCCAAGTATCATATTGTCTTGAATAAACATCAAACTCTTCACTATACTCAAAATCAGCACTAACTAGAAATAGATTTAATATTAAAGATATACTAAGCAGGATTAGTATTTTGTTTTTCATGATTCTAAAAATAAACAGAAATATTTAAACTTTCCTCTGTTTTTTTACTACTTAACCTAAATACTTATAGCATCAACAGGGCAAGAATCTTCTGCTTCTTTTACACATTTCTCTTTACTTTGTTTTTTAACTCTTGCTTTCCCATCTTTCATTTCAAAAACTTCAGGACAAACAGATTCACAAGCACCACATCCAATACAAGTATCTTTGTTTATTTTCACCATTTTTATTATTAAAATAATTTAATATTTTTAAACTTAATTATTTTTCATTATCTCTCTTAATAAAACAGTAGCAAAACTTCCTTTTTGTAAAAAGAAAGATAATTTTATTTTTCCTTTTCCCAATAACTTAAATTTTAATTTTCCAGGAAAAATTCTTCCTATTCTTCTTGAACCTCTTCCTAATTTTTGTAAATCTTTTTCAGTTAATTTTTCTTTTTCTAATATCTCTTGTTCTAATTTTTCTGCCAGTCTTTCTGCTTTTTTCATCTTTTTCCCGTATATAGGGCAGGTAAAAGAAATCTCTTTATTATCAAATCTCTTTTTTTCTTGTTCATAATTTTTTTCTTCAACAATAAATACCCCTCCAGTATCATGTTTTTTAACAATATCTCCTACCAAAATTTTGCCAAATAATCTTTTATTTATTCTTTCAGATAAATAGTTATTAAATAAATAACTCTGGTATGAAGAAATTAAAAATTTCCTTAACCATTTTTCTCTAATATTAAAATTATCTTTTATTATTTGTTTTCCTTTTTTCCAATTATCTTGATTTATCCCAAATCTTTGTTTTCCATAATAATTAGGGATTCCCTTCTCTTTAATTTCAGAAATAACTTTTTTAAAATTATTTTTGTTATTTTCATCTAATTTTAAGTCAGAAATAATAACTTCAAAATTATTTCCTAACAAATGTCCTGGTTTTAGTTTATTATTATGGTATTTCATCCAGTTAAATTTAATATTTTTTTCTTCTGTTTTTTCTTTAACTTCTTTTTCATCTATTTTCTTTCCTTTTAAATTCAAACTAAAAACCTGAGAAGAAATAGAATGCTTGTCTTTTAATCCTGCCAGGCCTATATCTCTTAATTGTAAATTAAACTTTTCAGATAAAATTTTTTGAATTTGCTTGCTTGTTAAATTTTTTTTGGTGATATTAATAAACAAATGTTCTCCATTTCCAGAACAAGGATATAACATAACTTCATCAACTTTAAAATATTCTAATTTTTCTTTTATTTTTCCTCCAATCCCTTTTTCTTTAGTTATATATGGAAGATTCATATTAATTTATCTCTCTCAACCTCTTAATTCTATCTCCCACTTTAGGATGAGTAGAAAGCAAAGTTAAAAAACCAGAGTAAGAAAAAGGGTTAACTATAAATAAAGAAGAAGTGGCTTTATTTCCTTTTTTTAATGGATTAACTTTATTTCCTCTTTCTAATTTTTGTAAAGCATCAGCCAAATATTTTCCACTACTTAATTTTGCTCCAGATTCATCTGCCAGGTATTCTCTATTTCTAGATATACATAACTGGATTAAAGTTGCTCCTATTGGTATAATAAAGGCAAGCATAAGTAATTCTAAAATATTAGAATCTTCATCTCCTCCAAATATTACCATAAATCTTGCCATAAAAGCAAGATACATAATAGTAGAAACAATAGTGGCTGCAATTACTTGAATTAAAGTATCTCTATTTTTAATATGGCTTATTTCGTGTGAAATCACCCCCTTTAACTCTTGTTCAGATAATAAATTTATTATTCCCGAAGTTAAGGCAATAGAAGAATTCTCAGGGTTTCTTCCGGTAGCAAAGGCATTAGGTGTGTGAGTTTTTATGATATAAACCTTAGGTGTAGAAATTTTAGCTTTTTTTGCTATTTGTTTAACTAAATTAAATATTTTTGTATCCTTATCAACTTGTTGGGCATTGTACATTCTCAAAACCATCTTGTCAGAATAAAAATAAGCCCCCATATTCATAAATATAGAGAATAAAAAAGCAAGCAATAGTCCTGATTTTCCCCACATACTTCCTACTAGTAAAAAAATTCCAGTTAAAACAATCAGTAATAAAAAAGTTTTAATTTGATTTCTTACCATTTTCTTATCTTTCTAAATATTCTTTAACAGAGTGAGAAGCTATAGCCCCTTGTCCAGCTGATATTACTATTTGTTTTAATTTGCTCTTTATAGTATCTCCAGCAGCAAATATTCCTTTTACATTAGTTGCCATTTCTGCATTAACTTTAATGTATCCGCTTTCATCTGTATTAATCCCTAATTTAGTAGTTATATCCTTCACAGGCATGCTTCCAATTTCAATAAAAATTCCTTCAACATCTAATGTTTCATTTTTAATATCTAAACCAGTAACAAAATCTTTTCCAATAACTTTTTTTGGAACAGAATTTAATTTTAACTCAATATTTGCTTTTTTCTGAATTTTCTCTTCATCTATTTTATCACAATTTAACTTTCCTTGTCTATAAATAATATAAACTTTTTCAGCTATACTTGACAAAGTTAAGGCTGCCTTGGCTGCAGAATTTCTTCCCCCAATTACAGCCACATCTTTTTGTTTAAATAAAGGAGCATCACAGGCAACACAGTAACTTATTCCTTTTCCAATATATTTATCTTCATTTTCAATATTTAATTTTCTTTTTTCTGTTCCTAAAGCAATAACTAATGTTTTAGAATGGACTACTTTTTTATCATGTAACTCAATAATAAATCCTGTTTTGTCTTTATGAATATCAATTGCTTCTGAATTTAAAAATTCTGTTCCAGCATTTTTTGCTTGATTATAAAAACTTTGCATTAATTTCATTCCTGAACCCTTATAACCAGGATAATTTTCAATTATTGAAGCAAGATTTGCCATGCCCCCTACATCTTTACTAATTAAAGCTGTATGTAATCCATATCTTGCAGCATATATAGCTGAAGTTAAACCTGCTGGCCCTCCTCCAAGTATGCAAACATCATAATGTTCTACCTCTTCATCTTCAATATCCTTACTAAAAACATGGAAATGCTCTTGATTTTTTTCTTCCATACCTTGTACTAAAAATTTTTAATTTTTAAAACTTTAGTTTATTTTTTCTAAGAAGTATATATTTTATATACCAAATGTTTTTAAATAATCTTTTGCTTATTTTTTTATGAAAACACATATAAGTAAGAAAAAGTGGAGCTTATCAAAAGTTAATTCTACATATATGTGTGTGGCAGGAATTAAATTCTTATATATTTCCTGTTAAGCCCTCTTAATTCACAGCTTAACAGGAACTTAAATTAAAATGGTTAACAGAGATATTTTATTTTTCCAAGGAATTGATTTTAATAATTATATTTCCCATTATCTAAACTTTTACCTAAATTTATAGCTGAAAAAGAAAAATTTAATTAAAGAAAAAAATCCAAATAAAATGAGAAAACAAAAGATAATAAATAAATTTCAAGCTGTTCCTTTATGTTCAAAATGTATGCTTCATGAAATTAACTCATGGATAAATGAAAATTTAGAAAAATTAAATTATAAAGTTACAAAAAAAATAAGAGAAGAGTTAGGAGGAGCTAGATTACATCAAGGAAAATGTCTTGTATGTAATCACGAGTCTATTGCGGTAGATATCCCTCAAAGAGTACTGGCTGTTTTAGAAGATTTTAATGTTCAAGAGAAAACAAAAAAAGAATTTATAAAATCATTTTGTTTCTGATAAGTTTTTAAATAATCTTTTTTTCTAAATTTTATGGAAAAACAAAAAGTTAAATCGCTTGTTTTATTATCTGGAGGATTAGATTCCAGATTAGCTGTAAAATTAATGGAAAAACAATTAGGAAAGAAAAATGTAGAAGCATTTCTAGCAGTTTTGCCATTTTCAGGAGGATGTTGTTCAGATAAATATTGTGTTTTCAGGTTTTGCCAAAAACAGGGCATTAAATTAAATATCCTTGATTGTACTAAAGGAAAAAACTTTAAAGAGTATCTTAAAATAATTAAAAATCCGAACCATAAAACAGGAAAAGCATTAAATCCTTGTATTGACTGTCATATTTTTATATTAAAAAAAGCCAATCAGCTTGTAAAAAGACTGGAAAAAAAGGAAAAAGGAAAATACATAATTGTAACAGGAGAGGTTTTAGGAGAAAGACCATTAAGCCAACATAAAAAAGCACTAAAAATAGTGGAAAAACAATCAGGTTTAGAAAACAAGATATTAAGACCTTTATCAGCATTAAAACTTGATAAAACAGATTATGAAAAAAAAGGGGTAATTAACAGAAATAACTTGCTTGGAATACAGGGAAGACAGAGAAAAAAACAAATTAAGTTAGCTAAAGAATTCAATATAGATTTCCCTCATCCAGCAGGAGGCTGTTTATTATGTGAAAAGGGATATTGTAAAAAACTTTCCAAAATATTAAAAAAACCAAATCTCACATATAGAGATATTCAGTTATTATCAATAGGAAGACATTTTTATAATTCAGAGATTATTTTAGGAAGAGATGAAAAAGAAAACAAAATTCTGGAAAAAGGAAAAAGGAAAAATAATTTATTAATAATCCCTCAACAACCTGGCCCAACTGCTTTAATTAAATCAAAACAGCATATTTCAAAAGCAAAAAAATTGATTCAGGAACATAGCAAAAGAAAAATTAAAGATTTTAAGATTAATTAATAATCTTAGAAACATCAGATAAATTAGAAACAACATAATCAGGTGAAGAAGATAAAATTTCCTTTCTTGAATCCCAGGAACATCTTCCAGAAACAATAATACTCTTGCATTTAACTTCTCTTGCTACTTCAATATCAGAAACTCTGTCCCCAATATAATAACAATCTTTATTATTAATTTTATTTTTCTTTAAATACTCGCAAATAAATTCATATTTATCATCAAATTCATTAGCCCCATGAATTTCTTTAAAATATTTCCTTAATTTTAAATGTTTTACAACAGGAAGAATAAATTCCTTTAATGAATTAGAAACCAGAATTTTTTTTCCTGAAATATTGCTAATCTCAGAAACATCCTTACATTTTTTAATTTCATCACAATGTTTTAAAGCCTGTTTTAAAATCCTTTTTTTTATAATCCACCTTGAAATATAAGAAAATCCAAGTTTGCCTAAAATTTTTCTTAAACTTAATCCCATATCAATAATCTTATCAACTTCTTTTTTAGAAATCCCGAACTTTTTCAAGTTTTCATTAATTGAGTTATAATAAATAGTTTTAGAATCTACTATTGTCCCATCAAAATCAAAAATAACTAGTTTTGGATTTCCCTCTTTTATTTTATTTTTTCTGGTATTTTTCATAGTTACAAGATATAAAGAGTGTTATTAAATATTACGTTAAATTCTGTTTTAATTTAAAAATTTTAATTAATTTATACAACTTTTATTAGAATTTTACTATGCCTAGCAGATTTATTTTTTATTCTGCTTTTCTTGCCTCTGTCTATTCAAAAATCCCTGTATAAATCCCTTATATTTATCTCGCTCCGCAATCCTCTTAATTTGATGAATCTCTGTTCCTTCTCTTTCCTGTTTTTCTGTTTTAACTTCTGAAATAACTTTTTTATGAATGTTCCCAGATAACAGCAACTCATTATTAGCTAACCTGGCAATTTTTTTACTTATCCCTAAGGAATTTCCTAACCCAGTGAACTTTAATACATCTGGCTCTTTTTTCAGTATAACTGCTCCAGAATTCACACCAATTCCATAACCAATTTTATCACTAAACTTTTGGTTATGTTCATCTAATAGTCTTTGAATTTCTCTTCCAGTCTTAATTGCATTCATATCATTCTTAAATGTCTTAGTTGTAACTGAAGAAAATAAACCAAAAACATATTCTGGTGTTTTATATACTGCTCCTTTATTATCTATGATCATCTCTTCTAATTTTCTTATAGTAGGATTTTTTTCTAATTTTCCTAAATCAGATATTTTAATAGAAAGTATTCCTACATCTTCTTTTCTTCCCTGAGAAACAACAGAGTGTTCTGCTTTTTCAGGAATTCTTTTTTTACCTACTACTTCTACTCCTTTATTGCTATCTTTATTGTCTTGTTTTTCTTCATCTTGTCTTGCCTGTTCTTTAATTGGTTTTTCCTTATTTTTTGTTTTTATATTTTTTTCTTTAACAGGAAAAGAATACTGCTTTTTCTTTTTAATTCTCTGAACCATCACCATAATAAAAACTCCAAATACTGCAATTAAAAACAGCCACATTATGGGATATCTTGAAAATAAAGAAAATCCTCCTCCACTTCCAACCCCAATAGATTTTCCAGTTAAAACAACATTCTCTCTTGTTAACTCATTTTCTCCATCACTAACACTAACATTATACTCTCCTTGTGGGGCAGATAATTGTAAAGAAATTTCTTCTCCTACCCCTAAATCTACACTCTTAATTTCAGTATGATTTCCAATAAAAATTTGAATAGGCTTTCTGTAAACAACATTTCCTGTATTAAGCATGATTAATGTCTCATTAATAATTTCAAAATCTACCTGTTCTAACTCTTCAATTTGAATTATTTTTTCTTTACTTAGCCCTAAAGCTTCTGCCCTTATATTCCAATATCCTGGTGTTGTATTTTTAGGAACATAAAAAGTTTCTTCTTCCTCAGAACCAGAAATTTTTTCATAAATCTTATTATTGTTAATATCATAAATAGTTAAGGCTATTTTTCCTTCTATTTTATTTTCTGCCTGATCATAAATAACTGGCGAAAATGAAAAATTAGCTCCAGGAGTTATGTTGACTTTATCAGCTAATATGCCTATGCTAGTTGGTGTTTGTTTTACAAAAATACTGAAATTGCCTTTTCCTTTGTTAGTTATTCTCCCTAAAACCTCTTCTTCTTTCTCGTAAACTGTAGCATTAAAATAATACTCTCCTGATTCTATATTCTCAGGAAAAGAAAAGATTGTTTCAAAAGTTCCATTTTCAACAACAACTTTTGGAATTTTTATTTTCTTACTCTCTGAACTTATTTCAAGATAACCTTCTGCTTTTTCACTATTTTTCTTAATTGCTTCTCCTTTTATTAAAATATCTTCTCCTACCTCAGCTTTAATTTTATTAGCATTAATAGTTAAAAATATTTTATCAGTAATCTCAAATTCCTGGGTTGTTTCATTTTCACCTGCATAACTTCCTTTAATTTCACATAATCCCTTTAAATCAGAAAAATTTCCTGTTAAATAATCTTCCTCCTCAAATGCTCTTTCTTGAATATCAAAATCAATACTAATTTGTTTTCCAGGATAATTTAATAAATTAACTTCTGCATCTTCACAAACCAGATATAATTTTAAACTTCCTTCATTTTCACTTGTCACATTTACATTAATAGAAATTCTATCTCCTAAATTATAAACTGCTTCTGGCTGGGGAGTCAAAATTATTTCTCCTAATACTAGTGAAGAAACCAAAGATACTAAAACTATTCCTAAAATCAGCTTAGATAATATTTTTGCCCTCATTTTTATTAATCTTTTATTATATTTTCAAAGCAACTACTATTTTTAAATGTTTTCTCTGATTTTCACTCCTCTTGTTTTTTAATTCATAACTTTTATAAATCTCAAAAAGCTAAATTTGGTATGAAAAAAGAGTTTAAAGTTACTCCATGGGAAGTTTCTGGAAAAGTAGATTATGATAGTCTTATAACTGAATTTGGTGTTTCTAAAATTGATTCAAAACTTCTTAACAAAATAAAAAAACATACTAAAAAGTTGCATCCTATGTTAAGAAGAGAGGTTTTTTTTGCTCATAGAGATTTAAACTGGTTATTAGATGAATATGAAAAAGGAAATAAATTTTTTCTTTATACTGGATGCGGACCTTCTGGCCCTATTCACTTGGGACATTTAGGAACATGGACTTTTACAAAATGGCTACAAGATAAATTTAATGTAGATTTATGGTTTCAATTTACTGATGATGAGAAGTTTTTATTTAAAAATAAATCTTATGAAGAAATTCAAAACTGGACTAAAGAAAATATGTTAGATATTATTGCTCTTGGATTTAATCCTAAAAAAACAAAATTTTTAATTGATACTAAACATGCTTCTTTATTATATCCTGAAGCAATAAAATTTGCTAAAAAAATTACATTTTCAACAGTTAAAGCTGCATTTGGATTTGATAATAATAGGAATATAGGAGAGATATTTTATACTTCTATGCAGGCTGCTCCAGCTGTTATTCCTTCAGTATTAAAAGGAAAAAATATTCCTTGTTTAATTCCTCTCGCTGTTGACCAAGATCCACACTTTAGAGTTGCAAGAGATGTTTACCCAAAATTGGGTTATTATAAACCTTCAATTATTCATGGCGTTTTTCTTCCTTCTCTAACAGGTCCAGAAGGAAAAATGTCTTCTTCTGAATCTAAAAAAGCAATATTAACAACAGACACACCTAAACAAGTTTCAGAAAAAATAAAAAAATATGCATTTTCAGGAGGACAAGATACAATTGAAAAACATAGGAAATTAGGAGGCAACCCAGATATAGATGTTTCATACCAGTATTTGAAAATGTTTTTTGAACCTAATGATTCTAAGTTAAAAAAAATTCATGATGATTATAAATCAGGAAAATTATCTACAGGAGAATTAAAAGAAATTTTAATTGAAAAAATCAACAAGTTCTTGAAAGAGCATCAGGAAAATAGAAAAAAAGCTAGGAAATTAGTTGATAAGTTTATTTATTAAATAACTCTGATTCTGCCTGTCTTCTGTTTTCTAAACCTCTTAATTTTTTACCATCCCCATAAACCCATCTGTCAAATTCATCTGAAGCACTTTTATAATCTCCAGAATTTAACTTTTCAAGTAAAGTGCTATTTCTAAATGCCTCTTCACCAATATTATAAACAAAACTACATAAAGCATCATACTGGTTTTGAGTTAAATCGACATTTACATTTTGTCTAACAGTTTTCTCTCTTGAAAATAAATCTTTTTTTAATAAATTCTCTGCTTCTTGTTTGGTTATATTTTCATAATTTTCTCCAGAATGAACAACATGCCCATATCCAATAGTTGATTTTCCAGCAGGACAAAGATAAATCTCAGATGAAAATCCTTCATTTTGTTTAATTAATTCTAAACCTTGATTAGATATCTCATAATTTTCATCTTCTTTTGCTTCTTTTAATTCAGGAATTTCATCTTCAACTTTTAATCTTCTAACTTGTTTTGTTTTAGGAGATAAATTATCAGCCACTTTATTTTCTAAACCAGAATTATTATCTATAGCCATTAATCCTAATATTCCAGCTAAAGCTATATCAGTAGCATAAACTGCACTTCTTAACCAACTATTTTTATATTTTTCTCTCATTTTCTTTTCTCTCTATTTCTTTTTCTAAACCCATTTTCTCTCCATCTTCTCTAAATTGTTCTCTTGCAAAAACATAACTATAAGTATAGCTATCTACTTGTTCTGATTTATATTCAGGATATGTTTTTAACTTGACAAACCTTCCTTGTTCATCTATCACATTTATAAACTGCATTTTTCTTGTCTTTATTTTGTAACTACTCATTAATAAGTACTATTTATAAAGTTTTCTATATAGTTTTTTATATAAATATTAATAAACAATCATCAAGATTTCCTAAAATGTCTAAAAAAACCAGATATGATTTTTCTTCTTTACAGGGCTATAAAATTCCAGCACCAATAGCAAATGCTCAGATAGTTTTTCCAGTACAGCAAAGGTTATTTGGAGAGGATAAAAAAGATAGAAGGACAAGATATATTATAGGAGATTTTTATGAACATCTTAATACAGCGATTTTTGGAGGAGAACATCATTCAAGAGAACAATTTGAAGAAGGGGCTTTTCTTGTTTGTGAACCAGATACAACAAAACATGATGAAAGAATTCATTTTGAATCAAAGGCAGTTTGTAGGAATGGTGATTGTAAACTTTCAGAATACCAAACATCAAAATATCTCTTATTACAAAATGGAAATGGGTTATATAAATCTCCAAGAATAAGATATTCTATATTTCTTCATAATAATAAGGGGATTTCAAAAAGAACAGGTGGAAAACATAAATTAATATTTTCAGAATTATCACAAAATACTGATTGCTTATTATCTCTTCCATTTAGTGTAATTCTGGCAATTTACAGAAAAAAAGATTATACCTCGACATGGGTAAGAAGAGAACAAGGAGAAATTATAGAACAAGATCCAATGTCAAGATTAAGACCTAAACAAATTTTTCAATTTATGTCAGAGCCAGAAAATACTTTAGAGTATTTTTCTGTAAATCCAGAAGATTATCTCATACATAAAAGACAACTGCCAAAAGGAATGAGAATTAATAATAAGGAAATAAAACCCTTTCCTATCTTATTAGTTGTTCATAAAAATCATGCTGTTTGGACAGAGTTTTTCAGAGAAAATGAAAATGAAGAAATTGAAAAAGCAAAAGAGGTTTTAGAAGACAAAGTTGGAAGATTGGATTTATCACATGAAAAAGTTTTATTTGAAAATGACTTATCTGACATACCTTTTTAATTAACTAACTTTTAAACCAGAATTAGTAAATTCTAAATCATGAAGTTCAGTAGAATGATTAGTGCCCCTCATTTTCAAAACCTCAATCTGCCTTTGTCTTTTATTTTTCTTTCTAATAAAGTATAATAAAACAATAGAGTCAACTTCAAATTCTAAAGTAGAACTTTCCCCTCTTTTTCCAGGATTTTCTTGTAAGGTTAATAATGAAGTCATATTCCATCTTCTAATAATATCAAATAAAGACAAGGCAGCTTCTCTTTTTTCAAGTTCATCTTCAAATAACAATGCAAAAGATGTAAATGAATCAATTACCATTCTAGTAATCTTATTTCTAATAACTAAACTCTCAATTTCTCCACCCCCTTCTTCAATCATACTCCTCACTTTTTCAGGACTATATTCTAAAAAATAAAATAATCCTTGTTTTTCATATTTTTTTAAATCCCACCCAAACTCTTTCATATTTTTATAAAATTCTTTTTTCTTTTCTTCAAAAGTAATAAATAAACATTTTTCACCTTTTTTTAGTCCTTCTAATAAAAATTGTAAAGTGAAAATGGTTTTCCCACTTCCAGAATCTCCTACAATCATATTTACAGAACTAGTTTCAAAACCTCCTTCAATCAACTTGTCAAAACCATTAATTCCTGTTCCTAATCTTTTTTCTGTATCTTCTTTTTTAACTGCTTTTTCTTTTTTTTCTGAATCTTGAGTCATATTTTTTTAAATTAATTCTAGCTTATAAATCTTACTAACTGAACTATAGAAATTAAATCTAACTAATACTAGAAAAAGCCTCAAAAATAAATCCAGATAAAAATATTCTTATTAAAAAGAAAGTTGTATAAGATATAGCAATTAAAGGAACAACATACCTAAAACCATATTTCTCATCACCTTTATTTACCAATCCAATAACCAAACTTGAGATAAAATCAGTAATAAGTAAGAATATCAATGAAAAATAAATGATAAATCTTGGAGTTATGTCTATTGCTGAAAAAGTAAATGGGAGTTCCATTTTTGCAGATTCAACTACTGGAAGATTCCCAACTAATTTTATGATAATTTCAACTAAAATAGATGACAATCCAAATAAAATCGGTGCACCAAAACCAACTGCAATAAAAATGAATATAACATACATCAAAATATTTGAAGCTGCTCTTTTTTCTAAAAACTCTCTTTCCCTCATATTTGAAGCTGTTGTTTCTAATAAAATAGAAATATTTCCTCCTGCTTTTAATCCAGAAATAATTAAAGTAATCACTTTTGTTATTTTTTCAGAATTAATTCTATCAGACAGATTTTTAAAAGCACTACCTATGTCCTGCCCAGTAGCAATCTCTCTCCCTGTTTTTAAAATTTCTTCATCTAAAGGAGATAATTCAGGACGTGCTGAAGATAAAAATGCCTTATCAACAGTCATTCCAGCTCTTAAATTTGAAGACATCAACTGAATAAAATCAGGAAAAACATCTTCCATTTTTTTTATTCTTTTCATAGCTTTTAGGGACACCCAAAAATAAATCCCTATTATGCTAATAAAAAAAACAAAAATAAGAGATAAAAGAGGAGTGATTTTAAAAAAATATAAAATACTGCTTACAACTACTGCAAGAACTGCCCCAATAATTAGAGACTTTGAAACAAACTTATTTGCATTTGTCTTTATACCTGCATTTCTAAGATTATCAACATAATTTTCTCTTAATTTTTTAGGAAGAAATTTTAAAAGATTCATATTAAACTAGGCCTCCTTGTTTTAATTAATCCAAGAAACATTATCTGGAGCAAGATAATAAAAATAGAAATTCCTACTAAAGAAAGTTTAACAATTGCTCCTGAAATACCAACCATAGAAGATATAATAATTAAAAAAGTAATTCCTAATGAAGGCAGAATAACAGCAATTAACATATAAAACATAATTAAGGGATTTAATTTGCTTCCATAAGTCTGAATTTGTATGGTCTGTTCTTTAGTTAAATTATCAATACTATCTTTAATAACAATACTCATATCACTTCCACTTCTTAACCCATTTGAAATTTGCCATAAGACTCTTTTAAAATAAACAGAATTATTTCTTTTAATCAAATCTTCTAATGCATCAACTTGTGATCCTCCTGAATTAATCTCTTTTAATGCTTTTTTAAATTCTTCAGTAACATATCCATAATTTGAACGGGCAATATTACCTATAATTTCATAAATAGGAACACCAGATTCTAACTGGACAAGCATATCTTGTAAAGAGGAAACTAAATTTTTCTCAATATCTCTCTCTTTTTTAGAAGCATAAATTCTAGGATAATTTACCTGGCTAAAAAAACTAAAACCAGAAAAAAGAATAGAAATAAGAAACCCATATAAATAAAAATTATCAATATTTAAAAAATAAAGAATAGAAGAAAAAATAACTATCAAAATCAGAAAGATAATTAAAAAAGATCTTAAGCAGATTCCTAAATATTCTGCTCCAGAAATCTGTATATCTGTATTTTTCAAATACTTCTCTATCTTTCCTTTCTTTTTACTTCTAAAAAAATTAATAAATTTTTCAGATCTTTTTTTTAAAATATCTGTGCTTGAAAAAGTAAAAGGGATTTTAAACTTCATCTTATTTTATCTAATTTTCCACTTCTAATTATTTTATATAACTCTTCTCTATTAGTGTAGTATAAATTCATTATTTTTCCTATGCTCTCTAACTTCCTCAAATTTTTTCTAATCATCCATTTAAGAATTTTTTTCTTTTTATCTAAATCTTCTTTAATTTCTTTTTGTGAACGAGCAGTATGTCTGCTTAGTTCTTCTACAAACGACAAACTCTCATTATGCTTAACTATTCCGTCTTTTTCAGGAATCCATCTATAAAGAATATTTGAACTCACTCTCTCCTGTCCAGCTAAAAATTCAGCAACCTGATAAACTCTTCTTATTCCCTTCCTTCTGTCTCTAAACATAACTACATTCAAATTAACTGCTTTTAACAAGTTAGGAGGAACATTTAAAGGAGGATTAGTTAATCTTGATATAGTTTCAGCAGCAGTATCTGCATGTAGTGTAGCATAAACTGAATGTCCTGTATGCATAGCTTCAAACAAAACTTCTGCCTCTCTCTGTCTTCTCATCTCTCCTAAAACAATTCTGTCTGGCCTCATTCTCAAACTATTAATTAATAAATCCAACATAGAAACCTCTCCTTTTCCTTCTGGATTCGCTGTTCTAGTTACTAAAGGGCACCAATATAAGAAATTAGGCAACATCAATTCCCTTGTATCTTCAATACTGATTAACCTCTGATTAGGAGGAATAAAAGGCATACATGCATTTAAAAAAACAGTTTTTCCTGAAGCTGTTCCTCCAGATATAAGAACATTCATCTCATACTCTATTGCAAGCCATAATAAAGCAGCTACATTCAAATTAACTGTCTTATTTTTAATTAAATCAATTATAGTATAAGGGTCTCTTGCAAATTTCCTTATTGTTAAGGTATTTCCTTTTGTAGCAATAGGATATAAAACTGCATTAGCTCTATCTCCTGTAACCACATGAGCATCTAATAAAGGAGAAAGAACATTAATTTGTCTTCCTACTCTCCTTGCGATAATATTAGAGTAATTATTTATCTCTTCCTCTCTTTCAACAGTTATATTAGTGGAAAGCCACCCAAATTTTTTATGATAAACTCTTACTGGCTCTTTACTTGAAACTACAACTATCTCCTCTAAACGAGGATCATTAATTAAAAACTCTAATTTTCCCAACCCAAGCATCTCTTGCATTAATATCCCTGATAAAAATTTTTCTGTATGAAAATTCATGCTAGGAACTTTTTCTTTAAGTAATCTTGATGTCTGTTTCATAAATTTTTTCTTGATTTTGTTTATTGCCTTATTATCTGTCATCTCTCCAACACCCACAGTGCTTGTAGAAATAAGTTCTTTCCTAATCTCTTCTAATAAAGCATGGGTTCCAGTGCCTATCCCATCCATATAAACATTATAGACTCTTCCTTTATCTCCTTCTTCTATTTTAATTTCAACTACAGCATTATCTACATTCAATTTATAGCTATCTAAAACTCCTTTTTTTTCAACATTTTCTTTCTTAATACTTTCTTTAATTTCTTTGTTCAGTTCTTTCTCATCTGACTTGGGAAGAGCTTTTGCTTTTTTTTCTTCTTTCTTTTCTTTCTCTTTTTTATTTTTCTTTATTTTCTTTTTCATCTCTTTTTTCTACCTCTTTTTCATGTTTTTCTTTTTCTTCTTTCTCTTCTTTTTCTGTTGAAATTATTTTAATAACAGGCTCTGAAAAAGCTGGATAATCGATTTTAGCAAGATTGCTATTTTCTAAAATTTTGCCCCACTCTAATGCTGTTTCACTATTTATTTTAAAACTTTCTGATATTAAGGATAGTTTCATATTTTTTTTATTTTTTAGCATCTCATAAAAAACATCTAAATCAGTTTCAGCTCCTTTTGTTTTCCTTTTTGGAGTAAAAACTTCTTTTTCTTGTTCTTTTTCTTTTCTCTTATGTCTCAAAAACTTAATGTAAAAAAATATTATAATTAATAAAATAAAAAACCACTGAGTAATAAAAAATATTGTATCAAAATCAGCTTGTTTTATTTTGCTAGAAAAATCAGATATAGAAAACCCAGATAAAGAGGTATCTTGTTTTTGAAAATAAAGATACATGTTCCCCCCTGCAAGTATTACTAATATAGTTAAAACAATAATCAAATTTTTATTCTTCATTATCCCTCTTTTTTATGAATTACAAATGTTTATAAATTATTCTTTGTTTTTACAATAAATTAAAGAGGAAAGGTATTATAAATCTTACTAAAAGAGGCAGATGAAAGCTCAATCCGGAATCGAATATATGGTTGTTATTGGTTTTGTTACCCTAGCTATTACTTCAATACTAATTTCTGTTTATTTTTATATGGATGCATCAAAAGATAAAATAAAAATTAATCAGATAGAAGTCTTGTCTAACAAAATAATATCTTCATCAGAAGCCATATTTTATGCAGGCGAACCTTCAAAAACAACCCTAACTATCTATATTCCTAAAGGAATAAATGAGTTAACTATCTCAGGTAGTGAGATAAAGATAACAGCTTCAACTTCATCAGGAGAGATAATAAGGGTTTTCAAATCAAATGTTCCTATTCAAGGAACCATTCCTACAACCGAGGGAACAAAAAAAGTCATAATTAAAGCACACTCTTCTTATGTCAGTATTAATTAAATTATAAATCTAAAATGGATAAAAAAGCACAAGGAGGAATAGAATTTTTAATAGTAATGGGATTAGCTTTGTTTTTGTTTACCTCTTTTTTTGTAGCAATAAATGTAAATACTGCTGAAAAACAAGGTGAAAAAGAGAGATTATTAATGAAAAATCTTGCAATTTCAGTTAAAGATGAGATAGATTTAGCATCAAAAACAAGTTACGGATATAGAAGGAAATTTTTTCTTCCAAAATTATTATTAGGAAACCAGTATGAAATTGAAATAACTGAAAATAATTTTATTTATATTCAGACTGATTCAAATGCTCTCTCACTAAAGGTAAAACAGGTAGAAGGACAAATAAAAAAAGAGGAGAATATTATTGAAAATGAACAAGGAACAATCTATCTTAACCAGGAAGAATAATAAGGGACAGGTGTGGGGACTAGATTTGATGATGGCATCAATCATCATGATAGTTGGAATTATAGCAATTTATATTTATGCAATAAATTTTTCAAACACTTCTGAAAATATTTTAGAAGAAATGTTTTATCAGGGAAATTTAGTTTCTTCTTTAATTTTATCTGAAGGAAGTCCTGAAAACTGGACTGATGAAAATATGGAAATCCCGGGAATATTGTCTAATAATAAAATTAACCAAACAAAATTGAACTTATTTTATAACATAACTAACAATAATTCAGAATATAAGAATATAAAGAGAATTTTAGTTTCTAGTTATGATTTTTATTTTAATTTTACAAATATGGAAACTCATGGAAATCCTATTTCAGGTATAGGAAAAATTCCTGATAACCCTGAAAATCTTGTGAAAGTTGAAAGAATTACTATTTACAAAAATAAACCAACTAAATTTTCAATTTATATGTGGAATTAAAATGATGTTAAATGATTTAAAGAAAAAAAACTTTGAAGAAATCTTAGAAAATTATAATATTGGCAAGTATAAAAAAAGCAAACATGTTTGGTGGGCATTTTCTAATTATGTTTATATTATTGTGACAAGTAAAAGTAAATATATTTTAAAAATATTTGATAGTGATAAGAGATTTGTCAAATACCAAGTTAAGATTATGGATTATATTTATAGTAAAAAAATTCCTGTTGCTAAAATTATTAAATCTAAAGATAAAAATGAAATCTTGATTTATAATAAAAAACCCATGATTATTCAAGAATTTATCAAAGGAAGACATCCTAAAAATTTGAATAAAAAAGAAATTAAAGAATGTGGCAAGATTTTAGCTAAATTATTTATTGAATTAAAAAAATTAGGCATTAAAAACAAATTTAACTGGAAAAAAGATTTTCAATTTAGCAAATTATGGTGGGAAGTTACAAGAATTGAAAATTTTGATGTGGATAAAGAAATTAAAGAGATTGTAAATGGGTTAAAAAAAGTTAATAAAAAGAGAATGAAAAAATCATTAATTCATGGAGATTTTCATTCTGTAAATTTATTAATTAAAAAAAATAAAATTAAGGCAATTATTGACTGGGATAATATGCATGAAGATTTTATTATCCAAGATGTTGCAGTTTTTATAACTCACTCTTTTATTAAAGAAAAAAGGATAGAAAAAATAAAAATAAAATTATTCTTAAATGAACTTGACAAATATCTTCACTTAAACAAGGAGGAAAAAATAGCCCTATATTATTTTATCAAAAGAAGAATTATTGGGGCTATGTCTTGGTCTTGGGAACATAGGAAAAAACAAAAAAATTCCCGACACAAAAAAGCATTAACATACAATATTAAAGAATTAATTAACAAATATCATCAATTCAACAAATTAAAATTAAATGAATTTCTATCTTTATTTGAAAAATGAACAAAAAAGCCTATTATTTTACTTTAGATGCTTTCATAGCTTTAATCATAATCTTGTCAGTCTTAATGATAGTAAAACCATTTAAAGAAGAAATTGAAATTCAAGAAGCAGTTCAAGAAGATTTAATTTCATCTTTATCTTCTTTACAAATGTATGAGATTGATAATGACTATGCAAAACAATTAATTAGCGAAGAAAAAGCATCTGAAAACAACACAATTTTAGAACAAATCGTAGAATTACATGCAAAATCACTTCCAGAAGCAAAAGAATTTTCTGAAAATATCCTAAATAGTTTAAATACAAAAACAAATATGGGAATATGGTTTAATAATGAATTAATAGCAAGTAAAAATTCTTCTAGCTTACAAAATTCAACCGAAGTTTGGACTTCTCGCCAGTTAGTTTCTGGAATTCAAAAAGGGAACGATACAACTGCTTTTTCATCAAGGGCTTTTTTAACTAAAAGTGACAGAACAAAATACTTTTATTTTGGGGGTTATGTAGGAGATGGAAACATTTCCTTACTTGTAAATTATACTGGAACAATAAAAGATGCAGAATTAGAAATTGCTATTAATAATGATTTTGATGTTTATATTAATAATGTTTTTTCAGGACATTATGAAAATTCTACTTCTGACTTACATCCTGCAAAATACTCTCTTGATTCATACTTGTCAAGATTTAATTCTGGAGAAAATATGCTAAAAATAACTAAAAATAGTTCAGGAGAAAATCTTTATGTTTCTGGAGGTTATCTCAAAATAACTTATAATTCCTCTTTATTTGTAAATGAATCAGAAAAATATTCTTTTCCAGGAATTGAAGGATTAATAAATTTATATGATGGATTTTATATTCCTCAAAATTTATCTGGTATGGAAATATTTTTACATTATTATTCTAATAAAAGTGTTTTTCTAATTATAGGAAATACCACAGTTTTTAATTCCTCCTCTCCTGTAGAAACTCAAGAAACAATTTCTAATTCAGAACTATCTTCTTTACTTGATTATGACTCTTTAACTGAAAAAACAATTCCCTTAAGATTGGGAATGGAAAATGTTACATATATGACTAATCTATCAAATTATGTTGATGTTTTCTCTGTCACTGACTTGTCAGGAAGCATGGAAGATGGTTGTTATGGAGGGGGAGGAATATGTTGTTTTATATTTGGTTGTGGTAATGAACAAGGATGTTTAGATTGTGGAGGGACATGGGAAGAAAAACTAACACTAGCTAAACAAGCAAATAAAGAATTTGTTAATTCTATTTTAAATTTATCTGGAAACAGGGTAGGACTAACAGCTTATAGAGGGAGTATAAGTGATCCTAAATGCCATGATTTATCAAGTGATAATGAATCTTTAATTTTAAAAATTGATGACTGGACTGCTAATGGGGGGACATGTATTTGCTGTGGAATTGAAAGAGCAATTTTAGATTTAACAGAACAATCTTCTGATGATAAAATTAAAGTAATGGTAGTTATGTCAGATGGAGAAGCAAATTACGATTGTGAAGGAGATTATGGGGCAAGTTCAGCAAAACAAGCAGCAATTAATAAAGCATGTGAAGCATATGAAGATTATGATATAACTGTTCATGCAGTTGGTTTTGGAGAAGGAGCTGATGAATCAACACTTCAATCAATAGCTGATTGTGGAAATGGAGATTATTATTATAGTGATATAGAAAATATAACTGATTTGTATAATGAAATATCAAAGGACATAATTGAAGCTTCTTATAGTGAACAAACAATCGAAATTCAAGCAAACCTAAATACAAAATTATATCCTGACTCTTATATTATATTTGATTATAATAAAACAAGTGTCCCATATGGTTTAATAGCCACATCTGAAACAAACATTTTTGGAAATGATATTTCAGAAGGAAATTTTTCTATTCCAGAAAATTCTACACCCTTAAATGCTAAAGCAATATCATATTCTGGTTCTAAATGGACCCAAAATGTTAAAATTTTAAATAATGGTTCTTGGAAAAATATTTTTAATCTTTCTAGATATGGTTCTAAATATATTAAATTAGGAGACCCTTATTCAATTAATATTCCCACACAAAATATTTCTGTTGGAGAAAATAAAGTTAAAATAACTACTGCCTTAAATCCTTCCAATATCTCAGGGGGTTCCTCTTCAAACAAGGTTATTTATCAAATATTAAAGCAAGCCTTATCTTATTCTCCTATTTTAGCCTCTGCTTCTGGCTGTAACTGGACAGTTGAATTTTATGACTCTTCTACTCTATCATTTACAGTTCCAAAAAATTACTCTGGAACATCTAATTGCCATTATACCTCTGAAACAATTGCTTATAATGAAAATGATGCAATTGAATATTCTATTCATGAATTATTGTCTAATCTTGATTTAAATTCTGATGGCAAAATAGATACTAAATTTTCAGAAGATAGTTTTGAAATTTCATCAAGTGAAATTTCAGGAATTCCTTATACTTATTCAAGTGAGGTTCAAGTCAGAATATGGAAATGAAAAACAAAAAAGGGCAACTATTTACCTTAATAGCTATAGCTCTTCTTTTCTTATTTTTAGTTTCATATGAGATTTATTCAACACTAAATGAAAGAAAAGCAATAAAAACAAGAGTAAAAACAATGGATTCTTTTCTTTTTTCAATTGAGGAGAATTTAGAAAGACAGTTATATATCTCTGGGTTTAGAACAATCTTTTTAGCTGAAAATGAAGTTGCAAAAACAGGAGAATATATTTCTAATTTTTCACAAACATTTCAAGAAGCAGTTTATAATGGAACTTATAAAGGAAATAAATCCACTATTCTTGCTGGAATAACCATCTCTGAAATTAAACAAGATATTCAGGAAAAAGCTGATAAAATAAATCTCCTCCTTAACCTTTCAAATATCAGTATTAAAGCAAGACAACTTGACCCCTGGCATATTTCTATTATTTTAAATGCCACCTTAAACTTAACTGACAAATCAAATCTTGCATCCTGGAATAAAAATGAATTTATTGTTTCAAAAATAAGCATAGAAAATTTTGAAGATCCTTTTTATATTGTTAATACAAATGGAAAGATAACAAGAAAAATCAACAAAACTATTTATAAAGGAAATTATGTTTCTGATTCTGATGTTAGCAATCTCTCCTTACATCTTGAAAACAAGAATTATGCAGCAAATCCTCTTGCCCCTTCATTTTTATATAGATTACAGGGGATTATTAGTCCTAATGAAAACGGGATAGAAAGTTTTGTTTATATTCCTGAACTCTCTTCTCAGGATATTCCTACACAAGAAAAAAGTGTTATAGATTATATTTATTTTTCTTCATCAAATCCAGACTCTTCTCTTGTTTCTGGATTACCTGAATGGTTTAGAATTGATTCAGAACATGAAGATAAATATCAAATACCATAAAATTAAAAAATAACCTTTCATGAATAAAAACAATGAATAAAAACATAATAGCAATAATACTAATTTCAGTCATTTTAATAGCTGGAATTATTTTTTTCTTGGTTACTCCTACTAACAATAATTTAAATCAAGGTAATGAAAATAATAACTCAATAAATAAGCAAGATAATGATTCAGGTAATTATCCTTCTGAAACAAATTATCAAAAAAATAATAAAGACAATTCTGAGAATAATTCAATTAAACTTGATAATTCTTCTCAAGAACTTCCTGAAGATTTTTATAACCAAGAATGTGGATATTATTTTGAGGAATACAATGTCTGTGGTGGTACTTGTCCCACAGGTAAATGTGTTAATGAAGGAAGAAGTTGTTATTGCAAAATATTATAATGTCGTTAGATTTAAATAAGCTGATTATTTAATATATTTAAGTTAAATAAAAAAGGAGGTAAAATGAGGAAAAAAGGACAGGCAGCAATGGAGTTCCTTATGACTTACGGATGGGCTATCTTAGCTGCAGTAATTGTTATAGGTGTTTTATGGTACCTTATTGGAGACCCTAGCAATTTAATTGGAAATAGACTGACTGTTACTCCACCTTTTGTTCAAAATGCTCTTGCTATTGATACAGAAGGTGTAACCATGGAAGTTATTAATGGTGCCGGAGAATCAATTGCCGTTTCTAATGTTAATGTTACAAGTTGTGGTTCAAACTCAACTGTTTTAGAAATAGCTGACGGTTCAACACAAGTTCTCTTTGTAACTTGTAGTTTAACATCTGGAAATAATTTTAATGGTGACTTAACAATAACTTATAATACCACAGGCAGTTCTGTAAACCAAAAAGCTACTGGAACTGTAAAAGGACAAGTTGCTTAAATTTATTTATTATTTTTATTCTTTTTTATTTATTTAATTGTTTTATTTAGAAATGAAAATCTATTTTTGTTATAATCAAGAAGTGCATATGGTTGATGAAAATGATTATGTAGAGATATTTAGACATTTAAAAAAACTTCCTGCAACAACTTACAGAAAATTAGGAAGAGAAATACTAGAACATTTAAGTAAGGTTTTGGGACTTGAAAAAATAGTTGAATGAATAATTTTATAAATCATATTTTTCTATTTTAATTATGAAAATTTTAAGTTTGCATTGCGATTATATAAAATTTAAACCTGGGAAAAAAGCATTAAAATCAATCTCAGATTTAAAAGAAAGTGAGAAAAAAGAAAAAGAGATTAAAGAAGTTTTAGTAATCTTAACTGCTGTTGAAAAATCAGATTCTAAATTTATAGTTTCTGAATATGTAAAAAGTATTAAAGAAATAGCTTCTCAGCTAAATATAAAAAATATTGTGTTATATCCCTATGCTCACCTTTCATCTAACTTGGGAAGCCCTGATTTAGCTGAATATGTTTTATCAGAATCTGAAAAAAAATTAAAAACAAAGTATAAAGTTACAAAAGCTCCTTTTGGTTATTACAAATCATTTGAATTAAAATGTAAGGGTCATCCTTTATCTGAATTATCTAGAGAACTTTCTTCTGAAAAAAAAGAAAAAGGAGAAAATGAAATTTTGAAAGAAAATGAAAGGAAAAAGTTATTAAAAGAAATTTCAAAAACTCATCTTGATACAAGAAAATTAAAAGAGAATGATCACCGAATTTTAGGAAAAAAAATGGATTTGTTTTCTTTTTCAGATGTAGCTCCTGGAATGGTTTTCTGGCATAATAATGGTTTAATAATAAGAAACCAGTTAATTGATTTTTGGAGACAAAAACATAAAAAGGCCGGCTATAAAGAAATTTTAACACCCCAAATAATGGATAAAAAACTTTGGCAGGTTTCAGGGCACTGGGATAAATTTTCAGAATATAATTTTGTAACTGAATATGAGTCTAGGAAATTTTTAGTTAAACCAATGAATTGTCCAGGAGGGATGTTAGTTTTTAAGGAAACGCCAAAATCATATAAAGAGTTGCCATTAAGAGTTGGTGAACTTGGAATTGTTCATAGGCAAGAGTTATCAGGAGTTTTAGGAGGGTTGTTTAGAGTAGTTCAATTCACACAAGATGATGCACATATTTTTTGTACAGAATCTCAGTTAGAATCTGAAATTAGTTTTATAATTAATATGATAAATGATTTTTATAAAACCTTTAAACTGGATTTTCATCATGTTGAACTAAGTACAAGACCAGAAAAAAGAATTGGAACAAATAAACAATGGGACAAGGCAGAAAAAGCCTTAGAAAATGTTTTGAAAAAAAGAAAAATAAAATACAAAATTAATAAAGGAGATGGTGCATTTTATGGTCCTAAAATAGATTTTCATGCTATTGATTCTCAAAAAAGAACATGGCAACTTTCAACTATTCAGCTGGATTTTGCAACTCCACAAAGATTTGAGTTAGAATATACTGATGAAAAAAATAAAAAAAGACAACCAGTAATGTTACATAGAGTAATATACGGAAGTATAGAGAGATTTTTAGGAGTTTTACTAGAATCTACAAATGGAAATCTTCCTACCTGGCTTTCTCCAATACAAGTTAGAGTAATTAATTTTACAGATAGGAACAAAAAAGCTTGTGAAAGATTTATTAAAAAAGCAGGAGAATCTTTTCCTGAGTTAAGGTTAGATGCAGATTTCAGAAATGAAACTGTAAATAACAAGGTAAGAGAATCTGAAATTCAACACATTCCTTACATTATTGTAATTGGGGATAAAGAAGAAAAATCAGGAAAAATAGCAGTAAGAAAAAGAAATAGTAAAAAAATTCAACAAGAAAGAGAAGAAGATTTTATTTTTGAATTAAAGAAAGAAATTAAGAATAGACAATAAAATTAAACTATACCTGACATTAATAACAATCCTAATAAAACAGAAATCGCTCCACTAACTATCAATAATTTATATTTTCTAAATAAAATTGGCAATAAATTTATTACAACTATTGTAGCTCCAACAACGATATTTTCATTCATTTTTATGCTCCTTTTTGAACAACAAGTTTAATTAATTCAAAAACCAAACCCATGCTAGCTAATAGACTTCCCAAATTAACTCTATTAAACATTATCACAATCCCTCCCGAAATCACAACAATCCCAAAAATAATATTTAGTAGATCTACCTGTGATTTTTTTGTTCTCATAATTATAATAGTTTCTTATTATTTATAAATCTTATTATACCCTATTTTATTAAAAAATAAAATCAACAACCTTAAAAACTTATTTTCCCAAATATTAGAATGAAATTTTCAGAATATAAACAAAAAGTAGAATCATCAGAAGAGTTTAAAAAGTTTAAACAAGAAAATCCAGATTCATATTTATGTGCTGGCTTTTTTGTTTTTGATTATGAAACAAAAGATAATAAAAAACAAGCAGTAGATTATTCTATTAAAGATGGAGAAATAGCTACTTTTGATATTGCAACAGATGAAAATAATCAGGAAAAAATAATTAAAAAAATTTCAGAAAAGGCAATAAAAAAAAGCAAGATTAAGGAAATTAAAGAAACAGCTAAAACTGATTTAGAAGCTTTAAAAGAAATAGTTGAAGATGAAATGAAAAACAAGATGATAACAGGAAATATTAAAAAAATGATTATTGTCTTACAAATGCTAAATAATGATTTAATATGGAATATCCAGGCAATTTTATCTGGAATGGAAATCATTAATATTCATATAGATGATTCAGATAAGTCAGTCTTAAAATTTGAAAAATTTTCATTAAGAGACATAATAAGAAAAAAATAATTATTTTTTAACTATAATATTGATATTTGCTCCTGATTTAACTTTTATAATCTTAAAACCAGTTTCTTCTAATAACTTAATTAATTCTGATTCATTATAAAGATAATAATATCTTTTTCCTTTATCTCTCCATCTAACATATCTCTGTTTTGGGGAATTTTTAAATCTCTTAGTATCTTTATTCCACACACTAATAAACATCTTTTTTCCTGGTTTTAAAACTCTATAAATTTCTCTTAATACTCTCTCTCTGGATTTTTTTCCAGAAATACAATGTAATACAGAGATACAAATAACTGCATTAAAAAAATTATCTTTAAATGGAAGATTGTCTGCTTCACAAATAAAAGTATTAACATTGACTTTTTGTTTTTTAATATTTTTTTTAGCAAAATTCACCATTTCTTTAGAAAAATCAACTAAATAAAATTCAATATCCTTGTTTTTAATTAAATTTCTTCCACTTCCACAACCTAAATCTAAAACTCTTCCTTTTTGTTTATTTAAAAAATCTATAACTTCTTTTTTTGGTTTATTTTTAAATTTAAACCACTCTTCTGCCACATTATCCCAAGCTCTTTTTTGATTAACAACTTTCATATCCTTTCTAATATAATTAAATTTTTATATGCTTCTATTTATCTAAAATAATGAAAAAAATAGTAACTATTGGAGGAGGAACAGGACAATATACTCTTTTAAGAGGACTAAAAAATTATGATATTGATTTAACAGCAATAGTTTCTATGTTTGATAACGGGGGTAGTACAGGAAGATTAAGAGTTGAATTTGGAATACTTGCACCAGGAGATTTAAGAAACTGTTTAATTGCATTATCAGACGAATCTGAAATAAAAGAACTAAAAAATCTATTTGAATATAGGTTTCCTGAAATAAATTCTAACTTATCAAAACATAGTTTAGGAAATTTAATTTTAACTGCTCTAACTAGTATTGAAGGAGATTCAGCAAAAGCAGTTAAAGCAGCATCTAAAATCCTTAATATTAAAGGCAAAATCCTCCCTGTTACTCTAAACTCCTCTGAATTAATCGCAAAAACAGACTCTGGAAAAATTTTAAATGGGCAGATAGAAGTTAGTTATCCAGATAAACAAGATGAAATAAAAAATATCTGGTTAAATCCAGAGTCTTATATTTATAAACAAGCAGCTGAACAAATTAGAAATGCAGACTTAATTATAATATGTCCTGGAGATTTATATGGAAGTGTTATTCCTAATTTTCTTGTAAAAGGAGTTAAGGAAGCACTAAAACAATCAAAAGGAAAAATAGCTTATGTATGCAATTTAGTAACAAAACAAGGAAGCCACAATTTTAAAGCATCTGATTTTGTAAAAGAAATTGAAAAATACTGCCAGAAAAAAATTGATTATATTATTTTAAATAATAAACAACCAACTAAAAAAATAGTTGATAAATATAAACAAGAAGAAAGTTATTTTGTTGTTCCTGATTTAGATGATAAAAGAGTTATAAAATCAGATTTATTAACTGAATATTCTTCAGATAACAAAAAAATAGCCAGACATGATTTAGAAAAAACAGCAAGAGAAATTATGAAACTTATTTAATTATTCTCCTTCAAACTTAACTATAGAAAAAACATTCCACTTGTTTAATTTTTCTCTGCCCTTTAATTCAGGCAATTCAATAACAAAACCACACTCTTCAATTTTGCCACCTAATTTTTCAATTAAATCACATGTTGCTCTTGCTGTTCCTCCTGTAGCAATTAAATCATCTATAATCAAAACTTTATCTCCTTTTTGAATAGCATCTTTATGAATTTCAACAGCATCACTTCCATATTCTAATTCATACTCCTGTCTTTCTATCTCACTAGGAAGTTTCCCAGGTTTTCTTACAGGAATAAATCTTGAATTTAATTTTTCAGCTAGTATTGCTCCAAATATAAACCCTCTTGACTCTATCCCGGCCACAACATCTATCTCTCTTTCTTTATATCTATTATATAAAATTTCAACTGTTTTTTTAAATGCTTGTGGATCTTTCATTAAAGTAGTAATATCTCTAAACTGTATTCCTGGTTTTGGAAAATCAGGAATTGTTCTTATACTCTCTTTAATCTCTAAAATATCTTTTTGAACCTTTTCTTTTAATGAAAATTTTTCAATTGTTTTTAAAATTAATTTCTTAACTTTTTCTGCATTTTGTTCCATTGTTTTTAATACCATCTCCATACTAACATCTTCTTCTCCCTGCTTCCAGCAATCATAATCAGTTGACATCGAAACACAAGCATATTCTAAACCAGCTTCTCTGGCAAGCGAGGCCTCTGTTGCTGTTGTCATGCCAATAATATCGCAATTCCACTGCCTAAATAAATTAGATTCAGCTTTTGTTGAAAATCTTGGTCCTTGTATTGTAATTAATGTGGCTTTTTTATGAACCCCAAAATTTAGTTCAAGACAATTTTCAATTAACTTTTCTCTTAATTCAGAAGAAAAAGGTTCAGCTAAACTTTCATGTTTTATCTCTTTTTCAAATGAATCATAAAAAGTATTTTTTCTTTGTTTAGTAAAATCAATCAATTGATTAGGAATCACAAAATCTCCTGGTTTTATATCCTCTCTTAAACTTCCTACTGCTGAAGTTGCGATTATGTATTTGCATCCTAATTTTGCTAAAGCATAGATATTTGCTTTATAATTAATTCCAGAAGGACTATACTGATGTTTTTTTCCATGTCTTGCTAAAATAAAAACCTCTACATCATTAATTTTGCCTGTTGTTATTTTATCTGATGGCTTCCCAAATGGTGTTTCTATTTCCACCTCTTTATAATCTTGTAATAAATCTGGATTATCTAATCCACTTCCCCCTATTATTCCTATTTTGCTTTTCATTTTAAAATATCTCTGATTTCGGGGAATTTTATTCTTTTTTTATCATCTGCAACATAAAAACTAGCAGTTACCTCATTTAAACCAGCATGAATTTTCCTCTCATGTTTTAATTGAGCTCTTGCAACTGCAATTGCTGATGGAAGATTTTCATAATCATCAACTATAAAAAAAGATTTATCAAAATTATCTCTTCCAAAAACCCTATACATTCCTCTTGGAACATTTAATATTTCAACTGAATTCATAACTTAAAAAAACAAAACACATTTAAAAGTATTATTTTCCTGTAATATATAATAAAAAATCATAAGAAAATATGAAACTTCCAAATATCAAGTTAGGAGAAATTAGAAAACCAAGTAAAACACTGGCTGGGGTAACACCTCTAGCTGTAATGTTAAAACCAAAAAAATGTGAACATGGAACATGCATTTACTGTCCTCAACTAAATGTTCCTCAATCTTATACTCCTTTATCTCCTCCAGTAATAAGAGCTAAAATGTTAAATTATTCTCCATTAAAACAAGTTAAGGCTCGACTTAAAGCATATAAATTAATGAATCACCCAACTGATAAAATAGAATTAATTATTATGGGGGGAACATTTTTAGAATATCCAAAAAAATATCAATCCTGGTTTATTAAACAATGTTATGATGCTTTAAATAACAAAAAAAGCAAAAATTTAGAAGAATCAAAAAGATTAAATGAAAAATCTAAAAACAGATGTGTTGCTTTATGTATAGAGACCCGTCCAGATAAATGTGGAAAAAAAGAGATTAAAAGAATATTAAAATTTGGAGCAACAAGAGTCGAGTTAGGAGTTCAGGCTATAGATAATAAAATTTACAAAAAAATTAACAGAGGACATAATGTAAAAGATGTAATTGAATCAACTGAATTATTAAGAAATTCTGGATTTAAAATTGGGTATCATATTATGCCTGGTTTACCAGGAAGCAATCAAAAAAAAGATTTACAAATGATAGATAAAATATTTTCATCTCAAGATTTTAAACCAGACCAATTAAAAGTTTATCCTTGCCAGGTATTAAAAAACTCTGAATTAGAAAAAGTATACCAAAAAGGAAAATTTAAACCATATTCTACAAAACAAACTAAATCTCTTTTAATTAAAATAATGAAAAAAGTTCCTGAGTATTGTAGAGTTATGAGAATTATGAGAGAAATCCCCCCCCCATATCTAACTTCAGGAATTAAAAGAATTGATTTAAGAGCAGAAGTAGAAAAACAGTTAAGAAAAGGGAAAAATAAGATAAAAGAGATAAGATTTAGAGAAATTGGATTTAATTTAAACAGAATAAAAACAACAAAAACTAAAGAAAAAATAAATACAGAATTAAAAATAAAAAAAACAGAATATAAGGCAGGAAAAGGAAAAGAAATATTTTTACAAATAACAAACAAGCAAGATATTTTATTTGGGTTATTAAGGTTAAGATTTCCTAATCAAAAACAAATATTTATTTCTGAATTGAAAAATTCTGCCATAATCAGAGAACTACATATTTATGGAAAATCTTTAGATATAGGTAAAAAATCAAAAACAAGTTTACAACATACAGGTTTAGGAAAATGGTTAATGAAAGAAGCTGAAAAAATTATTAAAAAACAAAAAAAGAAATATAATCTTGAAAAAATAGCTGTAATTTCTGGGGTTGGTGTAAGAGAATATTATAGAAAATTAGGTTATCAACTAGAAAAAAACTATATGTGTAAATATTTGAAATAAAATAAAAAAAAGAAAAATAAATTTATGCTATTTTTGAATCAGCTGGTGAACTACAAATTGTATCTCCAATAACTCCATAAATTTCTACTTCATTATCTTCTTCAACTTCAACACTGCAATCAACATTTTCTAACTCTCCTGGAGTTTCTTCACAATCTTCTGAAGTTCCATCAACAACAACTTTTATTCCAGAAAAACCATCTGCTTTTCCTGGTTTTCTTTCAACAGTTACTGTATTTGCATTAGAATCAATTTCTGAAATTTGTAAATCCAGACTTATACACTGTCCCTGTATATCTATACTTTCACTTCCACCTTCTACCTGTCCTCTTAAAGCTGCCCAGAAAATAGCTACTGCAACAATTGCAACTAACACAATCATTATTGTTACTACAACAGCTGAAATACCTTTTTTACTATACATTTTACCTCCTTTTCTTAATTATACTAAAGATAAGAGTTATATAAATTTAACTATTAAATATTTTTTAATAACTGAAAAAAATCTTTTTTATTCATAACTTTATCCACTTCTGATAAACCTCTTTGCTCAACTAAAGATTCAAAAACTTTAGGAGAATATCCTTGTTTTTTTAAACTTCTTACTGTTAATAATTTTTCATCATCCCACCCCTTATATTTCTTTTTTTTAATTCCCTCTCTCATCTTGCTTGTTGATAATTCTAAATCTTTAAAATGTAATCTTCCAATAAATCTTGTATAAGGATATTTTTTTTTGAAAACCTGAAAAATCATTTCCTGTCTTTTTGCATTATCTCTATGGTCTTTTCCTCTAATAATATGAGTCATTTTTTCTTTTATATCATCAACTGAAACAGCTAAATCCATTAAAGGCCATACCCTATACTTTTTTCCTTGCCTTGGATGCTCTGTTTCTTTTATTCTTGCTAAAGGAAAATCTCTTAAGGCAGGATTTTTATCTTGCATATCTCCTTTAAATCTTAATAATGCTTTTCCTTGTTTATATCCTCTTTTTTTAAGATTTTTATGCCCTAACATCTTTTTCCATCTTTCTAAATGTTCTTTTACTGGAAACTGACGACAAGAACATTCAATACCTTTTTTTCTTAATTTTTGAATTTTCTTTTGACTACAAACACAAACATATGCTTTATCTTTTTTTATTAATTTTTCAGCATACTGATAATAATATTTCATTCTGTCTGACTGAATTTGAAAAACAAATTTATCAAAAAGCCAATCACAATCTTGTTTTATTAAATCATATGCCTCAGGTAAAATATTTTCTGGATTAGTATCTTCAATCCTAATATAAAATTTTCCTTTATATTTTCTTACATATAAAGAAGAAGGCATAGCTGTTATTACATGTCCTATATGAAGAGGACCTGAAGCAGAAGGTGCAAATCTCATTCTTACTCCCTTTTTTTTCTGCTCTTTTGTTAAAGGTAATTCTGGCAATCCTTCTCTCTCATCTCTCTCATCTACCTGAACTTTATATAATTCATATTGTTTTTTCTGCTCCTCTCTAGATAATTTATTTACTTCAGAAACAACCATTTTCACATCATCAATAACTTTTCCAACTTCTGATTTTTTCAAACCTTCATGAAACAATCCAGATAAAACTGATTCTACTTTGGCTTTTCCATCATACTGGATAGCATTTTTCAAGGCATAACCTCTTATTTTTTCATCTCTTATCATAATTATAAAAGAAAAAATAAGTTAATAAGGTTTTTGATTGAAAGGCTTTGTCCGGAATAGATTTTTCAAAACCGAAAATTAGTTATTCTAAAGAA
>CAZBDY010000003.1:0-73541 GCA_964490795.1 Candidatus Woesearchaeota archaeon | reverse complement strand
AGAAAAAGAAAAAGTTTAAAAGTAAACTAAACTTAAAGAAATTAAGAAAAAGAGGAAAAATGAAATTAAAAGGACAGGCAAACTCTCTGCAAGTGATTATAGGAATATTGTTAATTGGGGGGGGATATTATATTTATTTGGGCAAAATTCATTAGGGGCAGTTATAGCAGGTTTAGGAGTTTTTGTCGAGATATTAATAAACTGGATACAAAATTTGTAAGAATGTTAATAACTAAAAATGTGGTGATAGGAATAATAGTAATAGTTATAAATCTTATTCCTTTAATAACTAAAAAATATAAATTAGTTCCAATTACAGCTTTATTATCTTTAGTACTGATTTTAATTGGGAATTATTTAGGATAAAATGAAAAAAATAAAAATAAGAGACAAAAAAGGAGCTGAATTTACTATCTCAACATTAGTTATAATAGTTTTAGCTATAATTGTTTTAGTTGTTCTTGCTTTAGGTTTTGGAACTGGATGGAGCAATTTGTGGAGTAAAATTACTGGTTATTTCAGTCCTGTAAATGTTGATTCAATAAGTCAGGCATGTAGTTATGCGTGTACTACTCAGGCAAAGTTTGATTATTGTTGCAGAGTTAGAGAGGTAAGATTTGATAAAGACCAAGAACCAAAATTAATAACTTGTAATAAAGACCAAGAAATATTGAGTTTAGATTGTGATTTAAGTTGTGATAAAGAAACTTGTGGAGATTTAGTATGTAAAGGGAATGTAGATGGAGGAGATTTAGAAGTTTTAGATATCACTGGAGAGGATGAAGAAAGTGATATTTGTAAAGAAGGTACAGTTCAAGAAGGTAAAAAATTATCGTCAGATTTAAAACCAATTAAAGAAAACCAGAGATGTTGTGTTGAAGATTAAAAACTCAACTTTTAAAAACTAATTCTGCTTAAATTATTTATGAATAAAAAAGATAAAAGAGGATTTGAGTTAGCGATTTCAACTTTAGTTATTATAACTTTATCTATACTGGTTTTAATTGCTTTAATTGTTGGTTTTAGTATGGGATGGAGAGAGTTTTGGAGTACAATAAAAGGTTATGAAGAATCAGATATGCAGACAGCTATAAATCAGTGTGAAAATGATTGTAATTTAAATATGAGATATGATTATTGTTGTGAAGTTTATAAAATTAATAATGAGAATATAACTTGTTTAGATTTAGTTAATCAGGAACAAGTAGATTGTGAGATAAATTGTGATAATGTTGATTGTTGAATTTTAAGATAGGAATTAAAATTAAATTTGAAAAAAGATAACTTTAAATATCCTATTATATATATTTATATAAGATGATTCAAAAAAGAAAAATATTACATAGCCCGAATTTAGAAAGTATTTTGATGGTAGAGAAAACCATAAGAAAATATTCTCAAGAATGCGGGAAATATCAGTTGTGGAAGAAACTTCCTAAAAAAATGATGTATCAAACTTTTTTAGTTATTCTTGATTATTTAAAAGAGTCAGGAAAAATAATTATTGATAAAGAAAGATGTATAATCTGGATTTGGGATTCTGAAGGAGTGAGAAAATTAATTTCAAAAGGATTAAATTTAAGATGAGTAAAAATATTTTTGTAACTTTTGTAAATAAAGATAAAGAAAAATCTTTTGAAAGTTTAAAATCAGGAAAATTTGAAGATAAAAAATTATACAAGTTTATTAATAGAGCAATTAAAGATTTGAAACAAAATCCTACTTTTGGAATAAAAATTCCCAAAAAACTTTGGCCAAAAGAGTATATTAAAAAATATAAAATTTCTAATTTATGGAAATATGATCTTCCAAATTCTTGGAGATTAGTATATACTATTAAAGCAGACGATGTTCTTATTTTAAATGTTATTTTAGAGTGGTTTAGTCATAAGAATTATGAAAAGAAATTTAAATATTAAAATTAAATTAACAAATAGAGGAAAAAATGCCAGAAAGAGGAGAAAAAAGAAAGAAAAAGAAAGATAAATATAAGAAGAAAAAAGAAAACCCCTATAAAAAAGGCGGAAAATATAGAAGCCAGAATATTAAAATTAAAAAATCAGAGAAAAAGTAAGATATTTTTAATAATTTTTAACTACTGGTTTAATCAAGTTAATTATAAATGATAATAGTAATGGTCCAATTATAAAACCAAATATCCCAAATAATTTTACTCCTCCTAAAATTCCTATTAATATTATTGCAGGATGAATTTTTGATTTTCCTCCAATTATTGTTGCTCTTAAATACATATCAATTCCAAAACTTAAAATTATTCCAGTTATTAAAACTCCTAAGGATATAAGATAATTTCCTTGCAAAAGTTCAATAATAAGAAGAGGTAACCAAACCAACATAGGGCCTATTGCAGGAATAAAAGCAAGAATTGCTACAAGAAAGGATAAGATAAGAAAAAAGTTTATTCCAAGAAAATAAAATGCCAAAGCAGAGATAATAAGTTCAAGAAGAGAGATAAGGAAAGTTCCGTAAACAATTTGATGAGCTGATTTATCTAATTCTGAGATAATTTTTTTATTGTTTTTAAAAGGAAGATAAGATTCAATTTCATCTGAAATTTCATTCCAGTCAATTAAAAAATAATAAGCAAGAAAAATAGTTACAATCATATTTAGAAGTAGTATGGGGGTGTAAGTTATTAAAGATGAAAGTAAAGAAAGAAAGTAAGATGTTACATTTTCTATTAGATTAGGAAGATAGACAAGAATATTTTCAGGAATATTTAATTTGGATAAAGTATGAGTTAAAGTGGGAAGATTATCTTGAGAAATTAGAAAAGATAATTGGGAGATAAGTGATTTAAATAGAAAAAAAAGAGGAACTGAGAGAATAATAATTAATAAAATTAGAGTCAAGATAGATGAGATTTTATTTGGAAGTTTTTTTGAAATAATTTTATAAACAGGTTTAATCAAATATGCGAGGATAAAAGCAGAAAGTATAGGTACAATAAAATCTTTTATTATAAAAAAAGATACAATTATTGCAAGAGCTATAACTGACCAGTAAAGATAATTTTTAAAAGCTTTATGTGGCATTTTACTCTTTTTAAAATCAGGATAAAAAGTTTAATAAAGCTTTTGATTTTATTTTTAAAATGAAAGAAGTGTGGTTTTTACTTATTTTAGGAGGAATATGGTTGTTAGTAGCCAGTATTTGTGATTTAAAGAAAAGAGAAATTCCAAATTGGATTAGTTTTTCTTTGATTATTTTTGCCCTGGGTTTTAGAGCTTTATTTTCAGTGTATAATGGAATTAACTTTTTTTTGTTTGGCTTGTTGGGTTTTGGAATTTATTTTGTTTTAGCTTATGTTTTTTATTATTCAAGATTTTTTGCAGGAGGAGATTCTAAATTATTAATGGGAATAGGGCCTGTAATTCCTATTTCTGGAATTTTATCTTTTAACTTAATTTTATTATTTGGTTTTGTTATTTTGTTACTTTTAGTAGGAAGTTTATATGGACTAATATACTCTTTTATTTTAGTTTTGATAAATAAAAAAAGATTTGTAAAGGACTTTAAAAAGAGATTTAGGCAAGGAAAAGTATTAGTTTTGATGGGAATAGTATTTTCTGTTCTTGTTTTTGGTTTATCTTATGCTCTTTATTTTCCTAATTCCTGGATTATTTCTTTATTGATTTTAATTTTTCCTTTTTTGTTTATTTATGCTAAAAGTGTAGAAGAAAGCTGTATGATTAAACCAGTTAAGGGAAAGAATGTTACTATTGGGGACTGGCTTTATGAAAAAGTAAAGATTGGAAATAAAATTATTAATCCAAACTGGGAAGGATTATCAGAAAAAGAAGCTAAATTAATAAAAAACAAGGCAGAAGATAAAAAAATTAAAATAAAACAGGGAATTCCTTTTGTTCCTGCTTTTTTTATTGCTTTTATTTTATTGTTTTATTTATGGTATTCTTTTGGGAGCTTTTGGAATTCTTTCTTGATTTTTTGGTTTTAATTTTTTTTGATTAGAAATAGTATTTTGAGGAGATATTTGTTTTGTAGAGGGCATTTGATTTTCTTTGTTTTCTAAAGACTCTTTTTTAATTAGTTGTTCCTGCAACTGCTTTAGTTGTTTTGGAGATTCTTTTTCTCTTTTTCCTGTTTCATTTCCAAAAATAGGAATTATATTTAAAATAATATGTTGTTGGATTGTTCCAGATGATAACTGGATTTGATTTGGTTTTAATTTTTGATTTAATAATTTTATCATATTTCTAACTAATTCATAAGTTGAGATAGGAAGATTTTCTATAGAAATATGGTTTTTTGGAATAATTATAGTATGTCCTTTACTTATAGGATTTATTTCTAAAACAGCGATGTTTTCCTGATTTTCAAGAATTTTAAAACTAGGAATTTTTTCCTGAGATATTAAACAAAAAGGGCACTGTTCCATATTTTGTTGTTCATCTTGTTTTTTTGCCTGGGTTTCTTGTTTCTTGGTTTGTTCATGAGTTTCTTGTTGTTGAGATTTTTTAATTAAATTATTTTTAACAATAAACTCTTCTAGTTGTTCAGAAGGCATTTCATTGATTTGAGAAATTGCCTGGTTTTTCTTTTCATCTGGTTGATTCCAGTTTTCAATTTGATTTATTATTTGTTGCTTTATGCTTTTAATTTGTTCATCAGTTAACATAAGAGTAAGAGTGAAAAAGCTTTTATTAAAGTTTTGAATTCATTATTAATGTAAATTTAGAAGTAGTTTATCTCATCCAACAGCCCTGCTCCCTGTTGAATTCATTATTAATGTAAATTTAGAATAAGCTAAATTTAGAAGTAGTTTATCTCATCCAACAGCCCTGCTCCCTGTTGAATTCATTATTAATGTAAATTTAGAATAAGCTAAATTTAGAAGTAGTTTATCTCATCCAACAGCTCGCCTATAATCTAAAATTTCGACAGAGGTGATATTTTCAATTTGACAAGCTTGTTCAGCTTTATCAGTGTCTTGTTCTTCTGGCCATGCCAAAGTTATAATCAAGGAGTTTAATCCAAAAGCAATTGGTTCTTTTTCCACTGAATTAACTTTAATTGCCCCTGCTTTTTCCAAATTTTCTTTTAGCTTTTCTTCTAATTCTTCTAAATCTGCATCTGGAGATGAAGGAAGTATTTTTAATTTTAATGCTACAACGGCCATAAAAAAATTTAGAGAGAGGTGTTTTTAAATGTTTATGTTATTTTTTATTGTAATAATACTTAAAAACATAGTTTGGTTTTTAATAAAAATGATTCAAAATTATGAAAAGCTTGCAGATAGAATTTCTAAGGCTTCAGGAAAACAAAGAGAGGAGATAGATAGGTTGGTTGAAGCAAAAAGAGCAAAACTTTCTGGATTAATTTCAAGAGAAGGAGCAGCCCAAATTGTGGCATCTGAACTAGGAATCAATTTTGAAAAAGAGAGAATGAAAGTTAATGAGTTAGTTTCTGGAATGAAAAAGATTAATATTTTAGGAAAAATAATAAAACTGTTTCCTGTTCACGAATTTGAGAAAAATGGTAGAAAAGGCAAAGTGACAAATCTTTTTTTAGCAGATGATACAGGGATTATAAAAACAGTTTTATGGGATACTAATCATATTGAGTTATTTGAAAGGCAACAGATAAAAGAAGGAGATTTTATTGAAATTAGTAATGGAAGTTTGAGAAATAGTGAGTTGCATTTATCTGGATTTTCTGATATAAAAAAGTCATCTGAAGTGATTGAAGATATAAAAACAAGAAATGAAGCAGTTGAAAAGAAAATATCTGAATTTAACATAGGAGGAAATTTTAAGGTAAGGGCTGTTATAGTCCAGGTTTTTGAACCAAGATTTTTTTATGTTTGTTCTGAATGTGGAAAAAAAGCAGTTAATGATGGAGAAGGATATGTTTGTCAGGAACATGGAAAAGTAGTTCCAAATAAAAGAGCTTTAATGAATCTTGTTTTAGATGATGGAAGTGAAAATATAAGGGCTGTAATTTTTTCAGAGCAAATTGAAAATTTAGGGTTAAAACAAGAAGATTTAGAAGAAAATTTTCCAGATAAAAAACAAGAGATATTAGGAAAAGAGATGATTTTTTCAGGAAGAGCAACTCAAAATAAATTATTTAATAATCCTGAATTTATTATAAATAGTGTTGAAAGTATTGATGTTGAGAAATTGATAGAAGTTTTAGAAAAATAAAAATTAAAAACATTCAAAAATCAAAGATTTTTGAGGGTTTTCAAACATTATAAAATAAGAGGTATTTTAAAATATGATGATAAGAACTCATTTAGCAATAACTTTTTTGGCCATACTATTATTTTTGCCTCATATTTCCTCTGAATTTGTGTTTATTTCAGTGGCCTTATTATCCACCTTTTTACCAGATATTGATATTCCTTTTTCAACCTTGGGAAAACATAAAGGATTTAGATTTTTACAAAATTTTACCCAACATAGAGGATTATTTCATAGTTTTTCTTTTTGTATTTTAGTGAGTTTTATTTTAGCTTTTTTTATTCCTGTTGCTACACTTCCTTTTTTTCTTGGATATGGATTACATTTGTTTGCTGACTCTTTTACTGTGGAAGGAATAAAACCTTTTTGGCCGTATAAGGGAAAATCTAGTTGGACAGTAAAGACAGGAGGATTAAAAGAGACAAGTATTTTTGTTTTTCTTGTTTTAATTGATTTTGTGTTGGTTATTTTTTCTTTAGAGGGTTTTATGTCCTGAAAAGTATATCTTACAGATAAATAATATTTATAAAAGAAGAAGTTTATGAATAATTAACTAATTTTCAAGAGTCTTATTTTAAGAGGAAAAATGGCAAAAAAAGAACAAGAAGCAGAGGAAAAAGAACAGGGATTAACTGACTTGCCTGGAATTGGACCAGCAGTAGCTTCTAAACTTGAAAATGCAGGAATTTATGATTTAATGGGGCTGGCTGTTTCTTCTCCTGCTAAGCTTTCTGATATAGCTGGGGTAAGTGAGGGAGTTGCAAGAAAAGCAATACAGGCAGCCAGAAATATGTTAGAGTTAGGATTTCAAGATGGTATTGAATATGCAAGAAAAAGAAAAGAGACAAGATTTATTGCAACAGGAAGCAAAAATATGGATGAATTATTAGGAGGAAAAGGGGTAGAGACAAGGGCAATAACAGAGGCATTTGGAGCTTATGGTTCAGGAAAATGTGTTAGTAAGGACACAAATGTTTGTTATTTTAATGATACAAGAATGCATGTTGAACAAATAGAAAAAACTTATGAAAAATACAAGAAGAACAATTCTGAATTTAAGTTTGAAGAGGGATATGTTGTGCCTGTTAATACTATCAAAGTTTTGAGTTGGGTAGATGGAAAATTTCAGGTAGTAAGGGCTGAAAATTTATATAAAGAAAAGGTGAAGAAACTTTTTGTTGTTAAAACAAAAAGAGGCAGAGTTTTAAAAGTAACTGGAAAGCATAAATTGATGAGTTTTGATGATGGTTTGAATTGGAAAAAAACAGGGGATTTGGAAAAAGGAGATTTAATAGCATGTCCAAAAAAAATTGAATTAGAAACAGAAAAGGGATATAGTGAAGATGATGCTTATTTTTTGGGATTATTTGTAGCAGAAGGAACCAGTAACCCTTTTTCATTAACAACAGGAAATAGAAAAATTAAAGATTGGGTTTGTGATTATATAAAAAATAAGTTCGGATATTGCCCTACAGTCAGAGCAATAAAAAAAGAAAATATCTGTTATTGTATTTTGTTAAGAAAGGATACAAGAAATATGATGAAGGATTTAGATAAATGCATTGCCGCAAATAAGTTTATTCCTGAAGCAATTTTTCTTTCAAATAAAAAAGTTATTGGCTCTTTTTTAGGAGGATATCTTGATGGGGATGGTGAGGTTGCAAAAACAGATGTTTCAGCAACTACTAAAAGTAAAAAGTTAGCAACCCAAATTAGTTATTTGTTGTTAAGACTTGGGATTGCATCTAGTATTAAAAATAAAATTGTTGATAATAAATTATTCTATGTGGTGAGAATTTCTGGAGAGGATAGGACAAGGATAAAAAATATTTTATTTAAGGCAAAAAACTTTAGTTGTAACCCCTTAAATAGCAGTTACGGATACCCTCAAAAAATAATATCTTTTATTTCTGAATTATATAGGGAGAGTTTGGGAGGGAATAGGGGGCAAATCAGAAAACAAGTAGGAAAAAGGAATATGGAAGAAACAATTTATGCAAATTTAATTAATCAATATAGAGGAAAAGCAATAAATAGCAAAACACTTGATAAAATAGAAAAAGTATTTGAAGAACAAAAAAACTGCTTTTTAGAAATTTTAAACTCACTTAAAAATAAATTAGATACTGAATTATTGAAAAAGGTTTATCCTAAACTTCCTTTTGCCTTTAATTCTTTGTCAGATAAACTTGGATTGAAAAAGAACAGTATAAGAAATTATTATTTAAGAAAACTCCCTCAAAACAAATCAGAATTATTAAAAAACCTAATTATTAATGAATTAAGGACTAGAATAGATGCAATTTATCTCGCACTTGAAATAATTTCTGAGATAAGGATGTTTAATTGGGATATTATTGAGAGTATAAAGGAGGTAGATTATAATGACTATGTTTATGATTTCGTTGTTCCAGAAGGACATAGTTTTATTGGAGGGAATATGCCCACTTTAATGCATAATTCACAGTTAGGATTTACTCTTGCAGTTAATGTTCAATTACCGATAGAAAAAGGAGGAGCTAATGGAAAGGCAGTTTTAATTGATACTGAAGGGACATTTAGACCAGCAAGGATTAAGGAAATTGCAGAAGAATTAGGAGCAAATTCTGAAAAAGTTTTGAAAAACATTTTTGTTGCTCGTGCCTTTAATTCAAGTCATCAGATGTTGCTAGTTGATAAAATTAAAGATATGATTAAGGAAGGAGAACCAATAAAATTAGTTGTAGTTGATTCTTTAACAGCACATTTTAGGGCAGAATATTCTGGAAGAGGAACCTTGGCAGAAAGACAGCAGACATTAAATAGGTATATTCATGATTTAGTTATGTTAGCTGAACAGTATAATATTGCTATATATGTTACTAATCAGGTTATGTCTAATCCAGCTGTTATGTTCGGAGATCCAACAACAGCAATAGGAGGGAATATAGTTGGGCATGCTTGTTTAACAGGAGATTCTTTAATTCAGTTGGGAGATGGAAGCATAAAAACAATTAAAGACATGAAACAGGAGAAAGTAATTTCAAGTAGTTTTAAAGAGATGAAATTAGAAAAGGCAGATTCAGAAACAGTTTTTATTAATCCTGATGTGAAGAAAAAATACAAAATTAAGACAAATAACCAGATTAAATGTTCTCCTTTACATAGATTTTTTACAATAGAAAATTTTTCCATAACAGAAAAGGAAGCTAAAGATTTAAAAAAAGGTGATTTTGTTGTGCAGGCAGGGAAAGTGGAGATAAAAGGAGAAGAGCAGAAATTGCCATTTACAAGGGTAAAGAAATTAGGAAAGATTTCCCAAGAATCGGCTTTAGAAATTAAAGAAAAATTGAAACAAAAAGGGATTACAAGAGAACAAATATGTCAAAATATAGGAATAACTCCTAGACAGTTTAGGAGAGTTTTAAATCAGAATTATCCAACTTATGTTAATGTAATAAATAATTTACAAAAAAATTTTGGATTGATAACACAAATGCCTTGTTATACATATAAACATCAGAATTTAGTTTTACCACAAATGATGACTCCTGGTTTGGCTCAGATTTGTGGATATTTTGTGGGTGATGGAAATTTTGAAAATAGAAGTTTGAGATTTAGAGATGAAAGAAAAGAAATTTTAGAAAACTATAATTTTTTGTTTGAAAAAGAGTTTGGAAGGAAAGGAAAAATATCCAAGATGAAAAATAAAAATTGTTATACTTTGAACATAAATTCAAAAGAAATAAAGAATTTTGTTAAATTAATTTTTAAAAATATTTATGATTATATTGGTAAATCAAAAAAAGAAGTTATAGCAGGATTTATCAGGGGTTTTGTTGATGCTGAGGGACATATTAATAAAGATAGGGCGATGATAACAATATCTAATAAAGATAAAAAAATATTAAGATATTTACAGTTGTTTTTATTAAGGGTTGGAATTAAATCTACAATTAAATTTGATATAGGCAGAAAAAATATGAGTATATTGAGATTAAATTCAAGAGAAGTTTTAGGTTATTTAAAAATAGGTTTTACAGCCAGAGATAAACAAAATCAGTTATTAAGATGGGTAAGATATTATGATGAAACTTATATTAAGGAGATGATGCCTGTTAAAAGAAAAGAATTAGTAGATTTGTTAAAAAGAGTGGGATTAAAACCTTATTCAGTAATTAAACACAGGCCAGAAAAATATGTTTGGGTTAATAAGAGAGAATTACAAAAAGCATTTAAATTTTTAATGAATAGGGAAATTAAAGATAGGCAAGTAAAGCAGAAAATTAATTTTATTTCAAAATTATTGAATTCTGATTTGAGTTTTGAGAAAATAAGAGAAATAAAAATTGAAGAGAATAAAAAGGAAAGATTTTATGATTTTTCTGTTCCTGAAAATGAGAATTATATAGCCAATGGTTTTGTGGTTCATAATTCTACTTATAGAATGTATTTAAGAAGAGGTAAAAAAGGTTCAAGAGTTGCTAAATTAATTGATAGTCCAAATTTGCCTGATAATGAGTGTGCATTCTTTTTAACTAAGGCAGGAATAAGAGATGAGGAGATAAAGGAATAATTATTTCCAAACTAATTTTTCTTGTTCTTGTTTTTTTGTTTTAGCAGGATAAATTATTTCAGATAGTTCTGAAGGAGAAAACCATAACTTAATTTCTTTTTCAGCTGTTTGTTCTGAATCTGAGGCATGGATAACATTTTCAAAAACATCTGTTTTGGAGTTTATTCTTCCGTATTTTCCTCTTATTGAGACTGGATGTGCATCTTCTGGGTTTGTTAATCCAACTATGTTTCTAATTTTTTCAATACAATCTTCTCCATGATAAACTAAAGCAAGAACTCTGTCAGTATGATATTTCCCCATAATATAGTCAATAACATTTTGAAATATTTTTTCACCTTTTTCTTTTTCTAGATGTTTATAGTGTTCTTCTGCTAGTTCTCTTGGAACTTTTAAAACTTTAGCTGCAACTATTTTTAGTTTAGTTTCTGATAAGACAGAGATTATATTTCCAGTTAAGCTTTTAATTAATCCGTCTGGTTTTATTATAACTAATGATTGTTGTGTCATTTTAATATTTTTAATTTTATAAATAGATATTTAAATGTTGTTATTTTTTGTAAGGTATGGAGAGTATTATTGCTGATTTGCATGTTCATTCTAGGTTTTCAAGAGCAACTTCAAATAAATTAGATTTAGAAAATCTGGAAAAATATGCTAAAATTAAAGGTGTGGAATTATTGGGAACAGGGGACTTTCAACATCCAGAGTGGAGTAAAGAAGTTAATGAGTTAGAGGAAAGAAAAGGGATTTTATATTCTAAAACAGGATTTCCTTTTATTCTTCAGACAGAGATATCATTAATATACACCCAAGATGGAAAAGGAAGAAGAATTCATCATGTGATTTTATGTCCTGGAAAAGAAGAAGGAGATAAAGTAACTGATTTTTTAAAATCAAAAGGGAGAATTGATTATGATGGAAGGCCTATTTTTGGATTTTCTTCTGTTGAATTAGTTGATGAACTGAAAAAAATAAGTAAAGATATAGAGATTATTCCAGCTCATTGTTTACTCCCGGATTCTAAAATCAATACACAAAATTCTGTAAAGGAAATAAGAGAAATTAAAAAAGGAGATAAAGTATTAACACATAAGGGGAGATGTAGAAAGGTAGAAGAGGTTTATAAGAGAAAATATTTTGGGAAAATTCTTGAAATTGTGCCCTCATGCCTCAAAATTGGAGCATGGTTTACTCCGGAGCACCCTATATATGCAATTAAAAGCTATAAAAATTGTAAAAATGTTCCTCATACAATATGTAAGCCCTCTTGTAGGTATATAAGAAGAAATTGCAAGATAAGAGCATTTGAAAATTATTCTCCTGATTGGATACAGGTTAAAGACTTAGAAAAAGGAGATATTGTATTATATCCAAGAAAGAGATATACTAAAAATCTTGATAAATTAGATTTATCCAAGTTTTTAAAAAATTTTTATGCAGAAAAAGAATTTATTAAACCTAGGAATGCAAAGATATTTTTAAAAAATATACCTATTAAAAAGAAAATTTTTATTTCACAAAATTTTTGCAGACTAATTGGGTATTATCTTGCAGAGGGGGATATATCTAAAAATCATGTTGGGTTTAGTTTTAATGAAAATGAAAAAAAATATCTGGATGATTTAAAAAAGACTCTATTTGAGATTTTTGGAAAATATTTAAGAATAAAAGAAGTTAAAGAAGATTCCAAAGGGATTTCTTTATTAATTTATTCCAAGATCCTATATGAATTTTTTAAATATTTTTATAAAGGAGATACATATAGATCACATACTAAAAAAATACCTGCCTGGATGATAAATCTTCCAAAGAGTAAGATAGAACAATTAATACTTGGGTGGTGGAGAGGGGATAAGGGTGTAACTACTTCTGTTTATTTAATGAATCAATTCAAGAATCTTTTTATTAAATTAGGGATTATTCCTTCAATTGATATGATGAGCACTAAAAATATAAAAAAAATTAGAAAAAAGAAACCTTCATTTATTAAAGGGAGATATATTAAAGCAAATAAAAATTGTTATTATTTTAGATTTTTGTGTTCTTTTGAAGGATGGGAGGATTTATTTAAGTATTCAGAGTTTAAGAAATTTAAAACTAAAATAAGCAGAAGGAGAGGGTGGATAGATGAGAAATTTATTTATTTACCAATTATTGAAATAAACAAAAAAAATTATAAGGGGGAAGTTTATAATTTAGAAGTAAAACAAGATAGTTCTTATTTAACAGAAAATTTAGCAGTACATAATTGTATGACTCCTTGGTTTGGCATATTTGGGAGTAAAGGGGGCTTTAATTCTTTGAAAGAGTGTTTTCAGGAAAAAACAAAAGAGATAAATGCAGTTGAATCTGGAATATCAGCAGATATTGAGATGTTAAGGAAATTTAGTTTTTTAAATTCTAAATCAATTATTTCATCTTCTGATTTGCATAGTTTTTGGCCTTGGCGTATAGGAAGAGAGTCTACAATATTTAATCTAGAAAATAAAAATAAATTAAATTATAAAGATATTATCAAACAGATAAGAGAAAATTCTTTTTTAGGCACTATAGAAACTTATCCTAGTTATGGGAGATATCATTTTGATGGGCATAGAAAATGCAATTTTTCTTGTTCTCCTTCTGAAACCAAGAAATTAAAGGGAATGTGTCCTAAATGTGGAAAGCCATTAACAGTTGGAGTTGATTATAGAGTTGAAGAGTTAGCAGATCAAAAATCAGAAGTTAAGAAAAAAGTTTATGAACTAATCCCCTTACATGAGTTAATTGCAGTATCAAAAGCTTCTTCACTATCTACTAAAAAAACCTGGAATACCTATAATCAGTTAATTGATAATTTTGGAAATGAGTTTAATATTTTATTAAATGCGAGTAAAGAAGAAATTTTAAAAGTTGTTCCTAATGATAATTTGTTAGCTGATTTGATTATTAAAAATAGGAATAATAAGATAAAAATTAAGCCGGGTTATGATGGGGAGTATGGGGAATTAGATATAGGTGAAAAACAGGAAAGATTATTTTAATTTTTTCTTGTTTTGTTAATTTCTAAATATTTATAAGAAATTTCAGAAGTTTTTTCTTTACAATGTTTTTGTTTTAAGGTATATTTTCCACATTTCTTACATTTTTTTAGTTTTTTCATTTTAAATTCAAGTTTAAGTGATTCTCACTAAAGTTCTCATCCTTGTTTAAGTAAGGTATGCAGGAGCAAGTCCTCAACAATCATAGATTCTTGGGAACTTAAACTTTTCCAAGTTTAAGTGATTCTCACTAAAGTTCTCATCCTTGTTTAAGTAAGGTATGCAGGAGCAAGGATTCGAACCTTGGTAGGCACTAAGCCAATAGGTGTTTTCGAGAGCATGAAAGTTTGTTTATTTTTATTTTGCTTTCATAACATCTCACCTAAACCTATCCCGTTTGTCCACTCCGGCACTCCTGCTAAATTTAATAAAAGTAAAGAGTATAAAAAGGTTATTAAGAGTTAGATTTAAAACATTCTATCTTTTAGAGATTTTATGAAGATAGTATTATTATCTTGTGCAAGTAAAAAATCAGATAAAAAACAAAAAGCTCAAAATCTTTATATTTCTGATTATTTTAAATCAAATTTAAACTATGCTGAAAAATTAAATCCAGATAAAATATTTGTGGTTTCTGCAAAATATGGGTTATTAGAATTAGATGAGGAGATAGGGCCATATAACTTAAGTTTAAATAATATGAGTAAACAAGAGAGGGAAAAATGGGGTAAAAAGGTTTTATTACAATTACAAGAAAAAACAGATTTAGAAAATGATGAATTTATTTTTTTATGTGGTGAAAAATACAGAGAGTTTTTAATTTCATACATTAAAGATTATAAAATTCCATTAAAAGGCTTAGGGATAGGAAAGCAACTTAAATTTTTAAAACAAAATACAAAAAATATTTGTAAAGAGGTTCATAATTTTTTTAATAATTTAAAGAGGTTTTATTTCCCATTTAATTATAAAGAAATTCCTGAAAATGGCATATATGTTTTGTTTGAAAAAAATGAAAAAGCCCATAATAAAGATAGGATAGTAAGAGTAGGAACACATACAGGGCAAAATCAGTTAAAATCAAGATTAAGACAACATTTTATTAATAAAAATAAAGATAGGAGTATATTTAGAAAAAACATTGGAAGAGCATTATTAAATAAAAGTAAAAACCCTTATTTAGATATTTGGGAGATAGATTTAACTACAAAAAAAGCAAGAGAAAATTTTTCTCATTTAGTTGATAAAGAAAAACAAGAAAAGATAGAAAACCAGGTTTCAAGTTATATTCAGAATAATTTTTCTTTTATAATTATTCCTGAAAATAATAAAGAGAGAAGATTAGATATAGAGAAAAAATTAATATCTACAATTTCATTATGTAAGGAATGTTTTCCTAGTAAGAAATGGCTGGGAAGATTTTCTTCTAAACAGAAAATCAGAAAATCCGGATTATGGTTAGTTAATGAGTTATATAAAAATCCATTAAATTCAGAAGAATTGAAACATTTAAAACATAAGTTTTCTTAATATCAATATGTTAAGAAAGGCATATAAAAAATCAAGCAGAAAAAAAACCAGAACAAAAAAAGATTATATTAATACAGGAGAGATTAAGAAAAGGGCAAGGAGGAGTTTAAATACATATAAGATTAGTAAGATAAGAAAAAATTATGTGATTGATACTTCTGCTGTGATAAATAAAGTTGTTCCAAAATTGAAAAGAAAAGGATTAAAGGGAAAAATAATTGTTCCTAATGCAGTTATGGCTGAATTAGAAAACCTGGCAAATAAAGGAAAACAAGAGGGATTTATTGGATTAGAACAGGTAGCAAGATTACATAATTATAAGGATATTAAGGTTGAATTTTCAGGAAAAAGGCCAGGATTGCATGAAATTAGGTTTGCAAAATCAGGAGAAATCGATTCAATGATTAGAGAGACAACAAGCAAAAAGAAGGCTATATTGATAACAGCTGATTTAGTTCAGGCAAAATCTTGCCAAGCATATAATATAGGAGTTATTTTCTTTAAAACAAGAAAAAAACCAGAAAAAAAACAAAAGAAGAAAATATTTCATTTTTTAAAAAGATAGGTTTTTTAACTTGTTAGTTCTTGAAGTTTTTGTAAATTTTTATAGTAAGCGCCTGTAGCTCAGTTGGATAGAGCACAAGCTTCCTAAGCTTGGTGTCGAAGGTTCAAGTCCTTCCAGGCGCGTTTCAAAAGGTTTTAATATTGAGAATAGTTAATATAGACATGGAAAAAGATGATGTAAATTACTGGATTGATGTTATTCTTGGAATTAGTTTTTTAGTTGTGTCTGTAACTGGGATAATTAAATTAAGGGAAGTTATGAATTATTTAGGATTAGAGTGGCAATCTTCTTTAATTCAGGTTTTTTCTAAAATTCATGATTGGAGCGGGATAATTTTAATATTGTTTGTTTTACTTCATTTAATATTACATAGAGAATGGATAGCTGTTAAAACAAAAGAGTTATTGAAAATTGAGGATAAGAATAAAAAACTGGAAAAAGAAAACCTTTAAAACACATTTTTTTCTATATAAATATATAACTCGCTCATTGATCAGTTATAATTAGTAAGAAAATTTTCTGATCAATAAGCTTGGCGCCGGTAGTCTAGTGGCAGGATCACAGCCTTCCAAGCTGTTGACATGGGTTCGAATCCCATTCGGCGCATTTTAAATAAAATGACAGAAAAAAATTGGCATGATAAAAGTTACAAAATATTAATGATAGTTCCAGCCCTGCTATTAATTTTATCTTTAACTTATGTTTTTAGTTTTTATCGAGATACAGGAGAGTTAATAAAAAGAGATATTAGTTTAAGAGGAGGAACTACAATAACTGTATTTAATCAAACTAATCTGCAAGAATTAAAAGACTTTCTTTCAAATCATTTTGAAGATTTTAGTGTTAGAGAGATAAGTGATTTAAGGACAAGACAGCAACAGGCATTTATTGTAGAGGTTGCAGAAGAGCCAGAGATAATTAAAGGAAATTTAGAAAATTATTTAGGATATGGGTTAACTCAAGAAAATTCTTCTGTAGAATTTACAGGAAGTTCAATTGGAGAGGGATTTTATAGACAGTTAAGAATAGCAATAATTATTGCTTTTATTTTGATGTCAATAGTGGTTTTCATTATTTTCAGAACATTTATACCAAGTTTAGCAGTAGTTTTATCAGCATTTTCTGATATTGTTATGGCTCTTGCTTTAGTTAATTTTCTTGAAATAAAAGTTTCTTCGGCCGGAATTGTGGCTTTTTTAATGTTAATCGGGTATTCTGTTGATTCAGACATTTTACTGACTACTAAAATTTTGAAAAGAAGAGAAGGAAGTTTGAATGAGAGAATATTTTCAGCATTTAAAACAGGAATAACAATGACTTTAACATCATTGACAGCAGTTATAATCTCTTTGTTGATAATAAGTTCACTTTCTAATGCTCTTGCCCAGTTATTTACTATCTTGGCAATAGGATTAAGTTTTGATTTAATGAATACTTGGTTTGTGAATTTAGGAATATTAAAATGGTATGCTGAGAAAAAAGGAATAAATTAAAATTTAAGAAAATGAAAAAAATAGGATTAAGACTGTGGATTTTAATTATAGCTTTGGCTTTATCTTTATTGGCAATATCTCCTAGTTTTGAATCAGGAGTTGTTGTGAAAAGTGTTGAGAAAAATTCAACATTATTTAATGAGGGATTAAGGCAAGAAATGATAATTAAAGGGATTAATAATCAGGAGGTAAAAAGTGTAGAAGACTATACTAAAATAATTTCGGAAATATATTTTCAACAAGATAATTTTACTAAGATTATTTTTCAGACAAAAGAACAAGAGATAATTGCTTTTACAGATAAAAGTCCAGAGATAGTTGTAGGTGAAATCCCTAAAACAAGAATAAAAACAGGGTTGGATTTATCTGGAGGAGCAAGAGCCTTAGTTAAGCCTGAAAATGTGTCTTTATCTTCTTCCCAAATTTCAGATTTAATTTCTGTTACAGAACAAAGATTTAATATTTATGGATTGAGTGATGTTAATATAAGGCCGATAACAGATTTAGAAGGAAATAATTTTATGTTAGTTGAAATTGCAGGAGCAACTCCAGATGAGCTGGAAGAATTAGTAGGAGAGCAAGGAAAATTTGAGGCAAAAATAGGAGATGAGACAGTTTTTAGAGGGGGAGAAAAAGATATTACTTCAGTATGTAGAAATGATGCTACTTGTGCCAGAATTGAGAGGTGTTCTCAGACAGAGGAAGGATATGTATGCCAATTTAGTTTTACTATTTATTTATCTGAACAGGCAGCTGAAAAACATGCCAAAATAACTGAAAATCTATCAGTTAATACAACAACAGGGCAGGGGAGATATTTAGAAAAAAAATTAGATTTATATTTAGATGATGAGAAAGTGGATTCATTGTTAATTTCTGAAAATTTAAAAGGGAGAGTAACAACCCAGATTTCTATTTCTGGTTCAGGACAAGGAACAAATCAGGAACAGGCTTATAATCAGGCAGTAGCAGATATGAATAAATTGCAGACAGTTTTGATTACAGGAAGTTTGCCTTATAAATTAGAGATAGTTAAGTTAGATACTATTTCTCCTGTTTTGGGAAAACAATTTATAAATTATTTATTATTAGCAGGAGTGGCTTCTTTATTAGCTGTTTCTTTAATTGTTATGATTAGATATAGGAGATTAAAATCTTCTCTTGCTTTATTGTTTACTGCTTTTTCTGAGATTATTATTATCTTAGGAGTTGCTGCCTTAATTGGATGGAATTTAGATTTAGCAAGTATAGCCGGAATATTAACAGTTATTGGTACAGGAGTGGACCAACAGATTATTTTGATTGATGAATCAAAAGGAAAAGAAAAAGGAATTGTTCAAAAAATTAAAAGAGCTTTATCTATTATAATAGGAGCTTATTTTACAAGTTTAGCTGCTTTAATTCCTATTTACTGGGCAGGAGCAGGATTGTTAAGAGGATTTGCTGTTACAACTATAATTGGTATTACTGCAGGTGTACTAATTACAAGACCTGCGTTTGCTGACTTGTTAAAGAAAATTGAGGGATAAATGATTATCAAAATTTTTGGAATTTTTGATTTCTTATCTGGTTTTATTTTTTGGCTATCTTTGTTTAATATTCCTGGACAGGAATTGTTGCTTGTTATTTGTTTTTATTTATTGGGAAAAGGTGCGATATTTTTGTCATCAGGAGATATAGCAAGCATATTAGATGTAACTTCTGCTATAATCATTTTCATTTCATTTGAATTTTCTCTTCCTTTTTTTGCAGTAGGATTAGTGTCCCTATTTTTAATTCAAAAAGGAGTATTGAGTTTAGTTAGTTAATCAATAAGAATAAAAAACAAATAATCTTTGTTATAGCAAGAAAAATAAAAAATAAATCAGAAAAACAAGAAGAAAAATGTTGCCTAAATATCATATCTTATTAGGATTAGTTGCTTCTTTAATTTTATATTTTTTTGGAATAAATTATTTATTTATTTTAGTTTTCTTTTTTTCCAGTTTTTTAATTGATGCAGACCATTATATTAATAGAGTTTTCAAGAAAAAAGATTTAAGTTTAAAAAAGGCTTACCAGTATTTTTATAAAAAAGGCAAAAAATGGGTTAGCTTAAGTCCAGATAAAAGAAAAAAATATAAGGCAGATATAGTTATCTTCCATTATTTTGAAATTATTTTTAGCTTATTAATTTTATCTTACTTTTATAAGATATTTTTATTTATTGCTCTAGGATTTTTATTTCATTTATGTTTAGATTATATTCATATGATTTATCATAAAGATAACCCAGTTATTAAAATGTCTTTAATTTATACTTTAATAAGAAATAAAAACAAGAAAATCCTTAAGGTAGAGTAAAAAATAGAGAAAATGACAAAATTAAGAAAAGAAGTTGCTGAAAATAGTATGTGGAATTTTTTTTCAAAAATAGCAGGCAAGGGAGGAGCCCTTGTTTTTACTATAATTGTAGCAAGATTGTTAATGCCAGAGGGATATGGAATTTACACTTTGGCAATGACTTTGGCAAGTTTTTTTATAACATTTACAACCATAGGAATTGATAAAACTCTGAATAGATATCTTTCTTTTTATCTTAAAAATAAAAAAACAAAATTATCAAGTTACTTTAGATATATTTTTAAAATAAAAGTTTTAGTAGTTATTTTTGTTACTATTATCTTCTTTATATTGTCTTATCCTTTTTCAGTTTATGTATTTAGGCATATAGAATTATTTCCTGCATTAATTATTGCTGGATTTTATATTTTTATTTTTTCATTTGAGAGATTTTTTAATGCTATATTTTTTTCATTAAAAAAAGTTAATTATGTTACATTTAAAGAATTGTTTTCAGGGATTATTAAAATTGGATTAGTTATTGCAATTTTTTATTTAATTTCAGAAAGTTATAAAGTTGTAGGAGCAATTTTTGCATCAATTTTTGCTTCTTCTTTTGCTTTATTATTTTCTTTATATTATCTTAAAAAAATAAAACCAGAGATATTTGAAAAATCTAAAGAAAAAATAAATAAGAAAAATGTTATTAAATTTTTTAGTTTTTTAGTTTTAGGAGGAATCTCTTTTGTATTTTTTTCATATATTGATATTTTAATGTTAGGAATTTTTGTTAAGCCTGAATTTGTCGGGTTTTATAAGGTTTCATTTTCTTTAATGACTGGTGTTGTTGCTTTTTTTGCATTTGCACAGGTTTTATTGCCTTATTTTACTCAGTTTAAGAAAAAATCATTAGAACCTTCTCTTAACAAAGTTATTCATTATTTAATGATTATTACAATACCCTCTTTTTTTGGGGTTTTAGTTTTATCTAGGTATTTTATCAAGATTTTATTTGGAATTCAGTATTTGCAAGCTTTTTATTCTTTAATGGTGTTGTCTTTTATAGTTATGATTGTCCCTGTAATTCAGATTTTTGTATCTTTGTTTGATGCTAGAGGAAAACCAGAGTATTATATTAAGCCAGTTATTTTTGTTTCTATACTAAATGTTATTTTAAACCTTGTTTTAATAAGCCAGTTTTTGAAAATCTCACAAAATGCCTCAACTGTTGGAGCAGGAATTGCTACTGGAATTAGTAATTTAGTTTTTGTTTTGATTTTATCAAGAAAATTAAGAGAGAAGTTAAAAATCAAGTTAAGATTAAATTTTTTAAAACCTTTATTTTCAGGAATAATTATGGCTTGTATTTTGTTTTATCTATTAAGTTTAATTAATGATATGACATTATTGTTAGGAATAGGACTAATTTTTATAGGGATTTTAACTTATTTTTCTGTTTTGTTTTTAATTAAGGGTGTAAAGAGAGAGGATATAGAATTAGTGAAATCTTTAATTAGAAAATAAGTTTTTTGTTTTTTATAGCATACTTCCAGATAAGAAGACGAGCGTATAATTTTTCAATATAGTTTCCTAAAGCTATTTTCAAATCATAAAAACTTCTGACAGAGTTTAGTAAAAGAACTAGTGGTGGAAAAATAATTATTAGATAGTGTTCTGGCCATACAAAAATACCTTTTTTTGATATAGGAACAGAGTAAATTTCATTTAATTTTAATAAATCAATATATTTTTTTGAATGATTGATTATTGATTTAAAATTCCAGGTTTGGTAAGTGTGGAAAACAATTGGGGTGTCAGAATAAATAACTTTGCCATGGTTTTCTAATCTTTTATGTATGGCTTTATCTTCTCCAGAATTAATTGATTCATCAAATTTTACTTTTTTTAAGATATCAGCTTTAAATGCCGCATTAGCAGTTAATACTCCCTGCCCTTCATTATTGATTATTCTTGTAGATATAGAAGGAACTTTTCCTTTTAATTCATAAGGAACTTTTCCAAAAACTCCTATAATTGATGAATCTTGAAAAATATTATTAATTTCTTCTAACCAGTGTTTTTCTGCTTTACAATCTGCATCTATGAAGGCTATTATATCTCCTTTTGCTTTTTCAATAATCTGGTTTCTTAGCTCAGAAAATCTACCTATTCTTTTTTGAACAATTATCTGTTTTTTATTATAACTTTGTTGCTTTAAAGATTCTAAACAGGCATCTAAATTTTCATCTGGATGTGAAATTATACATACTGATATAAGATGTTTTTGGTTAGCCATTTTAAATTATAACTCATTGAAGGAGAGATAAAACAAGAGTGGATACAGGTGCAATTTTTTGGAATATTATCTTTTTGTAAAATTTTATTTATATTATAATTATAATCTCTTGCATTTCCTAACTTTTTTCTCATTTCACAACTTCTTACCTGTCCATCTGGTTCTAATACAGCTATTATTTTTCCTGCCAAACACTGAAAAGGGAGAGTTTTTCCTTTTAATATATCTAAATAGATATTATTCAACATTTTTTGCCTTGTTTTATAAAATTTATTTTTATATTTTAAAGTTAGTGATTCTATTTCTGGTTTTATTTTTTTAAATTGTTCAGCAGTTATTTGAATATCTGGTTTAGCTCTAACTATTATCACATTTATATAATCAGGATTTAAACTTTTTAGATATTTTAATAAATCAAGATATGAAGAATAATTTAATTTGCTTAAAGATACATTAAAGCCGGTTTCAATTCCTAATTTTTTTAATTGTTTAAAAGTTTCAATTGCCTTATCAAAACAAGGTTTTCCACGAATTTTATTATGTAGTGGTTTAAATCCGTCTATAGAGACATTTATAGAAAAATCAATTCCTAATTTTTTTATTTCCTTACATTTTTTAACAACAAGCGAAGTAAAAAATCCATTAGTAGGAATTCCAATTTTTTTCACACCATATTTTTGAAATATTTTTATTACTTGTGTTAAATCTTTTCTTACAAATGGTTCTCCTCCTGATAACTGGACATGTTTTAAGTGAGGAAGGTTTTTTGCTATTTTTTCTATTTCATTTAAGGAAAGTTCATTAATCTTTTTGTTTAATTCAGCTCTATAAAAACAATGTTTACAATTCAAGGGACATTTGCTTGTAACAAAGAAAATAAGATTTTCTAGAGGTTTGTTTTTAAAACGGGATATTTTTTTCATTAGTTTCATTTTTCTTGAATATATTTAAGTAGTTTTGATTTATAAATTTCTTCATCAAACTTTTTTATGTGATTTTGTAGTTTTTTTCTGTATTTTTCTAGATGAGATTTATTTAAGGATAAGAGGTATTTTAATTTTTCAATAGCTTGTTTTTCATTATTAAATCTTAGTTCTAGAAAAGGAACTGTTTCTTTATTTCCCCCAGAATTATGAACTAAAGGTATGCAACCAGATGCCATTGCTTCCACTGGAGAAATTCCAAATGGTTCATTTTTACTTGTATGAATAAATATTAAAGATTCAGATAAAAGAGATTTTATTTTTTTAAAATCTGTATCTGGGTAAAGAAACACATTTTTCATTTTTCCTGAAATATTTTTTACTTTTTTAAAATAAGAAGGCATTCTTGTTGCCTTTCCACATATATTAAATTTAATTTGAGGGAAATTTTTTGAAATATCAACTTGTAGAAGTTGATTTTTTTCTATTGTAAAAGAAGCCACACTTGTCACTTGTTTTTTCTTTTTTCTTGATTTAAAATTTTTAAGTTCTACAGGAGGATAAATTATTTTTGTTTTTTTACCATAAACTTTTCTAAATTCTTTTTCAACAAAATAGTCAAGACAGGCAATATCTATTTTTGATTTTTTTGCTATTTTTAATCCAATTCTACTTATGATTTTTTTAGGCAAAAGATAAAATTTCCATAATCCTTTATATTTTCCTCTTTTTTCTAATAATATTTCTGGAAAATAAATATAAGAAAAATAATTTCCTTTATTTGTTTTTAAGGGAAGAGTGTTGGTAAAGTCATAAATATAATCATATTTTTTTCCAATCCTATATAGTTCCTTGAACAACATAGAATATAATGCTGTTCTTTTCAAAGCAAACATTTTTTTAAAATTATATTTTAAGTTTTTGTTAAATTTTTTCTTAACTATTCTTTTATCTGCTGATAGAGAATATAAATCTGGGATGATGGATTTAGAATTTAGTGCTTCAATACAAGAAACTGCTGTTTTTGGAACACCTCCGAAAACTTCTAAACTTCTGCAGATTACAGCTATTTTTACCATTTTTTTATTATATTAAAAAAATCAGTTATTTTTGGATTTTTTAAATCTTTTTTAAAACTCCAAAAACCATAATTAGAGTGGTCTCCATATTTTCCTATTGATTTCATTCCATGGTCAGATAAAATTAATAATTCTGTCTTGTTTCCTGCTATTGAGGCTAAATCATCTAAATCTTTATATAGCATTTTCATTAAAAATTGATTTCCAAAATTCACATGTCCTATCACATCTATTACAGAAAAATAGCAAATAAGCAAGTCATAATCCTCGTTTAAAGAAGAAAGAAACTGCTGTTTTATTTTTTTATGATGTTCTAAAGATAGAGAATTATATTGTTCTTTTATTTGTTCAGATTTTTCAGGATTTTTTTCTAAAAAAAATTGTTTTAAAAGTTGCCTCTCTTTTTTATGTTGCTGTTTTTCATAAGAAAATGCTGGCAAGTCAATAACTTTATAGTTTCTTTTTAAAAAAGATTCTTGTTCTGGAACTTTAAATTCCCACATTTTTTCATCTCCTAATTTTAAAATTTCTTTTTCTTTGTTTTTTCCAGATAAAAAAGAACTCCATAAAACAATTGTTCTTGGCTGAGAAAATTCTGAGATATCTGTTTTTCCATAAAATTTTTGTTTAAGATTTTCACAATCAAATTTTTCAACAAGATTATATTCTAAAGCATCTATAGCTAAAATTATTTTTTTCACCATTTTTTCAAGTGATAATTCCTCCAGCTACAGTATCATTTGTTTCTAATACAAATCTCCCTAATTCTGGAATTTTATTAAAATTTTCAATTATAACTGGTTTTTCTGTTTTAATTATGACATCAGCTGCCTCTCTGTTTTCAATTTTATTATTATTGGTAATTTTTTCTAAAGTTGAAGAATTTATTTTTTTCTTAATTTTAATAATTTCACAATCAATATTTTGAGTTGAACATTTGAAAGTTAACTTTTCACCTATTTTGTAAGGTTTTTGTGAAAGCCAAAAAATATTTGCTTTTATTTTATCTGTTATTTTTGGGATTTCTGAATCAGAATTTATTATTATATTTCCTCTTTCTATGAAAAGTTTATCTAAAGTAGTTAGTCCTATATTTTTTCCAGCTATTGCCTTATCAACTTGATTAGTAAAATCTTCAATTGTTTTTATTTTTGTTTTATAGTTAGAAGGAAGAATTGTTATTTCCTGGTTTTTTTCTAATGTTCCTGAAATAATTTTTCCTGCAATTATTCTTTTATCAAAATTATAAACATCTTGAACAGAAAATCTTAATGATTTTTCTTTTTCTTTTTCTTTTTTAAAAGAATCTAAAGCTTCAAGTGTTGTTAATCCAGAATACCAATCCAGGTGTTCTGATTTTTTAGCTATATTATCTCCTTTTTGAGCTGATATTGGGATAAAGTATATTGGAGAGATATTAATTTTTTTCAAAAATTCCTGAGTTTCTTGTTGGACTTTTTCATATTTCTCTTTATTATAGTTAATTAAATCCATTTTATTAATTACCACTATAACTTGTTTTAATCCTAACATTGATAAGATATAAGCATGCCTTTTTGTTTGTTCTTGTACTCCCTCGCTTGCATCTACTATTAGTATTGCTGCTTGTGCTTGACTTGCTCCTGTAATCATATTTTTAATAAACTCTACATGTCCTGGAGCATCTATTATTGTGTAATTTCTTTTTTCAGTATTAAAGAATTTTTGAGTTGTGTCAATAGTTATTCCTTGTTCTCTCTCTTCTTCTAAGTGATCAAGAATAAATCCAAATTCAAGTTCTTTTCCTAATGCGTCTGAAGCTTGTTTTAATTCTTTTAATTTTCCTGGGGGTAGAGAGTTAGTATCATAAAATAATCTTCCAATTAGAGTTGATTTTCCGTGATCAACATGCCCCACTATAACTATATCCATATATTCTTTATCTTTTGTTTTCATTTTAAAGTATTTTACATATATCCTAAAGCTTGAAGTCTTTTTTTGATTTCTTCTTTATCTTTTTCATCAAAGACTTCTTCTTCATCTTCTTCTTCATCTTCTGTTTTTTTATTTTTTTCTTTCATTTTAGAATTTTTTATTTGAAAATTTTTTACATGTATCCTAATGCCCTTAACTGTTGCATGGCAGTAGCTGTCTCTTTATCTTGTGCTCTTCCACCTCTTTCTTCTTGTTTACTTGTTTTTATTTCCTGAATAATTTTATCAACATTATCTGCTTTTGATTTTACAGGAAGAGTGCAAGGGGAACAACCTAAACTTCTGTATCTATAAAATTTTCCGTCTTCTCCTTGTTTAGCAAAATATAAGGGATTAATAGGTAGATTTTCTCTTTTTATATATTCCCATATGTCAAGCTCGGTCCAGGCTAGTAAAGGATGAATTCTTAGATGTTGTTCATCTTGTTTTTTGCTTTTATACTGATTCCATAATTCTGGGGCTTGGTTTTTATAATCCCACTTAAATTCTTTATTTCTTGGAGAAAAAACCCTTTCTTTAGCTCTAATTCCGTGTTCATCTCTTCTTATTCCTAACAATAAAGCATCAAACTTGTGTTTTTCTAAGGTGTTTTTTAAAGCATCTGTTTTTCTTATTCCACAACATTTTATTTTAGAATTTTCATCTATTTTTAATTTATCTGCTTTTTCAGTATTAGAAGAAATAATTAGGTTTAGATTTAATTGTTTTACAAGTTTATCTCTAAAATCATACATTTCCTGAAAATGTTTTCCAGTATCAATATAAATAACAGGAAAAGGAACTTTTCCAAAAAAAGCTTTTCTTACTAAATGTAATAAAGTTGTGGAATCTTTTCCTATACTCCACAACATTCCTAATTTTTTATATTTTTTATATGCTTCTCTAATTATGTATATGCTATTTGATTCTAATTTGTCTAAGTGAGATAGTTCTTTTTCCATATTATATATATCCAAGTCCTTTTAATCTTTGTTTTATCCTTAATTCATCTTGTTTTGAAAACACTTTTGAATTTGATTTTTTATCTTTTGAACTTCTTTTTTTGTTGATTTTGTTTTTTTGCATTAGTGTTGTTCTTAATACATCTGTAACAAAATCACTTACTGAAATATAACCACTTCCGTTTATTGTTAATTTGATTTTATCTACAAGAGGTTTTGGTAAAGAAACAGTGCTATACTTATTTTCATTTTTCCTTTTAATTTTCATTTATAATTATATATAATTATGGTTTTTAAATGTTTTTGTTGTTTAATATATACTTTAGTAAATTAAGAACTTAATTGAAGATTATCTTTCCATCCATATCTTTGTCTGGTTTGATATTAAAAAAGTTTAATATTGAGGGAGCAAAATCAACCATTTCTGGATTTCCCTTGATTTCTTTATTTGTAAGAAAAACAGCTTCTGTATTGTGCTCTGCTTTTAATCTTTCTTTGATATTTGTCCAGATGCCAGATGAAAAATTACAATTAGTATCATATCCTTTAGGCATATAGATAACAATATCTGGAGCATTTATAGGGTTTTTTCCATATAATTGTTCTTGCAAATAAATTTTTGCTTGAAAATTATTTTTCTTAAAAAAAGTTTTTAATTTTTCTGAAATCTCTTTTTTTAATTTTTCAGATTCTTCTTCTGAAATAGTTCCACCCATTTTTGTATTATTGATATAAATGTTGGCACATTTTACAGCCCTAATAGCCATTGCTTTTGTTTTCTTCATATTAATTCTTTTTTGTAAAATTGCTTCTTCTAATCCAATTTCTTTTTCATCTTGTTTTAATAATTTTTTAAATTTTCTAGGAACTCTCCTTCTTAACCATTCAAGATTAAGTTTTCTGAAAATTTTATAAATTAGTTTTTTGCTTATTATTCCCTTTGATTTTGTTTTATTTAAAAAAAGATAATTTTCTTTTTTTAGCCAAGCATTTGCATTAAAAGCTTTATCAACTTTTTCAAATCCATGGTCTGACATTATAATTAAGTTAGGATATTTTTTCATAACATATCCTATAAAAGAGTCAATTTTTTCATAACAATCTTGAATTATTTTTTCATCCCAAAAATAATGTTGTAATAAATCAGTTGCTCTGAAAAATAATAAGAAAAAGTCCCATTGTTTTTTTAACATCAATTTTCCGGTTTTTATTCTTTTTTCTAAAGCTTCCATAACCTCTTGTTTTATTTCTATATCAGATTTTTGATATGTTGTGGGTTCTATTTTATAACCTATTTTATTTAATTGTTGTTTTAATTGAGAAGGGTAAGTATATTCATGATTTTCAGAGGGAGTTAACATTCCTGAAATTAGATAGCCATTAATTTTTTTAACTGGATAAGTTAGAGGAACATTGATTATACAACTTTTTATTTTATTTTTTGAAAGTTTATCCCAAAAAGGTTTTACATCTTTGGAAGAAGACATTTTCATTTTCCAGTTAGGTTTTATATTTACAAATTTGTAAAGTCCTGTTTTTCCAGGCCATTTTCCTGTTTGAAAACAGCTCCAGGCAGGAGCAGTTACAGGAGGAATACAACTTTTCAAAATTTTCTTATTTTTCAGTTTTCTTAAATTTTTTAATTTGCCTTTTTTCATTAATTTGTTTAATACATACCAAGAAGCTCCATCCATTCCTATTATGACTAATTTTTTTTCCATTTTTGGCATAGTTATTCTTCTTTTAAGATTATTTAAATTTTTCTTTATAATTTCTTTAAAGATAAGTTTTATAAATTATCTTGATTATTTATAAATGATGAAAATTGTTTATACTTGCTCTTATGCATATCCCTCTATTTCGGGGGTTTGGACAAGAGTTGAGAATTTAGCAAAAGAATTGATTAAACAAGGACATGAAATACATGTTTTAACTTCTAATATTATAGCAGGAACTGATAAAACTGTGAAGCCATATGAAAGGTATGAAGGAATACATATTCATAGATTTCCTGTTAAAAAGAAGTTAACTAAATATCAGCTACTTTTTACTGGAAAGAAGTTTAACAAAACTTTAGAAAAAATTAATCCCGATATTATAGATACTCAGACATATAGACATCCTGAAGGAAAAAAAGCTTTAGAATGGGGGATAAAGAATAATGTTCCTGTTATTTTAACTACTCATGCCCCCTTTTTACCAGTTGAAGTGAGAGGAAGATTTCTTTCTATTCTGGCTAAAGGTTATGATTTTTTAATTGGCAAGAGAATTTTAAAAAAATATAGCAAAATATTCAGAATTTCTAAATGGGAAGAGAAATATTTAATAAATTTGGGTGTAAATCCTAAAAAAATTGTTTTTTCTCCAAATGGTGTTCCAAAAATATTTTTTAAAACAAAAAATAAAAAAATAAGAAATAAAACTATTTTATTTTTAGGAAGAATAGAACCAAGGAAAGAAGTGCATACATTAATTAAATCTTTTGTTGAAGTTCTAAAGAAATATCCAAAAGCTGAATTAAAAATAGTTGGGCCAATAGAAAATATCTCAGGATATAAAGAAAAATTAAAAGATTTAATTAATAAATATAATTTGAAAAATAGAGTTTCTTTTTTAGGACCTGTTTATGATTTAAAAAAGAAAATAGAAATAATACAAAATTCTCAAGTTTATATTCTTCCAAGTAAATGGGAGGGTTTTCCTCAATCTTTAATTGAAGCAATGAGTTTAGGAAACTGTGTTATAGGTTCAAATTGTGATGGCAATAAGGAAACTATAGAAGATGGAAAAACAGGATTTTTATTTGAAATAGGAGATGATAAAGAGCTTGCCGAAAAAATAAATTTTTGCTTTTCAAAAGATACGAGCAAAATAGAAAAAAAGGCAGGAAATCTATCTGAGAATTTTCAGTGGAAAAATATATCGGAAAATGTGGAAAAAGAGTATAAGAAGGCGATTGCTGAGCACTGAATTTTACGGATTATATTAGAAAAAAGAAGAATATTTAAAGCTTATTGATAATTTTTATATTAATGAGAGAAAATATTTTTAGTATAGATGTAGAGTTAAATTCTGGAGAAGGAGAAAAAGAATTAAAAAAAGATTTATCTAAAATTAAAAATTTAGATAAAAAGTTTAATCTTAATATTGTTTTTTTTATTCCAGCTGATTTATTGTTAAAATATAGACAGGAGATAAAAAAGTTAGGGAAAAAATATGAAATAGGCTTACATGGTTTTGAACATGAAGTTTTTTTCAAGTTAGATAAAAAAGAAAAAGAAAAAAGGATAAGGGAAAGTGTTGATATTTATAAAAAAATATTTAATAAAAATCCAAACTGGTTTAGAGCCCCTCAATTTTCTGCTGATTTTCAGTTAATAGAGATTTTAGAAAAATATAATTTTAAATATGATTCTTCTATTGTCCAATTTCCTATTTCTCAGACAATATTTTTTCCAAAAAGGTTTTTTTTATATTTAAAGCAGTTTAATTTTAAAAGAAAAATTAGGAAAAGAAAGATGAAAATTAAAGAAATTCCTGTTTCTTCATTTATATTTCCATTAAGTATGTTTTCTTTAAGATTATTTCCTTTGTGGTTTTTTAAAATTATTAGTTTTTTTTCAATTAATAGAAAGGTTTTTTTATCTCACTCTTATGAATTTGGAAATAAAAAAATAATAAAAAAATTAGAGAAATTTTTAAAGAAATGAAGAAAAAAATAGTTTTTGGAGATGAGTACAGAAAATTAGATGGGATAGATGAAGAAGAAAAGTTACTACCCTTTAAATGAATGAAAAGTGTTAAAGGAAAGAAAGTTTTAGAAATGGGGTGTGGAACCGGATTATATGTTTATTTATTTAAAAAACAAAATAAGGATGTTACTGGAATAGAGATAGATAAAAGAAGATTAGGAATTGCTAAAAAAGAATTAAAAAATTTTAAGGTAAAACTTGTAGAAGGAGATATAAGAAAAATGCCTTTTTCTGATGAAGAATTTGATTATGTTTTTTGCCATGGAGTTATTGAGCATTTTCCAGATTCTGAAAAAGCAGTTAAAGAGGGTTATAGAGTTTTAAAAAATAAAGGAAAAGCAATGTATTCTGTTCCCTGTAAACTGAGTTTTTTTGTTCCTTTAAAAATACTCCAAAAAATTATTGATAAAATATTTAAAACAGAATTATGGAAGAGGGGTTATGAAAAATCCTTTACAGCAAGAAAATTTAAAAAAGTGTTGAAAAAACAGAGATTTAAAATTATTAAATTTAAGATAAGTGAAAATAGAGAGGGGAGAAGAATACCTATTGTAGGAAAAATTTTAAGGTGGTTAGATAAGCCATTTTTTAAGTTGGGAATTGGAGGGAGATTTATGTTTGCATTATGTGAAAAATGAAAAATTTAATTCATAATTTAGAAAAGGTTATATTTGAGAATAATAAGGTTTAAATAAATCTTTTTTAGTTGAGTTATATGAAAATTTCAATATTTGGATTAGGATATGTGGGAGCAGTTTCTTGTGCTTGTTTTGCTAAATTAGGAAACCGAGTTATAGGGGTAGATATAATTGATTATAAAGTTAATTCAATAAATTCTGGAAAATCTCCTATAAAGGAAAAAGGGTTGGATGAGATAGTGAGAGAACAGGTTGGGTTGAAGATATTAGAGGCAACTAAAAATACTAAAGACGCTGTATTAAATACAGATGTTTCTTTTATCTGTGTAGGAACACCGCCTAAGAAAAATGGTGAACTAGATTTAAGAGCATTAAAAGGAGTTTGCAAACAGATAGGCAAGGCATTAAAAGAAAAACAAAACCACATAATTGTTATTAGAAGTACTATGTTTCCTGGTTCTTTAAATGTTTTGAAAAAAATTTTACAAGAAAATTCTGGAAAAAAATCAGGAAAGGATTTTAATCTTGCTGTTAATCCTGAATTTTTAAGAGAGGGTTCAGCGATTAAAGATTTTTTTAATCCTCCTTTTATAGTTGTTGGTTCTGACAATAAAAAAACATGTAAAAAAGTGATTGAAGCTTATGAAGGGATTGATGCAAAAAAGTTTATTGTAAATACAGATGTAGCACAGATGATTAAATATACAAGCAATTCTTTTCATGCTTTAAAAGTAACATTTGCTAATGAGATATCTTCTGTTTGTAAAAAAATTGGTGTTGATTCAAAAAAGCTAATGGGATTGTTTTGTGAAGATAACCATTCAAATATTTCTTCTTATTATTTTAAGCCAGGATTTGCTTATGGAGGGAGTTGTCTTCCAAAAGATTTAGCTGCATTAAAAAATAAAGCAAGAAGATTAGATATAAAAGTACCTTTGATAGATTCAATTTCAAAAAGCAACATGATACATATGAAGAGAGCTGTAAAATTAATAGAATCTAAGAAAAAGAAAAAAATAGGAATTTTAGGATTAACTTTTAAAGCAGATACAGATGATATAAGAGGAAATCCTGTACTATATGTAATAAATAGATTACTTAATAAAGGATATGACATAAAAATATTTGACAACCTTATTGATAAATCAAATTTAGATTTAATATCAAAAAGTTATAGAAAAGAAGTTTATGATTTAATTAATAGAGAAAATCTAAAAGAAAAAGTAAATAATATTTCTAAATTATTTTCAGATTTAAATGATGTTTTAAAACAAGATGTGATTGTTATTTCTAATAGAGATGAAAATTTAAGAAAGTATGCTAAAAATTTGGAAAAAAACCAGATTTTAATTGACTTGCAGAATATATTTGATAAAAAAGATACCTCAGGGAAATACGAGAGTTTATAAATTTTATTTTTGAGAAGTTGATATGATAACAGTAGGAATTCCCACATATAATGAAGAAAAAACAATTGGAAAATGTGTTTTATCAGCTTTAAATCAGTTAGATAAAAATGATGAAATTATAGTTGTTGCTTCTGGATGTACTGATAATACAATTCCAGAGATAAAAAAAATACAAAAAAAAGACAAAAGGATTAAATTAATTATTGAAAAAGAAAGAAAAGGGAAGTCTTCTGCTCTTAATTTGATTATTAAAAATTCTAAATCAGATATTATAGTTCAGACAGATGGAGATGTTATTATTGGAGAAAATTCTATCGAAAAAATAGTAAAACATTTTTCTAATCCAGGGATAGGGGGAGTTTCTGGAAATCCTATTCCTATTATACCAAAAAATAATATTTTTTATTATTGGATAAAAATGAGTTATAGAAAAATAGGAGAATTAAGAAAAAAACAAAACAAGAAAGAAAACTTTGTTCATTTGTCAGGATATTTGTTGGCTTTTAGAAAAAAAGCTCTTCCAAAAGTTCCGTTTGCAAAAGGAGCTGTAGATGCCTGGATGTCAAAAATAATTAAAGAAAGAGGGTTTAAAATGAAATATGAAGAAAAGGCTAAAGTTTTTGTTAAAGCACCTTTAACAATAAGAGATTTTGTAAATCAAAAAGCAAGAGTAAGAGCAGGATATTATTTATTGCCTGAAGTTCCTAAACCAAGAATAGAAAGAGAAATTTTCTTTTTTCCAAAAGAGATGTTTAAGATACCTGTTTTAAAGTGGCCTTTATTTTTTTTATCTGGAATAATTTATGCTTATGCCTGGCTTAAGGGATGGTATATGGCTAAAACAAATAAGAGTTTAAAAAAAATTTGGAAAGTTCCAGAGTCAACAAAATAAAAACAAATAAAAACTAAAAAAATATAGAATAATATGGAATTAGAACAAAGAAAAAGCAGGTTTAATAATAAAATCTCAAAATTTTGGAAAGATAATCATAATAAAATATTTATTGCTATTTTTATTTTAGCTGTAATAATAAGGTTTTATTATTTTGCTTATAATTTTGACCAGCCATTATGGTGGGATGAGGCAGCTTATGGTTTAGAAGCAAAACATTTTGCTTTTGATACTCCTTCAACTGGTTTTCATGCAGGAAGGCCTATTCTAGAAACTTTGATTCAGATTCCTTTATTAAAAATAGGGTTGGGAGAGGTTTTTTTCAGATTTTTAAGGGTTTTATTTTCTCTTGCAGTAATTCCTTTAATTTATTATGTAGGAAATAAGGTTTTTAATAAAAAAGTAGGGTTAATTGCAAGTTTTATTTTTGCTGTATTTTGGGTTGATTTGTTTTATTTGCCGAGATTTTTACCTGATTTGTTAGGATTGTTATTTTTTATGTTGTTTTTAGCTGTTTTTTATAAATCAAAAGAAAATGAAAAATGGTTTAAATGGCTGGGGCCTATCTTTATTTTTGCTTATATGGCAAGAGAGCAGAATGTTTTATTGTTACCTATATTTGGATTATATTTTTTAACTACAGAAAAATTAAAATTTTTTAAACAGAAAAAATTTTGGATGGCTGTTCTTATGTTATTAATTTTTTCTATACCTTATTTTTCATTTAATTATGTAGAGTTTGGAGACCCTCTTGCTAATTTAAAGTGGAGATTTGAAAAATTATCTGTTTCTGGTCCTATAACTCCAGAAGGAGGAGAAAGAGACCCTGTTGGATTGTTTATTTATATGAAAAGAATTACTCATCCTGTTATATTGCCTTTACTGATATTTGTTTTAGGAGGAATAGGAATAATGTTGTTTAATATTCTTTTTGGGCTGGATTTGATTTGGAAAAACAAAAATGAAAAACTGAAGAATTATTATCTGTTTTTTTGCATATTGTTTGTTAATTTCATATTTTTTGATATTGTTACAAGAATTTTTGATGAAAGGTATATTACTATGACCTATCCTATTTTGTTTTTTTTATCTGGGAATTTTATTGATTGGGGAAGAATAAATATAAGCAAGGAGAGTAAAAACAAGATGTTTGGATGGATTTTTGTCTTGATTGTTTTAGGATTTATAGCTGTTCCAAATTTACAAAAAGCAGATGCTTTAATTATCTCGAAAGTGGATAGTTACTGGCAGGTAAAACAAGCAGGAGAGTATATTAGAGAAAATTCTGAAAAAGATGCTGTTGTTTTTGGAACATCAGTTCCTCAGCTTGTTTATTATTCTGAGAGAGAGGCAGTCCAATTTCCTGAAAACAAGTCAGAATTTAATATAATGATAGAAAAAGAGGCAGATTATATGTTTGTTTCTGCTTTTGAATATCATCCTTCTTGGATTAACAGCTGGCTTGAGGAAAATCCTGGAAAATTAGAGGCAGTTCAGGCATATGGGCAGACACCTCAAGATAAGAATATTGTAGCTGTTCTTTATAAGTTCAAATGGCAGGAATAAAAATTATTAATAAGGAAGATAAAGAGAAATGGGATAATTTTATTAAAAATAACCTGGAAAATGAGGAGAGATTTTATAGATTATTTTCTTGGAGAGATTTTTTAATAAAAACATTTAATTATAAACCCTATTATCTTGCTTTTATATTAAAAGAAAAAATTCTTGCTGTTTTGCCCTTGATGCTAGTTAAAAGTTTTATTTTTGGCAATATGTTAATTTCTCTTCCAATTTCTAATAATAAAGCTGGAGGACCAATATTTGGAAAAGTAGGCAATAAGAAAAAAAAAGAGATATTTAAAAAAATAAATTTAGAAGTAATTAAGATAAGTAAAAAAGAAAAAGTTAAAGCAGTCCAGTTAAAAGGAATTTTATTAAAAAATAAAGAAATTATAGAAGGAGAAAAATATGAGTGTCCTTTAAAGGATTATTCTTTTCAATTAAATTTAAAAAGTACAGAAGAAGAAATTTGGAAAAATTTAAATAAAAAAACAAGGAATATTATAAGAAAAGCAATTAAAGAAAATGTTAAAATTGAAAAAGTTGAAAGTCAGAGAGGGATAAATGAGTTTTATGAAGTTCATTTAAAGACAATGAAAGAGTTGGGAAGTCCTCCTCAGTCAAAAAAATTTTCATTGAATTTAATTAAGATGTTTCCTGATAATTTTCATATTTTTAATGCTAAATTAGATGGAAAAGTTATTGGTTCTATTTCTATAATTATTTACAATAATTTTGGAATGTGGAGTGATGGTGTTTATTTGCAAGAATATAAGTCATTAAATCCTATTTCATTGTTATTATGGGAAAGTGTTAAGTTTTGCAAGAAAAATAATTTAGAGAGTTTAGATTTAGGAACTTCAAGACAAGATTCAAGTAATTTTAGATTTAAGAAAAAATGGACAGATAGATTTGAAGAAAATTTAAAATATTATTATTTTTTTAATAAAAAAGAAATAAGAGACCCAAGAGATGAAGGTTATAGTAAAAAATCAGAGATATGGAGAAAATATGTTCCTTTATTTGTAACAAGAATTATTGGGCCTTATTTAAGAAAAAGTTTTGGTTAGTTTTTTTTGGAAACAAATGTCTTTAAAAGCCAGGTAGCTGCTACTAAATGTTCTTTAATCATTTTTGGATTTCCTGTTTTTATGATGTTTTTTAATCTTCTTAAAACATATCCAGGAGTAAAATTTGTTTTTCTATATGCTTTTTTTATTAGTTGTTTAATTTCTTTTTCTTTAATGTATTTGGTTTGATATACTACATTAGGTTTGGTATATTTTTCCCAATTTTCATGTTTTAATATTCCTTGTTTTTTATATTGTTTAAATGAATCACTTAAGGGAAAAGGAATCATAGGTCCAAAATGAACATAGTCTAGTTTTAAATTTTTAGCAAGATTTATTGTTTTTTCTACATCTTGTCTTGTTTCAATTGGATTTCCGATAATAAAAGTAGCACATGTTTCAATTCCTGCTTTTTTTGACCATTTTACTGCTTGTTTAATTTGCTTAACTGTAATTCCTTTTCTATAATAGTTTAATATTTTTTGGCTTCCTGATTCAGCCCCATAATGAATGTATATGCAACCACTTTTCCCCATTTCTTTTAATAATTTTTCATTAACAGTATCAACTCTTGTTTCCATAGCAAATTTTATCCCTAATTTTTTAAATCCTCTTAATAATTTATAAACATCTTTATTTTTTCCAAAAATCTCATCTGTCATAAAGAAGTTTTTAATATTATATTTTTTTATAACTTGTTTAACTTCTTTTAATATGTTTTCAGCTGAACGAGAACGATAATTTCCCCAAAATCCTTTTGATGTGCAGAATAAACAATTGTAAGGACATCCACGAGAAGTAACTAAGTCAGTATAAGGAGAAGCAAAAAAAGGCATACATTTGTAGATTTTATTATTAATTAAAGTCCTGTCTGGAAGAGGCAAGTCATCTAGCTTTTTTATTTTTTCCTGTTTATTTGCTTTTATTTTTCCTGATTTTCTGTAAAATATGGAAGGGACTTTTTGGATTTTTATTTTTTTATTTAAGTAAGATAAATATTTTGAAAAAGGAATTTCTGGTTCTCCAGAGATGATAATATCAATAAATTTATTTTCTTGTAAAAATTTTTTTGGAAATGAGGTAATAAACTCACCAAAAACAATTATTTTAGATGTTAATTCTGATTTTATTTTTTTTAAAAATTTTAAATCAGATTTATAAGTATAAATTCCTATATTTGTAAGGATAATATCTGGAGAAAACTTTTTTAACTGATTAAAAGTTTGTTTTTCAGAAATGCTTAATCCAGATGAATCAAAGATTTTTACTTGATTTCTTTTTATATTGTTTTGTTGATAGATATATGATGCAATATAAGCAAATCCAATAGGAGGGTGAGCCCATCCCTGGGGAACATTTCCAGTACATCTCTGCCTTCTATCTACTGTTCTTATAAATGGGGGATTTAAAAATGCTATTTTCATTTTTTATTGGTAATTTGTTAAATTTTAGATTTTCCATCCCAGATTTTAGGGAGAGGAATGTTGAATGCCTTTAAAATTGTGGGTGCTATATCATAAAGTTTCATATTTTTAAGCTTATTGTTTTTTAAATTAAAACCAGATATAATAAATAACCCGTTTAATTCTGGTGTTTTTTCACTATATCCATGCATTGATTTGACTCTTGCTGTATCTCTGAAAAAATCAGGATAGATTTGATGTCCTGGTTTCACAAAAGCAAGAACATCTCCTACAAATTCTCTTTTATAAGGTATAAAAAGTTGTTTCTCTATATTATTTTTATCATAAACTAAAAAATCTTTTTGTTTTAATTCTTTTTTTAGTTCATCTAATTTTGATTTATCTTTGTTTTTTAGCCAAATTTGTAATGTTGTTGAACCAATAAAATAATCGCAATCATATTTTTTTATTATAGGAAGAGGATTTTTGGTTTTAGTTACATTAACTCCTCCGTGATCTGAAAAAATAATTATATTCATTTTTTTGTTTTGGGTTAGTTTTTTTAATTCTGTATCTATCTCTTTTAGATATTCTTTTGCTTGGTTACTATGTAATCCGTATTTATGTTCAAGCGCATCTAGTTGCCATATATGAAGATAAGAGACATCATATTTTTTTAATGAGTTTATCGCAAGTTTAAGTTGTTTTTTGTCTCCTTTAGTAAAATAAAAACCTGTTTTTTGATTATCTGAAAAAACAGGAAATTCCCTTGCAATATATTTAATATTGTTTTTTCTAAATATATCAAATAAAGTTGGTACTGGAAGAGGATTATGTTCAAAATGCATTTTATCTACCGAGATTTCAAATTTTTTTAATAAAGAGTAGGGAATCTTATTTGTTTTTAAAAAACGAGTTTTTCCTTGAAATAATCTTATTAAATTTATATAAACATCAACAAAAGTTCTTGCCTGATTTTTTAAATTAAGTTTTTCCATTATTTTAATTAAAGGAGAGATGTATTTTATTTTAGAAAAACTTCCTTCTGGTTTCATATAATACCATGCCCACACATTATGCTTTAAAGGAAGACATCCAGATAACATACTGTACTCAATATGATAGCCAGCTGGAATTGTTTTTAAAGAACCATAATTTCCTTTTTTTGCTAAAGAGTAAATGTAGGGGGTATTTTTTTCATTTAAGTCAGTAAATGAAAATGCATCTAAAAATAATATTAGTGTTTTCATAGTAAGTTGTTTTTTTTATAATATTTAATTGTGTTTTTCAAGCTTTTTTCTAAAGGAATTTTTTGTTTATATCCTAATTTTTTTATTTTTGAGATATTTATAATATTATCTTTTGTCATCCAGTCAGATGTTCCTGAATTAAAAGGAGGTTGTTTTCCAAATATTGGATAAATTATTTCTAAGACATACCCAGTTAGTTTAAATAACCAGGCAGGAAAGTAAATTAGTTTTTTCCCTTCTAATTCTGCTATTTTTTCAAATACTTCTTTTATTGTATATTTTTTTCCACCGGTTATATTATAATTTTCAAGATTTTTTGCTTTTTTGTCTATAAGAAGAATGCCATAAACAAGATTTTTAACATAACAAAACTCAAATTTTGCCTTTCCATTTTTTAATAATGGGAAAAAACCAGTATTAATTCCTTTAAATAATTTAAGAAACTGAAAATCTCTTTCTCCAAAAACCATTGGGGGACGAATAATATTTAACTTAATTTTGTTTTTCTTACAAAAATTTAAAACAAGTTGTTCTCCTTGTTTTTTGCTTTTTCCATAATCAGAAACAGGAAGTTTAGGAGAATTTTCAGTTAAAGGTTTTTTGTCTCTTGAATATCCAAATACAGACATAGTAGAGATATGAATTATTTTTTTTACTTTATTTTTTTCAGCAGCTTGTAATAAGTTTTTTACACCGGTGACATTTATATCATAATATTTTTGTGTAGGGATATTCATTGGTTTTGAGATTGCTGCTAAATGAAAAACTTTATCAACATTTTTTAATGCATTATCCAAAGTTTCTGGTTTTAATAAATCTCCATAAACAATTTCTACTTTAAGTTTTTTTAATAAGTTTATTCTTTTTTTATTTACTTGTTTTAATATGGGGTCTTCTTTCAAAACAAGACATCTGATTTTTTCTTTTTTACCTAACTTTTTCTTGTTTTCTTTTATAAGTTGTTCAACTAAATGACTTCCTATAAAACCTGTTGCTCCTGTTACTAGTATCATTTTAATGAGACAAAATTAGGATATTTAAATTTAATTTATCTTGATTATATAAAATCAGAGAGTTTATGTCTTAATTCAATCCAAATCATCCAAAAAGCAAGAAGAACAGCATCAAATATAGGAATAATATCATTTTGTAAAAATTCAGGAAGTTTTTTAATTAAATTTAAACCAAATCCTGTGGTAATAAAAGGAGATAAAGAATATATATTTCCCTGTATTAGAAAATCAAGGGAAAGATGTGTAAAAATTCCAAAAGAAATAACAAATAAGATAGTTGATAATTTTAGTTTATGTTTTCCTAATTCTTTATTTTTAAATTTAATAAAAACAAATCCTAAAATGAGAAAAGTTAGAGGAACAAATAAATTATGAAAAAATATTCTATGTGAGGGAGAGAGAGTTAAATATTGTAAAAAATAGTCTATATCAAGCAATAATCCTGATAATCCTGCGATTAGAATATAATGAAGAGGAAAATTTCTTTTTTTCTTGCTAAGATAAAAATCCCTGAATAAAGAAACTAAAATTGCTGGTATTAAAAAATGAGTTACTGCTTGAGGTATTTTTTTATCTCTCTTTTGTTTTTAAGTTTTATATATTTATAAATTTAAACTAATTTTTGAAGATAATAAATTGAGTATAATTTTAGAATTCTGTCTCTTAATGGGGAGGTTTTGTTAGTTAATTTTTTCAAATATTTTTCTGCTTCTTTTTTTTCATTAACTGAAAATAAAATTAAGGAAATAGCTATGATTAATCCAGCATCTCTCCATCTTGTTAAAGAACGAGGTAAAAATTCATTTTTTCTTTTTGCTTCAAAAAAGAATTTTATATTAAGGTAATATTGCCCAAAAAATAAAAAGTCAGAGTGAAGATAATCATTAAAATAAACATAAGGAAGTTTTTGATATGTTTTTTTGCATATTGTTTTCCAATTATCTGATTTTATATTAAGATGTTGTTTTAGAATTTTTTTTAATGTCCATAAAACCCATTTTCTTGACTGGTTGAAAAATTCTTCTGTATTTTTTATTTCATATCCATAATAAAGTTTAGCTTTAGTTGCTTTTTCAACTAATTTTTTTAATTCTTTAGGAAAGGGCATTTTTTTAAATTTTTTTAATCTGTCCTGATATTTTGATGTGTAGTTATTATAAAATATAAGAAGAGAAGAAGTTAAGTCAGTGAATCCTTTTACAGCATAAATATTTTTTAACATCTTAGAGTTATTTTCTGCGAGTTGAAAATGGTCCAGTTTATTAAATAACATTCTTATTGAATCTGATTTTGAGATTTTAATATGAGGAATTTCGTTTAAAATATTTTTATTTCCGTAAACTACAATGCTTGTTTTTAAATCAGCGGTTCTTTGAGTTGGATAGCTTTTTTTTAATTTAGATAAAGTAATATTGTGCAAGTCAACATGAAAAAATTCATTTTCATCCCATTTTTTGTTATAATTTTCCACAATTTCTAATCCTCCTTTTCCTAATGCTTTAGAACAGATTTCTCCTACTTTTTCTAATTTTTCTCCAGATATTAGTTTTTTAGTTATTAAATACATGTCATAATCATTTAAGGGAATAATCTTGTTTTTTTGTTTTTTAAAACTTCCACCTTGATGTCCAAATCCTCCAAACATGACTATTGATATAGGGGAAAAATGTTTTAAAATAATTTTATTTATTATTTTAATATCTTCTTGAATTTTCTTATCTGCTTTTTGTGAAACTGTATATTTTAGTTTTTGTGTCATTTTTTATATTTTAAAATTAAGATAAAACCAATTAAAGCAGGAATAAATCCAGTTATAAAAACATTTATTAAAGACATTGAAAAAACCTTAACTGCAGAAACATTAAATAAGCTAAATAATCCTATTAAAGTGGCTTCTCTTGTTCCAAAACCTGAAACAGTGATAGGTATTAAAGCTACAAGAGTGGAGATAGGCAAGATAGCTAAAAAATAAATAAAAGGGATATTGATTCCTAAAGAGAGACCGACTAAATAAGTTACAAAATACATAAAAATCCAGCTAGATATATTAATTAATAAAGCTAAAAAAAGATATCTTTTTTTAGGCATGTCCTGATAAAAATTATTAAAAGTTATTTTTGCTTTTTCTTGTAGTGATTTTGGAAGCAGTTTGTAAAATATTTTTAATAATTTTTTTGCTCTGGTTTTATTAATAAAAATAAAAAATCCAATTAATAACAGAGTTAAGAAAATCAGGTAATATTGTAAAGAGATTAGAGAAAATTGTTTTCTAAATACAAAACCAAAAAATATAGCAATTACAAATAAAGCAACTAAATCAAGAGTTTTTTCCAAAACAAAATTGCCAGCCCCTTTTCCTAAACTTCCTGAATATTTTTTTATATAATCAGCCCTCATTATGTTCCCTATTTTAGAAGGAGTAATAAATCCGTAAAAAGAGCTCATTAAATCTATTTTCCAAGCCTTGAGAAAAGGAAATTTGATTTTTTGAAATCTTGCTATAGAGTACCATTTTAAAGTTTGAGATGTAAGAAAGATTATTAAAGCTAAAAAAGCCAGCAAGATATAAAAAAGATTTACTTGAGAAATTTCTTTTATTATGCTGATTAAATCTAATTTAATTGCTATATAAATGAAAATAAGGATACCTATGAATGGTAGAAATTTCCTTATATTTTTCCATTTCATAGATATTTTAAAATAAGGAGTAATAAAAAGCTTTCTAAGTTAGGTTTAAATATGCCAAAATAAAAAGACTATTATGGAAGGATTATCAATTATTGTTCCTGTTCATAATGGGGAAAAATTTATAGAGAAATCTTTAAAACAGTATAATGAAAAATTTGGAAAAATATTTGATAAATTTGAGATAATTGTGGTTTGCAATGCTTGTACTGACTCTACTTATGATATTTGTAAAAATTCAGAGAAAAAATTGCCTGTAAAAGCAATAAATATGGAAGAAAAAGGAAAATCAAAAGCAATAGTTAAAGGGCTTAATAGTGCCAAATATGATTATATTGGATTTATTGATGCTGATGATCCTTTTTATTTTAAGCAGATTTTAAGGATTATAGAAAAATTAAAAGACCATGAGGTTTCTATTGCAACAAAATATTTAAGAGGAAAAGCAAAAAAACAGGAAAATCAGTTAAGAAGAGTTGTTTCTTTAGCAGGAAGTTTATTTTCAAAAATTGTTTTTGGAATGAATTTTAGAGATACACAGGCAGGAGCTAAATTTATGAGAAAACAAGTGTGGGATAAAATTGATAATAATTTTATATCTACAACATTTGATTTTGATATTGAGTTTTTATATAAAGTTAGAAAAAATAATTTTAAAGTTGCAGAAGTTTATGCTCCTTTAAATCCTGGAAATGGATTTAGTACCTTAAGATTGAAGTATATTCCAGGAATGATTTATAGATTAATTAAAGTAAGATTACTAAAATGAAAACCATAAAAGTTTTCGAGGGTTTTCAAAAACTCACTTTAAGAGGTAAATCTTCGTGAAATGAAAAAATGAGATTTTTTCAAAAACTCGCTTGTAGAGGACAAGCTTCGTGAAATGAAACAAGAAAAAAAAATTTTATTAACTTTTGATGTAGAAGAGTTTGATTTTGTTAATGGAAAAGATAAATTTGAAATTTCTAAAAAAGGGTTACAAGAAATAGAAATCTTGTTAGATAAGTATAATATTAAGGTAACTTTTTTTACTACACTTAAATTTGCTGAAAAATATCCTAAATTTATTAAAGAATTAGAAAAAAAAGGACATGAAATTGCCAGCCATGGTTATATTCATTCTGATAGCTATTTAGAAAGTATGGAAAAACTGGAAAAAGTAATAAAAAAGGTGAAAAAATTAGGATTAGATGTTAAAGGGTTTAGAGCACCCAGATATGAGATTAAAGGAATTTCTGATTTAGAGAAATTTGGGTTTAAATATGACTCTTCTTTACATCCTACTTGTATTCCAGGAAGATATTTTAATATTTTTAAATCAAGAAAAATTCATAAAAAAGGGAATATTTTAGAGATTCCGCCTTCTGTTCTTCCTTTAATAAGATTGCCTATATTTTGGTTGGCTTTTAAAAATTTTGGAAAAACCTATGCAAAAATTTTCACTAGAATTAATTTCTTATTTTCAGATTATACTATGTTGGTGTTTCATCCATGGGAGTTTTCTGATTTAAGAAAAATCAAAATGATGAAAATTATGAAGACAAAATCAGGTAAAGAGTTATTAAAAATGTTAGAAAATTATATTGTTTTTTGTAAAAATAGAGGGTATGAATTTTCAACTATAAATGATTATTTAGAAAAATCAGTTAAGTGACCTATAACAGCCCTAATTCCTCTTAAATGCCATTTAATATCATCAATATTTTTTATATTTTTTAATCTTGCTAAAATATAACTAGGGGTAAGAAAAATAGTATAAATTTTTCCACAAACTGATGCTACTTGTTTGGATTTTTCTTTTTCACTTTCTTGTTTATTTAAAGATTTTACTTTTAAAACTGGCTCTCTCATATCATATCTCTCATATTCTAAAGGAGAAAACAAAAACCAGTTATTTTTTTTAGCATCTTTCCATAATGGTGTTCCTGGGTAAGGAATTAAGACAGTTGCTTGTAAGATATCTGCTTTTCCTGTCTGCATAAGATATTTAGCAAGTTCAAATGTTTTTAAGGCATCTTGTCTTGTTTCCCAGGGATAACCAACTATCATTGTTAAGTGGACAGTTAAACCTGCTTTTTTTGCCATTTTACAACCCTTAATAATATGATTTACTTTAATTCCTTTGTTTAGTTTATCTAATGTTGTCTGGCTTGCTGATTCTAAACCAAATTTTAATAGTCTGAATCCAGCTTTTTTCATTAATTTATAATCTTTTAATTTTAAAGCATTAAACCTCATATTACAGGAGTATCTAATTTTCTTATTATATCCTCTTCTAATCAAACCATTACATAAATCAGTTAGCCATTTTCCAACCATTAAGGTTCCAGAATCATCAAAAATTTCTTTTGCATTATATTTTTTAATTAACATTCCAATTTCATCTAAAACATTTTCCACACTTCTTGTTCTGAAACAAGGAAATAATCTTGGCCAGGAACAATTGCTCACTGTTAAATTATTTGCTATATAGCTATGGTGTTTGTCCACTTCCAGATTATACACTTCCCCCTTATGCTTTCTTTTTTTTATATTTTTAATAGGAACCAATATAAATTTTTTTAATACCTTTCCTTTTCTTATGTGATGTTTCCTTTTTGGAAGTTTTATTTCAGGAAAAATTTGGTTAATATCCTGTTGGCATAATGAAATAGAATATTTGACAGATTCATTATTTTTTGTTGGTTGGATAGTTCTTAATCTAGGAATAGTATTGTTTCTTTGAAGTATAATAATTATTTGTTGAGTAAGAGTGTCTGAAACACCCTCTAGAATATACTCGCTTCCTCCCTGTCCTGCTTTCCTTATTCTAAGATGGCCATCTCCCCTAAATAATCCTCTAAGCAATTCTTTTTGTTTATCTTTAGGGAGAAAAAGGTAGTTGTGAGGGATTTTTTTATTATAGCAATTTTCTCCAAAGAGGTTTTTAAATAATATTCCAAGAATAGAATTATAAATTGTTATCTGAATAGTATGGTTAATGCTATTGTGATGAATGGAAATATTTGTTTGTTTAAAGATTTGCTTAAAAATATTGACTACATCCTCGACATATTTTTTTTCTTTTTCTGAAAAAGTAAAACCAAGAGTATAGGAATTGGGCCTATTTTTGGATTTAAATGAATGTCCCTCTGCTAAATAGTAGCCTATCAATCTTAAGAACTTTTTATTTAAGGGTATTTTTCCTAAAATATAGTTTTTGGCCTTTTCAAATCTAATGAGATTTTTTTCAAATATTAAGGGGTTACTTTTGTATTTTAATTCATCGGAAGCAATAAGCGAGATATATCTTTTGACTGTTTCTCTGTCTATTTTTAAATCCCGGGATATTTTTCTTTGAGATTCTTTTTTCTGATATTTTTCTATAATCTTATTTATTATATTTCTTGGAATTATTTTAGTGGTTTTTATTTTTATTGGTTCTTTTTCTAGGATTTTTTTAACATCAATATTTTTGAGATCTTTTGTTTTCATTATTTTTGGAACAGCAATATAATCCCCTTTTTTCATATTATCTGCTCTAATAAAATAAGGGGTTTTTTTGTTTAAATTCTCTTTTTTAATTCCAAATAATTTATGGTTGGAAGTCAAAGATAATTTGTTTTTTAAAGCATTGGCTTCAATTTCAAGAATATTTCCATTATATTCCCTTTTATAAGTTCGTTTAAGAGATCTAAATTCTCCTTTATGAGTTAATATTTTTATTTTTTTTATATCTATTTTTTTATTTACAATATCTTTAATAGGAAAACTTCCCTTGTTAGTCAAAATTTTAGTTTTACCTGTTAAACAAAATTTACACTTCCCCCACCAGCAGTCTCTTCCTGACATAATATAGAAAAAAGGAAATCTTGCCATATTATATTCTTTTTCATAATTCTTCCATTTTGTTAAATCTCTATTAATAAAAGGCAAATCATCTAACTTGTGTTTTAATTGAAATTTTCCTGTATTTTTTATTTTTTTCTTTTCCTTATAATAAATTCCTTTTTCAAGTTTTTTTCTTTTGCTAGACAAATAGTCTGCCAAGTTTTTTGATAAGAAATCATAATCTCCGCCAGTTAAAACATAATCAACTTTTGAGTTTTTTAAAGATTCTTTTGGAAATGAGGTAACATGGTCTCCACATAAAGCTATTTTTAATTTTGGAAATCTTTCTTTTAATTTGTTTATAGTTTTCCAGTGTTGTTTTATTACAGGAGTTTTTGTTTCAAAAATAAATAAATCTGGTTTTTCTTTTTGTAATTTAGAATAAAATCCTGATTCAGAAATATGTTCAGTTATACAATCAATCCAGGTAACATTATAATCTTTATTTAAGTAAGTGGCTGCAGAACCCATTATAACTGGATACATGTAAGTAGGATTAGAAAACCACTGAAACTGCCTGTTTTGAGATAACATTGCTGTTCCTTTTTTACTTAGAGTAGGAGGATAACCAATAAAAATTTTCATAATATTTTTTAATTAATAAGTATTTTAAATGTTTCTAATTATTTATTGATTAGTTTGTTCACTAGCTTTTTCTTTCCAGCCTACATATTTATCTCTAATTATGTTAAGTCCTGTCATAATAATATGATGCAAAATTCTATGTGGAGGAATTGGGTCGAATCTTGTGTTAAAGTTTTTGCCTAACACAGCTTGTTTTATAGAATTTCTAAATTCAATTTCTGAATTATAATTCAAATCTTCTGAGTTAAAAATATTATATGTATCTCCTATATCTTTTGGATGATGTCCATCTTCATTATATACTAAAGGAACATTATGTTTTCTTGCTTGTTTTTTTGCTCTCCAGTTATTTAAGAAAAAAGGGAGATAAAAATTTCCATCTACTTGAACTGCATCTAATCTTGGATTATATTTTTCTCCGATTAGTAATTCATTATCATTTGATTCAAGAACAGCTTTTTCTAGTGATTCAGTTGAATCTGGAGAAGAAATTTTTTCAGAATTACAGCCAGATAGTATGATATGCCCTTTTTGAGTTTCTATTTCTTTGGAATGCCCTAATACAACTATTTTTCCTTGTTTTTTTGCAAATAAATAATATTGTCCTTGTTCTAACTGCCATCCTCTTTGTCTTGCTTTTTCCAGCTCTTGATGAGAAGTCCATTGTTGATATCTTTGATTATCTTTATTTGGAAGAACACTGCTTGTAAGATACATAACATCTAATCTAGAATTTTTGATTTTTTCTAAAATATCATATAATCCTTTAGGAGATTCATCAAAAATGAGTCCTTTAATTTTACTCCATAATTCTTTTCTTGGTTTTCTAAATCTGTCTCCTGTCTGTCCGTGATTATGAAAATCTACATTAAGTTTATCTTTTTTCTCTAATTCTGACAAATATTGCTCTAATGCCATAAGAATAAATATAGAAATTTATTTATAAATCTTTCTTTTGTAACTATTTTAAAGTGGTATAAAAGAGATTGATTATCTTTGCCTAACAAAAATACCATATAACCAACCAAAACCATAAGAAAAATGAGTTAAAATTGAGGTAACAAAAACAGCTAAACTTGTTTTTATATTTTTGTGAAAAGAAGTAATAAAGATTATTAATAGATAAAAAACTAGAAAAATAAGGAAAAGAGTTTTTATTAAAGGAAAGATAAATGAGAGAATAATTCCAGATATAAAGGCAAGAGTAAATAATGATAAAATTGAGTAATATAATTTGTCAAAAGAAAACTCTTTTTTTGTTAACCAAGCAATATCTCTTGAATAAATAAAAATCTGCTTTAAATGTTTGAAAAAAGAATCTCTTCTATGGTGATAAACAATAACATCATTGGCATATAAAATCTTTTTTCCTTTTTTTGTTATATTAAAACAAAATTCAGAATCTTCTGCTGTTAAAAATTCTTGCGAGTATTTTGTGGCAAGTTCTTTTTTTACAATATAATTACAGGAAGGCAACTCTTTTGTAAACTGGTTTCTTGTTTTTTTATATCTAATAGAGGCAATTCCAGATACAAGAAAATTAGATAAAACTTTTCCTGAAATTTTTTCCCAAAAATTTGATTCTTTTGGAGTTAGATTTGGACCTCCAACCAAACCAACATCCTTTTTTTGGAAATGTTTTATTGCATTTTTAAGCCAGTTTTTTTCAGGATAAGCATCTGAATCAATAAAAGCATAATACTCTCCTTTGGAAATTTTCATTCCTAAATTTCTTTTTAAAGAAGGTTTTCCAGTGCAAGAAATTATTTTTAAATTTTTATTTTTTGTATTAATCTCTTGTTTTTTATCTGGCAAAACTATAATTTCAAAATTATCACAATTAAGTTTTAAACACTGATTTATACATTTTTTTGTATACTTGTCTATTTCTTTGCAAGGAATTATTATTGAAACTTTCTCTTTTTTCATTTTATTTTAGAAAATTGTATTTTTAAATATTAAAAATCCTAACAAGATGATAATTAGCTGAAACAACCATATTGAGAGAACAACATCTTTTTCATAAACTTTATTTTTTATTTTTTTCAATAAAAAGATAGCAAGATGATTTAAGCTGTATATTTTGTTGTATTTTAATTCAAGAGAGTTGTCTTCTTGAGGTTGAGCAAAAGAGTACTTTTTTAATTTGCCTCTTACCTTTAAACAAGTTTCTAAAATATAGGGTATAAAAAAGAAGACAGCAATTTTTTCAAAATTGCCAAATATAGCTATTATTGCTATTAGCCCTCCAATAGGATAGGTTAAGACATCTCCTGGAAAAATTTTGGAAGGAGACATATTAAATATTAAAAAAGCAAGTAATGAAAAAACCATTATTAATCCAATTAAAGCCAACCAAGCATTTCCAGTCAAATAAGCAACAAGAGATATAGCAGAGATAACTAAAATTCCGTTTCCTGCTTCTAACCCATTAAAACCAGCTAAAAAATTAAAAGTAGTTGCTGCCCCAATAATGCCTAATGGGATTAAAAAAAGAGGATAAAGTAATCCTAAGCTTATTCCGTCAATTATAGGAAAAGATATTTGATTTACCCCGGCATTAATTACCATTAAGGGAATAGCTGCAAATAAACATAAAATCATTCTAAATTTTTTTGTTAAACCTCCTTGATGCCAGCCAAGTAAATCATCAATAATACCTATTCCTGATAAAATTAGTACAGATGTAAGAAGAGCAAAAATTTCAATTAAGTTTGTTGTTGAATGGAAATAAAATGTTTTAATAGCAACATAGATTAATACTGCGAGAAGAAAACCAAGAACAACGATTAAACCTCCAGAACCAGCGATTTCTGTTTCCTGTTTTTTATTCATATCTTTCCAGACAAGTTTAATCTTTTTTGCTTTTGATATCCAGATAGGAAGAATTAAAAAAGTTATGAAAAAAGCTACAAGTAAGGGTATTAACAATAAAGTATCCATAAAATAATCAGGAAAAAGAGGTTTTTAAATTTTCAGAATACATCTTTTGCTTGTCTTAATTCTGGAGGGTATTCTTTTGATAAATATTCTTTATGATATTCAATATCTTGAGGATAGGTAATTTCCCATATTTTGATAGGGCCTTGTATGCCTCCATAGTATACCAAATCAGAAATATCATATCCTTGTTGTTGTAAACTTTGAACATAAAGATTTTGTTCTTTATGAACAAGATTAAAATTTTCAGTTTCATCAAATAAATAAAATTTTATCCAGTTAGCTTTCATTGATTTTTCAGATATAAATAAAGCTGAACCTATTTTGTTGATTCCATTAACAGTAACTTTTGGAACTATATATAAACAACCCCCATACCCATTTTCAAAATCATATTTTTTATCATCAATATAAACACATTTTAAGGGGATATTATATTGTTGATTTTGATAAATAAAGATTACTTCTGGTTGTTCTATGTTGTTTTGATTATCTATTGTTAACAGGACTCCAGGAATTCCTGCTTTTCTTTGTGGAAAAAACTTTTGTCCTTGTTCTGTTTTTAGGGTATAATCTTGGTCTAAAAACATATTTCCTATAAAAGCATAAGTTGTTTTGTTTTTTGTCTCTCTTGTTTGGGATTCATCTAAATGAAAAGTTGGCATTTGGCTGTATCTGTCATAATTTTCATTACTTCCAATTGAAGAGTAAGCAGCATATTTCCCAATTTCTGTTGAATCAATTAAGAGATGAGTGGCATTATGAGGATATAAAAATTCTAAAGCTTCTTGTTCAGAGTGTCCTGTTAAAACATGTCTTCCTAATAGATGATTCCAGTAAGCTATAGAGTTTCCACCATCTAAAATTGTTGCCCTTTTTCCCATAGTTTGAATCCAGTAACCATAATCCCACCAGTGTGAAAATACAGCATCTTGAGAGGTATTTTCTTTTACCCAGGACATAGCTAACTGCCACTGATTAGTATATGAAGAGGGAACCATTGCTTTTGCTTGTCCTATTGTGGATTGATAATTTTTATAAAATGTGAAAGAAGTTGCTATTAAAACTATAATAGATAATATAATCAAAATAGATCTTACCATGTCTTTTTTATTTTTTATTTTTTGTAATATTGCAACAGGAAGATATCCTGCCATAGCTGTTGCAGGAGGGGCTAGTGCCATAATTAGCCTTACTGCAGATCTTGCCCCTATAATTGAAATGAAAAAGTAGACAAGCAAGAATAGATAAGGATAGTTTATTTTACTAAACTCAGAAAGTTTTTTTTCTTTATAATATTTGTAATATAAATAAGAAAAGGCAAATAAAATTAAGAATAAAGAACCAAAATATATTATTCTACTTATTCCATTTTCACCATTAAAAATACTTGATGAAGAGTATCTGGAAAAAACTAATCCAAATAAAAATAATATATAAGAAGAAATTAAAATTAATCTTCCTTTTAGTTCTATTTTTTTAATAGCATTATAAGCCAGTAAGATAGAACCGACAAAAAATAACCAGAAAAATAAAGGAATTCCTCTTATTATTGGTCCAAAATTTCCTTTCCAGGTTGTGTAATAGGGTTGTCTGTTTTCAGCTACAGTAAAAGATAATCTATCAGAATATGGTTGTTTTAGTGAAAAAACTATTTTTTCAATAAAGTCAGGAATAAATGAGATCCCCAATATAAAAGTTGCCAAGATAAAAATGAGAATTAAAAATATAATAAAGGAGATTAGTTTTTCAGGGTATTTACTTCTTAAATTTTTTAAAAATTTAATATTTTTTATTTTAGTATTTGCGATTATAAAATCAGTTAGTAATAAAAAAAACACCATAAAAGCTATTCCTGAAATTGGAGAAGTGATTAAGCTGATTAAAGAGTTTCTTGCAGTAAATGAAAGTGTTAAAAATATTGATATTATAAACCATGAAGAATAAATAAAAAATTCTTTTTTATTAATTTGATTCAAAAAAAAGCATATAATAAAAAATACTGCAACTGGAGTTAAAACATAAGCTCTCCAACCACCCCATGAAAGAGCCATTAAAGCTGTAGAAATACCTGCCAGAGAAGATAAGATAAAGGTGTTTTTAATTTTTTTAGATTTCCAAGAGGATATTAAAAAGTAAAATGATAAAAACAGGAAAAAAAATCCAACTGATTCTTTTTCTGGAATTCCAGCCACAGTTCTTGCTACTAAAGAAGTTGAGACAATTAACAAGGCAGTGGATATTAAAGCAATTGTTCCTCCATTTTTATTTTCTTCAAAAACTTTATTTATAAAGAGAAAAAAAGCCAAAGCAGTTAGAACAAACATAAAAGCAGGAAAAATAACAGCTGAATAGTTTATTGTTGTATCAGAAAAAAGATTAATAAAATTATGAAAATAAGCCATCATATAAGGCAATCCTAATAATTCTCTTGAAGTATCATAACCAAGAGGAACAAACCTCATATTATCATACTCCATTAATTTTCCATTTTCAATAATATTTTCTGAATATCTTAAAAACAAGAAAGGATCTAAATCAGGACCTAAGGTATAGTCTCCTGTAGTTATGTCTTTGAGATTTTCTATATTTACTGTTCTGGTATAAAAAGATAAACTTAAGATAATAATTAAAGCAAGAACTATTAAAATTGATTTATTTTTAAACAAAAAACTAACTACTTGCTCTTTTCTTTTTTCTATATCTTTTTCTGACATTTGAAAATTAATTATTCTACCCGGACATTATCTATCAGTTCATCAGCGTTTTTTTCTTTTTCTACATCTTCTTTTCCACAATAAGGACACTTCTTTTTTTCTGCTGATTTAAACTGATAACCACAGGTCATACATCTGAAATTTGCCATGTTAAAAAATGAGAGAGAGGATTATTTAAAGGTTTTTAATTTTTAACTTAATAATTGTTTTTTTTTAAATTACAGTTTAAAAAGATTAGAATAATAAAGGAGTGAGATAAACTTCTATAAGGGCAGCTATAACTAAAATTATAATTGCTATTATTATTAAGTTTAGAGAATCTTGCAAAATTTCCCAGAATTTATTTGTAGAGGTATCATGTTTTATTATTGCAACCGAGATAATTCCTCCTGCCATTGCTGCAACAAAATAAGCAGCTATTTCTGGCAAACCATGAGTCATATATCTTGCAATTCCCAAAGGCATTTGACTTATATTATATTTTGTAAATATTCCTATAGCTGCTGCTATTACTGAAGCATTCCAAGCCAGTACAAAAATAGCTCCTGCTCCAAAGATAAGAGAAAAAATTAAAGTAAAGATAAGAACATAAATATTGTTAGCAAAGATATCAAAAACTCTTCCAAACTTGGTTGTAAATCCAGTTGTTTTTCCTGAAAAAGAGGTATATTTTTCAGTACACCCCTCAAAGTCAGTAGGTTTATTTATAAGGCAATAGGTTTCTATCTGGGCTTGTAAAAGCTCTCCTGAACCAAGAAAAATATGCCAAAAAGAAAAAGCAATAATAAACCCCATAAATAAAAATAATAGTGATAAAAGAGCCTTAGAATGTTCTTTTAAAATTCTGAATATTCCTTCATATTCCATATCTTTTTCTTCTTCATCTTTTATTAGATAATACATAAATGGAAGAGAGAACATAACAGAAAAAGTAACTACTAAAATCCCCTGATATTTGGAAAGAACAGCATCTCCTGAAAAAATCCAGATAACCAGCAAGATTGATAAAGAGGCATAAAACAATCCTACAAAGAGCATTTCCCATGGATGTCTTTCAGCTTTTCTTGGAGATAGCAACATTTCTAACATTTTTATTTCCTTTTTTATAATTAAAATTCTAAAGGTTTTAAAGTTTTGTTTTTAGTTAAATTTTTATATTCTTTTATTTTTAATTAGATATGTTTTCAAAATTAAAGAAAAAAAGGGATGAAAAAAAAATAAATAAGATAGTTTCTAAAATAAAGAAAATCAAGATTCAGGGAGCAAGGAATATTGCCAAAGCAGCACTAAAAGCCTATTTTTTATCTCCTAATGAGAGAACTAAGAAAAAGCTAATAAAAGCCCGTCCTACTGAACCAATGTTAGTAAATACTTTAGAAAAAGCTGATAAATTAGGAAAGAAAAAGATTTTAGAGCATTTTGATAAGAGCCAGGAAAAAATAAATAAAGAAGTTTTTAAGATAATAAAAAAAGCAGATGTTGTTTTTACACACTGTCATTCAAGTAATGTGATTAATGCCTTAATTTATTGTAAAGAAAAAGGAAAAAAATTCGAGGTATATAACACTGAGACAAGGCCTTTATTTCAGGGAAGAAAAACTTCTAAAGAATTAAGGAAAAAGAAAATAAAAGTTACCCAGTTTGTTGATTCTGCATTAGGTATAGCTTTGTCAAAAGAGCAAGGAACAAAAAAAGCAGATGTAGTTTTTTTAGGAGCTGATGCTATTTTGGCTTCAGGAGTTATTAATAAGGTAGGAAGTGAGGTTATTTCTAATATTGCCAGAGATAATAAAATTCCTGTTTATATTGTTGCTGATTCATGGAAATATACTGATAAAGTTAAGTTAGAAGAGAGAAATTTTCAAGAGATTTGGAAGAACAGGGGAAAAATTAAAATTAGAAATCCTGCATTTGAAAAAATCGATAAAAAATATATCTCTTATGTTATTTCTGAACTTGGAAAATTAAAATTAGATGAATTTATTAAAAAAGTTAAAAAAAATAAATAGTTATTTTTCTTGTTGAGCTTGCAAAATAATTTCTCTTAATTGATGGTTGAGTTTTTCTAAATCAGAGATTAGATTTTGTTTTATTTCATTTAAACTGGAGATTTGTTTATTAATTATTTTTCCAGCTTCTTGAGGAGATTTTTTTAAAACTATATTGGCTCCAACACTTACTAATAATTTTTTATCTTTAAGTTGGGATGTAAAAAAAATGCCTCTTCCCAAAGGTGAGAGAATTTCCTTGTTATTTTTTTCTTTAGAAATTGTGAATAAGCTTGATTTTAAAATTTCAAATTCACTAACTTGTTGGTTAATTTGTTGGATTTGTTCTTGGAGTTGAGAAGCCTGCTGTTCCAACATACTAAGTTTGTATAGATATTCCTGATTTTGTGCCATTTTATTTATGCGAGTTTTAATATTTTTCTAAAAATCATGCTAAATACTAAAGAAAATCCGATATAATATGCAAGCCACCATCCACTCAGGGAAGGATTAAATATATCTCTTAACCAGTAAATTAGGATTAACATGGGGATAAATGTTATTAACATTGGTTTAAAAGAGTGCTTGAAAGATTCACCAACATGAGAAAACATTTCTTTTTGAAGAGCCATCATTTTATCATGCTCCCCGTTTTTTTGGTGTTCTTTTATTTGCTTTTGAATATCTTTTTGTCTGTCTTTAATTTCTTTCATTCTTTCTTGATTGCCAAAATATTTTTGAACTAGAGATAAAAATAAAGATACGCCTATAGTTATGATTGCTATTCCTAATATGGGATTGGTTTGTAAAAATTCTACCACCATATTTTAAAAAAACAAGTTTTATTTTTAAATGTTTAGTTTTTTCAAAAGTTAGAGAAGTGATGATAGATTTAGAGTTTTCATTTTAAGAGGCATAGAAAATTAATTATCATAAAAAAGCCAATAATTTTAACCTATAAACTTTTTCATAGCAGGATGCATATCAACTGAATGTTGTTGAGCTATTTCTTGATATAACTTAAATATAATCATTACTGCTAATAAGATTGCTGTTCCAGAAGTTATAGCTCCTAACAGATTAGCTGTTGCTGCTAACAAACCTATTGCCATTCCCCCCATTATTGTTAATGGAAGAATGTATCTTGATAATACACTTTCAAGGACTCTCTCATCTTTTCTAAACCCTGGAATTTGCAATCCACTTCCCATTATATTCTTGGCTTGAGAAGAAGCATCCATTCCAGAAGTTTGAACCCAGAATACAGCAAAAATAGTTGCAAAAATCATGTAAAATAAAATATGAGTTATTGCTTTTAAAATATAAATTGTTCTAAAACTTCCGGTTATTAGAGAGTTAAGAATATTAACAGGAGATAACCAAAATGCTAATCCTGCAACTGGCTGTCCTTGACTAAATGTTCCTAAAAATGTAGGATGTCCAAGCCAGTTTTGTACAAGTCCTCCAAATAGCTGGAGATTAGCAACCAGGGCAGCAGTAAGTATAACTGGGATTACTGAAGCATAAAAAAATTGTAAAGGCCATTTAATTCCATATCCTCTTAGTCTGTTAAATGAGAGAGGAACCTCTATTTTTAGTGATTGTGCCCATACTACTATCAAGAAAATTATAGCTGTGACTAAAATAATTGCAAGGGCAGATAAGGCCTCTCTTGGAGCCTGATTGATTACTGATTGAATTAAGACAAGTAATTTTCCTGAACATGGGGTTGATGAGAATGACAATAAGCAATTTTGCCCTTGCTGGTTAATGAATTGGAACAATCCAGTAAATAGTCTCCATCCCACTCCAGCCACGATAAATAGAGAGATTCCAGAACCAAAACCCCATTTTTCAATTACTTCATTCATAAAAACTATTGCAAGGCCTCCTAAAATTAACTGAAGAATCACTATAAATGTAAATCCAGGCATAGCTTCTAATCCTCGCATTAAGACATAAACAATTGCTTCAAATATAACAAAGAAAAACACCATTAGTTTTTGTAATCCTTGGAAATATTTTTTACCTTCTTCTGTGCTTGTATCAATATTTAGTATTTTACTTCCTACTAATAGTTGTAAGATAATAGAAGCCATAACAATTGGACCTATTCCCAAGGATATGATAGAACCAAAATTAGTTCCTAAAATTGTTGCCAAATACTGGAATCTTTCTAAGGCAGCTGATGCTAAACCAAATAAAGGGATGTTAGCTAAAACAAAAAATAACCCAAGAATTATCAGAGTCCATTTAAGCTTTACATTAAAACTAACTTTTTTTTCTGTAGGTCCTTTTATTTCAGGAAGATTATGCAACAAACTTTTAAGAGACATTTTTATTTATTTTTCCTCTTTTTCAACTTCTTTTTTTTCTTGTTTTTTCTCTTGCTTTTTTAAGGTAATGGCTTTTCCACCAGCTTTTTCTATTTTTTCTTTAGCTGATTTTGAAAATTCTCTGGCAGTGATTATTAGTTTTTTGTTAATCTGGCCGGTTCCCAAAATTTTATATTTTTCTAAATTAATTTCTTTTTGATTGAAATTTTTTTCTAAATCTCTTAAATTAATTTTTTTAGTTTTGTCCTTATTTCTTTTTCTATTTTTTCCTGCATGTCCAAAATAAGGATAGTCATATTTTAAAATATATGTTTTTTTCTGGTCTGCTCGTTTTCCTGTTCCAGCTTTTCCTTTTCCTCCTCTATGTCCTGATTTTTTTCTCTTTTTTCTTGCCCCACCAAATACAGTATTGTTCCCTTTTCCTCGTGAAGATTTTTTTCTCTTTTTTATTTTCATTACAACATCCTCGTAATAAGTTTGTTTATATCTTGTTTATTATTTCCTAAAACTCCTTTTGGATAGTGAAATTTTGATTTTATTCCTCCTCTTGGAGGATGTAATCTGAAAACAGGCTTGATTTCAAAATCAGAAAGTTTTTTGTTTGTTTTTGAATTTACAAATTCAGATATTATTTTTTCTGGATTTAATTTTTTCCCTTTTTCTATGTGTTGCCCTCTTTTTTCTATTAATTGCTTAAATGTTTTTTCATCAATATTTCCAAAAGCAACAAAACTTCTTATTTTTTTTAACATCCCTCTTGTTTCTGGTGTTTCTTTTATGATTGTACAAGAATATTTTCTTTTTAAATTAAACCTGTTTAAAGTTTCCTTAATATCTCCTGGAATTTCTACCTGTCCTTTAATTCTTATTATTGCTATCATTCTTCTTTATTTGTTTTTTTTAGAGCATTAATACATGCCTGTGCAAGGTTTAAAGTTGTTCTGGTTTGCCCAAAAGTTCTGCTATAAATATCTGTTATTCCAGCAAGTGAAAGTATTTTTTTACATTCATCTCCTATAACTAACCCGGTTCCTTCTGGAGCGGGGATTAAGATAATTCTTGATGAACCGCATTTTCCTTCAACTTGAAAAGGTATTGAGTGAGGATTATTACATGAGCAGTCAAAGCTTCCACATCCTCTGTTTATCTTTAGCATATTTAGCCTGGCCTTTCTTAATGCTTTATCTCTCGAAGGAAAGGTTTCTTTTGCTCTTCCGTAACCAATTCCTACATGTCCTTTTTTATCTCCTACTGCTGCTAGTGAGGAAAAGGTTGCTACATTTCCTTCTGCTGTTTTTTTCTGTGTTTGTCTCCATATTCTTCTTTTTCCTCCCCCATATTTCCCTTTTGATTGCCCTATGTTGAGAAGTTCAGATTCTACTTTTATTAGATTATCAATTATTTCTGATTCCAAAATTTTATATTTTTCCAAGACAACATCTATGTCTTTAATTTTGTTTTCTTTTACTAATCTTCCTAATTTTGTTTTTGGTTTCCATGATTCAATTCTTTCCTGCTCTTTTTCCTTTCTTCTTCTTGTTATCTTTTGCTCCCTAGTTTCTGTTTCTTGTTCTGTTTCAGACTTTCCTTCCCTGTTTTCTGAATTTATTTTTTCTGTTTTTTGTTCTTCCATTATACAAATTTTTTCTCTATATTTTCTTTAATTTTGTTAATATCAATTTTATTTTTGATGGTTTTCTTTTTAATTTGTTCCTGATTTGGCAATACCTTTTCATTATGTGGGATGCTGATTCCAGAATCTATCAAACCCTTGACAAAAGCATAAGGTTTTGATTTTGGAATACTTACAATTAGCCCTAAATCAAGAATTCCTTGTTTTTTACCTTTATCAAGCATTTTTTTACCAAATAAAAATCCAGTCAAATAACAGGAAGGAAGAGATTTTAAACTTCCAGAAGATTCTTTTGGCCAGCCATATTCTAATAATTTTTTTGAAGTTATTCCTAATATGACTTTATCTTTTGCTTCATCACTTTTTACTAGTTGCGAGATAATATACTTATTAGTTTTTCTAAATACAACTCTCTTTTTTCCACTTTTAAGTAAGTTTATTCTTGCTTTATAGTCTGTTTTTCCTTGAATTCTTCTTTGTTCTTCCATTTTATTTTATTTCTGCTTTTATCTGGTTTATATCTCTGAATTTTTTTGCCCTTATTTGTTTTCTTAAGTTAAGATATTTTTCATTTGAAATAAGAGATTTTTGTTTTAGTATTTTTATATATTGTCTTAATTTTCTTACTAATTTTACATATTCTTGTTTCCTGTTTTTTATTCTTTTCTTTATTTTTCCTGCCCTTTTTTTTGTTTTTCTTTTGACATTTTTCTTTCTTCCTTTTATAGGCTTTATTTTAATAATCCCTTGTTTTTTTAAATCTTTGATATCTTGTCTTGTTATTGCTTCTTTAATTTCCTGATTTCTGTTTGAATCTAAGACAATTCTTGCTAGCCCTATATTAAAAGTTCTTGCTATCATTTGTTTTTTAGTTCTTAGGTTCATTTTTCTTTTCCTTTATTTTATTTAAGATAATCCCTTGTTTTTTCAAAATTTCAGTTTCAACCTGATTTCTTTTCTTTTTTCCTATTTTTGAGATAATTATTAATTGCCCTTTTGTTATATTTTCAGCTTGTTTTAAATTACTTATTTTTAGAGGAGTTTTCCCTTTTATTTTTCCTCTATCTTGTTTTTTTGTTCTATATCCAATAGAGACAGTTTTTGGCCGGGATTTTTTCTTTTCTCTCATTTTGTTATCTCTTCCTTTTGGTTTTCTCCATTTTTGCTTTTTCTTTCTTCCTTTTCCCAGTTTTGAATATTTTTTCACCTGTCTTCTTAAAAATTTTATTTTCATTGTCTTTTTACTCCTTTTTGTTTTTGAGTTATAAATATTCCATCTTGAAAGACTCTTCTATCTCTATTATTTATTTTTGTTGCTTCTTCAACATTGGCAGCTGTTTGCCCGGCTTTGTTTTTATCAGGGCTTGAAACTTTTATAATATCTTTATCAATTTTTACTTCAACATCTTGTAGAATGTTAGCTTTTCTTGGAATACTTTCTCCTAAGAAATTTTTTATTATTACTTGATTTTCCTGCACAGCAACATTCATAGGAAAATGAATAGAGCATATTTTTAAAGTATAAGTGTAGTTTTCTTGCAATCCAGAGATAGCATTTCTTATCAAAGCAACCATTGTTTTAATTATCTTTTTATCCCTTTTGGTGGGATTGTCGTTTTTTAATATAATTTTATTATCTTGTTTTTGAAGGTCATAAAAAATTCTCACATTTATTTCTTTTTCTTGTTTAGTGAATTTGATTGAATCTCCAGATATTTGAACATCAATTTCTTTTGGTATTTCAATAATTTCATTGATTTTTTTTCTTGCCATTTTTAGTAAAAGTAAGCTATTAACTTTCCTCCGGCATTTTCTTCTAAAGCTTGGTTATGGGTCATTAACCCTTTATTAGTAGATATTATCAAGATTCCGAAATTTCTTGAGGGAAGATATCTTCTCATATATTTTTCTATATCTTCTGTTTTTACATTAAATCTTGGTTTAACTGATTTGCATTTTGTTATTTTTTTAATAATTACTTTTAATATCTTATCTTTATCATCTATTTCAAAATTTTCAATATATCCTTCTTGTTTGGCAATTTTTAGAACATTTAACAATAGAGAGGAATATCTTTTTATTTCTAAATAAGATTTTCCTGCTGTCTCAGCATTCATTATCATATTTATAGCATCTGCAACTACATCCATCGCCATTTTAACTATATTTTGTAAATCCTATTTGCGAGGCAATTTCCCTAAAACACTGCCTGCATAAATTTAATCCGTATGATGAAATATGTGCTCCAAATCTGCCACATCTTTCGCATTTTTTATTTCCTGAACCAAATTTTCTTTGCTTTGGTTTGTTATGCTTTAAAAATTTCAGAGCTTTGACTCTATGAACTTTTAATTGTCTTAATAGTTTTTTCCAATCACTTGCTGTCATTTTAAATTATATTTGTCTGAAATTTATTTTGCAAATATGAGGCAATTTCTTGAGGAGAGACATGTTGTTTTTTTGGTATTCTTTTTTTCTTTTTTATTCTTTTTTTAACTATTCTTTTTCCTTTTCTTGAAAAGGTTACTGTTACATCTAATCCAATTATCCCTATGTCTCTTTGGTATTGTATTCCTGGTATTTCAATGTATTCTGGAATTCCAAATGAAAAAGTGTTTTCTGATATTTGTTTTTGTTTAATTTGATTATCTTCTGATTCTAAAAGTCTTTTTAACAATTGTTCTGTTTGTTTTCCTCTTAAGGTTACCATACAACCAACTTCAAGTCCAGGGCGGACATTTAATCCAGGAATTCTTTTGTGACTTGTTTTTTTAACTGGTTTTTTACCAGATAATCTTTCAAGTAATTTGAATCCTTTTTCTAGATTTTCTGCAGTAGCTCCTATACTTAAAACTACTTTTTCTATTCTTATCTGTCTCATTTTATTTTCCTGTTTTTTTACTTCTGTTTGTTGTTTTTGTTCTACCATTTTAACCTATAACTATTATGCTATTTATTTTTGTGTTAATTTTTTCTTTATCTAATTTGACAATTAGTTTTTTTTCCTGTATATCTTCTATTTCTCCTTCCTGTCCAATATGTTTTCCAGTTGTAAAGAAAATCTTAGCTGATTTTTTTAGTGGCAGAATTTTCTTTATTTTATTTTTTTCTAAATCTATTAAGGCTGAATCTCCTGTCTTTGTTTTTTCTTGTGAAAGAATATTTTTTCCATTACTGAGATTTATTTGTTGTTTTTTATTTTTTATTATTTTTTTACCAGTTATTTTTTCTATTTTTTCCTTAGATTCAGATTCTGAAATCTCCTTGATATTGAATTTTTTATTTTCAATTATGACTCTAAAATTCTTATTACTTAATGAGAGGATATCAAATAAATTAAGAGGGTATTTTACATCTCTTACTAGTTTATTATTAATTTTTATTATTTTTTGATTAATTAGTTTTTGAACTTCTTTTTTATTTTCAACTAATTTTAAAACATCTCTTAATATGATTAAAAGAGGAACAGAATTTTCTAAATTATGTGAAGTTCTAACTAAGAATTTAGTCCCTTTTCTTTTTAAGGGCCAGTTTTTAGGAGATTTATTTCTTTTTAGGTGCATTTTCTTCTTGTTTTTTTAAAGATTTTTTATCTTTATCTTCTTTATTTTTTAGTTTACTTGCTTTTCCTTGTTTTTTTCTTTGATTTGTTAATGCTTGCTCTCTTTTTTTGTCTGATAAGTTTAATTCTTGAATTTGTAATTTAGAAGGATTGAAATAAACATTTGTTTTACTTCCGTCCTTTTTTTGCCTTTGGATTCCATCTACACTTATTCTGGACATTTTCAAATCAACATTATTTATTTTTCCAGATTTTCCTTTGAATTTCCCTCTCATAATTTTTACATTGTCCCCTTTTTTTATCTGGAAGCTTCTTTTTGAGTATTTTTTTCTTAATTCTTTTGATAGGTTTCCTGATAATTGTTTTTGTTTTATGTGAAGAGGAGCATTAGCTAAATATTTTCTTTGTTTTCTAGGTTGTTTGCTTGATTTCCACTTGTTTGAAAATTCTTGTTTCATTTTATGCTACTATTGAAGCTATTTTAGCTACCTCTTTCCATCTTTCTTGAATTTCTCTTGCTACAGGTCCTTTAATTTGTGTTCCTTTTGGATTTCCTTTTTCATCTTTTAATATTGCAACAGCATTATCTGTAAAGCAAATTCTTTCTCCAGTTAATCTTCTCCAGGATCTTTTTTGCCTTATTACAACTGCATCAAAAACCTCTCCTTTCATTTCAGGTTTTCCTGCTCTTATTGACACTTTTATCCAATCTCCTACTTTACATGGAATTTGTCTTTTCTTTTTTTTGCTACCTTTTTTTACTGATACTACTTTTGCTTTTCTTCCTCCTGAATTATCAGCTACAATTACTATACTTCCAATATTTAATCCACGGGTTGGTTTTGATGATACTGGTTTCATTTTTCCTTTTCCTTTGATTTAGCTTTTTCTGTTTCTAATCCTTGCTTTTTAACTTTCATTATATAGGTATGATGGATTAGTTTTGAAAGAGGTCTTATTTCTTGAACTAGAACATAATCTCCTACATTTACTTTATCTTTTTGACAATCTGGAAGTCTGGCATGAATCTTTGTTTTTTTCTTTAAATATCTTTCATACTTTTTTACTGGTACAATTCTTTGAAATTCAATAACTATTCTTTTTGGAAATTTCTTAATAACATGTCCCCGAAATTGCCTGCCCCTTACTTTTAGATTTCCGTGAAAAGGACATTTTTTATCAATACACTTTCCAGTATTTTTGCCTTTCTCTTCTATGTTTGTTTTTCTTTCTGCCATTTTTTATAGTTTTTATAAACTTATTTGGTCTTCTTTAAAGCCTAACTTTTCCAAAGCTGGTTTTATTTTTTTTGTGTGGTCACCTTGTAATTCTATTGTCTTGTTTTTCACTGTTCCACCACAAGCAAGCCCGTTTTTAAGCTTTTTTGCTATGTCTCTGATATCTACATCCTGAAATCCTGAAATCACTGTTATTTTTTTGCCAAATCTTCTTTTGTCAATTTCTACACTGATTTTTTGTTCTTGTTTGGCTATTTCCTCACAAATACAGGCTTGTTTTGGAAGACCGCATTTTGGACATATATCCATTTTATATTGATGTGAGTATTCTGGCAATAGCCTTTTTAATTTCTTTGGTGTTTCCTTTTCCTGCATTGGCAGCTACATTTTTCTTTACTAATTCCATTCTTAATTGTTTTAATTTCTCTTGTTTTTCTTTTTCAGACATATTTTTTATCTCTTTACTTTTTCTTTCTGCCATTTTCTTTGATTTCTTCTAACTTTATTTTATTTTCCTTTATTTTCTCTAATGTTTTGTCAGTTATTTTAACTTGGTCATAAAGATCAACATTTGGGGGTAAGATTGAAACTTTAATACCTATTGTTCCTTGATGAGTTGTAGCAATTGATTCTGCATAATTCACTATTTTTGAAGATTCTCCTGTTTTTTTCAGATATCCATAAGCAAATCTATGTGTTCTTGCCCTGTCACTTGGAAGTTTTCCAGACAGTCTTAATTCCACCCCTAGTGCTCCTGATTTAATTATTCTTTCTAACATTTTATAGGATACAGACTTGAACTTGATGCTCCCAAATCTTTCTAAAGCTGATGCAATTCCGTCTGCCACATACTGGGCGTCAAATTCTGGTTTTTCTATTTCCTGAATTTCAATGTGGGGATTTTCCAATCCAAAATCTTTTTTTAGGATTTTAGTTAATTCTTCTATTCTCTCTCCTTTTCTTCCAATTACAAATCCAGGTTTATTTGTGGTAACTGTTATTTTTTCTCCTACAGGGGTATATTCTACTTTAATGGAGGACATTTTTCCTTTTCCTAACTCATTTTTTATATATTCTTTCATTCCAAATTCTTCTTTTTTCAATTTTACGAATCTTCTTTCTTCCATTTTATTTTTCCTTTTTTAGCTGATTTATTTTTTCTGTTTCTGAGGATTTTGATTCTAAATAAACATGGCTTCTTTTCATTTTTCTTGAACCAAACCTCCTATATGGGCGAGAGGCTTTATTTGCCTTAGCTATGAAAATATAGGGGTCTTCTATTCCACTATTTATTGAGTTAGCATGCAAGGTTTTTAATAATTTTAAAAAATGTTTGCAAGCTTTTTGAGGAAATCTTCCAGACATGATTCCTTTTCTATGGGGTAGTTCTCCTTTCATAGGGATTGCTGTTTTTTTGTTAATTGCTTCATTTAGTTTTAAAGCTGCTTTTTCAATTGTTTTTCCTTTAATAAATTTACAAATTGCTATTGAGTGTTTAGTTGATATTGGAAGATTTTTTCCATTTATAACTGCTTTTTCTTTTCTTACTTTTTCCTCTTGCTTTTCCTTCTTTTTTACTTGTTCTTGTTGTTTTGTTTTTTCCTGTTTTCTCTTTTCTTCTGCCTTATTTTTTTCTTTTTCTGAAGTTCTTTCTATGTTTTCCTGCTTTGTTTCTTGTTTCTTGTTTTCTTTACTTTGTTCTTTGTTTTTTTGGATCATTTTATTTTACAGACAGTGCAGCTGAACCTCTGGTAGCTCCAACTCCTGGAGTTCCATGAGTAACATTTTTTCGTGTTTGTGCAAATTCCCCTAATCTATGTCCTAACATGTCAGGAGAGATTCTAACAGGAGAAAAATTTTGCCCATTATAAACAAGAATTGTCAACCCAATCATTGGAGGAACTATAATCATTTCTCTTTTATGGGTTTTTATTACTTTTTCTTTTTTATTTTTTTTCATGCATCGTTTTATAAACATCTCAATTTTATCAAAATTTCTTAAAACAGTTCTTTTTTGTCTTGATTTTAGATATTTGGCAAATTCCCGAATATCCATTTTATCTAATTCTTCCAGTGTTTTTCCTCTAAATGTGAATTTTTTCTTTTTATCTTCTGCCATTATTTTTTTCTCCTTCCTGTTCTTTTAGGTCTTAAAGTTCCAACCTTTGCTCCTGCTGGAGCATTTCTTTTAGGTATTTTTCCTTTTTTACCATGACTTGGATTTCTTCCTCTTCCACTTCCAAATGGATGATCAATTGCATTCATTTTTACAGGAGATGTTCTTGGCCACAATTTTCCTTTGGCTTTCATTACTTTATATTTTTTTCCTGCTTTAATCATTGGTTTTTCCAATCTTCCATGTCCTCCTGCTGTTCCGATTGTTGCCAGACATTTTTCATTAAACCAAACTTCTTTTTTTGAAGGAAGCAATACTGCTACTTTTTCTTTTCCTTTTTTTGATAATGTTGCTGAAGTACCTCCTGCCCTGATTAATTTCCCTCCATCTCTAATTTTTCTTTCAATATTAAATATTTTTGTTCCTACAGGTATGTTTTTTAATTCAAGTATGTTTCCTTTTTCAATTTCTCCATTTCCAATTGATATTTCCTGTCCTTCATATGAATTTTTTGAAGCAGGTGTTAAAAAGGTTTTATCTTGAATTTTAATTTTGGCAAGTGGGGATGTGTGGGCTGAAGAGTTTATTAATTTGATTATCTGTCCTTGCCCTCTTAATTCAGGATATTTTATTTCATATCTAAATCCTTTTTTTCTAACCCTATAAGTAAAAGAGCCCCTTCCTCTCCTTTGTTGAATTATTCTTTTTCCCATTTTATATCATTCCCATTTTAGTAGCTAAATCAATGGCTGGATTTTTTTTATCTAATTTAACATAAGCTATTTTTTTGTTTTCTTGAGTAAGAGTTCTTATTTTTTCAACCTTAATATTAAATGTCTCTTCAATTTCTTTTTTTATCTGATTTTTATTTTTTCTCCTCTCAACTTCAAAAAGTAAGGTGTTGTCTATTTCAATTAATTTTACAGCTTTTTCTGTTGTAATTGGTTTTATCATTTTTCCTTTTCTTTTGATTTAGTTTTTCTTTTTTTATCTTCTTTATTTTGAGGGAGAAGTTTATCTAAATCAGAAAGTGCTGATTCAGTATAAATTGTTAGTCTTCCTAAGGGGTATATATCTTCAATACTTAATTCAGATACTTTTTTTATATCAAAAGACTTTCTTAAAAACTGCTCATTATTTCCGATTATTATTAATAATCCTTTTTTTGTTTTGTTTCTCCCTCTTCTTAACTTTGCTTTTCCTTGTCTTTTTATTTTTTTCTTAGTAAATTTTTGATAGTCTTTTTTCAGTATTTTTTTCAATAATTCAGAAAATTGCTTTGTGTTTAATTTTAAAGATTCAGAGGAGATTAGTATAGGAAGCGAGATTTCTTGAAGAGAGGAATATCTTTTTAAGACATGTTCTTTGGAGATTGTTGAAGATAGAGCTGACTTTATTGCCACTAAAATTTCTTTTTTATTTATTTTCTTTTTTTGCTGGAATTTCACAATTTTTGGAGGATGTGCTCTTCTTCCTCCTACTGTTCCTGAAACTCCTGCGGCTTCCCAGTAAAATTGAGTTCCCCTTCTCCAGAATATTTTTCTAGGAACTCTTGAAATTCCTCTTCCATAATGTCCTTTCCATTTGTGTCTGGCATGTCTTACTTTTCCTAAAGCTGAAAATTGCTTTCCTGCTTCTGGACTTGGAGAGTATGGTTGAGATGATTTTACTGTTTCATAATACTTTTGAACAATATCTTCTCTTATTTTTTGAGAGAAAAGTTTAGGAATTTCAATTTCTTTTCCAGTTCCTTGTTTTGTTATAATTTTTGATTTCATTTTATATCTATAAATTCATAATTTTTTTTTGATTGTTTTTTTGAGGGTCTTATTGGTTGAGTTAATAATAAAACTCTCTTAGCAGGACCTTGAACTGAACCTTGTAAAATTAGATACTGGGTTTTGATTTTTCCATAATTTTTCCATCCATTTTCAGAATTAATTTTCTCAGGGTTTTGTCCTAAAGAAATAATCTTATTATTATATTGAATTCTTGTGAATAATCCGAGTTGTCCTGCCATTGGAACTCTGAATGTAACTCTTGCTGGGTGCCATGGACCAATTGAACCAACTTTTCTTCTCCCTTTTTCAGCTTTATGAGATTTTAATTTAATCCCAAATCTTTTTACTGGGCCTTGGGTGCCTTTTCCTTTTGTTAATCCTCTTATGTCTATTATATTGGTATCTTTTAATATTTCTGAAGAAGGTATTTCTTTATTAATATTCTTTTTGATCCATTCTAATTTTTCTTGTGTTTTTCCAGATAACCCAATTTCAGTCATATCAGGTGTTTTTTTAATACCAGTATTTTTGACAACAGAATAAGCAAGGATAGAGATATTATCATAATCTGAACTTTCTGCAACTTCATTTAATTGTTTTTTCTTCTTCGGTATTCTAATTTTTGATTTTAATTCTTTATTGATATTTTCAGAAACAATTTCAGAAACAAGCTTATTTTTTTTATAAAATCTTACTGAAAATATTTTCATAGGAGGTAATTCGATAATAGTAGAAGAAATAGTTTTTGTTTTGCCTTTAGTTAGTGAATTTTCTGTATTGTCTTTGACTTGGCAAGAAGTCATCCCCACTTTATAACCAATAAAACCTAATAAGGGTTTTTCAGAATTAATTATTTTCCAGTTTACTCTAGGTAAAAACTTTCCTGCCTTTTTTCTAGGCCAGTATCGCAGTGAACCAGCTCTAGGTTTGCTATGTTTTGGCATATTCTATTATTTCTGAGTTTTAGTTTCCTTACTGGATGAATCATTTTTATGCCCTCATATCTACTAACTACACCGAATAAAAAATCAAGAAATTTAAGGTTTTTAAATGTTTTTATATAAAAATTAAGCAGTAAATTCTGCCTGTTTTTCTTGTTTTTGCCCATCTATATCTATATGTCTTATTATTTTCCCTTTTCTTTTTGACTTTTCTCTAATTTGTTTTGGAGAAAGAGTTTTCATTAGCTCTTTAATATTATCTGGGTAAAGTGTTTTATCTATAATAATATTGTGGAATATAGAAATTTCTTTAAAATCTTGATTAATATCAAATAATAAGTCAGAAAATATTTGTTGATTAGTTGTTTTTAAATTACAAAAATCAGCCTTTATTGAATCTTTATTTTTTGAAGAGGGTTTTCCTGATTTTGGAGCTTTTTCTTTTATTTTTAATTCAGTATCAGATGTTTTAAAGGATAACCCATAAAATATTTTAGGATATTTTTCCATTAAATTTAGAATTGATTGTTTTTCAATTTCAGTATTGATTATTGTTTTTTGAATTCCCATATATTTTTTAATTTCAAATTGAAAAGGAATATCTTTAGATAAATCAAATGTAGAAATTAAAATGCCTTTAACCTTAATTTTTTCTGGAGCTGTTTCAAGACATTTTTTTACAAGATAATTTGAAAATTCTGAAGAAGTTTTTATTTGGAATTTATCAGAAAGTTTTTTTGCTTGTATAAGGTACTTTTCTTTAAATTCTCCTTTTCCAAATTTTATAAATTCATTATGAACTGTTTTATCTATGTTTTTTTCAAATATTTTTTTAATAAAATTGGCCATTTTTAGACAAGGTTGTAAAGGTTTATAAATCTGTCCAGTCTTTTTTCTTTATGACAGATAAAGAGGCTTTTAAAAAATTATCTATTCTGGTAATTGTAGGAATTTTAGGAATTTTATCAGTGTTAATTATATGGCCAATTGCGTCAGCCATAGTTTTTGGATTGGTACTTTCATATGTTTTTTACCCTATTTATAAAAAGATTTTAAAAAAGTTTAAAGAAAAAAATATATCTGCATTGAGTGTAATTTTATTATTAATTATTGTTGTGTTTATTCCATTATGGTTTTTATTCCCTATTTTAGTTAAACAGGTTTTTGATATTTATTTATTTTTACAAAACATGAATGTTTTAGAAATTTTTAGAAGCATTTTTCCATCTTTAGCAAGAACAGAATTTACTGTTGATTTTGCAAATTCTTTTAATAATTTTATAAGTACTCTTGCTGGAAAAGTTTTTTCAAGTTTTTCTTCAATATTACTTGACTTGCCAGAATTTTTATTAAAATTAGCTATTATTTTATTTGTATTTTTTTATGGTATGAGAGATGCAGATGTTTTGTTTAAGTATGTTAAAAGTTTATCTCCTTTTTCAAAATCAACTGAACAGGAGATAACAAAAAAATTTAAAGATATAACAAACTCAGTTATTTATGGTTTTATTATTATTGGGATTATACAGGGAATTTTAACTGGAATAGGATTATTTATTTTTGGAGTTCCACAGGTTTTAATTTTAACAATTGTAGCAATAATTGCTTCTATGATTCCTATTTTAGGAAGTTGGTTAGTATGGCTTCCTGCTGCTGTATATCTTCTTTTAAGCGGGAATATTCTTTTAGGAATAGGATTAATAATATATGGAAGCGTGATAATTTCCTGGGTGGATAATATTATAAGGCCTTATTTAGTTGCAAGAAAAGTTAAAATTTCTTCTGGAATTGTTTTAATAGGAATGATAGGAGGATTTTTAATATTCGGGATTTTAGGATTTATCTTGGGGCCATTAATCTTTTCATATTTGTTGTTATTTATAGAAGCTTATAGAAATAACAAGTTTCCAGATTTGTTTTATAAAAGAGGTTAATTTTTGTAAAGTGGAAAAACTAAAAGTCAAGTTAATGAAACTAACAGCAGGAAGACCAGTAGTTATTTTACATAATAAGTTTGCTGATAAATCTTCTATTCATCCTAATGAAAGAGTAAAGATTATAACAAAAAAAAGAAAGATAACAGCGATAGTAGATACTGCTACAGGGTTTTTAGATAAAGATGAAGTTGTTATTTCAAATGAAGTTTCTGATTACTTAAGATTAAAGAAAGGGGATAAAGTTGAGATTAGGATGGCAGGAAAACCAGAAAGTTTAAAATATATTTATAAAAAATTAAATGGAGAAAAACTGGAAAAGAAAGAGTTAGAAAAAATTATGAAAGATATTGTAGCAAATAATTTAACTGAAGCAGAGGTGGCTTATTTTATTTCTGGAGTTTATAATAAGGGAATGACTATAAAAGAGACTGCTGATATGACTCGGGCAATAGTTGATTCTGGAGAAAAAATTAAGATTAAAGGAAAAGTGGTGGATAAACATTCAATAGGAGGAGTTCCAGGAAGATTATCTCCTCTTGTTATTTCGATTTGCTGTGCTGCTGGATTAATCATGCCGAAAACTTCTTCAAGGGCAATAACAACTCCTTCAGGAACAGCTGATGCTATGGAGACATTATGTGAGGTGGAATTTTCAATTCCAGATATTAAAAAAATTCTACAAAAAAATAATGGTTTTTTGGTTTGGGGAGGAAGTTTAAATTTAGCTCCTGCCGATGATAAAATAATACAAGTTGAAAAATTACTTAATTTAGATCCTACCCCTCAATTATTGTCAAGTATTATGGCTAAAAAACTGGCAGTTAGTGCTAATCATGTTTTTATCTCTATTCCTTATGGAAAGTATGCAAAAGTTGATAAAAAAGAGGGAAAGCAGTTAAAAAATAAATTCTTGAAATTAGGAAAATTATTTGGGATTAAATTAGTTTGTAAATTAACCAAGGTTGAGGAGCCTTATGGAAATGGGATTGGACCTGCTTTAGAAATGATTGATGTATTAAAAGTTTTTAATGGAGAAAAAAGTTATCAATTAAGACAAAGAGCAGTAAAAATGTCAGGAATTATTTTAGAAATGTCAGGAAAAGCAAAAAAAGGACAAGGAAGTAAGATGGCAAGAGAAATTTTAGATTCAGGAAAGGCATTTGATAAATTTAAAGAAATAATTTTATCTCAAAAAGGAGAATTAAAAAATTTTGAAAAAATAAAACAGGTAGAAAAAAGTGAATTTAAAAAAGATATTGTTTCTAAAAAAAATGGAAAAATAAAGGAGATAAATATAAGAGAGATTAATTATTTGGCAAGAGTAGCTGGTTGTCCTTTAGATAAATATGCGGGGTTATATTTGTATAAACATGTTAATGATAAAGTTAAGAAAGGAGAGAAATTAATTTCTATTTATGCTGAATCTAAAGCAGAATTAAATGAGGCAGTCAAATATTTTAACAAATCAGAGATAATAAAATTTAAATAAGTTAGTTAATAAGGAATTAGAATTAAAAAGAGAAAAAATGTTTAATCCATTTATACAATTTAGTTTAATAATCTTAGTAGTTTTAGGAGTTGCAGTTATAACTCGACTTTTTAAACAGCCTTTAATTATAAGTTATATTATTTCAGGAATTATTGTAGGTCCGTTTTTTCTTAATTTAGTTAAAGGAGGAGAAATTCTGACTCTTTTTTCAGAAATGGGGATAGCTTTTTTGTTATTTATGGTAGGGTTGCATTTATCTCCAAGAGTGATTAAAGAGGTAGGAAAAATATCATTAATAACTGGGATGGGACAGATAATATTTACCTCATCAATAGGATATTTTGTAGCAAGGTTGTTGGGATTTGAGATGGTTGCTTCAATATATGTGGCAATAGCACTAACTTTTTCTTCTACAATTATAATTATGAAGCTTCTTTCTGATAAAGATGCACTAGATAAACTATATGGAAAGATATCTATTGGTTTTTTACTTGTCCAGGATTTGGTGGCTATTTTGATACTAATTGTTATTTCTTCACTTTCTTTTGGAGGAGGGACTAACCTTCTTTTATCTACTTTATTGCAAGGGGTGGCAGCAATGATGGTGTTAGTTCCTCTTGGTTACTATGTTCTTCCAAAGTTTGAAGATTTTTTTGCCAAATCACAAGAATTTTTATTTTTATTTGTAATCTCCTGGGGATTTGGACTTTCATTATTATTTTTATATATAGGTTTTTCAATTGAGATTGGAGCCTTAATAGCAGGAGTTATTCTTTCTATGTCTCCATATAGTTATGAAGCAAGTTCTAAATTAAAACCTTTGAGAGATTTTTTTATTATCTTCTTTTTTGTGATTTTAGGAAGTCAGATGGCATTTGGAAATATCAATCAGTTAATTGTTCCAGCAGTTGTGCTATCTTTATTTATTTTAATTGGAAATCCTTTGATTGTTATGTTTTTAATGGGACTTTTAGGGTATAGTAAGAAGACAGGATTTATGGCAGGACTGACTGTAGCCCAAATTTCTGAGTTTTCTTTAATTTTGATTGCATTAGGGGTAAGAGCAGGAAGTTTAAGTCAGGAGATTCTTTCTTTTGTTACAATAATAGGATTAATAACAATTGCTGGCTCAACATATATGATTATTTATTCTAATTTTATATTTGGCAAGATTTCAAGATTTTTGAGAATTTTTGAAAAGAAAAAAATCAAAGAAAGAGAAATCCCAGAAAAAGAACATGATTATATTTTATTAGGATATAACAGAATAGGTTTTTCAATTATAAAATGTTTTTCTAAGTTAAAAAAGAATTTTTTAGTAATAGATTATAATCCAGAAACTGTTAAGGAACTGCAAAAAAAAGGAATTGAGGCAATTTATGGAGATGTTGAAGATTCTGAGTTTTTAGAAGATTCAAGAATTTATAAAGCAAAATTAATTGTTTCTACTATTCCAGAAAAAGATACAAACCAGTTGATTTTAGATGTTTTAAAGAGAAATCATTCTAAATCAGTTGCAATTTTAACAGCAAGACAGATTAAAGAGGCTTTTGAATTATATAAATCTGGAGCAGATTATGTTATTTTACCTCACTTTTTAGGAGGAGAATATACTTCTAAACTTATTGAAGATGCTAAAATTAATAAAAAGAGATATGAAAAAGAAAAGAAAAAAGAATTAAAAGATTTAAGAGAAAGGTTAGAAAAAGGACATAAACATCCGAAGATAGAGAGAGATAGAAGATGATTAAAAAGGCTTTGTCCGGAATAGATTTTTCAAAACCGAAAATTAGTTATTCTAAAGAA
>CAZBDY010000002.1:96608-103867 GCA_964490795.1 Candidatus Woesearchaeota archaeon | reverse complement strand
AAGACAACAAAAAGAAAAAAAAGAAGATAATTTTTTAATTTTTTTTAATTTTTTAATTTTTTTTAATTTTTTATATTTGGTAATATTTTAGTAGAATTTATATATCTATTTCTAATATTTTTATTAAGGGCCCATAGTTTAGTGGTAGAATACGAGGCTGGCAGTCTTGTGGCTCGGGTTCAATTCCCGATGGGTCCATTTTCGCAAGAAAAAATAAAAAATTTAAAACAATTTGTTAATTAAAATGAAAATTTTATATGGGGTATGTGGGGAAGGATTTGGACATTCAAGCAGAGCTAAAACAATTATTCCTTATTTACAGAAAAAAGGGCATAAGGTAAAAGTAATAACTTATGATAAAGGAATTAAAGTTTTAAAAAAACAATTTGATGTTTTTCCAATAAAAGGACCTACTATAAAATTTAAAAAAGAAAATTTAGATAAGTCAGAAACAATAAAAAAAACCTTGGAAAACTTTTTTTCTAATTCAAAAAAAGCAAAAAAGATTCATAATTTAATGAAACAGAATTTTGACTTATGCATTTCCGATATGGAGCCTCTTGTTCCTATCTTATCAAATTGGTATTCTCTCCCATTGTTAAGCATAGATAATCAACATAGGTTCTCTAATCTAAAAATAGAGGTTCCAAAAGAATATAAAAAAGAATTCTTAATGGCAAAATTGGTAGTAAATATGTTTTTAAGAAGCGCAGATTGGTATATAATAACAAGTTTTTCTAAAATAAAAATAAAAGAAAAATATAAAAATAAAAGTTTTATTGTCTCCCCTATAATAAGGCCAAAAGTAAAAAAATATAAACCCTCAAAAAAAGATTTTATTTTAGTTTATTTTACTAAAAAAGATAGGAATTTAATAAAAGTTTTAAAAGAAATTAATGAAAAGTTTAAAGTTTATGGGTGGAATAAATCAAAAAAACTAAAAAATTTAGAATTTAAAAAATCAGGAGATGCTTTTTTAAATGATTTAAAAAATTGTAAGGCAATCGTCGCTTCATCAGGATTCACCTTAATTTCAGAATCTTTATACTTAAAAAAACCATATTTAGCAATACCATTAAAAGGACAATTTGAACAAGTTTTTAATGCTCTTTATTTACAAAAAGCAGGGTTAGGAGATTTTTCAAAAAAATTAGATAAAGAATCAGTACAAAAATTTTTATTAAAAATAGGAGAATATGAAAAAAAATTAAAAAATTACAATCCAGACTATGAATTATTATTTAAAAAATTAGATAAAATATTAAAACAAGTTAAGAAAGGTTAGAAATATTTTTATACTCATTATTTTTAAGATTATTATGGCTGAAAAAAAAGAAGATTGTGTATTTTGTAAAATAGTAAGAAAAGAAGTGAAAACAGAAGTTTTAAAAGAAACTGAAAATTTCATAGCTTTTCCAGATTCAAACCCAATAGGAAAAGGACATACATTAATTATCCCAAAAAAGCATTTTACTAACTTAATAGATCTGCCTTCAGATTTAGCAGGAGAAATGTTAGATTTAATTAAGAAAATAGCAGTAGAAAAGTTAAGTTCTGGATTTAAGGGATTTAATATAGTAAGCAATAATTTCCCAGTAGCAGGACAAGCAGTTTTTCACTGCCACATACATTTGATTCCAAGAAAAAAAGGAGATAATGTAAAATTTAAAACAATATGAAATCTTTTTTTAATGCAAAAAAAATAGCAGTAATTGGTGCAAGTAGAGATAAAAACAAGGTGGGAAATGTAGTATTTAGAAAATTATTAGAATCTGGACTAAAAATCTTTCCAGTAAATCCAAGCACAGAACAAATTCTAGGGCAAAAATCTTTCCCAGATGTTTTGTCAATTCCTTTTCCAGTTGATATGGCAATAATTATAATTCCCTCAAAACTAGTTCCACAAGTTTTAGAGCAATGTGGAAAAAAGAAAATAAAAAATGTGATTATAATTTCAGCAGGATTTTCTGAATCAGGAAAACAAGGAGAAAAATTAGAAATAAAAGTTAAAGAGATAGCTGAGAATTATAAAATTAGAATCTTGGGTCCAAATGTTTTGGGAATTTTAAATCCTTACAAAAACTTAAATGCAAGTTTTTTTAATGAACTTCCAAGAAAAGGAAATATAGGAATAATAAGCCAGTCAGGAGCAGTAGGAACCTCTCTTTTAGATAAATCATTACAATTAAACTTAGGAATCTCTGGATTTGTTTCTCTTGGCAATCAATCAGATATTGATTTTATTTCAACTTTGGAATATTTTGGAGATGATAGGAATACAGAAGTAATAATTATTTATATAGAATCTTTAAAACCAGAAAAAGGACAAAAATTTGTTGAGTTAGCTAAAAAAATATCAAAAAAGAAAAAAATCATCGCTATCAAGTCAGGAAAAACAGAACAAGGAAGAAAAGCAGCTAAAACACATACCTCTTCTTTATCTTCTTCAGCAAAAATTTATTCAGGGATATTTAAACAATCAGGGATAATTGAAACAAATTCTTTAACAGAAATGTTAATGTTAGCAAGAATTATTTCTAAATATAAAAAATTAGGAAAAAAAGCAGGAATTATAACTAATGCAGGAGGATTAGGTGTCTTGTCAGTAGATTATTGCACAAAAGCAGGGATTGAGTTGCCAGCAATTCCAGAAAAAACATTAACTTATCTTGATAACTTTCTTCCAAAAGGAAATTCAAGAACCAATCCTCTTGATATATTAGGAGATGCTCTTGCTGACAGATATGAAAAAACATTAAGAATACTCTCTTCTTCAAATTTATTTGATTTTTTTATAATAATAATTTCTCCTCAAGAAATGACTCAGCCACTAGAAACAGCAAAAATTATAGCAAGCAGAGGAAAACCAATATTCTCCTGTTTTCAAGGAGGAAAAAGTTTTATAAAAGCAAAGAGATTTTTAGAAGAACATAACATAATTTATTTTTCTGATATTTCTTCTGTAAAATTATTAGGAAAAGCAATTGAAAAATAGTTAAATTCTTACTCTCGCATCAACTATAACAGCATCTTTTTCATTAATCTTAATAGGGTTTAAATCAGCTTCTTTTAAATCTAATTTGGAAAATTTATATATCTGGTTTATTAATTTTCTTAAATTTAAATTTTTGATTATAGAATAAATTTTCAAATCCATTAAAGCTAATTTAATTTCCTTTTTTTCAAGAGGTATAACTCTGAATTCAATATCTTTAATTATTTCAGCTAATTTCCCCCCACTTCCAATTAACAAGATTTTTCCAAATGTAGAATCTTGTTTTATTCCTGCAATTATTTCTTTACCCTTAACATCTTTCTGAACAACAAACTTTTTTCCTCTAAATCTTTTCTTAAAATTATCATGAACTTTTTTTAGTTCCTCATAATTGTAACATTTTTCTACCCCTTGCAACTCACTTTTATGTTCTCCAGAATTAATTTTAATCCAGCAGGGAAATTTTATTTTCCTCTCAATTTTTTTCTTAAATTTATCTAATTTAGCATTTATTGGCAGAACCAAATATGAGGCTATGTTTAGTTTTTTAACTTCTTGTAACGATGTTTCTAAATCAAGTAATTGCATTTTAATATAAAAAACCACAACTTTATAAATATAAACTTTTTTGTTATCTAGTTATCTAAGATTAATAAAATGAGGTTAAATATTCTTATTGGTGGAAAAGCAGGGCAAGGAATTAATAAATTTTCAGAGATTATAACAGAAATTTCAGCCAGTAGAGGATTGTATAACTTTAATTATAGAGACTATCCCTCTTTAATTAGAGGAGGACATAATTTCAATATAATAAGTATTTCTGATAAAAGAGTGGGAAGTATTGAGAGCAAAATAGATTTACTTTTTGCACTAGATAACAAAACTATAGAAATTCATAAAAAACAGCTAAAACAAAAAGGCATTATAATTAAGTATTCAGATTTTCCTGATTTAGGAAGAAATTTAAATATTGCTATGGCTGGTGCTTTATCAAGATTAGTAGGCATTGAAGAAAAAAATATTTTAAGTTTAGTTAAAAAAGAGTTAGGAAAAGAGGCAGAAAAAGCAGCAGAGATAGGATTTAAAAGTCAAAAAAAAGAGATTTGTAAGATACCCAAATTAAAAAATAATATTAAAGTCATGAATGGAAGCCAGGCAATTTCTCAAGGATTTATTGATTCAAAAGCAGATTTTTATTTTGCATATCCTATGACTCCTGCTACAGGAGTTTTACATCATCTTGGGTCAAAAAAAAATAAAGATTTTCAGGTATTTCAACCAGAAAATGAAATTTCTGTTATAAATATGGCTCTAGGATGCAGTTTTACAGGAAAAAAAACAATGATAGGAACCTCTGGAGGAGGGTTTGATTTAATGTCAGAAGGAATGTCTTTTCAAGGAATATCTGAGATACCTTTAGTAATTTATCTTGCTTCTCGTCCTGGACCAGGAACAGGTGTACCAACATATTCAAGTCAATCTGATTTGAATATTGCCTTGAAATCAGGACATGGAGAATTTCCAAGGGCAGTAATTGCTCCAGGAGATGTAAAAGAATGTATAGAAAAAGTTGATGAGGCCTTTTATTTATCAGAGAAATTTTCCTGTCTCTCAATTCTTTTGTCTGATAAACATCTCGCTGAATCTGAATTTTCATTTTCAGGAAAATTAAATAAAAAATTAGGAATCCCAAAAAGAGATAAAATTCCAGGAAAGGATGTTGTCAGAGCAAATAGCTATGAACATACTAAACAAGGATATACTTCGGAATTACCTGAAATAGCATTTCAAGGAGCAGAAAGAAGATTAAAAAAATACGAGGAAATAAAAAAACAAGTAAAAAAATTTCAGATGATTAAAATTCATGGAAACAAGCAAGCTAAAAATTTAGTTATTGGGTTTGGTTCAACTAAAACAGTTATTCTAGATGCTCTTCCTGAAAATTTTAAATTTCTCCAGATTTTATACTTAAAACCAATGTCAGAAGAAATTAAAAAATATATCCAAGAAACACAAAAAGCAGGAGGAAAGGTAGTGGTAGTGGAAAATAATTCAACAGGGCAGCTAGGAAGATTAATTAGAGAAAAAACTGGAATTAAAATTGAAGATAGAATTTTAAAATATGATTCAAGACCATTTAACTCAGATAAATTGAAAAACCAGATTGAAAAATAAAATGAAAAAACAAAATTTCAATACAACAAAATTAAAAATTTTGAGCATTAAAACTCAGAGGGAAGTAGGATGAGTTTCAATACAAAACAGGAAATAACATGGTGTCCTGGATGCCCTAATTTTTCTATATTAGCATCAGTAAAAAAAGCTTTACAAGAATTAAATTTAAAAAAACAAGAAACAGTAATGACAACAGGAATTGGATGTCATGGCAAGATATTTGATTATATTGATATAGGAGGAATTTACTGTTTACATGGAAGACCAATACCAGTAGGAATCGGAATAAAATTAGGAAATCCAAAACTAAAAGTTTTAACATTTGCAGGAGATGGAGATACTTATAATGAAGGAATCTCCCACTTTGTTCATGCTTGCAGATATAACCCGGATATAAATTTAATAGTGCATGATAATAGAAGTTTTTCTCTAACCACAGGACAAGCAACAGCCACATCTCAACAAGGATTTAAAACTAAAGTTTTTCCAAAAGGAGAATTTTTATCTCCTTTAAACCCTGTTGCTCTTGCTTTAACTTCTGGGGCAACATTTATAGCAAGAATAAATGCCAAGGATATTAAAGAAACTACAAGAATTTTAAAACAAGCAATAAATCATAAAGGGTTTTCATTTGTAGAGATTTTACAAGATTGTTTAATCTTTAATTTAAAAGCAAACAAGATAGATAAACAAATGTATAAAATTAACGAAAAAAATAAATCTGATTTTAATAATTCTTTAAAATTAGCTTATGAATGGGATTATAATTCTACAGAGAAAAAAATACCTACAGGAATTATTTACCAGAAAAAAGCCAAAACTTTAGAACAGGAAGTTTAAAATTTAAAAAATTTAGTTCTTAAATATTCATAACCTTTTCTTATTATATCTTTTTCAAGATAGATTGATTTATGAGGACAAACTTCTATACAACATAAACATCTTATACACTTTTCATGATTACATTCAGGAAAACCATCTTCAGTTTTTAGAGTAATAGCATTCATAGGACATTTTTTTTCACACAAATGACATTTTTTACATTTTTCTTTGTCAAATGATATTTTTGGCTGACTAAATGCGCCTAATAAACCTATAAACATCTTTAAATTTGTTTCTGGTTTTTTATAATCGACAATCTTCATTTTTCCAATCTTTACAACTTTTATTTTTTCTTTTTTCAGACCTATTTTGTTAGTCCAAACTTTTTTTGGTTTATATCCAATGGTTTCAGCAGCAACTAAATCCAAAGCCAGAGAATTTTTACTAGCCATGATTAAACCAGTTTTCTTTTTATCGCCACTTGCTCCTGGCCCTTGTCCCTCTATACCTACAACTCCATCTAAGATATTTAGTCCTGGTTTAATTTTATCATAAATATCCACCAAAAATTCTGAAAACTTAGCTGGGTGGGGAATAACTTTATGGTAATATTCCTTAGTATTTCCAGGAATACAACCATACAAATTTTTTATGGCGCAAGTCATTTTAGTTAAAGAATGAGTTTTTAATTTAGGAAGGTTTATAATTAAATCAACATCAAATAAAATTTGAGGTAATCCAATTTGACTTATTTTTTTAATATCAGATTTAATCATTTTCTTTTTTTCTGATTCAAAATTAATTATTTTCCCATATTTTTTTAATTTCAACATTCCAGTTTTCTTTAAAGCCAGATTAGTATCATGGGCAGAACTATCTCCAATTATAATCTCATTTTTTCTTTTCTTCAACATCTTACATAACTCTTCTACTATAACAGGATTGGTAGTTATTGCTTTCTCTGGATTTTGAGGAGAAAGCAAATTTGGTTTTAATAATATTTTTTTCTTTTCAGGAATTTTAAATCCAATTTTTTCCAAACTTTTTTCTATTGCTTTTCTTACATTTTTGGGGTCATAATTTTTACAATTTACAATAGATACTTCTTCCCTTTTTTTCATGTTTTCTTTTAAATTTTGTTTATATTTAAAATTATGGCTCTGAGGGGAGTCGAACCCCCGACCTCTGCCTTATGAGAGCAGCGCTCCACCGCTGAGCTACAGAGCCATGATTTGTAGCGATCTTGAAATCCCTACACTGAACCTCT
>CAZBDY010000002.1:52350-96508 GCA_964490795.1 Candidatus Woesearchaeota archaeon | reverse complement strand
ACAATTGAGGTTTTGTAAAGGATACGTCCTTTACTGAGCTACAGAGCCATGATTTGTAGCGATCTTGAAATCCCTACACTGAACCTCTACAATTGAGGTTTTGTAAAGGATACGTCCTTTACTGAGCTACAGAGCCATGATTTTTCAAGTTTATCTTAATTTAAAAGGTTTTTTAAATACTATTTTTTTAATATAAGTATGGTAGTAGAAAATTTAACTACAATTTTACCTGATGAATTAATAAGAGATTTACAGTTTTTAGCTAATTTTTTTATAGCTATTGGAGGATTTATTATAGCTTATATTGTTTTTAATATTATTAATGTTGTTTGGAACAGAAAAAGATTAAAAGAAATAAAAAAGATTAAAGAATTATTAGAAGAAATTAATAAAAAATTAATAAAAAATAAAAAAAGAAATTAAAATTGATTTATTTTTTTCCAAGTGTTATTTCAATTGTTGACACATTAACCTTTTTACCTTCTTTGTTTTCAAATTCTTCACTGTCAATTTCTATTTTTTCAACACCTACCTTTTGCCCTTCTAAAAATCTCTTTGCAGTTACTTCAGCAACATCAACAGCACGAGAAATAAACTTTCCCCTTGCTTTAATAACTACCTGTTCACTGCCTTTTTTTGTAAACTGCATAACTACACCAGTTACATAGTTCATAAAAGGTTTGTTACCAATAAAAACAACATTTTCATCTTGTTTTTCCTTAGGTGTATTCTGTTTTTCTTCTGCCATTTTAACCTCCTTGTAGTCATTTATTTCTAAGCTTCTTGCTTAGTATTACTTTTTCTTCTTACAAGTCGCGTGATATAACCAGCAATCATATTCCGCATTCTTTTGCTTGGCATAATTTCATTTAAAAGTTTCTTGTTTTGTTCAAAATTATCTGAAAATTCTTCTCTCTCAACTAATCTTTCTCCTGTTCTCTTGATTACAGTGGTTTTAATTCTTCCCATTCTAAGTTTTAAAATTGTGCCTATTTAAATATTATTATTGTGAATTATAAAAGATAGATTTTTAAAGTTAAATCATTTATTTAAAATATGTATAAAAGAGGGATTTCAGCAGTAGTAGTCACAATTATGTTGGTTTTAATTTCTATTCTTGCAGTTGTGATTGTTTGGCAAGCAATTCAGACAATAGTTGAAGAAGGTTCAGAAGAGATAGGAACTGGATTTACTAATATTAATTTAAATTTAGAAATAACAAATGTTCAAGTATCTGAAGAGGATATCAAAATTACAATTAAAAGAGGAGCAGGTGAAGGAAATTTAGAAAGTATTAAGATAGTTTTATATGATGAAACTGAAAGTGAAACTAAAGATACTAATGAGGGATTACAACAAATAGAAACAAAAACTTATAACTTTAATTACGAGTTAGAAGGAGAATTAATAAAAGTAGAAATTTACCCAATAATTAATGGTAATTTAGGAAAAAAGGCTGACACATATCAAATTTAAATTTTCTTTATTTTAATTATTCCAGAATAAGGTTTAATATAATCCTCTGTTTTTTTTGTCATTTTTCCAGGAGTTATAAAAAACACAGGAATTTTTTCTGCCTGAGATTTTTGAATTATTAAAGCAATATCATTTTCAGAAATTCTTTTTTTATCCTTTCCCACACATAGAAATTTAACACTACCTATGCTTGATTTTACTTTAATTACCGCAACATACTCTTTTTTCTTTTCCTCTTTTTCTTCTAAAATTTCAATATTATCTTGTTCAAGTAAATTAATTATTTTTTTCACAAAATCTGATTTTTCTTTTTTCTTTTCTTGCTTTTTTTCTGGTTTTCTCTCTTTTATCTCTAACAAAGGTTTTTCTTTTATCTCTTTTTTATTATTTTTCTCTTCTTCTATTTTTGGAGTTATTCTTGATTGAGTTTTTGTACCTGATTTTTTACCTATTATTTGTTTGGCTTTATCTTCATCAAGATTATAAAAAAACCAGTAAAGTTTTCTTTCATTATTATCATTTTCCCAAAAATAATTTGCAAAATCTTTTAAGTTTCTTAAAGCAACTCTTATAGATGGCTCTTGCTCTTCATCTTTTAAAACTTTTTTATCTTTTAATAAGTTAAAAGCTTCTTTTTCTTTTCCTGGAAGATTATCTGAAAACTTATCTAACTGTTCTTCTTGTCCTGGCAAAAAATAAAGAGGTGAACCACCCACTTTTAAACTACTTATTTTTACATCCTTACTTGAAGCTAATTCAGACAAAAAAGCAGAAGCAAATAGCATGTCTATTCCAATACTACTTGCTATATGAACTGGAAGACAAGGACCTCTTTGTTTTAATATTTCTAAAATTTTGTTTTTTGAATCTTCCATAGTGTTAAAAAAATCAGAGATAATATAAAGTTTTGTGTTATTTAATAAATAACTCAATAGATACAAACAATACATACAATAATATTAAACCAACCCCCTCAATTGTCTCTAATTTTTTGCCTGATTTGGCAAAAGCTATAAAAATAAAACCACAAATGAACATAAATAATCCAGAAACCAAAAAAGGAAGAAATTCGGCTTGGATAGGGGAAATTATTGCAACTAACCCTAAAACTAAAGTAGAGTTAGCAAGAATTGTTCCTGTTAGATTTCCAATAGACATTCCTTTATGTTCCATCTTACTTGCAGATATTCCAAAAACTAACTCAGGAAGTGTAGTTGCAATAGATAATAAAAAAAGACCTACAACAATTTGAGGAAGATTAAAATCAATAGCCAACAAAGAAGCATATTCAACAAGATATTTTGAAGAAAAAAATAAAAGAATCAGAGCTAAAGTAAAGACAAAAACATTCAAAACAACAGAAATTCTCTTAATATGATTTTTCTTATACTTTTTAGAATATTTCCCCCTTCTTTTTAATCTGTAGAAAACATTAATTATAAAAAATAAAACCAAGATAATCCCATCAATCCTGGAAAGAGAATTGCCTATTATATATAAAACCAGCACAAGAGTTACAGCAATCATCATTAAATAAATATCTTTGTCAACATCCTTTCCTTTTAAGTTGATATTTTTACTTATTAAAACAACAACCCCTACTATCAGAGTAAAATCCAGAATATTAGCCCCAATAATATTTCCTAAGCTTAGTTGGGGATTGCCAGCTAATGCAGAAGAAATTCCTACAAACATTTCAGGAATAGAAGTAGCAAGAGCCATAATAATAAATGCTGCTGAAAATTCAGATATTCTTAAAAATCTTGAAATTTTGCTTAATGATTTAACTAAAAGCCCCCCACTAACAACTAAAACTAGTGCTGATAAAATAAAATATAAACCATTTATCCACAACATTTTTTTCCTCTTTTATGGTCTTGCCCATTCAATTTCATAATAAGTAACATCTCCCTCTTCATCTACAACTCCTACTAACAGCTTTTTCTTAGTTGAGTGTGCAACTCTTGTTTTAGCTGAAAAATCGTGCCAAGTTAAGGTTTCTGTTTCTCTCACCGGATATAGAATCCACAAAGCATGTTCTTGCCCGGGTTTTTTACCTCTTCCATAAACTCTGAATTCTGCCCCAAATTTTAAAGCTGTTTTAACAATATACCCTTTTGCTCTCAAGTCTCTAAAAACAGAATATTTAATTTCAATTCTTTTATCTTTTCTTTTTAATTTTTTTATCAAAGAATCAAAATCAATATTTTTCCTACTCCCTATAACTTCCATTCTGTTTGATTCTACTAAGTATAATGCTTCAGAAAAAGAGTAAATGATTTTTTCTCCTTTTTTTTCACCAAATCTTGATTTTTCAAACAAATCAAAAGCATTTTCTTTATTACTATAAATGCTTTCTCCACTTAAAACTGCATGAATTTTATTTTTCTTTTTAATCATAAAAATTTAAGAACAAGGCAATATTTAAAGTTGTTGTTATAGAAAGATTTAAATACTTTTCTTGTTTTTTTCTGTTAATAAGGAGGTCAAAAATGGCAAAAGAGGGTAAAAAGATTAAAGACAATATGAATGAAGCTGTAGACAAATTAAAAGGGATTGGAGAAGATATAAGAAAAGAGATAACTGATGAAAATGGACTTGTTATGAAATCTGCTGAAGCAAGTATGGTTTTATTGCCAACAGAGGCAAGAAAAAACATAATAGAATCTCATAAAAGCATGGTTAAAGCTGGACAGGTAATGGCAGATGAATATCTTAAGGCAGTAGACAAACTTCTAAAAAAAGGTTCTTAATTTTATATTTTAATTTTATTAAAGATTTCTCTTGCTTTTTGTTCTCCATGTTTAATTAATTTTCCTGTATTTTTCATATCAGTAAATTTACAAGGCAACAGATCATATTCAGGAGAAATATTAATCAGATAATCTTTTATTTTTGAGTCTAATAAATGTTCTATAGAGGCAGTTTTCATTATACTTATATTTTTTCTATAACTTGAAAAAATATTTCTGGCTTCTCTTTTTTTACTTGCAACATTTATTAAAAAAATTCTTGTAGCACCTAATTCAATTGCTTTATCTAAACAAGCCCTTCCATTTATACTTCCATCTACATATTCAGTTCCCCGAATATTATAAGGAGGGAAATAAAGAGGAGCAGAACAACTTGCCATAACAGCTTCAAGAAGGCATCCTTCATAAAAAAATACTGTTTTTCTATTAGTAACATCATATGCCCCAATATATAAGGGGATTGGAGAATCTTCAATTTTTCTTTTGCCAAAATCTAAGATGTTGAGTATTTTTTTAAGTTCAGTATTAGAAAAAATTGATTTAGCAAAAATAAATTTATAAAAGAGTTGAGGATTTAATTTAAATATTTTCCTTGCATCAGTAAGTTTCCAGAGTTTTTCAGCATATTTTATATTTTTAAGATATTCTTTATCTCTTAAAAATAAAGATGCATTAACACTTCCCATGCTTGTAGCCATAATAAAGTCTGGTTTTACTTTTTTAAACAAAATTTTAGCTACCCCGACGTCAAAAGCACTTGCAGTAGAATTCCCAAAAAAAATTACTGCAGTCTTACCTTCTTTTCTTTTCATTTTAGAATATAAAAGTTTATAATCTTTTGTTTATATACTTTTTTATGGGCTTATTTAATGAAATTAAATCCTCTGCCTTAAAAAGAGATAAACCAGCACTGATTTACAAAAAAAAAGGACAAACCAAGATAGTTAGTTATAGGAAGATGATTGAGTTAGCTGAAAACCTTTCTTACTATTTGGAAAAACAAGGGATTAAAAAAGGAGATTCTTTGGGAATCCACCTCCCGAATAGTTTTGAATGGGTAATATCAGATTTAGCGGGTTTAAGATTAGGAGCAAAAGTTGTTCCGATTTATAAAAATATTTCAGCACAAGATTTGAATTTTATAATTAAAAATTCAAAAATCAAAATTTTAATCACAGATGTACAAGAGAAAATTGAAAATGTAAAAGTATTGGAGGTTAATAATTTTGAAAAATATTTAAATCATAAAGTAAATCAAAAAAATCACAAGAAGATAAATAATGATGATATTGCTACTATCTGTTATACTTCTGGAAGCTCAGGAAAACCAAAAGGAGCATTGTTAACTCATAAAAATATTTTACATATAATGAAAAACCAGCCATTTAAAATAAATGAAAAAGATACTTTTATTTCTTATCTTCCTCTTAGTCATATGTTTGAAAGAACCTGCGGATATTACTCATCCTTGTATAATGGAGCAACCATTGTTTTATGTAAGGATTTTTCTAAACTTATGGAATATTGTGAAGAATTTAAACCTACAATAATGCTAACAATTCCCAGGATGATTGAAAAAATGGAGAAAAAAGTTGAAGAAAATTTTTTATCAAGAAATTTATCTAAAACTCCCTTGTTAAGATATTTGATAAAGAAAAAATTAAGAAGGAGGTTAGGAGGCAGATTAAGATTTATGGTTTCAGGAGGAGCTCCTCTTGATAAGAAATTAGCAAAAAAATTTTGGAAACTAGGGATAAGAATTTATGAGGGATATGGGATGACTGAATGTGCACCAGTAATCTCTTCTAATTATGAAAATAATAACAAGTTTGGGAGTGTAGGGATTCCTATGAAGGATGTTAAAATTAAGATTCATAATGGAAAGATTTTTGTTAAAGCTCCTTCTGTGATGAAAGGATATACAAACAGGAAATTAACTTCTGAAAGATTTAAAAAAGGATGGTTAAATACAGGAGACCTCGGATTTTTTGATAAAAAGGGATTTTTACATATTTTGGGAAGAGAAGATAATTGTATTATTATGTCAAATGGCAAAAAAACATTTCCAGAACCAATAGAAAGAGAGATAACTAAAATCAAAGGAGTAGAACAAGCAGTAGTATTTGGAAGCAATAAACCTTATTTAACTGCCTTAATTTATGCAACAAAAAACAAAAAAGAACTCAATAAATATATTGAAAAATTGAATCAAAAATTTTCAAATCATCAAAAAATAAGAAAATTTGATTTTATTCATGAACCACTCACACCTGAAAATGGAATGTTGACCCCCACATTAAAAGTGAAACGAGAAGAAGTCTTTAAAAAATTTAAAAATAATTTAGAAAAATTATATAAATGGATATAAAAATAAATTCCGGAAAACAGGAAGAAATTCCCAAGAATATTTTTGAAAAAGTTCTAAAATTAAGATTAAAGATATATAAAAATCAAGGTTTTATTTCACATAAAATCAAGAGAGATTATGATAAGTATGATAAAGATGCTTTTCATATTATTGCAACAAAAGACAGTGAAGTTGTAGGATATTTAAGGTTAGTAAAAGAGATGCCACTATTATCATTATATAAAGAAGAGGTAAGAGAAATAATGAAAAAAAACCACTTAAGAAATCCTGTAGAATTATCAAGATTTGTTATTTCACCTTATTATAGAATTAGTAAAAGAAAAATAGAGGATTACTCTGATTTTGTATCCTTTCTTCTTTTTAAAAAAGCTTATCAATTTATTTTTACAAAAAATATTGATTGCGTGTTTATAGTCACCCATCCAAAATATAAAAAGAGATATGAAAATTTTTATTTTTTCAAACAATATGGAAAAGAAAAATCTTATTCTGAAGTAGAAGGAAATCCAGCTGTTCTTTTATATCAAGATGTCAGAGAAGCAGCACAAAAGAGTAAAAAAGAGAGCCCTGTTTTTCATAAGTTTATGGTTAAGGAACAAGAGGATATAAAATAATTTTAAGTCTTATTTCTTAATTTGCTTAAACAAGTGCCTCATAAACAGAGTTCTAATAACTAAACTTAAAATCTCTTTATTTAATGGTGGTTGAACTAATAAAATTCTCATTTTAAGCTTTCATAGCAATAAAGGAATTAAAAATTATTTTCCACAAACTTCTCTTGCTAATTCCGCTCCTCATATTGCAATTTTTACATAATTTATCTGAAAAAGATATTTTATCATGTTTTTTTAATATCTGGGAGATGCTTTTATTATTAATATTGCCAGTTTTATGTTTATTAGAAATATCATTAATACAATAATGGTAATCCCCCTCATAATCAATATATAAACAAGCAAGTCTAGCCATACAAACATTTTTTTTCCTTATAACTTCTACAAAATCCTTTATTCCAGGAAGAAAAACTTCTTCTAATTGTTTTAATCTTAATTTTCTTGCCAGCTTTAAATTTCTTTTTTGGTTTATATCAAGATGAGTATCTTCTACCTTTAAATTTCCAGCCCGATTAAAAGTAAAAGGAAATAAGATTATCTCTCTTATCCCTTTTTTTCTCCAGTATTTGACTGTTTTTGGGATGTCATTCATAGTAAACTTGGTAGGAGTTAAGTGAAGCACTAATCTTGTTTTTTTCAATATCTTTCTTGCAAGATGGATATTATTAACAACATTTTTGTAATCCAATCCTTTATGTATTTTCCTGTAATTTTCAGGATTAATTGTGGCAAAACTGATGCTTAATCTGTCTAAAACACCTTCCACAGATTTTAATTTCTTTTCATCCAATCCCTGCCCGTTAGTAACTACTGCAAATTTAACTTTTTTCTCACCTTTTTTTTCAAGATTATTGTTAAAGTTTTTAATTTTCTCTATAATCTTAAAAAAGTCTTTATGTAAAACTGTCTCACCATACCCAGAAAGATTAACCATGCTTATTTTATCTCTGTCTTCTTCTACTCTTTTTAATATTATCTCGAAATTTTCAAGAGACATATCACCTATCTTTTTGATAGCATCTCTTGGACAGGTAATACAGCGGGCATTACATTTTTTAGTAACTTCAACATTAACAGAAGTTTTCATATTTTATTTCCACACTTATTATTTAAATAACTTTTGGAGCTTAACTTTCCCTTAATTTAAAAGAAATTAGTGTTAAAATTAGCATGTTAAAGAAAGTTACAATCAAAGCTATAATTTCTTCTTTTAATGCAAGTAAAGGAGTTCCTTTAATCATGATTTCTCTTAAAGCAGTAGTAGAGTAATAAATAGGAACAACCTTTCCAATCATTTTAATAAATTCAGGAAGTGGATCAAGAGGAGAGAAGATACCTGTAATAAGAATAGAAGGGATAATAACTAGAGGGATTATCATCATGCCCTGTCTTGTAGATTTAATCAAAGAAGAGATGAATAGTCCAATTGCCACAGAACAAGCCACTAATAAGACAAGTATAGCAAAAATACTCCAAAAGTTCTTCCATATATCAACACCAAACAAAAAGATTAAGTCCATAACATAAATTGCTTCTATACATCCAATAAAAAAGAAAACAAAAAATTTTCCTAAAAATAGTTCAGTTTTTCTTAAAGGAGTTACCATCACTCTTTGAAAGGTTTTTTTATCTTTTTCATCAATAATATTATTAGCAGTTGAAACAACAGCTATAAAAAATATGATTAAGGAGGCGATTCCTGGAACAAGATATTCAAAGTAAGTAATTTCATCATAAACAAAAGTGTCTTCTAAATCAATTGGAAGAGATAAAAACTCTTTTTTCAAATTCTTTAATTCTAAGGTAACAGAATTTACATCCTGTTTAACAGAATTATATTTTTCACTTATGTAATCTACATCTGAGTCTATCTCATCTATATCTTCTCCACTTTTTTCCAAATCAGTTTTAAACTCACTAATTTTTGAAGGAAGATTATACAATCCAGAAGAAGATATATCAGAAGAAATGCTATTAAGACTATTTTCAGTTTCATCTAATCCGGCAATAACAGGGGTTAAAGAATCAGCAAGAGAAGGATCTTGTTCAACTAAAAGTTGTAAAGAAGATTTCATTAAACTTATATTTCCTTCTATAGAATTTAAACCATCCTCCAAATTATCTATCTCTCCATTTTCCAAATCAGTTTTCAAATTTTCCAAATCCTCAATATTGTCATTAAAAATCCCGGCAATATTGCCAAATTTAGAAAGAACATTGTCTATTTTTGGAGACATATCATTTACTGTTTTTTTTATCTCATCAAATTCTTCTTTTTTCTCTTCTTTTTCTTCTTCTAAACTTCCTATTATATTTATAGTTACATTATCTAAAGTATCTTTCATTACTTCTCCTAGTCCAAAAGAGACAGTAGAATAAATAAAATAGTCAGAACTATCAATATATGTTACTAGATGTGTTTTTTTACCATTATCCAGATTTTCCTGAAAATTTTTTGGGATGATGATCAAATTTCTTATTTTGCTCTCATTTACCATTTTTTTAGCTTCATTTTCTTCATATTTGTTAATCCCCTCAATTTTCAAATAGTCAGTTCCATTAATAGCATCTATAACTGTTTTAGAATAATTAGTATTATCATAGTCAATTATAGTAGTAGAAATATCCTCAATATTACTTCCAAAACCATATCCAAATATTAACACAAAAACAATTGGTTCCAAAATAGCAGTTAAAATAAACCCCTTGTCTCGAATTATTTGTGAAAATTCCTTACTTATTAAACCAAATAATCTCATTTTTCAAAACTCCTTTTTTTTAGAGTCTCTTTAAACAACATCTCTAAACTAGGTTTTTCAAGCGAGATATCCTCAGGCAAATACTTTTTATGTCTAGAAAGAAAGTTCAAAAGAGATTGGGTTTTCTGAAGTGGTTTTTTTTCAGAATAAAAAATAACATGGTTTTTTTTCCAATCAGTATTTTTAAATTTATTTTTTCCTAAAAAATCAAATGCAGATTCAGCCTTATTTTCTGACTCAAATTCAAGGATTATTTTTTCACCTATTTCTTCACTATATTTTTTAATTATTGATTTTACATCTCCTCTTATTAACATATTTCCCTGATGCATGATACCTATATCATCACAAACTCTTTCAGCCTCTGTTATGGAGTGGGTTGTAAGAATAATGCTTGACTGTTTTTTTCTCTTCATAATAAAATCCATAATAATCTCATTAGTTATAATGTCAATTCCAGTTGTAGGTTCATCAAGAAAAATTACTTTTGGGTCATTAATAAGTGCCACTGCAAAAGAAACTCTTCTTTTATAACCTCCAGAAAGATTTTTAACTAAAATGTCTGTTTTAGGAAGAGAAAGTAGTTTAATCAGTTCTTCTATTTTTTCATCAAGTTGCCTCCCTTTTATAAACAATTTTCCAAAAAATTTTAAATTTTCATAAACAGTTAAATCTTCATAAACAGAGATTGTTTGTGGAACTAAACCTATTTTTTGTCTTATATCATATAGATTTTTCCTTAAATCTTTTCCAAAAATCCTTATTATCCCTGAACTTGGTTTAATTAAACCAGTCATCATATTTATAGCAGTAGTTTTTCCAGCACCATTGCTTCCCAATAGCCCAAAAATCCTGTTTTCTTTTACATCAAAGGAAATGCCATTAACAGCCACTTTCTTTCCATACTGTTTATACAAGTCTCTTATTGAAATTATCATTTTCCTCTTTTTCCTTATATTATTAAAACAAAGCGAATTTATAAATTTTAACTAATTCAGAAAATTTGCTACTTTTCTTTAGTTAAAATTTTTACAATCATTTTTAAATATCTGTTTTAAATTTTAACTATGAAACAATCAAAATCAGATAATATGATCGGAACTTTGTTACACTTTTTATATTTTGTTTTTCAGATAAATCTCTATTTTCTTTCTTTAATTATTCCTATTTATGTTATTAAATTCTTCTCCCAGTTTAATTTTCTTATTTTTGTTTTTTCTTTTGTTATAGGTTTCTATATCTTTTTAGTTTGTTTTATGATTTTAATTTCTATATTTATCTATCCCTTGAGAAAAGTTGTTAAACAAGGAAAATATCCAATTTTTTCAGAAAAAGGAGGAGGATTTATAATCTTAGCCCTTATTTATAATATGTATCTAATATCCCCTTTCACTTCTTTCATTCAAAGAACACCTTTTTTATATATTCCTTTTTATAAAATGTTGGGAATGAAATCAAAAGGATTTTACCAGATTAATAATGCAATGATTTTAGATCCCTGGTTATTAGAGATAGGAAATAATGTTATTTTTGGAGCAGGTTCCATAGTTTCAGCACATACAGAAGAAAAAGGTAGTTTTGTAGTTTCAAAAATAAAAATAGGAGATAACATTACTTTAGGAGGAAGAAGCTTGGTTTCACCAGGATGTGTTTTAGAAAATAACTCTGTATTAGGTTATGAATCAGTATTAAAATGTTTTACATCTGTTAAAGAGAGTGAAGTTTGGGTAGGAATTCCAGCTAAAAAATTAGAAAAATAAGTTAAAATCTTCTCTCAAGTTCCTCACCAATATCTTCTGTTATCTTATATTTTAAAATTCTAACTAAATGAAAAGTAGAATATAAAGCAAGAATAACTGCAAATCCAAAAACATAAAGATAAACAGGGTAATTTAAAAAATAAAGTTCTCTCTGAAAGATTGCTAAAAATAATCCTATCCCTCCAAATAAGAAAGCAAAAAAAGGATACTTGTAGATTTCAATTCTCCTATCAAGAATAAAATCAAGATACATAAAATTAAATATTGCAAATAAAAAAGTTATTCCTGCCAAAATAAAGGCATAATTATAAACACTATAATTGTAAAATTCAATAGTTGGAAAATATCTCAGAGCCAGTAGCCCAGTCAAACCAAAAATCAGAGCAAAAAAAGGATACTTATAAAGACCAAAACTTCTATATTTTCTTTCAGCTGTCTGTCTCTCTTTTTCACTTTTTTTATCATCCTTATTTCCCATGGCAAAATTCAATTTTGGAGCATTTTCTTCTAAAAAATCCTTAGGATTAGATAAGAATTCTCTTGCATACTTATTTAGCCATACAACTTGTTCTCCAGCATTTTTTAAACTTGCAACTTTCCAGAAATCATTTTTTAATGATTCTTTAGATACTTTACTAAAGATTTTTAAGGCATCCAAATCTTCAAAACCATATATTTTGGTTATTGAACCAAGAATTATCATTGTTCTTACCATAGAGACAAATTTATGAATGTCTCTTGCATTATGCTTATTTAACAGTCTTGTTAATTCAGCCATACACTGATTATAATCTGGAATAACAGACTTGTTGTAATCTTCCAAAATATCATCAAGTCCTTCAATCAATCCCTGATAATTTTCTATATCTTTTTTCTCTTTTTTGTTTGCCTTTAAAAATTCTTTTAAATAATCTTCTGAATTTAGATTCATCATATGTCCAGTCATCTTGATTATAGATTTTCTATATTCCTGACTTAAACTTCCAACAGCCCCAAAGTCAAAGATTACAATCTTCCCTTTTTTAGTAACTCCTAAATTAGCTGGGTGAGGATCTGCATGGTACAGTCCATAAATCAAAATTTGTCTTAAATATGTTTCAATTACTTTAGAAATAACTTTCTTTTTTTCTAATCCCCATTTTTTTATTTTTTTTAAATCTGTAATTTTAGCACAATCTATCCATTCCATTATGAGAAGATTAGAGGTAGTTAGCTCTGGATAAACTTTTGGAATTTTTACCTCGTTCTTTAACATTCTACCTATTTTATACATGTTCCTTCCTTCTACCTTGAAATCTAGTTCATGCAAAATCATGTCTTCAAATTCCCGGATAATTCCATCTAGATGGTTTTTTGTAAGATTTATTTTTTTTAAATTTATAAAACTGAAAATAAACTTAATCATAGAAATATCCCTATCAATAATCTTATCTATATTGGGCCTTATTACCTTTACAGCAACTTTATTTCCATTTTTAAGTTTAGCTTTGTGAACCTGGGCTAGAGAAGCAGCAGCAACCGGAGTTTCTCCAAAATCATCAAATATCTCTTCTATAGGGGAATCTAATTCAGATTCAATTGTTTTTTTAGCAGCTTCAAAAGGAAAACTAGGAACATTATCTTGTAGTTTTTCTAATTCTTGATAAATTTCTCTTGGCAAAACATCTATTTGCAAACTTAATAACTGCCCAAATTTAATAAAAGTTGGACCAGCGTCATGAAAAAAATTTTTCATTCTTGTTCCAAGTTCCTTTAAATTTTTAGACATTTTTAGTGATTGTTTAGGAGAAATACCTTTCTGATAATCTTTCTGCATTTTAAAAGAAGTCCTAATTAATTTGTGTTTTTTTGCCAGTAATAATAACTCGGTAATTCTTTTCAGATTTGAAAAGGTTCCATTTTTTTTCCCTCTTTTTCTTCTCATATTATCTTAAATATTAAAGTTTATTTAAACCTTACTAACTCTTTTTAAATCCTGTTTTGAGTATATCTTTAGTTTATCAAGAACTTTTTCAGCTTTTTTCTCTCCATCTGATATCATTTCTTTAATTAAATCAAAAGACATAAATTTACCTGAGAATTTTTTATCTGCTCGAATTTCAATTAACTTGCTTTTCTTTACTTTTTTCTTATCTTGTTCTATATAATTTAAATTAATAGAATCCAGAGTTCCCATAATATTATGATAGAGATTATCTTTATTTTCTTTACAAGGATCATTAGCAGGATTAATAATTATTATAGGATTATATCCTAGCTGTTCAGCTTTTTTTATTCCCATTTCTCCACTTAATCCCCCATCAACATAATAATTCTCTTTAATTTTAACTGGAGGAAACAAACCAGGAACAGCAGAGCTTGCCAAAATTTTTTCAATTAATCTTCCTTTTGAAAAATAGGCTGGTTCTCCATTTGAGTGGTCTGTTGCCAAGACATAGAATTTTCTGGAAAGTGAAGAAAAATTATCTTTTTTTAAAAACTTCTTCAAGATTCCTTCAATACCTTTAGATGAATAAATAGAAGATGAAAAAATAAATTTATAAAAAACCTTAATATTTAATGGAAAAATGTCACCTTTATTTATTTTTTTCCAATAGTTTTCCATCAAGAGTAGATTTTTATTTAAATTAGGAGTAGATAATAAGATACTTCCATTAATTGAGCCAGAACTAATGCCAAAAACAGCCTCAGGAGTTATCCCTCTTTTAAGTAATTCTTTTAAAACACCAACATGGAAAGCAGCCTTAATAGAACCGCCAACTAAAATAAAAGCAGGGTTTATTTTCATTTTATTTCCTTTACAAAAAACATCTTATAATATTTAAACTTATTGATAAGTCCAGTAGGCAAGATTTTTAAATAATAAATATAAAGAGTTGCATGGAAAAATTTTATTGTCCAGAAAAACTTCAGTATATTGGTGTTGAAGATGCTTTAACATGTTCTTATTTATTTGGCAATAAATGCGGTTATAAGGAAGAGATTGTTAGATGCAGAGTTATTGAACAAGAAGAGAGAAAAAGAAAAGCATGTTTAAGAGTAGATGTAGAATTTAATTCTTTTAAAGATATTACAAGTTTAATAGAAGAATAAATTAAAGTTGAAAATTCTAAAGTTGATTTTGGGATTGCAATTATAGGACTTACAGTTGTTGCTTATGTTGGTTATTATGCTATAAATAAAATCTGTGAATGTTTGCCAACTTATAAAGAAATTTTACAAGAAGTTTATAATGTTAACTTTTAAGGAAATTTTCTCAAAGAATTCTATTCAGTTTCTGTAGCTTTTTCAAGTTCTGATTTTAATTTTTCTATATATCTTCCTCTAGTTCCAGAGAGAACAATTCGATATGCTCTTGTTTTTCTCTGTGAATCTCCATCTTCTTCTCTTACAGGTTCGGCTCTAAAACTTATTCTTGCCTTATAATGAGTAGAAAATAAATGAAAAGGAAAGGACAAGTCATTTATTCTTAGCACAACATCTTGTGGGGAGGTATTTTGTCCATTATTAACACTATAATCTCCTTCAAATCCATTGTCTTTAAACACTCTAAATATTTTTTCTGGTTCAATTCCTTTTGTAGGAATAATATATTTCATAAAAAAATCAAAAGATGAATCTTTAAGTATATTGTTGTTTTTTATAACATATATCCAAATATTTAAAAACTTTGAAATCTAATTTTAATTATGCAATTTACTAGTAAAACAAGATTATTGAATGTTTTATTAGTTGCTATTCTTGTAATTTTAGTGATATAAAACACATCCTTGATTTTTCTAAGGGTGTGTAATTAAGTATTAGTTAAAACTATAAGAATTAAATAAACAGGAGGAAAAAATGCATACAGTATATGTAGATTATTTTGAAAAAGGCAGGAAATTTGTTATATCTAGTAATGGAAGTAATCAAAGAGCTGTAAGTGCTGTTGGTTTTGGAGATTTTAAAAAACAATTTCTTAAAGCTTATCAAGGAATTCAGGTAGAAGATTTAGTTTTCAGATTATATACTACAAATTCTAAAGAGATAGATAGATTAAAGACTGAATTACACAAAGAGAAGTTAGATTTAGTAACTAGAACTCAAAGAGGTTGTAGTAATTTTAATGCTGATAATTGTTCAGATTCTATTAGTTGTCCAGCTTATTGTGAGTGGTAATAGAAAGATTAAATATTTAAACTAAATTTAATATTTGTATAAAATGGTTAAAGAAAGAAAAATAAATTTTTCTGCGATAGAGAAGAAGTGGCAGAAAAAGTGGGAAGAGAAAAAGATATTCCAGGTTTCCATGAAAAAATCAAAAAAGAAATTTTATGTTTTAGAAATGTTTCCCTATCCTTCTGGAAGCGGTTTACATATGGGGCATGCCTGGAATTATGTTATAGGGGATATTTTTGCTAGATTTAAAATGATGCAAGGGTTTAATGTTTTGCATCCTATGGGTTATGATTCACTGGGGTTACCTGCAGAAAATGCTGCAATTAAAGCAGGAGAAAATCCTGAAGATTATACTAAGAAGTCTGTAGCAAACTTTACAAAACAATTTAAATCGTTGGGTTTGAGTTATGATTGGACAAGAGTTGTTAATACTTCTAGTCCAAGTTATTATAAATGGGATCAGTGGATTTTTCTTAAAATGTTTGAAAAAGGATTAGCATATCAAAAAACTTCTTCTGTTAATTGGTGTCCTAAATGCAATACTGTTTTGGCAAATGAACAAGTTGTGGATGGTTGTTGTTGGCGACATGAAGACACAAAAGTTGTGATTAAACATTTGAAACAATGGTTTTTAAAAATAACCGACTATGCAGATGAACTTTTGCAAGGACATGAAAAATTAAATTGGCCTTCAAAAACAATTGCCATGCAAAAAAACTGGATAGGAAAAAGTCATGGAACTGAAATTGATTTTGAAATATTAGGTGAAAAATGGCCAATTTTTACAACACGTCCTGATACTATTTATGGAGTTACATTTATGGTTATTTCAGCTCAACATCCAAGATTATTTGAACTCGTAACAAACGGGCAAAAAAAAGATGTAGATGAATTTTTAAAAAAAATAAAGACAACAAGTCAAAAAACAATTAAAGATTTAGAAGAATTAGATAAACAAGGAGTATTTACAGGAAGTTATGCTGTAAATCCTATTAATAATGAGAGAATACCAATTTGGGTTGGAAATTTTGTTGTAGCTGATTATGGAAGTGGGATGGTAATGGCTGTTCCTGCACATGATCAAAGAGATTTCGACTTTGCTAAAAAGTATGGCATTAAAATAAAAAAAGTTATTAAGGGCAAAGTAACAGATAACCGAGCTTATACAGTTCAAGGGACTCTTACTAATTCTGGGAAGTTTAATGGTTTGGAGGGTAAAGAAGCAATGGAAAAAATTACTGAATGGTTGGAAAAGAAAAAGCTAGGAAAAAAGACTGTTAACTATAAATTGAGGGACTGGGGGATTTCAAGGCAGAGATATTGGGGAACCCCCATACCAATTATCTATTGTGATAAATGTGGAATTGTGTCTGTTCCTGAAAAAGATTTGCCTGTAAAATTACCTAAAAAAGTCAAGTTTGGGAAGGGAAATCCCTTAGAAACAGCGAAAAATTGGTTAAAGGTTAAATGTCCGAAATGTGGGGCTATAGGTAAAAGAGAGACAGATACTATGGATACTTTTGTTAATTCATCATGGTATTTTTTAAGATATACAGATAATAAGAATAAGAAAAAAATATTTGATAAGAAAAAAGCAAATTACTGGATGCCTGTTGATTTGTATATTGGTGGAAAAGAACATGCTTGTATGCATTTAATTTATTGTAGATTTTATACTAAATTTTTAAGAGATTTGGGATTATTAAAAATTGACGAACCAACTCCAAGGTTATTTCATCAGGGGGTGCTTGCAGGAGAAGGGGGAGTTAAGATGAGTAAATCTAAACCAGAAACCTGTGTTTTACCTGAATTAGTTTCAGATAAATATGGCATTGATACTGCAAGATTTTTTCTTTCTAGTTTGGCCTCTCCTGATAAAGATATGGTGTGGAGTGATAAAGGAATTGAAGGAAGTATGAGATTTGTAAATAAAGTTATGAATTTTAAGGATTTTGGAAAAACAAGTAATTTTTTAAAATCTAAATTAAATAAAACAATAAAATTAGTTACAGAAGATATTGATAAGTTTAAATATAATTTAGCTGTAATTAAACTAAGAGATTTTTTTAACTCTATTGATAAAATTTCTAAAAAAGATTTTTCTGAGTTTTTAAAATTATTATCTGTTTTTTGCCCTCATATTTGTGAAGAATTGTGGCATAAACTTGGGAACAAGGATTTTATTAGTATAGCTAATTGGCCTAAGCCAGGAAAAATTAATGAAAAACTATTAAAACAAGAAGAACAAGTTGATAATTTAATTAAGGATATTAAAAATATTTTAAATATTTTACAAGATAGAAATCAAAAGCCAAATCAAATCAAGGTTTTTGCAATTCCCTCTGAAGTTAGTATTTATAAAAAAGCTGAAAATAAGATTAAAATCAGTTTTGGTTTAGATGTTCAGGTTTTAAGTATAAAAGATGCTGGGAAGACAGGGAAAAAGATTAAAGCCAAACCAGGAAAACCAGGAATATTAATTAGTTAATTTTAAAAACTAAAATTATATTTTTTATCTGAGGTGAAAACCTCAGATTAATTCTGAGAAAATTAAGATGAGTTTAGAAGAAAATTTAGAATCAAATAGAGGAGTAATTAAAAGAAGAACAAGTATAGTTAGAAGAACAGGAAGATTAGTAAAAAACACTTATGATTGGAGTAAAAATCATATAAATTATAGACTTGGAACTATAGGGGCAGGAATAGGAGGAGGAATAGCTTTTTTTACTAATTATGATCATGGATTATTACAAGGAAGTTTAGCTTTTGGAAAACAAGCAGCTTATGTTCTTTTTGTAGGAGGATATAATGCAAGAACCTGTGAAAAACTAGCCAAAAAATTCAAATCTAAATCTTTATCTTTAACAGCAGCTTCTGCTGGTTCAACTATTCAGGCAGGAGTCTTAATGTATGCTTTTCATAAAATTTTAGGAACACCTGATGCAGCTCAGACAGCTTTAACTATCTCTGCCTTAAATTTACCTGCTTTTTTAGGATTAGGATATTATTTTAGAAAACACCATGATAAAGGCAGTAAGGGAATTTTACAATAAGTAGTTAGATTTTTAAATAACCCTAACTTATACTAATCATGGCAGAAGAAAATTCTGAATCAGAAGATTTAGGAAAACAAGTAGGAAAAATAACTCACTTCTTTGACAACTTAAATGTAGCAGTAATAGAACTAACATCTGGATTAAATCAAGGAGATGAAATCAGAATAAAAGGAGAAACAACTGATTTTACTCAAAAAGTTGATTCAATGCAAGTAGAACATGAAAAGATTGATAAAGCAAAAAAAGGACAAGCAGTTGGATTAAAAGTAAAAGACAAAGTGAGAAGAAATGATAAGGTTTATCTTGCATAAAACTTCTTAAGTTTTGACTTAGGAAAAAAAAGAATTTTATTTTTAGAATTGTTCAAATCCTTTAGGACCAAGAGTTATTAATATTTGTTTAATCTCATTAATAACTTTCTGTTGACTTCTTTTATTTGACATTCTCACAAATCTTATTAATAAATCTGTTAAATTTACATCATCTATTATTTTTACTTTATAACCATCAGTAATAAAATAAAATCTAAATGATTTATATTTTAATTCTTTAATTACCACCCCTCCAACATTAGCTATTAATTTTCCTTTTTTCGGGTTTTGTTCCAAAGTTTCGAGCAAGTCAATAATTCTATGAGTTTCTTGTTTAAACTTTTTCTTGATTTTTTTAAATAGGGAAGAAACAATAATTACCTTGGCCATTTCTTTTCAGCCTCTTTTCTGGCTTCTTCTATAGTGATACAATCTTCTTCTGACATTAAAAACTGCTTTAACTGCTCTTTTACAGCTAAATCATAAATTCTATTAATAACTTTATCATAGCTTTCTCCCTTTAATCCAAATGAGGAAATCTTATCTTTTGTTTCTTTACTTAACTGAATTGTTGTTATTTTCATTCTATAGTATCTATAACAACTATAGTTTATAAATCTTTGTAGTTAATTGTTACTTCTTGGGAATAGTAAGATTTATAAATAGTAAATTTTTGAGTAGAATATGGTAGAAAAAAAATTTATTCCAAAAGAATATGATCCTAGAGGTAAATTCTTTCATATGGTAGAAAAAAAATTTATTCCAAAAGAATGCAATACTAGAGGTAAATTTATCCAAGAATTAGAAAATAATCCTACAAAAAATTTTGTTTTTCCATTATCAGAATTAGTAGAAGGAACAGAAACAAGACAAGTAAGACAAGCAATAGTAATGGCAGAGGTTACAAGACAGAGAGCATATGTAAGAGCAGAAGAAAATTATAGGCAGGCAGTTGTATTTGCAGACCAAGCAAGACGAGCAGAAGAAAGAAGAGCAGATGAACAATGTCAATCAAGTATTGTAAATTTGACAAATTTGAAAAGAATACTAGATGCAAGACATAGAGATTTAAATCCTGCAAGAGATGTTTTAGCTACTAATCCTAAAATTATAAAAGACCCTGAACTTTTTTATAACCCTCATAATTATAATCTTCCAAAGTCCGATAAGAATAAAAAATATCTTCCTGAAAAATTGAGAGATTAAATCTTTTGGTTTTTATTCTAATATAGCTTTAATTCTTCTCACACCTTTTGATGAAGATTCTTCTTTAATAATTTTAAATTTTCCTAACTCTTTAGTATTTTTAACATGAGGGCCTGCACAAATTTCTTTTGAAAAATCTGCTATTGAATATACAAAAACTTTTTCACCATATTTTTCAGTAAATATCCCGCATACCCCTTCTTTTTTTGCATCTTGAAGAGACATTTCTTTACATTTAATAGGAATTTTTTGTTTTATTTTTTTGTTTATTAGAGATTCAACTTTTTTTATCTCTTCTTGAGTAAGTTTTCTATCAAAATTAAAATCAAATCTTAATCTTTCTGCTGTAATGTTGCTTCCTTTTTGATAAATATCTTTTTTTAATACAACTCTTAATGCCTGGTTTAAAAGATGAGTAGCTGTATGTAATTTTTTTGTTTCTTCTGATTTGTCAGCTAATCCTGATTTGAATTTTTTTCCACTTGCTTTTGATAATTTTTTATGTTTTTCAAATTCTTTATCAAAATCTTTTTCACTAAAACTTATTTTAGATTTTTTACACTCTTCTGCAATCATTTCTTTTGGAAATCCATAACTTTGATATAATAAGAAAGCTTCTTTTCCTGAAATTTTTTTATCTAAACTTAATTTTTTAAACTTTCTTAAACCGAATTCTAAAGTTTTCTTAAAATTATTTTCTTCTTTTTCAATTTCATCTAAAATGAATTTTTTATTTTCCTGAAGAGTTTTATAATCTGGATATATTCTAAAAACAGGTTCTGCAACCTGCTTTGTGAAATTTTTTTCAATTCCTAATTCTTTTCCATATCTAACTGCTCTTCTTATTAATCTTCTTAAAACATAACCTTGTTCTGTATTTGAAGGTTCTATTCCTTCAGCTAAAATAAAAACACTTGATTTAATATGGTCTGCTATAATCCTTATAGCTCTTGTATTTTTTTTATATTTTTTTCCTGAAATAGATTCAATTTCTTTTATTATTGGTAAGAAAGTTGAAGTTTCATAAACTGATTTTAAATTATTTATAACAGCCAATGTTCTTTCTACACCCATTCCTGTATCTACATTTTTTTGTTTTAATTCTTCGTACTTTCCTTTTTTATTTTTATTATACTGTATAAATACATCATTCCAGATTTCAGCTTTTTTATAAAACATCTCTGTATCTGGCCCACAAGGCCCTGTATTTCCTGCTGGCCCCCACCAATTATCTTTTTTTCCTAAAAACTTAATCTGGTTGGATTTTATTCCTAATTTTTCCCATAATTCAGCTGACTCTATATCTTTTTTTACATTACAATCCCCTTTAAAACATGTTACTTCTAATTTTTCTTTAGGTATTTTTAAAATTTTAGTTAAAAATTCAAATGAATATTCAATAGCTTCTTGTTTAAAATAATCTCCTAAACTCCAATTACCCAGCATTTCAAAAAAAGTTAAATGAAAATCATCTCCTACCTCATCTATATCTCCTGTCCTAATACATTTTTGAACATTGACAAGACGCTTTCCTAAGGGATGTTTTTGTCCAAGAAGAAATGGAACAAGAGGATGCATTCCAGCAGTAGTAAATAAAACAGTAGGGTCATTTTCAGGGATAAGCGAAGAATTAGGAATTTCTTTATGTTTTTTAGTTTTAAAAAAATCTATATATTTTTCTATGAGTTTTTTTCTTGATTTAATTTCATTCATAAATCAAAAAGAAAAAGATTATTTTTAAATTTACCTAAGATAATTTCTTTAATCTTTTCTGAATTTCTTGTAATTCTGTTTCTAATTTGCCTCTCTTTTCTTTTTCTTCTACCATTTCGTCAATATCTTTTACATCTTTAATTTCAGGCAACTCAACTTCAGGAAGATGTTTTTTAAAATCTTTTTCATAACCTTTAATTTCGTTTATTTTATCTTTAATATTTTCTCTTAATTTTATCTCTTTTTTTCTTAAAGCTTTATAATTTTTAATTTTTTGAACCATTCTCAATAAACTCATTTCACTAGCAAGAAGTTGTTTCTTACTTTCTTTAAATTCATTAAAATCAAACCTAATGTGAATTGGTTCAACAGAAGTTTTTTTTGCCATTTTTTACTATTTTTATTCTAACTCATGAAAAATATTTTTATCAATCTTATCTAGTTTTGCTTTAGCATTCTGAATTTCACCTTCCCATCCCTGCAATTCATTTTCTTCTCTTCTTTTTGTCTCTCTGATATCTTTAAAGTCTTTTTCAATATCTAGCAATCTCTTTTTTATATCCTGAAAACTTGATAAAGCATCTTCATATTTATCAATTCTTACAAATATAGGGCCTTTTTCTTTATCGGCCTTCCTATTTTGAGTGATTGTTCTATTTATCTTTCTAGGATTTGGGATTAATTCTGAAATCTCTCTGTCGATTCCTTGATTTTCAATATCTTCTATCTCTCTTGTTCTTGGTTTTGTATCTTCACCTACTTTTCCTGGTTTTTCAAGGGCATGTTTAACTGCTTCATTACTCATTTTTTCTCCAGTTTCTGAATATGGAAAAGCAGGCAATTCATTTTTCATTTCTTCAGAATAATCTTTTAATCCACTATCAGAAAAATCAAATTTATCTGGCAATGGAGGCAAGTCAGGCAATTCAGAACTTTCCTTCTCTTTTACCTTTTTTTTCTTTTTCTTTTTACTAAAAAGTCCCATAAGAGTAAAACAAGTAATTTAATATAAATACCTTTGCATAAATTATAAAGTAGTTACAGTGAAAACCGAAAGATATTTATTTGGAATATTATTTTAAATATCATGAAACTAGATTTTCTCAAAGATATTATATCTGAAATTGGAGGAAAACCTGCTGCAGAATTAGCAGAAATACTTTATGGAAAAGAAAGTGTAAATGAATTTTTAATTGCCAAAAAAATGAAACTAACTATAAATCAGGTTAGAAATATATTATACAAACTTTCAAATTTTAATTTAGTAACATTTACCAGAAAAAAAGAAAAGAAAAAAGGATGGTACACCTATTTTTGGACGCTAGATATAGAAAAAACATTAGAATTTTTAAAAGATAAAATAAATAAGAAAATTCAAGATTTGCAAAATCAATTAAAAAACAGAAAAGAAAAATCTTTTTATAATTGTCAAAATTGCAACATAGAAGTAAATGAGGAAACAGCTTTACTAAATAATTTTACTTGTCAGGAATGCGGAGAAGTATACCACTTAAGCGAAAGTGATAAAGAGATAAGAAGAATAAAAACAGCAATAACTAAACTAGAAAATGAAAGAAATCAGGTTTTAGAAGAATTAGAAAAAGAAAGAGAGAAACAATTAAAAAAAGCTGCAAAAAAACAAGAAAAAGAAAAAGCTAAGAAAAAGAAAACAAGAAAGAAAACTTCTAAAAAGAAAACAACCAAGAAAAAAACAAAAAAACCAAAAACCAAAAAAAAGAAAAGTGTAAAAAAAGCTAAGAAAAAGAAAACAACCAAGAAAAAAACAAAAAAACCAAAAACTAAAAAAAAGAAAAGTATGAAAAAAGCTAAGAAAAAGAAAAAATGAATTACAGAAGGTATACTAAAAGAAATTTAAAATCAAGATTTGGTTTTTTTCAAAATCATTCTATTACCTCTTGGATAATCTTGATTAATGTTGTTTTTTTTATTATTGCTATGATTTTTGTAGGTTTTTCTCAGCAATTATTCAACTTATCTCAAAAGTCCTTACTTGAAAATTATATTGCCTTAAAACCAACCAATATAATTCAAGGACAAAGTTTATGGACTTTTATCACGAGCATGTTTATGCATGGAGGAATTTTTCATCTTTTTATTAACATGTTTGTTTTATTTTCTTTAGGAATGGTTATGGAGAGAATCATAGGAAGAAAAAGATTTTTGTGGTTTTATCTGGCATCTGGAATAATAGCTGGATTAATGTTTGTTTTATTATCTGTTTTATTTGGAAATTCTGAATTAGGAGCAGCAATATTTGGCTCTCCTGCTATCTCAGCAGTAGGAGCCTCAGGAGCAATATTTGCAGTAGCAGGTTTGTTTGTGATGATATTGCCAAAGGCAAGATTTGCAATAATTTTCTTACCTTTTTTCTCTCTTCCAGGTTATATCATGGTTCCTCTTGTTTTAGTTTTAACATGGATAGCCTCAGTAGCTACAGGATTACCAGTAGGAAATTCAGCTCATTTTGGAGGTTTTTTAGCTGGAATAATTTATGGAGTTTATTTAAGAAGCAAATATAAAAATAAAATCAAAAAATTAGAAAAATATTTTAAATGATAAAAAACAATTATAAAAAAATCTGGAAATATTTAAAAGAATGCAAGTTACATATTTTAATAATTTTAACTCTGTTTATTATTTCTTTAGTAATCGGGTTTTTATTTCCTGTTTTTTTTGTAGATTTAATTAATGATTTAATTCAGAAATTAATGCAACAAACACAGAATATGGGTTTTTTTGAACTTCTTATTTTTATTTTTAAAAATAATTTAACTGCCTCTTTTTCAGGAATGATTTTTGGGGCATTATTAGGAATTTATCCAGTATTTGTAACTCTTCTTAATGGTTATGTAATTGGTTTTGTTTCTTCTATGGCTGTTTCTAAACAAGGATATCTAACTTTACTATCACTTTTGCCCCACGGGATATTTGAATTGCCGGCTTTAATTTTATCTTTAGGATTAGGACTAAAACTAGCCTCATTTATTTTTAAGAAAAATAAAAAGAAACAGATTTTATATGATTTAGAAAATTCATTAAGAGTTTTTATTTTCTTAATTTTACCTCTTCTTGTTGTAGCTGCCATTATTGAAACTATCTTGATTATTTTTCTTGGTTAAAATTCAGATAACCTTTTCTGCTTGCCATATTCTTTTAACAACCAAGAATTATTTTTAAACAAATTAACATTTAATTTTAATCTTTTTTCAGAGGTTTTTAAAGCATCTGAAATATTATCAAACCTTTCTGGTTTTTTAGAAAAAATATTTCTTGACAATTCTCTTAAAATCCCAACTCCAAGAGGGGCATTATATTCTGGCCTTTCTTCTCTCATTACAAAACAAGATGCTTGTCTTTTTATTTTTTCTAAATATTCACAAAGAGCAAGACGAGCAGTATAATATGCCCCAGTGACATTTGAGGCATATTTTTTTCTTCCATTAAATCCCTCATAATCTTTGGCAAGAGAAATCTGATTAGTAGGATTCCATGTTGAGCCAGAAAAATATGTCTCTATAACTTCAAAAGAAAATTTATCAGGCAATAATAGAAATTCATAATGATTTCCAACATAATATCCGTGAAAAAGTTGAATTTCAGAAATTTCAGGGTAATATCTTATTTTGTCAAGAAGAAATTTTGATATAACATCATCTGTAGCTGTTATACTCCACCTGGTTGGAACCATTTTTCTTCTTGTTCCTATTCCAAGCAAACCAGCTGAAAGAATTTTTATTATGCTACTTGCCTGAATCTTTGATTTATATAATTCCTGAATAGCAATTTTTGATTTAACATCAGTATCTGAAACAAGATAATCCACTTTTTTATGAATATGAGGATTGCTTTCTAATCTTGCTTTTTGTAAAGGAGCAGGATTGCCTATTATAGGTATTTCTCTATTTAACTTTATATCTTGTTTAGGTATTTTTTTCAAAAAAATTTCTGTATCCACATGTTTATCAGCCATACTAATTTCTTTCATCAAATCCTTAAACCTATTATTTTGAGATTTAATATTTGTTTTAAACCTACTGTAAATTAATTTTCCTCTTAAATCTAAAATCTCACTAATATTAAAATTATTTTTATACCATAATTCTGGAAAAGAAAAAGATTCAGTGTCTCCATATTGTTGAGGGGACAATATTCCTGTATTAATATTAGGATAACCATATCTTCCGACAAATATTTCAGGAGGAGATGAACCAGAAAAATGCTTTTTTATTTTTGGTTTATATTCAGAAAATTTAGCTAATATAGGGCATTTTTTTCCACACCAACCCCTCCCCCTACATTGAATACAAAAATCATAATTTACTTCTACCATTGTAATTTAAATTGTAAATAGTTAATATAGATTATTGTGATAATTAAACATATTATAAAATATATTAAAAAATAAGAAAAACTAATAAAATTTAATTAATCTAGGTTTACTCTTTTAAATCACTCATTCCTAACATAATTAAAAGCAGCCCTAACATAATCACAAACCATATTAGTCCGCCTTTAAAAAATTCCCAAGCAGCTATTCCAAAATTCCAAGCTCCCCATTGTAACGAGTAAAACCAGACCAAAATTGCTCCTATAAGCAATATCAATCCAAGCAACAACTCTAACCATTTATTCATCTTAAAATTATATATTAGTAAATGTTTTTAAACATTTCTATACTAACTAAACCGAAAAAATTAAAATATATAACAAATTAAACTAAAAATGCTATCTCAAACCCAGATTAAAGAAATTAGAGAACATCTAAAATCAAGCCAAAACCCCTTGTTTTTTTTTGATAATGATACTGATGGTTTATGTTCTTTTTTATTACTTGCCAGATATATTGGAAAAGGAAAAGGGGTGGCTATAAAATCATATCCTGATTTAAATAAAAGTTATGCAAGAAAACTATATGAACTTAATCCTGACTATGTATTTATTTTAGATAAACCAGTAGTTTCAGATGAATTTTTAGAAGAAGCTAAAAAAATGAATTTACCTGTTGTCTGGATTGATCATCATGAGTCTTCTGAACCAGTTCCAAAAGAGGTTTATTATTATAATCCAGCAAAAAATTCCAATCCCTCTACAGAACCAGTAACTTATTTGTCTTGGAAAATAACAGATAGAAAACAAGATTTATGGTTAGCAATGATAGGATGCATAGGAGATAATTATTTTCCAGATTTTGCCGAAGAATTTAATAAAAAATATCCAGATTTATATAAAGAAGCGAAATCAGCTTCTGAAATATTATATGAGGCAGAAATAGGAAAATTAACAAGAGTTTTAGATTTTGCTTTAAAAGACAGAACAAGTAATGTGGTTAGAATGTTGAAAACTTTGTTAAAAACAGAATCTCCTTATGAAGTTTTAAAAGACGAATCTAGAAATAAAATTTTAGCAAGATTTAAACAAATTAATAGGAAATATATAAAATTAGTAAAAAAAGCTGAAAAATTCTCAAATAAAGGAAAAATACTTTTTTTCCAATATGGAGGAGATTTATCTTTATCAAGCAATATTTCTAATGAATTAAGTTATAAATTTCCAAACAAGATTATTGTTGTTGCTTATCTTAAAGGAACTAAAGTAAATATATCATTAAGAGGTGAAAATGTTAGAGACATTACATTAAAAGCAATTCAAGATTTAGAAGAAGCTACAGGAGGAGGACATGAAAATGCTACTGGTGCTAAAATAGAAGTTGAAGATTTGCCTGAATTTAAGAAAAAAATTGAAAAGCTTGTTAGATAAATTTAAAATGACTGATGATAAATTAAAACAATTTAAAGAAAATATCTTGAAAAAATCAGAAGAAGTTAGTGGTGAAAGTGTTAAGGGATATGATTTTTCTCAGGGTTTGAATTGGAATAAATTAATTGACTCATTTTCTACTACCGGGTTTCAAGCAACCCACTTATCAAAAGCTATAGAAATAATTAAAAAAATGAGAAAAGAAAAATCTTTTGTTTATTTAGGATATGCTTCAAATATGGTTTCTTGTGGCATAAGAGAGATAATTAGATTTCTTGTACAAGAAAAATTAGTTGATGTTTTAGTTACAACTGGAGGAGGGGTAGAAGAAGATTTTATTAAATGTTTAGGAGATTTTAAAATTTCTAAATTTTCTCATTCAGGAGAATTATTAAGAGAAAAAGGTGTAAACAGAATTGGGAATATTTTAGTTCCAAATTCTCGTTATATAGAGTTTGAAAAATGGGTTTTAAAAATTTTAAAAAAATATAAAGATAAAATTTTAACCCCAAGTAAATTAATTGAAATTTTAGGAAAAGAAATTAATAATTCTGATTCAATTTATTATTGGGCTTATAAAAACAAGATTCCTGTATATTGTGATGCAATTATGGATGGAAGTTTAGGTGATATGATTTATTATTTTAAATCTAAAAACAAAAATTTTAAATTAGATATTACTGATGACAGGGTAGAATTAAATAATTCTTCTCTTGGAAAAAAGAAAACAGGAATGATAATTTTAGGAAGCGGGATAATTAAGCATTCAATTCATAATGCAAATTTATATAGAAATGGTGCAGATTATGCTGTTGTTTTTAATAATAATATTGAGTGGGATGGAAGTGATGCTGGTGCTCGTCCTGATGAAGCTGTAAGTTGGGGGAAGATTAAGGCAAAAGGAGAAAGCATAAAAGTTTTCGGAGATATAACAGTTAATTTTCCACTTGTTGTTGCTAAAGGTTTTATTGATTAATTTTTTAATATTCTCTAGAAATATAAATCACTTCTTTAGCATTTTTGCCACAAATTACACATTTTCCTTTTGGAGTTTCTTTTTCAAGTTTTTTACCCCTCACCTTTCCACCAGCCTCTTTTTCAATAATTTCTGCACATTTTTCTCCCTGTTTATCAACAGAACAAAAATTACATCTAGCTATTTTTCCTGCTTCTAAAGCTTTTTTTATATCTTGTTTTTTATTTATATTTTCAATTCTTTTTTCAAAGAGCAAGTCAGCCTTTTTAATTAAATTTTCATCATATTCTTTAGAAATTTTTTTCACATATTTTTCTAAATCTTTTTCTTTTATTTTTTCTTTCTTTCCTAAATCTCTCCTATATACTGTTAATTCTTTTTTCTTATTTTCTTTTTCACCTATCTCTATTCTTAATGGAACTCCTTTCATTTCCCAAAAATAAAACTTTTCTCCAGGTCTTTTTTCAAAACCATCATCAACTATCACATCAAGATTATTTTCTTCTAATTTTTCCTTAATTTGATTTGATTTTTTCACTAATTTTTTACTAATAGGAACAATCACTATTTGTTTAGGAGCAATTTTCCATGGAAATTTTAATCCTTTATTATCTCCATGAATTATAATTACAGAAGCAAAAATTCTTGAAATAGCAGGACCATAACAAGTAATATAAGGGAATTTTTCTTTTTCATCTTTATCTTTAAATTTAACATTAAACCCTTTTGCAAAATCTTGCTTTAATAGATGAGTTGAAGGTTGCTGAACCAGCTTTCCATCTGGATTAATTACATCAGCTGCAAAAGTTCTAAAAGCACCAGGAAATTTGTCCCATAAAGGTCTTTCAAAAAATATAAAAGGCAACCCAAAAATATCATGAAGAACTTCTTTTGTGGTAGCCATATCTTCTTTTACTTGCTTTTCTGCATCTTTTAAAGTTCTGTTAGCAGTATGTGCTTCAATCCAGTGAAACTCTCTTGATCTTAAAAAAGGACGTGTTGCTTTTGTTTCATATCTAAATACATTTGCTCTTTGATATGTTTTAAATGGCAAGTCTTTATAACTTCTTATCCATAATGAGAACATCTGATAAAAAGCAGTTTCTGAAGTTGGTCTTAAAGCTAATTTTTCTTGAAGTTTACTTTTTCCTCCATGAGTTACCCAAAAAACTTCAGGCTGAAAACCAGAAACATGTTCTCCTTCAACTTTAAAATTTTTTTCAGGAATTACAGTTGGAAACCAGTAAGGATAATGCCCTTTTTCTTGTAATTTTTTTTCCATATATTTATACATTTTTTCCATAGCTAAAACAGCCCAGGGCTGAAAAACTAAAAATCCTTTAACATTATATCTAATATCAGCTAATTCAGCTGTTTTAATAATTTCACTAAACCATTTGGAAAAATTATTTTCTTTGTCTATATTAAGTATAAATTCTTCTTTTTTCATATTCCTTTTAAATTAAGTTTATATTTAAAGTTTTCACTTTCTGTAAAATCTGATTAGATAATGCCTAAACTGTTCATAAATTTCTAACTTCTTTCTATTCACTAAATCTGTTAAAAAATTTCTAGTATTCTGTCTATTATTAAAAGAAAATGCTTCTTGTGCAATTTTATTCAAGATATTAAGTGAAGATACTTCAGATAATCTATTTTCCTCTTCTCTATCTTGGAGAAAGTCATAAACTGAATAAGCAAGATAAGATTCAAGGAATAGACCTCCTCTCAATTTCTTGAGAATTTTTAGATTCAGAATTAAAGTTCAAACTATTGTATTCTTCAAGGAAAATAATCTAGCCTTTTGTGGCCAGCAACTCTGCTCTCCATGTTATTTTTTAAAAGAAAATAGCATTTTTAAATATTATTAAAATTATAAAATTTTTTCATATAATTTTATCTCCTATTTTTTGTTGTGAAATTAAGTTAATTGTCTTCTTTATATATTCTGATTCTAGAGCAAATCCAATTCCTTCTGCACCTCCCAATTTAAAGTTATTTATCCCTACCACTTTTCCTTGAGAGTTAATTAAAGGGCCCCCAGAATTTCCAGGATTTAGGGCAACATCTGTCTGAATATATGCAGGAATTTGATTTGGACCTTTTCTATCCATAGCTGAAACTATTCCTTCTGTTACAGAAAAAGATAATCCAAGAGGATTACCAATAGCAATAACTTTTTCACCCACCTTAACTTCTTTTTCTAATTGTAGAGAGGGATAATTCCCAGAAACTTTAATTAATGCAAGATCTAAACTTGAATTAAAACCAACAAGATTTCCATTTAAAATTTCTCTTTCTGAATTTATAACCTTGAGATTATTAGCATTTGATATCACATGAGAGTTAGTAACCAAAAAACCTTGTTCATTAATAATAAAACCAGTTCCCTGGCTTTTTTCAGTAATTATAGTCATAACTGAAGGAACAATGTCTTCAATTATTTCAGAAAAATCTTCTGAAGTTTTTAATTTTATTTCTTGTAACTGATTAGAAATAGAAGAATGGCTTTCCATTAAACTTTCACTAATCTCATTTATCTTTCCAGAAATATCCTCCTGATCTGTTCTTAACTCATCATAACTCTGATTAATATTTTGACTTAAATCTTGAGTTGTAAAAAACAAGGTAGCAATAGTTATAGATTGAATTATCAATATTATGATTACCAAACCATATAAAGAGATAAGATGTTTTCTCATTTTTATTTTAGTTTTTCTCTCTTTTTAATATTTACGGGCCTACTAGGATTCGAACCCAGATCTTTCGGGTTTCTCTTTTCATCCGAAACCGAAGGCTTTATCCATTAAGCTATAGGCCCGTATTATAGCAAGATTTTTATATTTAAAACCTTTGTCTTTATAATAAAAAAGAGGAAAATGAAAAAGCAGTTTAATTACAGCTGGAAGAATAATTTATTTAACTTAATATTTGCAGTTTTAACTTTAATTATAATTTTATTTTTATATAAGAGCATTATGCTTTCAACAATATTATTACTTAGCTTATCAATTATAGCTTTAATAAAATGGAAATCTAAAATAACTTTACTAGTATTTATATTTGGAGCAATTTTTGGAGCATTAGCAGAAATAATAGCAATCAATTTTGGAATATGGAGTTATTCAACAAGTAACTTCATTAATATTCCATTATGGCTATTAATTTTATGGGGGAATGCAGCAATATTTATTTATCATATGGCTTTAGGATTTAGGAGAACAAGATGAAAACAGAAACTAAAAAACTACTCACAGCAATAGCAACCTTGTCAGGAACAGTAATGGGGGCAGGATTTTTAGGAATACCTTATGTTATATCTAAATCAGGATTTTTGCTCGGTTTAATGTGGATGATTATACTTTGCATAATAATGTTATTTGTTAACTTAGCTATGGCTGAAATAACTTTAACAACAGGAAATATTCATCAAATACCTGGATATGCCTCTAAGTATTTAGGAAAAAAAACTAAAATTTATGTTTTTATTGCTTCTGTAATTGGTTTTTATGCAGCACTAATAGCATATTTAATTGGAGAAGCCGAAAGCTTAAGTTTTATATTTTTTAATACAACTAAATTTAGTTTTACTATAGGATTATTTTTTTGGGCCTTAATGGCTATAATAACATTTAAGGGAATAAAGAGTTTTAATAAATCAGAAACAATAGGGGTTTTAGGAATTTTCATATTAACGATTATTTTAGGAATCTTAAATTTCAATAAAATTAATTTTTCTCATTTAACTGAATTTAATCCCAGTTATCTCTTTTTGCCATTTGGGGTAATTTTATTTGCTTTTATGGGCTTGTCTTCAATTCCAGAATTAAAAAGAGTTTTAAGGAAAAATGAAAAATTAATGAAAAAAGCTGTGGTAATTGGGAGTATAATTCCTCTTTTTATTTATATTTTATTTACAGCAGTTGTAATTGGGTTATATGGGAATAATGTAGACCAGATAGCAGCAATATCTTTAGGAAAAATTGTAACTTTATTAGGAATTTTCACAATGTTCACTAGTTTTGTTGCTATAACAGTGGCTTTACAAGATACTTATAAATTTGACTTTAATTTATCTTTTGAAAAATCCTGGCTATTGTCAATAATCATTCCTTTAATTTTTTATATTGCTATTAAAATGTTTGATATAGCAGGATTTATAAAAGTGCTTTCAATAGGAGGAAGTATTTCAGGAGGGTTGTTAGGAATATTCATCTTATTAATTCATGAACATTTAAAAGATAAAAAATTAAACAGAAAACCTGAGTTTAGGATTAGTATTCCTTTTATAATTAAATTATTATTTATTGTTTTATTTGTAGTTGGTATTTTATATGAGTTCTTGTAAGTTCAATTAAGATTGAAGTTATAGTTGGGTTTATAAACTTGTTTTTTTTAGGCGAGATATGATAAAACAAAAACAAGCAGGAGTTGGAGTTGTATTAATTGTGATTGCAGCTGTTGCTGTTATTGCAACTGGATTATTTTTATATCCTTATTCTCCTGATAATCCTCCTGTTGCAGATGATGCTAATTCAACTGAAGAGGGAATTCAGGAAGTTGTGAATGCAAATAATCAGTTTGCATTTGAGTTATATAACAAAATAAATAGTAATCAAGATAATGTTTTTTATTCTCCATATAGTATTTCTACTGCTCTTGCTATGACTTATGAAGGCACAAAAGGACAGACAGCAGAAGAAATGAAACAGGTTTTTCATTTTCCAGAAAATAATATATTAAGGATTAATTCTGCTGCAATTTATAATGAAATTAATAAAAAAGATAAAAATTATGAATTAAAGACAGGAAATGCTTTATGGGTTCAGGAAGATTACCCATTTTTAGAAGATTATATTACTCGGATTGAGCAGTATTATGGTGGAAAGGCTGCTGGTTTAAATTTTAAAACACAAACAGAAAAATCAAGACAGACAATTAATAAGTTTATAGAAGAGCAGACAAATAATAAGATTAAAGATTTAATTCCTAAAGGTGTTTTAAATTCTTTAACAAGATTAGTTTTAACTAATGCTATTTATTTTAAAGGTGATTGGGAATGGCAGTTTGATAAATCAGATACAAGAAAAATGGATTTTGAAATTTCAGAAGATAATGTTATTCAGACAGATATGATGTTTATGGAACCTGATAAAGCAGATTTTAATTATGCTGATTTAGAGAAATTACAAATTTTAGAACTTCCATATAAAGATAATGAATTATCTATGTTAATCTTACTTCCAAAAGAGGATTTAGAGAATTTAGGAGAATTAACATCTGAAAAACTTAATAAATATAAATCACAAATGACAGAAACAAAATTAGATTCTATTTATCTTCCTAAATTTGAATTTGATACAAAATATTTTATGAAACAAATTTTAAGTGATTTGGGAATGCCAACTGCCTTTAATAATGCAGATTTTTCAGGTATGGATGGGACTCAAGATTTGATTATTAGTGAAGTAATTCATCAGGCTTATGTAAAAGTTGATGAAAAAGGAACAGAAGCTGCTGCAGCTACAGCTGTTGTTGTTGGGATAACATCTGTTGGACCAAGCAAAGTATTCAAAGCAGACCACCCATTTGTATTTATAATTCAGGAAAAAAATACAGGGAATATTTTGTTTATGGGAAGAGTTATGAATCCTTCTGTTTAAAATGAATTTTAAAATCAATAAATGGAAAATAATTTTAAGCTTTTTAATAATCTTGGTAATAGGATGTCTAGGTTATTCTCTTACAAAATGTATTGGAAATCCTTGCACATTAGAAGTGAAATTATTAGGAGGAGCAATAGGAATATTTTATTTTGGAATTCCTTTGTCAGTAGTTTTTTACATAATTTATAGTTTATTTGAGAAAAATAAAAAATGACAGAAAAATATTTAATCTTCAACTTAGACGATGAGAAAAGCAAGAAACTTGGAGAAGTTATTTCAAATAAAACTTCAAGGAAAATTATAAATCTGCTTGTTGAGAAAGAATTGGGTGCAAGTGAGATTGCAAAAGAATTGAAAATTCCTTTAAATACAGCTACGTATAATTTAAAAAAATTAATAGAAGCAGGTTTGATTGAAAAATCAAAAAATTATTTTTGGAGTGTTAAAGGAAAGAAAATGCCTAATTATAAGGTTGTAAATAAAGCTATTGTGGTCACTCCAAAAAAATCAAATATTTATTCTAAATTAAAAGGCGTTGTTCCTCTTATTTTATTATCAACTATTTTTACATGGTTTGTTTTATGGATGCAAGGAGCTGGTAGGATGGCAAGTTCTGCTGGAAAAAAAGTTTTAGAAAAATCTGATATGGTTGCTTCAACTTCTGGAAGTGAAGTTAATGTGAATATTTTTCTTAATCTTCCTGTTTATGCATGGTTTTTAATTGGTTTATGGTTGGTTGTAGTTGTTTTTGTTATTTATAGTTTAAGCAGGAGATAGAAAGATTTATATATCTGCTTATATATAACTATATAATATATTGATAAATATAATGCTTAAAATGATAACAAAACAGCAGAGAAAACCAACAAGCAAGAATCTTTTATATAATCCTACTTTAAGTTCTGTTTTAATGGTAGAAGAAACAATACAAAAATACAGCCAGGAATGTGGAAAATATCAATTATGGAAAAAATTACCTCAAAAAATGATGTATCAAACTTATTTGGTAATTTTGAATTATTTAATTGCTTCTGGGAAAATAATTATTGATAATCAGGGATGCATTATTTGGACTTATAATTCTAAAAGAATTTCTCAGGCATTTAAGAAAAAACTAATTGCAAAATGAAAGATAAATTTGTAGCTTTTATTAATTAAAAACTTAAAAGAGAATTTACAGCTCTTAAAACAGGAAAATTTGAAGATAAAAAATTATTTAAATATATTCAAAGAGCTATTAATGATTTAAAAGTAAACCCTCTTGCAGGAATTAAAGTTCCTAAAAATATATGGCCCAAAGAATATATTAAGAAATTTAAAATAATTAATTTATGGAAATATGATTTGCCAAATTCATGGAGATTAATTTATACTATAGAAACAGATGAAATCAAGATAATTTCTTTTATTTTAGAGTGGTTTAATCATAAAGATTATGAAAAGAGGTTTAGATATTAATTATTTCAAAAATTCAATTAAAATTTCTCTAACAACTTTATAATCAGCTCTTTTACCTGACTCTTTCATTACTTGACCTATAAGAAAATTTAAAGCTTGTTGATTTCCAGATTTGTAGTCTTCTACTGCTTTTTTGTTTTTATTTAGAACTTTTTTAATTATTTTTTCTATTTCAGACTTTCCTGAAATTTTTTTTTCTTTTCTTATCTTGTTTTTTACTGAAAATGATTTTGGTATAAACTGATTTAGAATTTGTTTAGCCTTTAATTCTGTAATTTTCCCTGTATCTACTGCTTCTAACAACTCAACAAAATGTTCTGGATTTATTTTCACATCTTCTAAATTTTTCTTGTTATAATTTAAAACTCTTAATAATTCAATTGTAACCCAGTCAAGTGCAAATTCAGGATTTATTTTTTTAATTGTTTTTTCAAAAAATTCTACCAACTCAAAATTTTTATATAAGATTTCTGCTTGTTTTTTTTCAATCTTGTGTTTTTTTAATAACCTCTCTAATTTATCTTTAGGAGTTTCAGGAAGTTTTCCCCTAATTTCATTTACTTCTTGTTTTTTTATTTTGATTATAGGCAAGTCTGGTTCTGGAATAAATCTATAATCTGCTTGTTTTTCTTTTTTTCTCATTAATATTGTTTTCTGTTTTTTTTCATCAAATCTTCTTGTTTCTCTTTCTGCTTTTTCTTTTTCTTGCCTTTGAATTTCATAATTTATAGCATTTTTTATATTTTGAATTGAACTTATATTTTTTATTTCTACTCTTTCTCCTCCTGAAGAAACATTTACATCTGCTTTTATCCCAGCATTTTTGTCTATTGCTTTAATATAAGATAAAGTTAATAATAACTCTTTTATCCATAATTCTACCTCTTCACTTGTTTTAAAGTCAGGTTCTGTAACTATTTCTATTAATGGCAAACCACTTCTATTATAATCAATATTTCCTGTTTCTGGATTCCAAGATGAAGGATCTTCTTCTAAATGGCACTCTCTTATTCTTATGTTTTCAAATTTCCCTTTTTCAGCAACAGGAATAGAATAAGCTCCGGAGATTGTATTTTGATATCCTTTAGGTAAGTCAGGCCAGTTATAGTGCTTTCTATTCCAGATAAGTTTTTTAGGAAAGGAGTTTATTTCACAATTTAACATTAAAGAAATTTGAATAATTTTTCTTATTGCTTCTTCATTTGGCAACATTGGTTTGCTTCCTGGATATCCACAACAAATTGGACAGATATATGTATTTGGTTTTATCTGCTGTTTCTTTACATGTCTTACAGCTTTACATGTACAAAATAGTTTTTCTTTTGTATTCAAATAACCATGAATTTCTAATCCTATTTTCACTTTTTTCATATTATCAAATATTAATTGGGCTTTTTATATTTATCATATTTTTAGAAGAAATATGAAGATAAATTTGAGTAGTTTCAGGAGATTTGTGTCCAAGCAAAATTTGGACTTCTGAAACAGAATTTCCTTGCTCAATTAAATGAGTTGCAAAACTATGCCTTAAGGAGTGGTAGGATATTTTTCTCCAATTAAGTCCAGATTTTAAGACTCTCTGTAGTTTTTCAGGAAGAATAAAAATTCTGTATTTATTCTCTTTTCCTCCACGAAGAAATCCATATTATTCTTTATCAACAAATTTATATATCTCTTTATCATAACTGATTTATGACAGAAATAAAACCAGGAACAAAAGTAAAAATAAAAACAATTAAAGATGAGATAGATGGAATTATGTTAGAAAGTCCTGATTCTTCTCTTTATTTAATTAAATTAGATTCAGGTTATAATATTGGGATAAAAAAAGAAGAAATAGTAAATATTGAAGAAATTCTTGAAACAAAACAAATAAAAACCAAAATAAAACAAATAAACAAAAATAAAAATCTTCCTAAAATTGACATGATAATAACAGGAGGAACTATTTCAAGCAGATTAGACCCAAAAACAGGAGCAGTTTCCTGGTTAACTTCTCCAGAGGATTTATTTAGATTCTATCCCGAGCTATTAGATGTAGTGAATATAAGAAAAATTAAAATACCATTTAAAAAAGCAAGTGAAAATATGGATTATCTTGACTGGAAAGAAATTGCCAAACAAGTTCAGGAAAGTTTAAATAACCAACAAGTTAAAGGAGTAATAATTACACATGGAACTGACTTTTTACACTATACTTCATCAGCATTATCATTTTTTTTAAAAGATTTAAACAAACCAGTAGTATTAACTTATTCTCAAAGAAGTTCAGACAGAGCTAGTAGTGATGCAAGATTAAATCTATTATGTTCTTCTTATTTAGCAATATCAGATATATCTGAAATAATGTTGGTAGGACATTCTTCTATTAATGATGATTTTTGTTATGCATTAAAAGCAAACAAAGTAAGAAAATTGCATACTTCAAAAAGAGAGGCATTTAAACCAGTTAACACAAGAGAGATAGCTAAAATTTTCCCTAACGGAAAAATAGAAAAAATTTTAGGTACAAGAAAAAGAGATAATAAAAAGAAAATTAAAACTGATTTAAAATTTAATAATAATATTGCTTTAATTAAATTTTATCCTGGAATGAAAAAAGAGCAGATTGAATTTTTATCAAAAAAATATGAAGGACTTGTTATTGAAGTTTCAGGATTAGGACATTTATCAACAGATGAATCAAGAAATAATCTTTTACCCATTATAAAAAAAGCAATTAATAATGGTTTAATTATTGTTGCAGTTCCCCAAACAATTTATGGAAGATTAAATCCAAATGTTTATAGTGAAGGAAGAAAATTACAAAAAACAGGAATAATTTTTCTTGAAGATATGTTACCAGAAACAGCTTATGTAAAATTAGGTTATGTATTGGGGCATAAAAACTGGAAAACTTATGAAAAAATCAAAGAAAAAATGTTAGAAAATATCTCTGGAGAGATAAATAAAAGATTAGAACAATGAATCAAAAACAGATTTCTATACAAGGGCAAAAATTCTTAATTATCGAATTATCGATTTAAATCAAACTTTAACTCTTGATACAGAAGTTTATCCAGGAGATCCTAAACCAGAGAAAATAATTTTTTCTGATATAAATAAAACAGGCATTCAACACCACATTTATAAAATTTCAGACCATCATTTTCATCCTCATGGAGATTCTCCAAAACATCAAAATAAACAATTACAAGATAAAGGTTTTGAGATATTTGATTTGGATTTTTGCTTTAACCCTTGTTGTTTAATTGACTTATCTGAATATGGAAAAAAAATACAAGGAGTTAAATTTTTAACTGAAATCAAGAAAAAATATTTAGAAAAATATTCTGATATCATTGAAAATAAAACTTCTTTAATAATCAGAACAGGGTATGACAAATGGCTTGAAAAAAATAAAAAACACATACCTGAAAAAATACCTTATTTAGATAAAGAAGCAGCGGATTTTATTTCTGAATTTAATTTAAAAATAATTGGAATTGATTCTTTATCAGTTGATTCTGTTAAAAGCCAGTACTGCCATAAAAAATTTAAAAATTCTTTAATTGTAGAATCTTTAGTTAATCTTTACTCAATTCCAGAAAATTCAAGAGAAAATTTCACCTTACAAACATCTCCAATAAAAATTAAGGGGGCCAGTGGAGGACCTATATCTGCTTATGCTTTTATAAAAATCTAAAAAAATCTAAAAAAATAAAAAATTATTCTAACTGGAGTTTAACACCACCGATTCTGCTTGCCAAAACATTATAAATAAATGCTGTCACTATTCCTGCAATAAAATATAATGCCCCATATAATATTGGCAATATTACTATCACAGCTGAACCAAAATTAGTAATAGTTCCAAATTGTTGTGAAATTCCTTCCATTCCTGCTTGAGAAATAACTACAGCCATTAAAATTCCTGCCACTAAACCATAGATTATTCCAAACAAACCAGCAATTTTAGCAAGACTTAAAACACCGATTTTTTTCAATCTTGTCTCCTTACTATTACTACTTTTCACCTTTTTTTTACTTGTTTTTTTAGCCATATCTAATTTAATTTTTTTCTTTTTATAAATGTTTTTAAAATTTTTTCTTTTCTTATTTTTAGGTTGTAACTAACAAGTAGTTATAAATAGAAAGGTTTTTAAATAAAAATTATCTGAATTTAACATGACTTTTGAACATTTTGAAGAACAATTATCAAGAAAATCAAGTGAAGATTTAAAAAAATACTTTGAAGTTTTTGGAAGACTAAGAGAACCAACACAAAGTGTTTTAGGATATGTAATGGATATTGCATCATTTTTAAATTCAAGTCTTTTAGGAGATAGTTATTCAGTTTTTGGGGGTTATGCTGTTTTGTCTCATATTATGCAGGAAATGGGAGAAGATGTAGCTCCTCTATGGAGAGGTTCTGTAGACATTGATATGATAGGAGATATAAATGTTTTAAATGCTTTAAGAACAGGATATCAAATTAGAAATGACAGGCCAAGCCAAAATATTCCTAATAAGCATACTTTAAAATTAGTTGAAGACCATGAAAAAGAGTGTAAAATTGATTTTACATTAGGAGATTATCATAATGAATTTCCATATACAGAAACAAATACTCATTTTGGGGTGGATTTAAAAGTTGCAAGCCCATTAAGACTGATTAAAGGAAAATTATATACCCCAAGAAATGAAAAACAACATTTACAAGACATATATTCCATGTTAGGATTATTAGAAAGAAGAGGAACTTCTCCTAGAGATGTATCTCATTATTTAAAACAAGAAAATAGAAAAGAACTTGGAAAAAGAGTAAGAGAAGCGAGATTAGAATCAGCAGGAAGATTAAGTTTAGAACCTTCCCCTCAATTTAGTAAAAATTTAGAAAAACTTCTTTCAAAATAAGTAAATAATTTTAAATATACTACTTCTTTTTAATAGTTATTATGAAAGAAGAAATAAAGTTAAAATCAGGACTAGAAATTCATCAACAGCTAGATACTCATAAATTATTTTGCTTTTGCCCCTCGGTTTTAAGAAGAGACAATCCAGATTATGAAATTAAAAGAGAGTTACATGTTGTTCCAGGAGAATCAGGAGAAATTGATAAAGCAGTTGAACATGAAGCAAAAAAAGCAAAAAAATTTACTTATCAAGGATATTATGATAATACATGTTTAGTTGAATTAGATGAATCTCCTCCAAGAGAAATTAATCAGGAAGCACTAAAAACAGCAATTCAAATCTCCTTGCTTTTAAATTGTGAAATAATTCAGGATACCCAGATTATGAGGAAAACAGTTATTGATGGAAGCAACACTTCAGGATTTCAAAGAACTGTTTTAATTGCTAAAGAAGGATACATAGAAACAGAACAAGGAAAAGTAAGAATTCAGTCAGTATGTTTAGAAGAAGATGCCGCCAGAATAATTAAAAGAAAAAAAGATTCTGTAGTGTATAGGTTAGACCGTCTTGGCATTCCTTTAATAGAGATAGCAACTTTTCCTGATATAAAATCAAGCGAACAAGCAAAACAAGCAGCCTTAAAAATAGGAGAGATATTAAGATCTTGCAAAGTTAAAAGAGGAATTGGAACAATAAGGCAGGATGTAAATATATCTGTTTCTTCAAATAACAAGCAAGGCCAGAGAGTTGAAATTAAAGGAGTACAAGAACCAAAATTAATTCAAAAAACTTTGGAAATTGAAGAAAAAAGACAGGAAAAACTAATAAAAGAAAATAAAAGTAGGAAAGAAGTAAGAAAAGCTCTCCCTAACGGGCAAACTGAATTTTTGAGACCCTTACCAGGAGCAGCAAGAATGTATCCAGAAACTGATTTGCCTCTTCTCCATATCTCAAGACAGATAATAAATCAAGCAAAAAAACATCTTCCTAAATTAAAATCAGAATTAAGAACAGAATTAAGAAAACACGGATTAAATGAAGAACTTGTTAAATTATTAACCAGACAAGAAAAAATGAAAGAATTTCACGAGTTATTAAAAGTTTATAATAATCCCAATTTAGTTGCCAAAATTCTTACCTTATGGTTTAAAGATATAACAAGAAAAATTAACAAGAGCAAACAACAAGTTGAAGAAAAATTAACTCTTGATATTTTAGAAACAATTTTACAAGCAGTTGAAAAAAAAGATATTCAGGAAAATGAAATTCCAGAAATTATGGCAGATATAGTTAAAGGAAAACAAGTTAAGCAAGCAATAAAAAGAGAAAAAATTGAAAATTTAGAAGAAGAAGTTATGAAAATAATAAAGCAAAAACCAAATTTATCTCTAAATGCTTATATGGGTTTAGTTATGAAAAAATTTAAAGGAAAAATTTCAGGTAACCAAGCTGCTGAAATAATTAAAAAACTAATTGAATAATTTTATAAATCAAAAAAAAGTAACAAGAATATGGAAAGAAGTTATATTGAAGAAGTTTTTAAAAAAAAGAAAGGAAGTGTTTTATTAAAAGGGTGGGTTCATGAAACAAGAGATTTAGGAAAAATAAGATTTTTAATATTAAGAGATTCCAGTGGTTTAGTTCAAGCAACAGCTTTAAAAAATAAAACCAGCAAAGAAATTTTTAAAAAAATAGATTCAATTTCAAGAGAATCAGTAGTAGAGGTACAAGGGAAAATAAAAAAAAGTGAGAAAGCTCCTAATGGTTATGAAATTATTCCAGAAAAAATAAAGATTATTAGTGAGGCAGAACATCCTCTTCCTATTGATGTTTCTGATTTTTCTAAAACTGAGCTTAATAAAAGATTAGATTATAGGTTTTTAGATTTTCACAGAAAAAGAACACAATCAATATTTAAAATTCAGGGGGTAATTGCAGAAACATTTAGACAACATTTTTATAATAAAAATTTCATAGAAATTCAACCACCATGTGTTATATCAAGCTCTTCAGAAGGAGGCACTGATTTATTTCCAGTCAAATATTTTGAAAAAAAAGCTTTTCTTGCACAATCACCTCAATTATACAAACAAATGTTAGCTTGTTCTATGGAAAAAACATTTACTATTTGTCCTGTTTGGAGAGCTGAAAAACATAATACTCCAAGACACATTAATGAGATAAGACAAATGGATATTGAGATGGCATTTGTAGACCAATTTAAAGTTATGAAACAAATAGAAGAAGTTATAAAAGACATTATAAAAAATGTTGAAAAAGAGTGTAAGCAAGAATTAGAAATTCTTAAAATTAAGGATTTGAAGATTCCAAAAGCAGTTTATTTACATTATGATAAAGCAATTAAAAAAGTAAATGGAAAAATAGGAGAAGATTTTACACCAGAACAAGAAGAAAAATTATGTGAGATGTATAAAGATTCAATTGTGTTTACATATTCTTGGCCATCTAGTTTAAAACCTTTTTACATTATGACTAAAGATGAAAATCCAGAAGAAAAAGAAAGTTGTGGTTTTGATGCCTTATATGGAGGTATTGAGATATCTTCAGGAGGGCAGAGGATTCATATTCCAGACTTGTTAGTCAAAAGATTAAAAGTAAAAGGATTGAATCCCAAAAATTTCAAAAGTTATATTGATTCATTTAGATATGGGGCACCCCCCCATGCTGGTTGGAGTATTGGTTTAGAAAGACTTACACAGGTAATAGTAGGTGAAAAAAATATAAAAGAAGCTACAATGTTTCCAAGAGACAGAGATAGATTAACTCCTTGATTTTAATTAGGAAGATTTATAAATCAACATTTTTCTTTAATTTTACTAAATTCTTATTAAATAAGATAATGATAGAGATAAACGAAAATCTAGCACAGAGAAGAAAGGAATACTTAAATGGACTTCTACTAAAATCTTCATATTGGATTGATGAAATTTTACCAACCTTTCCAAGAACAGAATCTAAATTAGAAAAAACAAGCAAAGATTCTGAACCAAATTTCTTAATTAAGAGAGAGTAAAAGTAATTAGAAACATTTAAAAATAAAAATACTTCTTTAAAACATCTGAAATTAAACAAAACAAGGAGGTTTAAAATGTCTGAAGAAGAAATGGAAATGAAATCTGATGAAGAAGATGAAGAATCTGATGAAGAAGATGAAGAATCTGATGAAGAAGATGAAGAATCTGATGAAGA
>CAZBDY010000002.1:0-52250 GCA_964490795.1 Candidatus Woesearchaeota archaeon | reverse complement strand
AGCAGAAGACGAAGAATAAATAAACCCTTATTTTTATTTTTTATTTTTTATACTATAAATTTATAAAATCTTTAATTCTTTATTTTTTATGAATGGACAAGAAATTAAAAACCAAGCAAAGAAAATTTTAGATAATTTTTCAAAAGTTTTACAAAAAGTAAAAGTAAAAGAGGCAAGAGTAGAAAGAGAGCAAGATAAAAGAAAGGAAAGAAGTGATAAAAATAAGGAAAAAGCTGATTCTGATTTCAGAAAAATATTTCTAGAAAACTCCCCACAAACAGAGGGAGATTATATTAAAACAGAAAAAGGTAAATGGTTAAAATGAAAACACTTGAAAAATTAAAAAAGTATCTGAAAGAAATAGAAAAAAACAATAAAAAAGGAAATAAAATAAATGCTATTCTCCATTTAAATCCTGAAGCAGAAAAACAAGCCAGAGAAATAGATAAAAAAATAAAAAAAGGAAAAGCAGGAAAGTTAGCAGGAAAAATTATAGCAATAAAATCAAATATTAATGTTAAAGGTTTAATTACAAATTGTGCTTCAAAAACTTTAGAAAATTATACTTCAGGTTATGATGCAACTGTAATAAAGAAAATAAAACAAGAAGATGGATTGATTATAGGAATGACTAATATGGATGAATTTGCTTGTGGTTCAAGTGGAGAAACATCTGCTTTTACTCATACTAAAAATCCCTCCTGCCCTAATTTAATTCCAGGAGGTTCTTCTTCTGGAAGTGCTTCAGCTGTTTCAGCAGGTTTTTGTGATTTAGCCTTAGGAAGTGATACAGGAGGAAGCATAAGAAACCCCTCAAGCCATTGTAATGTTATTGGAATGAAACCAACTTATGGGCTTGTATCTAGGTATGGATTAATTGACTTATCAATGAGTTTAGACCAAATTGGACCCATTGCCAAGACAGTAGATGATGCTTTATTATTATTAGATGTAATTAAAGGAAAAGATGAAAAAGATGCCACAAGTTTTGAAAGTAAGGAAATAAAATTAAAAAAACCAGGAAAAATAAAAATAGGGTTTCCAAAAATAAAAGCAGATAAAAAAATACAAAATCTGATTAATAATAAGGTTAAACAAGTTTCTAAGAAAAATAATTTTCAGATAAAAAATATTAATCTCCCACATATTGATTTAGGAGTTCAGACTTATTATCCTATTGTATATACAGAATTTTTTTCAGCAACAAGAAAATTTGATGGAAGAAAGTTTGGAAAAAAAATAGAACAAAGCTGTGGTGAAGAAGTTTTAAGAAGAATTTTAGGAGGAAAACATATTTCTCAGGAAGAGTATTCTGGAAGATATTATAGAAAAGCCTTACAAGTTAAATCTCTGATTTCAGAAGAATTTGAAAATGCTTTTAAACAAGTTGATTGTATAATCATGCCAACTGTTCCTAAATTACCTCATAAATTAGGAAGCAAGATAAGTATAGAAGATATGTATAATTATGACTCTCTAACTACTTTAGCTAATCTGGCAGAAATACCCTCTATCTCAATACCAGCAGGAAAAATAAATAATATTCCTATTGGCTTACAAATTTTAACAAAAAGATTTTCAGAATCTCTATTATTTTCTATAGCTAAATTTTTTGAATAAAAAATATATTTAACAAGAATAAAAGTAAATGAACAATATAAAATTGTTAACAGGAAGTGAAAAAGATTTCTTTAATTTTATTTCCAATATAGATGATAAAGATAAAGTTGCCTTAATTTCACATACAGATGGAGACGGAATCTCTTCTGCCTTAGCAGCAAAAAAAGTTCTAGGAAAAATAGATTATTTAGAATTAATAAGTTGTAATCTAAAAATGTTTTCAAAAATTATTCCAAAAATAAAAAAAAGAAAAATAAACAAAATAATTTTTGCAGATATAGCTATAAATGGAACAGAGCCAGAAATAAAGGAAATACAAAAACAAGCAGATATCTTGATTATCGACCACCATCCATATGAAAAAGATATTAATTCAGAAAAAATAATTTTTTTAAAAACAGAGACAGATATCCCTGCTTCTTATACCTCTTATTATTTATTTTCAAAAATATCTTCAATTCCTTCATGGATTCCTGCTTTTGGACTTATTTCAGATCTTCCTCACAAATACTCAGAAAATAATGCTTACAAGGTTTTCAAAGATTTTAATTTAAAACCAGTACAAGAGATATGGAGGTTAGTAGAAAATATTGTTTTTTCTCTAATAAAATTTAAAGAAAATGAAGAACAAATATTTAAGATATTAGAAAATTCAAATTATCAAGATATTAATTTAGAAAATCATGTAAAAGATGTAAAAAAAGAATTTAACTATTATGTAAGAAAATTTGAACAAGATAGAGAGGTTATAAATGATACTTATATTTATTATATTTCTCCAAAATATTCAATAAAATCCATTTTATCTACTAATTTAAGTTTAAAACAAAAAGACAAGACATTAGTTTTAATTTCAGAAACTGATTCAAAAAATTTAGTAATTTCAGCAAGAAGACAAGATAGAAAAATAGATTGTGGAAAATTATTAAAACAAGCAATTAAAGATATTCCAGATTCAATAGCAGGAGGACATATTCCAGCTGCAGCTGGGAAGATACCAAAAAATTTTCTAAATAAATTTAAAGAAAATTTAATAAAAATAATCGATAAAAAATGAGTAAAATAGCTATAATAACAGGAGCTCCATGTTCAGGAAAAACCACGACAATAAACCAGTTAAAAAAACAGGGATATGAAATAATAGAAGAAGCAGCAAGAAAAATTTTAAAACAAATGGGGAAAAAACCTGATAAAGTTGAAAGAGATTTTTTACAAAGAAAGATTTTTAAATTACAAGAAAAACAATTAAAACCATTTAATTTAAATAAAAAAAAGAACATAATCTTTTCAGACAGAGGATTTGGAGATACTTTATCTTACTATACTGCATATAATTTCCCCATACCTGAGGATTTATTAAAAAAAGCAAAAAAACAAAAATACAATAAAGTGTTTTTTCTTAGACTTTTAAATTTTTATTGCAATGATAAAACAAGAAGTGAAGATAAACAACAAGCAGAAATAATCTCAAATAGTATATTAAAAACATATAAAAATTTAGGCTTTAAAGTAATAAAAGTTCCCAACATGTCAGTTCACGAGAGAGTTAAATTTATTGTAAAAAATGTCAGTTAAAACAGGTTCCAAATATCAAGAAAACCTGAGAGAGGTAAAAGGATTAGCTATAGGAATATTAACAACAAGAAAGTTAAAATCAGGAAAACTTTATGATTCACTTCCAGAATATTATTTTCATATTCATCATATAACATAAGTATTAAAAGCATTAAAGATTAATTATTATAATAAAAATGGAAAAAGAGGTTAAAAAAATAATTTTTACTGATTTAGATGGAACTTTGTTAGATAAAGAAACTTATAGTTTTGACAAGGCGAAATCAGCCTTACAACTAATTAAAAAAACAAAAACACCTTTAATAATAACAACTTCAAAAACAAGAGCAGAAATAGAGTATTATAGAAAAAAACTAAACAATAAACACCCCTTTATTTCTGAAAATGGAGGAGCAATTTTTATTCCTAAAAACTACTTTTCATTTAAAATCAAAGTTAAAAAAAATAAAGTCAGAAAGAAAAAAGATTATCTTGTTATTGAGATAGGAACACCATATAAAAAATTAAAAAAAGTTATGAAAAGAATTGATAAAAAATACAAAATAACTAGTTTTTATGAATTAACTCCAGAACAGCTTGCAAAACAAACAGGATTAAGTTTAAGTCAGGCAAAAAAAGCTCAACAAAGAGAATATGATGCTGTTTTTAAAATAGATAATATGGAAGATAAATGGAAAATTTTAAGTATAATAAAGAAAAAAGGATACCACTATACAGAAGGAGGAAGATACTTTCATATAACAGGAAATAATGATAAGGGAAAAGCAGTAAAAATCTTAGTAAAACTATATGAAAAATTCTATAAAAAGAGATTTGGAAAGAACACAAAAATAGAGACATTAGGATTTGGAGATGCTAAAAATGATAAACCACTATTTGATATAACAGATAAAGATTACCTTGTTTTAAAAGTAGAACAGTGGAATAAAATCATATTACGGGAATTAAAATGAACCAAAATCAGATAAATCACGCAGAAAAACTATATAAAAATTCTATAAAAATATTAAAAAAATTCCAATTAAGAAATGGGGCAATTTTAGCTTCTTCTCCAAAAGGGAGATATCCTTATGTGTATCCCAGAGACCATTCAATATGCATTTTAGGATTAATATCAGCAAATCAAAATAAAAGAGCAAAAAAAGCTCTTCAGTTTATATTAAATAGTCAAAATAAAGATGGAAGCTTTCCACAAAGATTAGATAAAAAAGGAGAAAATAAAAGTTACAAGCCAATTCAGCTAGATAATACCGGGCTTGTTCTTTATTCATTTTCAGAGTACATAAAAAAAACAGAGGATAAAAATTTTTTAAACAAAAATAAAAACAAAATAAAAAAATCTCTAAAATATTTAAAATCTCAATTTCATAAAAAAAATTTATTTTTCACACCAAATTCTATTCATGAATTTCCTCCTTTAGAAGAAGGTTTAGAGGTTTGGAGCAATGCAGTATGTTTTGGAAGTTTAAAAAAATCAAAAGAAACAAAAATAAAAACAGGATTTAATTTAAAAAAAATTAAAAAATCTATTGAAAAACATTTTTGGAATGGGGAATATTTTATTAAAACAATAAGATTAAAAGATTCAAGTTCAGTTGCTTCAGAAATAGATGCTTCTTCTTGTTCTTTATCTGATTTCGAAGTATTTGATGAAGATAATGAAAAAATAATAAAAAATATTGACAAAATAGAAAAACAATTATGGCATAAAAAATTAGGAGGAATATGCAGATATAAAAAACATATAGGAAGAAATAATGGAGGATACGGCCCCTGGCCCCATTTCACTTTAATGATAGCAAGACATTTTATTAAACTTAAAAATAAGAAAAAAGCAGATAAATATTTAAGTTGGATTTTAAAAATCCAGGATAAAGGAAAACTTCCAGAGCACATAGCAACAAAAAAAGATTTTGAACAATGGGTAAAAGAGTATAAAAAAGCAGGAATATTAAGAAAAGATAGAGAGATAATGATTAAAAATATAAGAAAATCTAAACCATATAAAAAAGGACTTGCCTATTCAGTACTCCCCCTAACCTGGCCTCATGCAGAGTTCATTAGAACCTGGAATCTCTATAAACAAAAGTTTTTATAGCTTCTTAAATATATTATAAAAAAGAGGAAAAATGGAAGATTTTAATTCTAACCTTAACAAAGCAGAAAACATCAAAATAAATGTAAAACCAGAGAAGTATAATAAAATTGTTTTTTGTGGAATAGGAGGAAGTGCTATTTCAGGACAGATAGTTTCTGATTTAATAAATATTCCCTCAAAAACAGCAAGAGAAAAACTCCCTAAGTGGGCAGATTCAAAAACATTATGTTTTATAACAAGCTATTCAGGAAACACAAAAGAAACTATTTCTTTATATAATCAAGCTAAAAAAAAGAGGTGCAAGATTATAATTATAACTTCAGGAGGAAAACTATGGCAAAAAAAAGAAAACAAGATTTTAATTCCTCAGGGATATTTGCCAAGACAAGCCCTGCCTTTCTTATTAATTCCTGTGTTAAAAATATTAAAAATAGATTATAAAACACCAAAAAAAATTAGTGATAAAAAAGCAAAAAACATAGCTAAAAAATTAAAAAATAATCTTCCCGTTATTTATTCATCTCAAGAAAACTTAAAGTCTCTTGCTTACAGATGGCAGACACAATTTAATGAAAATTCTAAAACTCTTTCTCATCATAATTTTTTCCCAGAAATTTTACATAATGAAATTGAATCTGATTTTAAAAAATCCCGAATAATTATATTAATCAACAAAAATTCAGATAAACTAAGACAAGTTGAAAAACTAATCAAACCAATTAAAATAAAATTAAAAGGAAGCAGTTTAATTGAAAAAATTTTATATGGAATTAGTTTTGGAGATAAAGTAAGTTATTATCTTTCTAAAATAAAAAAAGTAGATTATAAAACAACTAAGAAAATAAAACAACTAAAAAAATGAAGATTTTTCCTAAAACAATTGATATAAGCAAGATAAAGGTAAAAAATTATTTTCAAAGAGGAAGGTATCACTTTTTAATATATAACTTAGATGGTTCTATTACCGGAGATTTTTCAGGATTATATCTTCCACCAATGAATTATTTAAATAAGCTTGAAATATTTATAAAAATAGGAAAAAAATGGGAAAATCTTCATAAACATATTAATAAAGTTAAGATAGACAGCTATAAAACAACCCATTATTATAAAATTAAAGATTTAAAAATCAATATAAACATTTTTCTTCCAGATAATCATCCTGTATTAAAAATTTCAGTTAAATCTAATAAAAATATAACTTTAAAATTAAAACCAATTTTCAAATTTTTATATTTAAACAAATATCACGAAAATCCGATTCAAGGATATACTTTTAAAAAAAAATCAAACAACATAATAATAACCTCAAAACTCGATAATAAAATAAACTTAATGTTTAATTCAGAAAATAAAATTAAAGTAAATGGTACAAAAAAAAGTTTAAAATCAATTCAGATAAAAGCAAAAAAAACTGACATAAATATAATCTGTTCAGAAGAAAGTGAAAGAGAATTATATGAAAATTTAAAAAATCTAAAAAAAGATACAGAAAAATTAAAAAAAAGAAGATATGAAAAACACCTGTATAAAGAAACTAATTTAGTTTCAGACAATCAAAAACTTAATCAACTATTTCAGTCAGCAAAACATAATATTTTATTATTAAGGCATAGACAGCCAGGATTAGGAAGAGGATTTTTAGCTGGTTCTCCTTATTTCTTAAGTTTTTTTGGAAGAGATACTTTTTGGAGTTTACCTGCCTCTCTCTTATTAGGAGATACTAGAAATGTTAAGGATTGCTTAAACATGTTCGCAAAATATCAGTCAGAAGTAACAACAGAATCAAGAAAACCAGGAAAAATTCCTCACGAAATATGGTTAAATGGGGAACCAAATTATTATTCTACTGATTCCTCTCTCTTGTTTATAATTTCAGTATATAATTATTATAAATATACTCAAGACAAAGAATATTTACAAGGCATTTTTCCTACATTAAAACAAACTACTGATTTTATTTTGCAAGGGCTAGAAAAAGGAAGAATTATTCATAATAAATTGGGGTTTTTAAAAGATACAACTTGGATGGATTCATATCATAGAGGACAGACAGCAGTAGAAATACAAGCTTTAACTGTCTCTGCTCTGGAGTGTTTTATTAAAATTTCCAAAATTCTTAAAAAAAACAACCTAGCAAAACTAAAAAAACAAAAGAAAAAATCTGAACAAGTATTAAAAAAATTCATTAAAAAAGGTTATGTTATAGACCATATAAACAAAAATGGAAAACCAAGCAAAAGTATAACAGGAAATCCATTATTTCTACTTGCCTTAAATCTTGTAAATAAGAAAAAAGCAAAAGAAATTATAAAACATCTAGAAGAAAAAGAATTATTTACTCAATATGGTGTAAGAAGCAGAGCAAAAAAATCCCAGGGCTATAATCCGAGAACATATCATAAAGGAGGAATATGGCCTTTTTTAACAGGAATCTATATGATAGGAAGTTATAATTATAATTTAAAGAATAAAAATTTTATAAATATTTTTCAAAATTACTTTAATGAATTTTCTCCTGGACTAGTTCCAGAATATCTTAATGGAAATAATTTTAATATAAATAAAGTTAATCATAAATCATGTTATCTCTTGTTATGGGGTTCCTCTCTTTTTATTCAGGGAGTTTTACAAGGAATTTGTGGAATAAGAGTAGAAAAAGGAAAATTAAAAATCAAACCACAGCTACCCAAGAATACTAATAAAATTAAAATAACCAACTTCAAATTTGGAAAAAAATCATATGATATTGAGATTAATAAAAATAAAATTAAGATAAAAAGCAGACGATAAATATTTTTTTAAATATATATTATAGAATCAAAACATTTATAAAGAATAAAGAAGTAGTTTTTTTATAATTATTCAATTTGGGGATTGAATAAATTATTTGGGTTAAATTCGAGGTGAATTTTTTATTTCGAGTTGTAAGTATCGAATTCTTTTTGGGTTAATAAAATAATGAAGAACAACTATATAAATGTTTCGGTTGTTCTCGAGAATAGATGAAAGGAGGTTAAAAAATGGCTTTAGATTTTGCAAAAGAGGCAATTCAAAATGCAGACAAACATAGCATAAACTTTGATGAACTAAAGGCTGGAAAAGCTAACATTAAGGTGTTTGGTGTAGGTGGTGGAGGCTGTAATGCAGTTACATGGCTTTTTAATAAAGGTATTGATGGAGCAACTGTTTATGCAGCTAATACTGATGCTTTACATCTATCAATTACAAAAGCAGATGAAAAACTTCTTATGGGAAAAGAGCTAACCAAAGGTTTAGGAGCTGGAGGGTGGCCTCAAAAAGGAAGAGAAGCTGCAAAAGAAGCTGTTTCTGAAATTAAGAAAAGTGTTTCAGGAGCTGATATGGTTTTTGTAATCGCTGGTGAAGGTGGAGGAACTGGAACCGGAGCAGCACCGATCTTTGCCCAAATGTCAAAAGAAACTGGAAGTGTAGTAATTGGTGTGGTAACAATGCCTTTTGAGTGTGAGAAAGCAAGGATTGACAAAGCTGAATTTGGCTTACAAGAGTTAAGAGAAGTTTCAGATACAGTTATAGTGATTGACAATAATAAGTTAGTAGATATTGCAGGACAGCTGCCTATGGAACAGGCTTTTGCGGTAGCAAATGAATTAGTCAGTACAATGATTAAGGGAATTGTTGAAACAATTACCCTTCCTTCGTTGATTAATCTTGACTATGCTGATGTATCTACTATTATGAAAGATGGAGGAGTTAGCTGTATTGGGATAGGAGAAGCAGACACTCAAAATAGAGTTGATGAAGCAGTTCAACAAGCACTATCTCACCCTTTATTAGATGTAGACTACCAAGGAGCTACAGGAGCTTTAATACATGTAACTGGCGGACAAGATCTTAGACTTGAGGAATTTAGCAGTATTGGACAGATGGTTTCAGAAAAACTGAATGCTGATGCTCAAGTAATTATTGGAGCAAGAATTAACAAAGAGTTTGAAGGAAAAGTAAGAGTGATTACAATTATGACTGGTGTTAATTCTCCATATATACTTGGAAAACCACAATATGCTAGCGAAAATTCAGAAAAAGAATTGTCTTCACAAGTGTCAGAAGATTTAGGTATTGAAGTTTACAAGTAATATTTTTCCCTTAGTCTTTAATTCTGGCCTTCCGTAAGGAAGGCCTTTTTTTTATTTTTTAAAAAAAAGAATTTAATTTCTGCAACTATTTTTATTAAATAATTATTATCTGTAAAAAATCTCTTTTCAACCAGAAGGTTTTCTTATAGGTTTGAAATATTTTTCTCCCCATTTATCAAAAAACATAATATTCTCTAAATCAGGCTTATTTTCTTGTTTTTCTTTTCCCATTTCATAACCAACAGGAAGTAAAGCTTCTACTTCTATACTAGAAGGAATATTTAATATTCTCTTAACTTGATTATCTGAAAAAGCCCCTATCCAACAACTTGCCAACCCTAAATCAGTTATTTTTAATAAGAAATTTTCAATAGCAGCCCCTGATTGCTGTTGAGAGTATTTTTCCCCTCTTTTATCAAAACTATTTTTTAATTTTTCTTTATCACAGCAAACAACAACAATATAATTAACATCAGATACAAATCTTTGCTGACAAGCCTTTCCTAATTTTTTAATTTTTTCTTTATCTTTAACTAATATAAATTTTAATGATTGAAGATTTCCAGCTAAAGGTGCAGTTCTTGCTGAGTCTATAGCTTCAACAATTTTTCTCCAATCTGGTTTTTTTGATTTAAATCTCCTTACAGAATGTCTTTTTTCTATTACTTTATCTAAATTCATAATTTAAGAAGATAAAAAGAGTATAAAAATTTAATGATTATAAACGTCCCGGGCTGGACTCGAACCAACGACTCCATGGTTAACAGCCATGTGCTCTACCTATTGCTCCTTTCCAGGTTTCCCTTAAAAAGTCTGAGCTACCGGGACTAAATTCTCAATACCTAGTATTAGGTATTTATTAAGTATTTTGTAATAGCTATTTAAATTTTTTGGAACTACATATACCTATATTTTAAAGATAATTTTTCTATATCTTTTTTTAAATTTTTTATAGCATTTTAAATAATTTATTTTTAAACCTTACTCTAAATTAACTAAAGAATCATAAAAACCCTTTTCTATATTAATAACAACTTTGTTATCATTTTTAAAACATTTAGGATTATCTTTTTCAGTAATTTTCTCTACATCTAAATGTTCAATCTGAAAACCTTTTTGCCCTTCACAAGCATTTCTTAGTGGATAAAAAAACATATTTATGTTTTTTATACCTGATTTTTCTACATCTTGATAAAAATCTTTATATTCTCCTTTTGCTTTAGAATTTAAATCAATAAAACAAACTCTTTCTATGTCTTTTGAAATTTTTCCTTCAAATATTTCAGAGGTTTCTTCTGAACTCCATGCTCTATTAACTGATTCTTGAAGATTTTGTTTAAATAAACCAGTTTCAGAACACTTTTGTAAATTAAGAAACATAATTATAGCATAAACAGCAACAGCAACAAAAGCTATTATTAAGATTACTGAAAATATCACTGAAAAATTAATATTTAGTTGTGCCTTTTTATCTCTTTTCATCTTGAATTTTTCTAAAATTTAAACAAACAGAAAATTTTATTTTCTGTGTAAATAAAAAAAGAACATTATTTATAAATCTAATTAAACATCTCCTGGCTTAACAATAATAGAACATTCATTTGGAAGAGGCTGTCTTCCACTTTCATCTTTACATTTAATATAATATCTCTGATTATCTTTCCATTCAGCAAAGTGTTCAGTGGAATTTGTATAAGGCATATTATTTCCTTCATCAATCTCAAAATTACATTCTCTGTCTTTGTTTAATGAAAAAGTACAAGTAGATTTTTCATCAGTAATTACTTTTAATTTTCCTTCTGATTTATATACTCTTACTACTACAGGAGCATCTTCATCTACATCAACTTTAAATGTTGTTGAATCATAAACAGCATTTCCTCCTAAATCTACACACTGGAAATAATAAGTATATTCTCCTCCTGCTAAGTTTAATCTTTGTTTATGGAAGTTAGTTCCTGTCTCTTTCATTTCAATATAATCATCTTCACTTGGATTTTCAACATTAGTATAAGAACACCATGAATCACCATGATTATAACCATTATCTGTTTCTACTTCAAGATAAACTGGAACTGGGCTAGTATATCCAGAAATTGTTTTGTTTGGTTTAACATCTTCTATTGTTAAAGGTTGAGTTCCTATTATTGTAAATTTATAACTTTCAACATTTGTATTTCTGTCATTTGCTTTATCTCCTGTTAACCATGGTTGATCTTTACATCTAAAATAATAATCATTTTCTTTTTTATCTTGAATTCCTGTTAAAGTATCTTCACATTTATATAACATCTGATTATTCATTTCCCAAATATGTTGTGAACAACTCATTGAATTTTCCATTGAATCATAATCTTGATTTACTCTGCTCCAACTACAATCAGCAGGTTCATTAACATAAACAGCAAGTTTTGTCTGATTTTTTTCATACTGAATAGGCATATTATTTTTAATAGAGGTAGATTCAATTTTAGGAGGAGTTACATCTGGGCCTTTTTCTACACAAAAACTAAATACAAATAAATCATCATTAGTATTTCCATTTGCATCTTTACATCTTACATATAAATTATAAGTTCCATCATTTTTAATTTCTAATTCAGAATCTCCTTCTATATGTTCAGGAGAAGGCAATCTTAATGTTTGAGAATGGTTATATTTATGAATATTGCTGTTTCCAAAATAATAAGCCATATCTTCATAACTATCTGTTCTATTATAATCAATTTTACATTGAGCAGGTTCATTTAACTCAATACCAAATGATAAAGCTTCAAATGCTTTTACACATTTTGAACTTTTTCTTAATATTTTTACACCATTATCTGGAGGTCTTACTGCATTATTTGGTTCATATTTATATTCATCTTCAAGAGGTTCTTTCCAAGCCTTTATTTCAGGAGATTTTACATCTTTTGGGTTTACCCATACACATTTTTCTTCTCCTGTTCCTTTATTAATCAACTGGCAAGCTTGTCCTAAACTTTTACATCTATATTCTGAACAAGGATATAGCCCAGAATTACAATCCTCACAATTACTTCCTCCTGTTGGTGCTTCCCAAGGATAACATTCAAAAGTTATTATTTTCTTTTCTTCTGATTCCCACATTAATTCAAGAACAACTAATCCAGCAATTAATCCTATTCCTGTTGGTCCAAGTCCAAAAAAGCCTGCACTTCCATCAGCAGCAAAAAAACCAGTCCCAATTCCTTCAGCTCCACCTCCCCAAACATAAGCTGCTTTTCCAATACCAAAACCAGCAGCCATAGCATATGATAAAGCATCAGTTTCTTCTTCATCTAATCCAAGTAAACTTCCAAGCATTTGTCCTGCAAAATAAGCTGTTAATGCCCATTGAGCTCCTGATACAATTCCTGAAAGTCCTTTGTTTAATCCTAACCATTTGGCTGCTGTAGATGAACCAGGAGCAGCTTCTCCTCCACTACTGAATCCTATTTTTCTAACATCTGCCTTACCCATCAACTTATTATAAGCATCAGATATACTACCCCACCAACTACTTCCAGTAGGAGTTGGAGTTGATGGGGGAGCATTCCTCCATATGTTAATGCCTGTTGTGGGGTCTTTCTCCCAATAACCACTAACCATATTTAACATAAATGAAAAAGCAATAACAGCAATAACTAAATTAATTATTATACTAAAAGCTATTCCTTGTTTTGCTTTTTTTCCTAACTTTATTTTATGTTTCATTTTTAATTATCTAAAACTTGGAAAGCACCTGAATATGTGTCTAATGTAGGGTTTTTTCTTTTAGAATTTCCCATTTTTAATTTAAATCTATAAAATCCTGGTTCCCATTCTCTAACAAGTTTGCCACCCATAATATAAACACCCAATTTTTTAATAACATCTTTTAATCTATCTTTCATAACTGCCTCTCCTTGATTATTTACAACCTCGATATCTAAAGTTATATTATTTGAAGAACCACTCGAAAAAAGACTTGCCCCTATTGGTCCGTCTCTAATTACAGCAGCTACTGCCACATCTCTTCCTGGTTTAAAATTTCTCTTAATATCAAATTCTTCAATATCAAATATTCCGTTTCCATTTAAATCAACATATCTTTCATATGTAAATGCAGTTAATATTCCTACATTTCTCAATCTTGAAGAAATCTGGTTTCTGATTTCTTGTAAATTATATTCTGGCAATCTTCCATCTACCCCCCATCCAGCTGTTTGCGGAGAATTTCTATTTTGAGGTTCATTATTTTCATTTCTATAATCTTGATGCCCTTGAGTTTTTCTTATCTCCCCTCTAACATATTCATCAGCAGCACCATACATAATCTGAGAACCCATACTTCTAGCTAAAGCTCTTCCTTGAGGAGTATTACAACCATTTAAAGCAAGTGCTCCAGTCAAACATAATCCTAATAATCCATCCTTAGTTTTTTTTCTCATTTTACCTCCTCATCTTCATCAACTGCTTTTCCAGTTATTCCTAATTTATCTAAAACTAAATGTAATCCAAACAAACCACCTAAACCACCATCATCATCGTCATCATCAACATCTTCTTCTTTAATATCATAACCATCTTTATTTCCTTCTTTTCCTACCAAGTTAACTTTAGCACCACAATCACCAATAGATTCACATCTTTCTAATTGTTCATTAATCCAACTATCTTTAAGATTTCCTCCACTATCAACACATTCACCAGAATATTTAGTATCTCTAAAAGCTATTCCCTCTTTCTTTTTTGTAACTATACATTGAGTATCAGCCTGACTACATATCCCTTCACTTCCACCTACTTCCCAAAATTCTAATCCAGGAGAATGTTTAGGAAAACAAACAACTAAACCTTCATCATCATCATCTAATTCATCATCATCATAAATCCATTCACAATCTCTCTTATCTGTATTTTCACAATCTATTTTTTCTGACTGAGAATAACAATCTTGCCATCTATTTACAACACAACCAGCTTGTGAAAAATCTCCTTTATCTGTCTCAATTGAATCTTCAATACAAATCTCTTGCCTAAAATCACCACAAGGTTCAACTATTTCTTCCCCATTTATGCATATATGTCTAAAATAACGAGAACCAACAGAATCTTCATATTTATCAGTTGAGCACCAGGATTCACCATGTTTCATTGGTTTTCCTAAACTTGTCTCTTTACAATTTAAATCCTGACAAATAAAATCACCATATTTTGGTTTAGAAGTTTTAGCATCTTTATAATTTTTACAAATACTTCCTTCAAAATAATTACAATTGCCACAACTTTTAGAATTTATATTTGCTGAATTAGAATTACAGGAATCTAGTTTTGAAATCTTTTTTCTCCAATAAGCTTTATCATCTACCTTACTTGAATCATAAATATTTGCTATATTTCCACATGAATCTACAAAATAAACCTCATCTTTTCCATCTACACAAGTTGTTTCTTTTGTTAATCCACAATTTGTTCCTAATTCTTCTGCAGAACATAAAAAATCTTTATGAAATTCAACTTTTCCAGTTATAGAACCATTTTCTAATTGCATTCCCTCACTTATAGAAGTACATTCTTGTCGTGTTACAAACTTACAAGTTTTAATATAATCAATTTCAAACACACAAGCACCTTCATCTGATAATGAAGCTAAAGAAATACATTGTAACTCTGAATTTATATCAGTTCTAAAATCAGTTTGCAAGCCATAAAAAGCAGAAAGTTTTTTACATCTTGTTAAAGTAACAAAACTAGCTTGTCCTCCTAAAATACAGCATCCATCCTGACACTGAGGAACTTCATCAACTTCTTTTTCACTCCAAGTTCCTCCAACATTATCACAAACTTTTTGTGGTGTATTTTCCATACATAAACCTTCTGAAGAGTCATAACAAGTTCCTAATTTACAATAACTAGTTGCCTCACATGAAGTAGGAGTGCTTCTATAACTTTCATCACATTCTTGTTCAAGAGCATCCTGACACCATGCCCCATAATCAGTTCTTTCACAACAATATTTAACTTCTTGAGATAAAACAAAGTTAAGAGACAAGCCAACAAGTAAAATACTTATCATTCCCAATATTAATATTTTAATTTTCATTTTATATTTTTAATAAACTTGCAATTTTCACATTTAAAAATTTCTACCTGCCCTTTTCCTCCTTCTACTTTTATCATTTCAGTATCTTTACAATTAGGACAATATTCTGCATTTATTTTTTTCTTTTGTTTTTTCATTTTAACTTATAGGTTTATATGTCTCTCCTACCCCATAACCAGCAGGCCAACTTAGTGAGCGAGTGGCAAAATTAAATTTATCTTTTGTTCTTCTATCTTGTAATTTATAAATTTTAGTCCCATCTGATTGCTTTAATTTTTCAACTCTAATATTAGGATAATAAGCCATATAAGTAGTAATTTCAGAATCACCATATCTTGCTTCCCAGTTTAATATACTTGAAGTTAACATAATTAAACTATAAATTTTTGAATTAAAATTTGCCTCAAATTTATTATATCTAACACTTTCTTGTTGTTTTGCTGCTGTTAAACCATTAATAATAATTTTAATATTATCAGGAACAATTGAGATAGAGATATCTTCTTTTCCAGAAGAAACAGAGTAACCTTTTTCTTTTAAATTTTGTTTTAAACTTTCTACACATTTTCTAGCTTGAGGTTTAATTTCTTCAAGCAACTCTCTTTCAATATGTTGTCTTAATAATGGCTGTTGTTGAGAACAAGTTTGATAATATTGATTAGTATAACATAAATATTCAACTTTAGTTCCAGAATACATATATCCAAGTTGAGGATTTATACTCCCTCCTCTTTGACTTATTTTTTCAAGAGCTTTAGAAAAATCATCTTCAATACACTCTTTAAATTGCAAAGCAGGAGTTGTAGAAACAAAAACCCTTTTTACATCCTGAAAAAAGAAAATTAATAATGCTACTGCTATAATTATTACCGCGATAATTATGAATATAGTTATCTGAGATTGTTTTGACGAGCAAAAATTATTTTTTCTATTATCTCGAGTCAAGGCACGAATTCCTCTTTTCTTCATATTATTTTTATCTCTTTATTGTTTATAAATTTTCTTATACTATCCTGATTTAACTATAATTGAACAAGTATCTGGCTTATTATCATAAATATCTTTACATTTAATATAATAAGTTTTTCCTTGTATTAAACTAGCAGTATGTTCTTTTAAAATTCCAGTCATTGAACTTGCATTATTCCATAAATAAAAGCAATTATCATAATCATATACACATTCTGCATCTTCATCTGTAATAATTTTCAATCCACTTTCACTATAAACTCTTACTACTTGCGGAGGTTTTGAGTCTATTTTTATTTTAAATTCTGTTTTTCCTTTTGCAATATTTCCTGCAATATCTTCACATTCAACATAAACATTATATCTTCCTCTTAATAATTGATTAAATTCTTGGCTGTGAGAAGATGAATAAGTATTTTTCATTAAAATATAATTTGAATTAGTAAAACTATATTCACATTTTGATTTTCCATTTTCAGCTCCACCTGAAGTTTCTACTCTTAATGTTGCAGTTACAGGTTCTACACCAAACATTAATTCTCCTTCTGGTTTTATACTATTGATTTTTAATTCACTTTCACTTCTTTTTAAAACCAATTCTTTTAATGCTCCTATATTTCTTCCTTCATCTTTATGTGGTTGGTCTTTGCACCTAATATAAATTTTATTATCTCCTGTTGTTAAATTTTCTAATTCATCTTTACATTTCCATCCATATAATTCCACATCATCAAAGTTTTGATTACATATAAAATTATTTTCCATTAATTCATAATCTTTACTTGATTTGCTCCATCTGCAATCAGCTGGTTCTGAAACCCAAATATCTAAATCTTGTTCTGTTTCATTATAAGTTAAATAATTATCTGAGTCAGGACTTGTTTGAGTTATATATGGGCCAGTCATATCTGGCCCAGCTTTTACACAGGTTTGAATTAAATATTCTTTTAAATTTGAATTTCCAGATTTATCTTCACATCTTACATAAAAAGTTAAATCTCCTAATTTATCTAAAGCAATTGATTCTAAATTTGCAAGTTCTTCTTGTGTTAAATCATCCTGCATATTAGCTAAAAGAGATTCAACAGAAGGCATATTCAAAGTCATCATATGATTATATTTAAATAAACTTGACTCTCCAAGATATGAACTCATTTCATCATAATCTTGAGTATGAACTACATCATATCTACATTGACTTGGTTCTTGTTCAGTAGAAATACCAAATATTATAGGGGTATATTCAGGAATACATTCGCCATTTTCTTGCAATAATTTGTATCCATTTTCAGAAACTTGCTTATATTCAAATCCAGGACTTAATATATCATTCCAAGGACTAATTTTTGGAGGAGATATATCATTAGGAGAAATATCTATACATAATTCATTTGTTGTTCCAGCATTAATAAACTCACATGTTTCTCCTAAACTCTGACATTTATATCTAGTACAAGGTTGTAAATCAGTCGCCTCATCTTGACATATTTCACAATCATTTCCTCCTCTAAGAGGACGATAAGGATCACAATTAAAAGTTACTGTTGTTGTTTTAGTATCCCCCCATCCTACAGCCCAGGTATAAATCATTATTAATATTGCAAGTATTATTGCACCCCATCCAATAGGGTTCCAAAAGTCCATGGCTCCAATAATCCATAAAGCAGCGATAAATCCTATAATAGCACCAGCAGCAGCCATAGCTAATGCACCTTCACCTTCTATATCTAACCAATTTGCAATCATTAATCCTGCAGCAGCTCCAATTGCAGCCCCTATTAATGCTGCTCCAAATGCAGGAAAAAGTCCTCCTGCAAAATTAAGATATCCTGTACCCCAACTAATTACTGTATCATAGGCCATCAAGTAACCAACCCCTCCAGCACCAACAACACCACCCCAGATATCATCACCATAATCTTTAGAATAATCATCTTCATCAATATTTGCATTCCAACCATAAGCACTTGCAAGCATCATCATAATTTTATCATCTTGTTCAGTATTTTGTCCTGATTTTGCGTTAGCATATTTTTCATACTGCCCTATGTCAATTTCAGGAGCATTTGTAACAGAATAACCATCATCTCTTCCTTCTCCAATATAATTAACATAACCTCCACAATCTCCCAAAGAAACACACCAATCATTCATTGCTTGAGTAAAAGTTTCCTTAGTACAATAACATCCAGCTTTACATTTCCATTTACCTTTCCAGTCTTTAACCATAACTTTTGTGCATTTAAAATCAGCCCCATCACAAATAGCCTCTGCAGCTTTTTGATTATTTTCCATATCAAAACCAATAGGATATCTTGGAGTGCAAATATTAAATCTATATCCATGCCCAAAATCAAAACTTCTTATTTCACAATCAGGATTTTCATGACATTTTTCACTTATTTTTTCATCATCTTCTGTAGTATCTTCATCACCATCAGCCTCAGTATTATAACTTATACACTCCATAGCTCTATTTAATCTGCATGAAGCAATAGAAAATCCTTCAACTTCTTCTTCAAAACAAATTCCTTTTCTATAATCAGCACATGGATCTGATTTTACCTTGCCATCAATGCAATAATATCTATAATGACGAGAACCAACAACATCTCTTCCATCACCAATATAAGATTCATAAACGCACCAAGATTCACCATTTTTCCTATCTTGTTTTCCACCACCATTAGCAGGAGCATTATCACAATTTAAATCCTGACAAATAAAATCTCCATATTTTGCATCTCCACTTTTGCAAATACTTCCTAATAAATAATTACAATTTCCACAACTTTTAGAATTTATATTTCCATCATCACTTCCACAACTATCTTGTTTTGAAACAACATAACTCCAATAATCACCTGAATTAATTTTTAATGAATCATAAATATTTGCAGGATTTCCACAACTATCTACAAAATAAACTTCATCTTTGCCATCTACACAAGTTGTGTCTTGTGTAATTTCACAATTTGTATCTAATTCTGGATTTGTACATAAACTATCTTTATAAAAATTTTCAACTCCACCTAAATCAATACATTCAAGTTTTGTAGTAAATTTACATGTTCTTTGAATTTCACCAAAATCATCTTGTGTTTCAATTACACAAGCACCTAAATCCTGTTGATTTGCCAATAACAAACAATCAATTTCAGTATCAACTCCAGGACGGAAATCAAAACTAGAAGTATAAAAATTAGATAAAATCTCACATTTTCTTTCTGTAATAAATTGTGTTTGTCTTCCTAAAACACAACATCCTAATCTACACTGTTCAATATTACAATTACTCCCCTTTACCCAACCACCTTCACAATCTTGTTTTGGAACATTTTGATAACATAAACCTTGTTCATCATCATAACAACATCCTAATTCGCAAACACTAGTTTTATCACATCCAGAAGGAATGCAATCAACAGCACAATAATCTTCACATATAACCTGAGGAATTTCCTGACAACTAGAACCACTTCCTTCACCAATGTTTTCTTTTAATTTTGGACAGCACTGAGGAACTATGTCTTCCAAATCAACAGAACTAAAACCATCAAAAACTTCATAAGTATTTCCTGGCTCTAATTCCTGATACTCTTCAGCAGAAACTAAATTTAACTTACTTTTTCCTAACCATGATTTTAAAAAACCTATTAATAAATTTGTTTTTGCCTGCTCTTTTTCTTTTCTTAATTGATTAATTTGCTCTTGATTTTCAACATAAATTTTTTCAATTTCTTCATTTGATTGAGAAATAATATAGCAAAATGCAAAACTACCAATTATTAAAATCAATATTTCTAAATAACTTATTCCTGCTTTTTTATTTAAAATTTTATTTAACATTTTTACAATCCTGCTGGAAGAGCACAGCTTCTAACAGCAAATATTAATTTTTTTCCTGAAATTTTCTCTTCAACAACATAAATTTTAGTTTCTCCTTCAATATCAGTCCTTTCTACACTAAATTTAGGATATAATAATGAAAAACCTAAATTTTCAAAATAACAAAATTCAGCTTCTTGATTAACAATTTCCTGACTTATTGAGGATAATTCATATAAAGGAGAAGAAAAAACAGATTTAAACTCTTTATAACTTCTTTTATCATCTCCTTTCTTTAAATCTAGTTTTTTATTAATAATAATTTTAACTTGTTTTGGTTTTAATTCAACACTTAAATCTAAATCCTCAGAATTAACTTGATAATTTTTATCTTTATATTCTTGTTCTAAATTATAAAAACAATCCTTTATTTTTGGTTTAATATAACTCTCAATTTCAGATTCTAAATCCTGAATGTATAATGGAGCCTGATTTATACAAGGTTCATAATAATTTTTATTATAACATAAATAAGAAACCCTGTTGTCTTTATATAATCTATAATTTATAGGGGTAATATATCCTCCTTGTGGCAAGATAATATTTATTGCATCTTTAGCAGAATCTTCTGCACATTTTTGTATATATGACTGAGGATTTGAAATTGAAGGTTTTAAAATACTTATTTTATTTCCAGATAATAAGAAAAATAGGATTATTCCAGAGAGGATTATTATTGCTATAATGATAAATATAGTTATCTGAGATTGCTTTAATAACCTAATTTTTTTCATTTTAGCATCCATAAATTTACCCCTTTTTTCTTTATTTTATCTATTTTTCCTAAAATAACTAATTCTAATAAATATTTTTCAGCAGTGTTCCAGGAAATTTTTAAATGTTTAGCTGCATCAGAACTAGTTATAATCTTCTCTCTTTTAATTAATTCTAATAGTTTCTTTTTATGAATATTCATAACATTACTCCTCTTTTTTTACATAAGTATATTATTATCTATACTGATATTAACATAAGTAATAATAATCATATATAAACTTTTCTAATCTTCACTCTCAACTCTTGGAGCAAGAACAAAACTTAATTCAAAACCAGGACTAATAAAATCTAATCTTAAAGGATAATCATCAGCAAAATTAATCTTGATTTTATCTGCAATTTTACCAGCTTTAATAAATTTTTCAAGGTATTCTAAAGAATATTTTGATTTTATTTTCTCAGCTTTATTCTCAATTTTAGCTTTTCCCTCTGAAAACTCAGATTTGGCAGAATTAATTCCCTTTGATTCCATAATAAACTTGTTTCTTTCAACAATAAAAGAACATGAATCAGCTACAATAGAACAATCTTCAATTGCCTCAGCAAAATCACCAGTTCCTAATTCAACATTGCAAGAAAATTCAAGATTAGGCATTTCTTTTTCTTCTTGTTCAATATTAATCAAAGCCAGTTTAAACGTTCTTTTAGTTTCTTCCTGTATTTCTACCCTTAGGATTCCCTCTTCTGTTTGTAAAACCAGGGCAGATGAAGAACTACTTCTTCTTAATACTGATTTTAATGAATCTAAATTAATCCCAATTATCTCTTCTTCAACCTCTAGCTGTGAAAAACTAGAAGCAGGCAAATTAAATGAAACTAAAGCCACATTAGCAGGATCAATCGCTATAATACTTAATCCCTGTTTATTTATTTTTATTTTAACCTCAGTTACTAATTCAGAAATAACTCTGACTATATCATCTAAAATTTTAGGATTATCTAATTTCAATAACATATACTCTAAACAAGAAGATAATTTAAAAGCTTTGTTATGTTAAAAGATATAGTTTTTTATTATTCAGAGCAATTAATTATTTAAACACACAGTCAAAATAAAGAGTATGGCAGATAAAATAAAAGAGATTGCTATGATTTATTATTCGAGAAAAGATATTCAAAAAGCTATTTTTGATTTTTGCAAGAATAGAGAAACAATTTCAAGACATAGTGATAAATTTGGAAAACGGCCAGATTCTTTAGAATATCCTTCTGAAATTTTAAATGCTGTAAAAAAAGGGTATTCGTCTTTTCACTGTTCAGAAGAGATATGGGAAAATCCAATGGAGATTTCTAAAGAATTAAATGAATTAGAAATTAATAAGTTAAGAAAAGGATGGGACTTGTTAATTGATATTGATTGCAAGTGGTTTGATTATAGTAAAAAGGCAGCCCTTTCTATTATAAAAGCTTTGCAACATCATAATATAAAAAATATAGGCATAAAATTCTCAGGAGGAAAAGGTTTTCATATTATAGTTCCATGGGAAGCATTTCCAAAAATAATGAATCAAAAACAAACTAAAGACTTATTCCCTGAAATACCAAGAAAAATAGCAGCATATTTAAGAGATTATTCTGAAAAATTATTAAAAGATTCTCTACCAGAATCTGAATTAAAACAATTAAAAAAATCAGATATAAAAAAAGGGATTAAATGTAAAAATTGTAATGAGATATCTTCTTCCTATTTTTCAATAAATTACTTTTGTCCGAATTGTAAGAGACAGGAATTTAAAAAATTTTCAGATAGTAAGAAAATTAAAAACTATAAATGTCCTGATTGCAGCCAGGATTTTGAGATAAAAGATAAAAAACAGGTTTATGAATGTCAAAACTGTGATATTAATTCAGAAAAAAATCCAGAAAATTTTACAGAATATGAAGAATATGACTTATTTGAATTAATGGGATTAGATGTTGTTTTAGTTTCTCCAAGGCATTTGTTTAGAAGCCCTTATTCTTTACATGAAAAAGGGTTAGCATCTCTTCCCCTAGAAATAGAAGAAATTGAAGATTTTCAGCCAAAAGAAGCAAACCCATTAAAAGTTAAAATAAAAAAATTCTATCCTGTTCCAGAAAAAGAAGAAGCAAGAGAGTTGCTAATTTCAGCTTTGGATTGGAGTAAAGAGCAAGAAAAAGAAAATTCAGAGAAAAAAGAAAAAAAAGATTTTAAAAAAGTCAATATAGATAAGAGGAATATAATTTACCCCCCATGTATAGAAGAAATCATGAAAGGAATGAAAGATGGGAGAAAAAGAAGCTTGTTTATACTTATTAATTATTTCAGAAGTTTAAATTTAGATTTTCCTGAAATTCAGGAAAAACTTGAAAAATGGAACAAAAAAAATACCCCTCAATTAAAATCAGGGTATATAAAAAGCCAGATTTCTTGGCATAAAAGAAATAAAATAGTTCTTCCTCCTAACTGCAATAAGGATTATTATAAAGGTATGGGAATCTGTAAACCAGATAATTTATGCAGAAAAATAAAAAACCCAGTTAATTATTCAATTAAAAAACAATTTTCAAGAAAAAATAACGAAAAGGTTTAAATATTATAATCTATTATAGCTAATTATAAGGGGCTATAAAAATGCCTCCCACAATACAGATATCAGATAAAGTGAAAAAATTTTAGATAAAATGAGGTTATATGATAGAAGATAATTTAGAATTAACTGAAAAAACAAAAAAAGATTAGGATTATAATGGAATGTAAGGTTTTCTATGAAAAGAAGGTAGTAAAAATGTTAGAAATATTAGAACCTCTGTTATCTAAAAGAATTGCCAATAAAATAGAAAAAATAGTTGAAAACCCTTTATTTTATAAAATAAAAAATTCATAATATTGGTTATGTGCTTTTTTAGGACTGAGATTATCAAAAATAACTTAACAAAAGTTCTTCAGATAGGGTACAGAAAAAAAATCTACAAGTAAAATGATAAAAAATAAAAAAATAATCAGTGTAACTGATATAACCTCTTACTTGTTTTGCCCAAGAAAACTATACTTAAAAAAAGTTAAAGGTATAAAAGAAAAACCAAATAAAAAAATGGTTCTGGGATTTTTAAAACATAAAGTTTTCGAGTTATTTAATAAAAATGAATCAATAATAGTTTCAGGAATTAAACAAGAGATAAGTGAAGAAAAAATTGTTTTTCACTATAAAAGCCACTTAAAAAGTCTTGTTCATCAAGTTTCATCCTTGCATCAAAATCTTTTACAAACTTTTTCTATAAATATAACTGATTTAGTTAGGGATGTTTTTGATTTTATGGAAGAAGATATTAATTTAAGAAAAAAACCAATCAAAGAATCTCTTTCACAGGGATTTTTTGGAAAAGAAATTTGGAAAAACCTTAAACCAAAATATATCACTGAATATAAAATAATATCAGAAAAATTAGGATTAGTAGGAAAGATAGACAGAGTTAAATTTGAAAATAAAATTGTGCCATATGAAATTAAAACTAGAGATAAGATATATTATTCAGATAAAATCCAGTTAGCAGCATATATCTTATTATTAGAAGATAAATTCAAAGAAAAAATTTATTCTGGAATAATAGAAACAAATAAAGGAAAACAAGAGATAATTATTGATGAAAAAATGAGAAAAGAAGTTTTAGAAATAGCTGAGAAAATAAGAAATTTTAATAGAGAACAAGAACCAAAATTTCATAATAATTTTGCAAAATGTAGCAAATGCAAATTAAGAGATAAATGTTTTGATTGAACGAAAAGGTTATAAATATGGTTTTTTTCTTGTTTACATGATAAAATCAAAAAAAGGTGTATTAATTTTATTCTTATTATTAACTATGTCTTTTGTTTCAGCTCAGAATGAATCAATAGAAGATATGGCAATTTCTTGTTTAAAAGATAAAGTAGAAGATAAATGTAGTTCTTTGTCATTTCAAGAACAGGTTTTTTCACTTTTGTCAATAGGAAAATGCAAATCAGAATTAAAAGATAAAGGAGATGAATGTTTTCCTTCTTCAAACTGCAATATTAAAGATACCTCTTTAGCATTATTAGCTTTAGAAAATAGTGGAAGCAATACAGATGATATTGAGGAATGGCTTTTAGATAATAGAATTCCAACTTCTGAAGTTGAATGGTTTTTAGAAATAGACTTAACAGGACAATCGCAATGTACTTTAACAAGCGATGATAGTGAAAAGACAATAACAATAAGTGAAGATAAAAAAATATCAGGAAATCCTGGAAGTTGTTTTTCTTTTGCTTATGATTCTTACTGGCTGAAAGTAGATGAAGACTGCTTTAATAAAAAAATACAAGTCTCTTGTGATAAAGATTTTATCTCAACATTATTATATAAAAAACAAGGAAGCAATATATGGCATGTTTCAAATGATGTTGAATCTGCCTCAGCTGAAGGAAAAACAGAACATAAAGTTAACTCGTTATGTTTTTCAACATCTTCTTCTTGTGATTATGAATCGAATTTATGGGCTTCATTAGCTCTTTCAAAGGTAGGAAAAAAAGAAAATATTACTTCTACGATCCCTTACCTTGTTGCCCTAGAACAAGATTATGAGGAAATTTTCCCTGAATCTTTCTTATATATTTTAACTAATTCAGAAGATTATTTAACTGAGATAGGAAAATTACAAGAAACCCAAGGATTTTGGGAATTAGGAGATAATAAATTTTATGATACTGCTCTTGCAATATTATCTTTACCAGAATCTGGAACAAAAGATAAATCTATAAGCTGGTTGGCTGAAGTTCAGGATAGTGCAGGGGATAATAAAGGGTGTTGGAATTCTGGAAACATAAGAGATACTGGTTTTATTTTATGGGCAGGATGGCCAAGTGAATCAGGAGGAGTTTCTCCAAGCTCTGACAGAGATTATTGCGATGATTTTGATTATTACTGTATGTCCCAGGGAAAATGTGATGAAGCAGGAGGAGAGGCATTAGATTTTGTTTGTTCTGGTTTAGATGTATGTTGTTCAGAACCCCAACAAGAAAAAACATGTTTTGAACAAGGAGGAAAGGAATGTTCTTCAGGAGAAATTTGTGATGGAACAACAGTTTCTACTTCAGATGTATCTGATTGTTGTCTTGGAAATTGTGTTTTAGAAACAACAGAATGTGAACAGTCAGGATATTATTGTAGATCAGAGTGTTTAAGTTATGAAGAATCAGTAGTTTTAGATTGTTCAGGAACAGATATTTGTTGTAAAGAAAAAGCAGATGATGAAAAAAGTTATTGGTGGATTTATCTTTTGATAATTTTAATAATATTAGTTGTTTTAGGAATAATTTTTAGAAATAAGTTAAGAAGATTATTATATAAATTTAAAAACAAGTTTAAATCAGGAGGAGTTTCTAAATCAAGACCAAATTATCCTGGTCCTCCAGGCCCTCCAACATTAAGGAGAACAATACCACCCAGAGGAAGAAGACCTACTCCTCCTCCGCAAAGAACAACCAAACCAAAAGGCAAGACAGACAAGGATTTTGAAGATACTCTGAAAAAATTAAAAGATATGGCAAGATAAGATTTATTAATGCTTTTTTTCTATTCATAATATGAAAAAATGGGTGCTACTGTTGATATTCTTTTTAATACCTTTAGTTTTAGCTTTACAAGTAGATATTAAAGAAAAATATAATCCAGGACAAACAATACTAGTGAAATTAGAAGGAAATTTTTTACAAACTCTAAGTTCAGAACAAATACAGTTTTATTCAGGAAGAAGTTTTATTCCATTAGTTTATGATTCAGGAAAAATTGAGGAAAAATATTATATTTATGCGATTCTTCCTCCTACCCAAAGAAATTATACTTTAGTTATTGAGAATATTAAGTATTTAGAATTAGGAAATGAAAAAACAGAAGATTTAAAATATAACTTTTCAGTTTCAGGAAATATTTCAGATTTTTCAGTTAATCCAGGATTTATAATTACTAATAAAGATTTTTATATTACATTAGAAAGCAATATAAAATCTGTTAATGTAAAATCTGAATTTTTAAATTCAACTAAACAAATAGAAATTCCACCAATCCAAAAAAATAAGGTTAAGTATTCTATTTCAGATATTAAAAAATCAACAGTTGAAGAAATCAAAATGTACACTAATCAAACAGAGTATAATGTTCCTGTATCTATTTTTAAAACAAATATAGAAAATCAAACTTTTAAAAATAATTTGCAATTTTCAGATTCAGAATTGAATTTTACTATTTTAGAAGATATAGAATTTGAATTTCAGTTTTCTTTATTTAATTCAGGACAAGAAAATATAGAAAACATCTCTATAACTCCTTCATCAGAATTAGAAAAAACTATCAATATCTCTCCAGATTATATTCCTGCAATAAGTGGAGGGAATTATAAGAAAATAAAATTATTTGTTGAGTCTAATAAGGATAAATCAGGCTTCCTTAATATTATTTATGAAAATGAAACTTCACAAATTAAGGTGAATATTTTTGTAAGAGAGCAAGATGAAATTAATCAGTCAGTTATCTCCCAAATATCAGGCAATAATGATTGTTCTTCTTTAGGAGGACAATTTTGTGAAGATAAAGAAGAATGTTTAGGAAAAACAAAATATGCTTCAGATGGGGACGGGATTTGTTGTATAGGGGAATGTAAAGAAAAATCTGGTTTTGGAATAGGAAAAATAATCTCTTTATTTGTTATTTTCATAATTTTAGCAATAATTATTTTCTTTATAATTAAAAAAGTTAGACAAAAACAAGAGTCAAGTGACAAAGTTTTAAAAAAGAAATCAGAAGATTATGAAAAAAGATTTAAATCTCAAGAAACAAGAGGAAATCTATCTAGGCATTAATTAATTTTTCTTTTTCTTACTACTTTTTCCAGACTTTTTTCCTTTTTCTTGTTTAACTATCTTAATTTTTCCTTCTTGAATTTGTTTAGCTAACATTTTTCTTTCCATAATTAATGTTTGAGCTATTTCATCATATTGATGTAATTTTTTTGTTAATTCATTAAAAAACATATTTAAATTATTGTTTTTTATTTTAATTTCTTCAGGAGTAATAATTTCAACATGAGAAGGCATATAACCAAAGATTAACAACATCAAGGTTTCCATATTAGTTTCAATTTCAATTTCAGCATAACTGGTAAAAACATCTTTTCCTTCTAATTTTTTTGGTTTAGCTATTTTTTTCTCAACAATTTTTACATTTTTTTCCTTGGACATTTTATCAACTAATTCAGAAATAGTTTTCTTAATATGTTCTGGAGGTCTTCCTAATATTTCTAACATTAAAACCGCATTTATATTTTCTGCCATTTTATCCTCTCATTAATAATAAAACAATTATTAAAACACAAAACAAAGCAAATCCATAAATTGAATATTCTTTTATATATTGTGTTTTCGATTTATACTCTTTTAAGTTGTTATTTTGACTTTTTATATCTTTTGATATAGAGTTTAAATAAATAATTTCATCTTTTTTTTCTTTACTTTCTTTTTCATTATTCTTTTTATTACTATTGCTAATGATTATATTGCCAGTTATTTTATCCTCTTTTTCATTTTCTAAAATTATTATGTTTTCTTCAGCCAAAATTCCTATATCTTGAATTTTAATCTTTAATATGGCCCCTCCTTCATAATCCTCATAATCCTCTCTTATTTTTAATAATACATCTTTACTTTTATTTCCTTTTCCAGTTAAAAATTCATATAAATAATATCTTCCTGATTTCCACTTTTCCTCTTCTTCGTCATATCTATCTGAGATTATTGTATTATTTTCAAACTCAACCCATATTTTTAAATTATAGTCTCCTTCTAAATTAAAAGCATTAATCTCAATTTCAAATTCTTGTTGATTAATAAGGTCATCTTCATCATAATCTATTTCAAGATAAACTTCTTTTTCATTTACTGTGTTTTCTTTTGTTTCATTATTTTCATTATCAGAATTATTTTGAGTCATATTTATGTAAGAAATGTTTATCTTTTCATTAAATTCAAAAATACCAGAAGAATTTCTTAATTTAAGAGTTATATTTCCTAATCCAGAGTAAATTTTAGTGATGTTTAATAAAAATAAATATGAATCAGTTTCAGAGGAATTAATTACCTGATTAATATAATTAAAAGTTGATTGCCATTTTTCTTCACCTGAATTATATATCTCACTCAATCTATCACTTGAATTAAAAACATCAATTTTAACATCATAGGTTCCAGAAAAATTAATTAAGGTTAAATTAATTTCAAAAGGAACAGGATAATTGATGTTTTCTGGTAATTCAAAAATAAGAGATTTATTTTCTTCACCTGAAACTATAACTATGTTTATAAACATAAAAAAACATAATAAACTCACCAAACTCTTTTTCATAAATAATTTTAAAATTTAGAATTTATAAGATTAACTAAATCACGAAAATGCCTGTCCAAACCTTTTTCCTTTTTTTCTTGCTCTTTTTAAATCTATTTTAAGCCCTGATTTTGTTTTTTCCAAGTATTTTGGTTTTAAAAAAAACCACCCCTCCTGATTAAATCTGATAGCTAATAAAGGTTTTAAACCAAAAATCTCTGAAAAATATAAAAAATTTTCAACTTGTTTTTTATCAAGGTACTTTATTTTTGCTTTTGAAGATTTTACTTCAATACAATGTTTTTTATTTCTTTTTCCAGCTATTAAATCACAACTTGGATCTGGCAAAATTCCAGAACCAGCAACTCTTATGGCCATCCAGCCATCTTCAACAAACTTTTTTAATAATTCTCTTTCTGCCTTGCTTCCTTTTTGTTTGTTTCTTCCTGCCATTTTTTTATTTTTTCAGAAAAAACTTAACCTAAATTATCCCACATAACCTTTTGCCTCATTATTATCTATCTTATGTTTTTTAGATTTTTCAAGATATCCCTTTAATTTTTTTTCAAATTCTTGTCCAGATTTTATTAATGGTCGAGGATTAATATTAGTTCCTAGATAAGTATTAACTGCCCTGACTATCTCGCCAGCAGCCTTAGAATCAGGAAAGTTAGGATTAGACTCAACAAAAAAAGCTGAAAATTTATTATTAGACTTTTCTAAATTCAAAATCAAGCCAGCAGTTACCCCTCTAACTATCCCCTCATTAAACTGTTTTAATCCTGCTTTTTCTAAATCTTTCTTTTTTTTATCAGAATTAGTGAAATAAAAAAGATTAGAATTCTTAAGTTTAGATTCTGCAATTCCTTCTAAACTGATTATCTCTTTTGCATTAGTTTTTTCAACTAAATCAGAAATTAATTTTACAAGAAGCCACTCATTATTAGAAATATCAGTTAAAGCTCTCAAAATCATTAAATTATTTTTTTTATCATGAAAAATTTCAATAGGATCAATTGGTTTTCCTTCATGTAATGCTACAATAGGAGTCAATTTATCTGAAATTACTCTTCCTATTTTTTCAGCATGTAAGTGTTTAATTAAAAATTCTGTTGCAATAGTTGAAGCCAGACCAAAACTAGGAAAACCTTCAATTATTATGGGGTTTTTAGGTGTTTTTTTTAATTCAAATTTCATTTTATGAAAAATGTTTTATACTTTATATATTTTCTTAATTATAAATCTCTTGCTTGCAATGTTCTTCTTGAATTTGCTTTTGCTCTTTCTACTGCTTTTTCCAGTATTTCTTCAACTTTTTCATTTAAAGCAGCAGCAACCTCACTTGCCACATTTAAATCTTTTACAGCTTCTTTTATTTTTGATTTTATGATTATATCTGTCATTATTTTCTACCTCCTTTTTTTAACTAGATTTTAATAATTTTTTAACTTTTTCTTTTCCAAGAGCGAGCAAAAATGTAGGTAATCTAGGCCCAGTATCGTTATTAATTAACATCTGATACATATTTTTAAAAAATCTTCTCTGCCTCTTTTTATTCTCTTTTTCTTCTATGTCTTGTTTTTTTGGAATCTCATAAACCAAAGAAGTTAATTTTTTTAAATCCCAGTTTTTATTAATATTTGTTCTTAACTTGATAATTTCCGATTGTTCTTCTTTGCTTAACGATTTAAAATATTTTTTATTTGGCTTTTCTCTAACTTTAATGTGTAATTCAGGAACAAATTTTTTAACCCAGTTTTCAGATTTTTCCAATCTAATTTTTAGATTATCTTCATCAAATTTTTGATTCATTCTTTTAAACATTTTTTTTAATTCATTAAAATTTTCTTGAGCAATTTGTCCAAAAGTAGCTATCTGCCTAAATGAAACCCTGTTTTTTAAAAATTTTTCTTTACTTGTTTTAGCTAATTCTAGTGCTCTTTCTCTTGTTTTTTCAAGATTTTTTTCCAGATATTTTCTAATTTCTTTATCAAACTCATCATACTGTCTTATTAATTCAGAATCAAAACAAAAAGTTATCTTGCTTTTTGGTTTTACTCTTGTAAAAATCCACCTTAACAATTCTGGTTCATATATCTCTAATAAATCTTTTGGAGATATCCCGGTCCCACTTGAACTTGACATTTTTACTATTCCTTTTATTCCAACAAAAGCATAACCCTTAAACACAGGAGCATTAATATTGTAAATTTCTTTTGCAATTTTTTTCGAAATATCATAACTTCCTCCTTGGGTAGCATGGTCTTGTCCTCCTGGTTCAAAATTGATATTATAATGTTTCCATCTGGCAGCCCAGTCAACTTTCCAAACCAATTTTCCAACATTTTTCTTTGAAATATCAACTTTATTTTCATAACCACATTTACAAGTGTAAGTTATATTCTCCTCTCCATCATACTCTTTTATTTTTGTAGTGTCTTTTCCACATTTCTCACAATAAACCTGATATGGATAAAAATTATCAATTTCCTCTTTTTTCATCCCCTGTGTTTTAAATTCTGATAGTATTTTTCCGATTTCTTTTCTTTTTTGTAAGGCTGTTTTTATCTCTTTATGATATTCATTTTTCTTATATTCTCTCTCTTGATAAATAAATTCTACTTCAATCCCTAATTCTTCCATTATTTGTTCAAATTCTTTTTCAAAATGTTGAGCATAGCTTTTATGACAAGAGTAAGGATCAGGAACACCTGATATGGGCTTTCCAGTATATTTTGAAAATTCCTGGTTTATTCCCTTAGGTATTTTTCTTAATCTATCATAATCATCCCAAAAAAACATCACCTTGCTATTTTTGTTTTTCTGTTTCAAGGCTTTTGAAATAATCTCTGAAGTAATTATATCCCTGAAGTTTCCAATATGAACTGTCCCAGAAGGAGTTATTCCCGCAGCACATATAAGTTTCTTTTTCCCTTTATTTTCATGAATAATTTTAGAAGCAACTTTATCACCCCAGTATTTATTTTCAATATTCATTTTAAAACCTCAAAACCTTAAAATCTTTATAACTTGAAAAATGTTCGTCTACAATATCAAATCTTTTTACAACAGCATGTTCTGGGCCTTGTTTAGCTTTATCTATCATCCTATTTACTTCAGGAGCATTTCCTTCAAACCAGGATTCTACACTCCCATCTTCTTTATTTCTCACATACCCTTTGATACCCAATTTTTTTGCCTGTTCTTTTATATAGTTTCTAAAAAAAACCCCCTGAACTGCTCCAAAAATATAAACTCTTACTGCTTTTTTCATAATCTTATATCTTGTTTCTAGTTTTTAAGTTTTCTCATACTACATCTCTCTTATATCTAAATCATTATGTAAAATAGTTATTGTTTGTGATGAAAAATATGTCTTATTTCCTAAACTTATCTTTAATCCTTGTTTTTTAACTCTTTTTGTTTCTTTTTTTCCTAAACCTTCATGGTCTCCTAATATAAATACAACATTTTCCAAATCTTTATTTTTTAATTTTCTGATATTTTTTCCTGATTTATCTAAAATTATTAAGTTTTTATTTTGTTCTTTTAATTCTTCAACTAATTTCAAAAAACTTTTTTTTTCAATATAAACACCTGGTAAGGCTTCAAATTTTTTACCTTTCTTATATTTATATAATGCTCTTTTTATTAAACCAGAGATGTCTTTTTTACTAAAAGGTGTTTTTTCCCCTGTAATATGAATATGTTTTGGCGGGTCTGGCATTCCATTAAAAATAAGATGTAAGGAAACATCTTGTCTCTGTTTATTACTTATAAAAAAAGCATGAATTATCACATTACATATTATATCCATTCTTCCAGCTTTTCTTAAATCTTTTTCATTAAAATTTCCACTAGTTCTTGCTTTATTTGATACAAAAATAAATTCTCTCATTTTCTTACATTATAAACAGAATTATGTTTATAAGTTTAATCAGTTATCTAAAACATTAACCCAGTAATTATCCTGAACCTCGACTCCAAGTTGTTCTTGTTCTTTAGTATAAGCATCCATTACCTTATCAGCAAAATGGTTTTTTCCACCTCCTACTCTTAAATTTTTTATTTGATTTTCTCTTGCATGGCCCACTAATCTTTTTGCTTGTTCTAATCCATATCCAAAGTCTCTGTACTGAGGAAAAACAAAATACTGAAATACTTTCCAGTTAGTATTTTCACCAATTCCATGTTCTTGAAAAGCAATATGTCCCACCAATTGTCTGTTAGCATAACCTAATAAACAATTATATCTTAAAATATCGTGAAAAAAAGGAACTCCAAAAACATCAACTAAAGCTTTAGCAGTTCTAAAAAGTTTTTTACTTTTTCTTGCTTTTCTTAATAATCCTCTTGCTTTTTTTGTTTCTAAATCAAATTTAGATTCTGGGTCAGGATGCATAAAGTGAAATAATAAATGTCTTCTTGCTTCAATAAATCTTGTGCTTGCATCAGGTTTTTGTTCAATTAATTTTGGACGAGGAAGTTCACTAAATAATCTTGTTCTTAAATCTGCGGAATTATAATATCTTTTAAAGCTTTTAATCATATTAATTTTTTACAAACTTAGGTTTTAAATTTTTATTTTCTCTAATATATATGCCAATAAATCTATTTTTAACAAAAATAGCAACTTCTCCTCCTTGCTTTATCTGATTTTTCATTTTTTCTAATTCATCAAGTGAAATAGGCTTTCCAATTAAAATTTCATTTAATCTTTTTTCATCTGGATTTATTTTAACTGAGGTTATAATTTTTTTCACTGCCTGTTCAGCTGGAATTATAATTTTTCTTAATTCTTTTTCATCATCTTTAATTTCTTCTAAATAATATAAATTAATAAAATTTTTATCTTTTTCTGAAAATATTCCTGCTTTTGTTCTTCTTAATTCTAACATATGTGCTCCGTTAATATTCTCTCCCATATCAGAAATTAATTTTCTAATATAAGTTCCAGCTTCTACTTTTGTCTCAAATAAAGCTTCTCCTGTTTCTTGATCATACTCTAACAAATCCCATGAAAAAACCTCTCTCTGTCTCTCTTGCCTTTTAACTCTTGATTTTACTGGGGGTTTTTGCATTATTTTCCCTACAAATTTTTTCATCTCTTTTTCCAAGTCAGTTTGAGAAATTTTTTTGTGAATCTTCATAATTCCTACATAAGTTTTGTTTTTTTTCATAAACCAGCCAGTCAATTTTACAGATCTATTTAAAGCTATAGGTAATACTCCTGTAACTTTTGGATCTAAAGTCCCAAAGTGTGAGAATTTCCTTATCTTATACCCAGAATTCTGCAAAATTCTGGCAACAATTTCAGCTGTTTGAAAACTAGTATAATTATTAGGTTTATCTATATTTAAAATTCCAAATTCTAATAATTCTTGAAGTGATTTTTCTGGTTTCATAATTGATTTAAAAATGGTTAGTATAAAAATGTTTTATTAAAATTAATCTTTATCAGGAGGATATATCTATAAATCTCTATCTAAAGTTAATTGCAATTGAAAATTTTGGATATCAAACTTTGTTACCTTAAAAGTTGATGAAAACTCAAAATGATATAAACAAAAAGAATTTAAAGCCCTTTATCTTACTTTAATAATAAACAAAAAAGAGATGAACAAATGGCAATCAAACTTGAGATAAACATGACAAATAAATGGCTTTATTCTTTAATATTTGTTGGAGTTTTATTAGCTTTGGGTGGAGGAGTTTATGCCTACACATCATCAATACCAAATTCTGGACATGGAGGAGATTCTGTTTTAATTGCTATTAATGGGCAAGAGAAAACATTGCAACAAGCAATTAGTGAGGGAGATTTTGAATCCAACGAAATTAGTTGTCCTTGCGGTGAATGCTGGTCAGTTAAATATAAGCAAGGTTACAAGCATCAAAGAGCATGTTTATGTACTCCAGAAGGGTGGAAACATACTGGATCAGGATATAGGGAGAGGAATTGGGGCAGTGCAGATAAATGTGATTTTTAAATAACGATAATCTCTTTTTTCCTTTAAAATTTGTGCTATCTCTACTTGTTTCTTTCACCTCACAACTCAAAATTTCTTTCAGAAATTTTGCCACGCCTTGCAGGCTCTCGTTTCGCTCACTCTCACTTAACAAGAGTTATAGTCAATTTGAATTTAGGCTATAGAAGAGTTTATATAATCCAATAACAAAGTAAAAATTATGATTGATATTTTCAAAATTATAGGGGCATTAGGTATAATATTAATCTCCATTGGAATAGTTACCAAGAAAAGAAAAACCCAAGATGTTTTCTATATTTTTGGGGGGTATGTTTAGAAGCTTACAGCATCTATATTGGAGATTTAATATTTATAATTCTTCAAATAATTTTTACTTTGGTAGCAATCTACGATTTTGCTAAGATTCAATTCTTCAAGAAGTAAAGCCGAACTTTACAATTTCTTCGGCTTCGCCCCCCAGTTAACAAAAATTAAATTAAGAAATCTTCAACTTTAAAAACTATTTTTGTAAAGCTTTTTTTTAAAGAGTTTTTATCCATCAGGTCTTTTTTAATTATATTGAAATCTTTCAAACTTTAATTTTAACAATCCATTCAGAATATTTAAAAATACATCATTCTTAGAGAGATAAGCTTAATATCTGAAAAGGAGGTAAAGATAGTTGAAGAAAAAAGAGAAGAAGATGTCTGAACCTGTTGGCGATTTAATTGAAAGGATAAGCAAATTTGGAGAAAATATCAGAAAAGAACTCAAAGAAGTAGGATGTGATTTTATAAAACCAAATAACACTTTGCTGGCACCTTTGGCTAAGGAATCAAGAGAAAAATTAAGAAGGCAGGGAAATTAAACAAGAGGTTTCCTGATTTTATGTTTGAAAAAAATAAAAATTAAAAATAAAATGTATAGTACTAAAACAGTATGCGAATATTTAAATGATCTGATTAGGGTTAGATTTGGAAAAGAGCCAAGAAAAGCTTTAATAACTTTATTTGAAATTACTACCCGATGTAATTTGAGGTGTAGTTATTGTTATATAAATGAAAAAGATTCTTATCCTAATAGTTATAATCAGAAAGAATTAAATTTTCAAGACGCCTGTAAAGTTATTGAAGAAATAAAGAAATCAAGCAGAACTTTAATTTTCTTTGGTGGTGAGCCATTTGTAAGAGAAGATTTTAATAAACTAGTTGATTATGCAAACTCTTTGGGCTTTGATTCATTAGGGGTGTTTACTAATGGAACCACCTTGCTTAAAAATATTGATATAATTAGAAAATTAGATACTTTATATATAAGTTATGACCTTTCAAGGAAAAAACAGTATCCAAAACTTATGGAAAAGCTATTAAAAGATGTGAAGAAGATAAAAGAAAAAACAAATGTAAAAATTATGTTTGATACAACATTAAATGAAGAAGATAAGTTTAGTGATTTTGAACCTTTTCTAAGTTTTGTAGAAAAAAATAATTGCATTGTGATGCTTCAGCCAGTTAGGGATGACTGGGATGTTAAAGATTTTAAATGGTTTAATACTTTTATGGAAAAAGCAAGAAAAAAATATTCAAGAAAACTTTTTTACAATCAAAATATCAAGAGGTATAATCATGAAAATATTAAATTTTGTTTGCCAAAACTTATGTTATTTATAGATAGTATGGGAAATTTGATCTATCCTTGTGAAAAATTTATGAATCACAAAATAGGCAGTTTAGTTAATAATTCAGTCCAAAAATTGTGGGAAAAGGGAATTAAAAAATATGGTGTTTTTCCATGTAAACGATGCGGGTTATGTGGATGCACTGGTTATTGGGAGGTTTCTTATAATTTCAGACATCCATTTAAATCAAATTTGTTCATATTTTAAAATGGAAGTTCCAAAAATAAAATTAGGAGATAAGGTGAAAATACCTTTGATTGGATTGGGAACATGGGAGTTGGTAGGTGAGAAGTGCCTTAAAACAGTAGAGAAGGCAATTAACTTGGGATATAGATTTATAGATACTGCCGAAGCATATCACAATCAAAAGGCAATTGGAAAGGCAATAAAAAATTCTAAAATTAAAAGAGAGGAAATTTTCATAATTTCTAAGGTATGGAGAGATAAATTAAGATATGAAGATGTTATTAAATCCTGCAATAAATCCCTTTCTGATTTGCAGACAGATTATATTGATTTATTTTTAATTCATTGGCCAAATAAAAAAATAAATCTTGAAGAGACATTAAAGGCATTTAAAAAGTTACATCAAGAGGAAAAAATCAAATCAATTGGTGTGAGTAATTTTGATATTCCTTCTTTAAAAAAGGCCATAGTTCTTTCTAAAAAATTAGAAATAGAAATTAAAGTAAATGAGATAGATTTTTCTCCAATATATTTTCAAAAAGATTTGCTTGAATTTTGCAATAAGAATAATATTAAGATTATAGCTTATTCTCCTTTAGGAAGAGGGCATGCTATTCAAAATCCTACAGTCCAAAATATTGCAAAGAGATATAATAAAACCCCTTCACAAATTGCCTTAAGGTGGCTTATTCAAAAAGGAGTCATTTCTATTCCCAAAGCGTCTTCTGAAAAACACTTAAGAGAAAATTTAGATATTTTTGATGTTGAAATCAAAAAACAAGATGTTGAAAAAATAGAGGGATTAAAAAACAGAAAATGGAAAATAAATCCTTATTTTGCCGAATTTTTGATGGTTCTGCAAAAGATTAAAAGTTAATTAAATTTTATAGTTTGAATGTGGTTAGTACACTATAGAATTCTTTATTAAGGTTTTATTCTTGCGTTAATAATGATCAGTTTGATATTGTTGATAATTATCTTAATATTTGTATTTTTTCATTTCTCCTTGTCTGCCCTATTTATAAATTACATAAAAAAAGAATCAAATAAAAAATATCCTGATTATTTCCCAAAAATTTCATTAATTACTCCTTGCAAGGGGCTTGAGATTAATCTGAAAAATAATCTTAATTCTGTGTTGAATCAAGATTATCCAAAAGACAAGATTGAATATATTTTTGTTGTTGCCGAAGAGACAGATTCTGCAATTCCTTTGCTTAAAAAGTTAAACAAAGAAGCATATGATAAAACTATAAAAATAGTTGTTTCCAAAAAAATATATAAAACGTGTTCTGAAAAACTTTCAAATTTAATTAACGCACTTAATTTTATTTCAGAAGATTCAGAGGTTTTGGTTTTTCTTGATTCTGACTTAAAAATAAAAAAATCCTTTGTTAAAAAACTTGTTCAACCACTAAGATTCGAAAAAATAGGTGCGACAACAGGTTATAGATATTACAAACCAGATAAGACGTTTTCTTCATATGTGAGGTCTTCTTATGTTTTTGCATCTTCTCTTTTTTTATGTAATGAAAAAACAAATTTTACATTTGGAGGAGCAACAGCGATAAAAAAAGAACTTTTTTTTAAATTAAAGATAAATGAAATTTGGAAATCTGTTCTGACAGATGATTTTACATTGACAAAAGCTGTAAAATCTTCTGGCAAAAAAATAAAATTCATTCCTTATTGTATTGGAATTTCTTGTGATTCTTTTTCTTCATTGAAACAAACACAAAAGTGGATTAACAGACAGGTTAAAATAATGCAAATTTATGACAAACAAATGTTTTTTACCTCTCTTTTTGTTTATTCTTTTGTGTTGTTGTTTATTCTTTTTTATCTCTTTTTTACAATTTTTAATTTTATTCTTATTTTTCCTCTACTTGTAATAATTTTGTTTTTTGTAGGAATAAACATTTTAACAGGTCTTTCAGTAAAAGGGATCTTAGATGAAGAAACAGATAAAATCTTTCTTATTTCTTTATCTTCATTTTTCGTATTAGTGATTTTTTTGCTTGCAGTAATTAATTCTTTATTTTCAAAAAAAGTGAGATGGAGAGATATTGAATATATTATAAATTCTCCTTATAATTTAAGGAGAAAAAATTAGATTCAATCAATATTTTTTAATTTTTTTGCAGGCAATCCAACCCAGACTTCATTATCAGGAATTTTTGTAAATTGTTTTACAACAGAAAAAGAGCCAAGTATGGAATTTTCCCCAATTTCTGTTCCTGGAAGAAGTGCTGAATTAAGGCCCATCATAGAATCATTTCCCATCTTGACTTTTCCAAGAATTAATTTCCCTTTTTCAAAAACATGTCCTGTTATACTTGAGAGGTCTCCAAGAACAACATTTTCTCCAATTTCAATAAACCAAGGATCAATTATTTCTGCTGTTTTATAGTGAAAAAAATGCCCTTTTAAGCCAAATAATTTAAAGGCAGGAATATAGATCCAAGCTGAAATATTAATTATTCTTGAGAAAGGGGGGCGGATAATTAATGAAGCAAGATTATCTGCTATAACCCATAATTTAAATTGTGTGCTTTTTTGTTCGTGAGTTCCCTGTTTTAACATTTTCCTAAAAGGGTAGCAAAGCAAAGCAGTTACTATAATATAACTATAAATAAAAAAGATTATAAAAAGAGTCAAGTAAAAAGCAAAAAGAATTACATTAAAATTGTAAAAATATTTTTTAAGGATAAAGGCAGGAAATAGGATAGAGACAAACAAGATAATTAAGAAAAATACAAGTAATATTCCATGCAAAAACATAAATTTAAACCATTCTTTTTTTTGTTTTATCATCTATCTTTTGAACAGTTTTAAGTTTATAAAAATATCTGCTATCATGTTTTTCTCTAGCAGAATTTTTAAATTCATATAAATCAGATTTTAACTTTTCTAACATAAACATCTAAAAATTTTCAAAAAATTCTAGTCAGATGAATAGCCCATTGAATCATTTCGCCTTTTGTGAGACTTTCTTCTTTTAGAAAAAAAAACAAGAAAACACACTCCCTGAAGTCAGTCTTCTACGAAGATGATTTATAGAATAAAACTTTAACTCATCTCTGCGGTTTTGTCTTCGCAAAAATTCTCGGTACCGCCTTGCAGACTTTCGCTTCGTTCGGGACAATTAACAAGAATTATATTCAATAAAAAATTATAAGAAATAATTATTTTTGTAAAGTTTTTCTCTGAGGAGTTTTTTTATCTTGCTTACCTGATTTAGCAACATGTTTTTGTTCTTTAGCTTTTTTATCAGCCATCTTTATCTCTTGTTCTTTTACAGCTTCCTGCTTTTCAGCTTTTTCTTTTTTTCCTTCAGCTTTTTCTTCACTTTCCTTTTTCTTTTCTTGTTCTTTCTTTTTTGCCTCTTCTGCAGCCTTTTTTTCAACTTCTTTCTTTTTCTTTTCTTGTTTTGATTTTTCTTCTTCTGCAACTTCTTTTTTCTTTTTCCATCTTGCTTTTTCACTTAATTTAGATAATTCAACATAAATATTATCTCCTTTTTTAATAGCATTTACTTTAATTTTTGCAGGAGGTTTTTTCATACCTCTTGAAAATATTTCTTCATTAAGATATTTATCAATTTTAATTTTCCTTAAATCTCTATCATAAACTTTCATATGTCTTGCTACAAATTTTTTCACTTCTTTTATTGCCCTTTTTCCTCTTCTCCATCTAGGGATTTTTAAACATTTACTTCTAAGGGGGATAATATATTCTCTACTTTCACTTTCTTTATTTTCACTAATTTCTTTCTTTTCCTTCTTTGATTCTTTTTCTTCTGGTTTTTTTTCTTGTTTTTCTTTATTTTCTGCCATTTTATTTTAAACCTATTTGTTCTTTAATTTCTTTTAAAACATTAATAGATAATTCAAAAAATTCATTTAAGGGAGTTATTTTTTCTATTTCTCTAATTATTTCTCTGTCACAATTAGATGCAAAACTTTTATCTTTAAATTTTTTCTTTAAACCTTTTAATTCCATATCTGAAATTTTCTTTTCTCTCATTAAAGCATAAGCATAAATTAAACCAGTTAATGTTTCTGATGCAGCCAAAGCATGTTCAATATCTTCTTTTCTTTCTTTGTCTTGAAAACCACATTCTTCATGCCCATAAACATGACTTTGAATTATCTGAATAAATTTATCATCAAATCCTTTTTCTTTTAAAATTTGTTCAGCCTTTTTTCCATGCTCTTTCCAGTTATTTTTTGTTAATGCCCAATCAATATCATGTAATAATCCTAACATCCCCCAATATTCTTTTTCATCTTTTTTTCCTAATTTTTCAGCTAATTTCTTCATAATTGCTTCTGATTCTAAATAATGATTCATATCACTTTCTTGTTGAGGCATACTTTTTAACCACTCAACTGCTTCTTGTCTTGTCATAGGTAAATTTTCTTTTTCCATTTTTAACCTAAATGTCTTTTCTTCACTCTTCTTGGTTTAATTTTTAATTTAGTTCTTCTCCAATTCCTTTTAACACGAGTCATAGCACTAGGATGAACTCTTTTTCCTTGTCCAAATTTCTTGATAACTGCCCAAAAAGGAGCCCATTTTCTTCTCTTTCCATGCTTTCCTAATTTGATTTTTTTCTGAGTTAATTTCTTTTTTGTTCTCATTTTATTCCTGAAAATGAGGGCTCAAAAACTTCCTGTTTTTGTTGTTCTCATTTTTATTTTTTTATCTTGTTTTTCTTAATTTCCAGTTTTATCCTTATTTTCTGATTCAACTTTTTCAGAAATTGAATTTAAAAATTCTAAACCTTGTTTTGTTAGTTCTCTTCCTTTTCTTTTTCCTTTAGATTTTTTCACAAAATCAGCTTGCTCTGCCTGTTGTAAAATAACTCTTATAACTTTTCCAGATGATTTTTTAAATTTTTCTGGTTTTTTTCCTCTATTTTGTTTTTTACCATAAGTAATTCTAAATTTATTTACTCCACAAACCCCTTTAATATGCAACTGTCTTAAAATTGATGCAGCTCTCTTATACCACCAATCTTCTTCTTGAGGAGGTCTTTTTCTAGAAACACCAGATTTCACAAAACCGGCCCATTCAGGCATTTTAAATTCTTGAATTTGAGATAAAGCTTCAGCTAATTTTTCATTTAATTTATCAGCCGGAACATCATATATTGTTATTTGTTCTTTCATTTTCTTAACTTGGGCTTGCTTTTCAGCAATAGAACATTCATAAGAATGTTAACCTAAAAATTAGTAAAATTCTCTCTTTATAAACTTATTGTTATGTTCTATTTTATCTAACAGCTTTCCTGAACTTTTTAATAAATATAACAAACCCCATCACCTTGTAAACATAATTTTTCCCTAATTTTTCAACTATTTCCTCTCCTATTTCTTCAACTTTTTCTTTTTCCCTTGTTTTTGATTTTAATACCTGAATTTTAACTGCTTTTCTTTCTTTAAAAGAATTTTTTAAAGTAAAAATAAAATTCTCTGTTAGTCCTTGTTTTCCTATCTGAAATTTTGCTTCTGGTTTCATATTATTTCCTTAATTTCCTGCTTTTTAACTTTTATTGTTTTCTTTTTCTTAACTCCAAAAGTGCCAGTTTTCATTTTCTTATTTTTATAAACATCTTTTCCTGAAAAAATATCTACAAGAACATTATTTCTGTTTTTTTTCCAGTCTTGTGAATATTTTGCTGTAAATAAAGCCATTTTTTCTTGCTCATCTTTTGTTAGTTCTTTTAATGAAACAGAAAAAGGACTGCCCGGAAGTTTAGTATGCATAATTAAATTTTCTTTTCCTATAAACTCAGAAACAAGTTTTTCATTTTCTTTCCTATCTTTTCCAGAAAAAATAATTTTTCCTGATTCAAGAATAAATTTTCTATAACTCTCATATTTCATTTTTTCTTTTTTCAGTTTTTTATCAATAATTTCCAGACATTTTTTTTGATTTTTATAAGTTAAAATTTTTCTTGCCTCTTCATATTCTTTCCAAAAATAATCCTCATGTTCTTTTTCATCTATGCTTATTTCTGAATTTTTTATCTGACAAGAAAACAATTTCCAAACCTGTTTTTCAATTCCTTTTCTATCTTTTAACTTTTTCTTATAATCCCACATTCCTTCAATAGAATATTCCTGAATTTTTCTTGCTTCCTGCCCTGTCTCTTCTTTTATCTCTCTTTTTATTATCTCTTCTGAATTTTCATTATTTTCTTTTCCACCTTTTGGAAATTCATAACCTCTCCAGTGAAGTTTTCTTTTCAAAATTAAATACTTAATATCTTTATTTTCTTTTTTATATATAACAATGAAAACACCTTTTCTATATTTTTTCATAATTATTTCCAGAAATTTAATGCTTGTTTTAATTCTTTTCCTTTTTGTTTTTTATTTAAAACAAAATCAACGGCCTGCCTCATAGCTCTTGCTCCTGCAATGGTTCCAGAAGGATGTCCATGAATCCCTCCCCCAGCCTGTATAATAATATCTTTTCCAAAATGTTTGATAAGATAAGGGATATGTCCTGGATGAATTCCTCCTGAGCATACAGCCATAGTAGGTTTAATATTTAACCAGTTTTCATTTAATCTGAATTTTGTCTCTTTAAGAGTTTTTAATTCTATTTCCTCTCTAATATCTTCAATCTCCTGAACTTTTCCTTTCATTTTTCCTATTCCAGTTCCAATATGTAAAGAATCAATACCACATAATCTTGCAAAATCTGCAACAGCCATCATAGAAATTCCATGTTTTGGATTTTCAGTAAAAGCCCCATGCATTGCTCTATGTCCATGAATCCCTAATTTTGTATTTTGTTTTAAAGTTTGTAAAGCAGAAAAACCAGAAGTTAAAATATCAATCATTACAAACTTCCCTCCCTGGTTTTTGACTAAATCAACTCTTTTCAACATTTCTAAAGCTTCCGCTGTAACATTAATCAAATAACCTTTTTTCTCCCCTGTTTCTTGCTCTGCCCGGTCTTTCATTTCTAATGTTTTAACTAGTCTTTTTTCAAATTTATTAAAATCTTGAGAAGACAAATTTTCATCATCTTTAACTAAATCACACCCTCCAACCCAGGAATTATAAGCAACCTCGGCATGATGTTTGGTTTTTAATCCTAATTTTGGCTTAATAATAGTTCCTACTAATGGCCTTTTTTTTATTTTCAAAATTTTTCTATAACCTTTAATACCATATCTTGGACCAGGAAAACTTTTAATTAAGGAATAAGGAAAGTTAATATCTTCTAATCTTAAATTTTCCACAGCTTTCATACCAAAAATATTCCCAGCAATACTAGAAAGAATATTAGGCATGTTTCCTTTTTCAAATAATTCTTCAGGATAAGCTATTTTACAAAAATTTGATTTTGAATTAATTGAAAAAACCTTAGCAGCCAACCTGTTTACATAATTTTCCTTACTCTTGACTTTTGTCCATGTTCCTATAGAAGATTCTAAGGCAACAGTTTTAGCTGTTTCTTTTAATGATTTTCCTTTTTTAGGTTCAATTCTAAATTTACAAATTAAATCTTTTTTCCCTGGTTTATATTTTAAGTTAACAAATTCTAATTTTTTACTCATTTTCCTCTTTTTATTTTAATTTACCAATTTTATAAATTTCAAGAATTTTTTGAACATCTTTTTGAAAATTATCTAACTCAACCTGATTTCCACAAACCCAATTTAAATTTTTATCATAAATTTGTAAAAATAAGGTTATATCATATACCTCCTTGTGAGATGCAAACCAACATGATTCTTTGTTATTATTTTCCTTTACTTCTTGATAAGAAAATTCTTCACTAGGTTCATCAATAATTTTTCCAGAAAAATTATTAATTACTACAGATAAACCTATAATTCCAAAAAATACAGATAAAATTGCAAGATAAATTAAAAATCTTAATCTCATATTTTTATTAAGAAAAACATATTTTAAAACCTTTTTATTTTAATTTATAACCTAAATAAATTAAAACTGACAGCACACCCCCTAAAATTAAGAATCTCACTACATCTTCCATATATCTCCAGTAATTTCCAGTCCCATATATAATAAAGAACAAGCTTCCTAACATTAAACCTGCAGAGACATTCTCAACTTGGATAAATAAAGAAGAGATTATTATAACAACTAAACTGGCAATTAAACTAATAATAAAAAGATTTTTAGAATAATTTTCTCTTGCTTTATTATATTTTCCATAGCATGATTGATAATCTTCGCTAATTTGTGTTTTATTTTCTATAGTTCTAGGAATAATAGATTTGTTACAATATTTATCATAATTTGGTTCTTTATAACTTAATTTTGTTCCATAAACAGCAAACATTAAAAATACAACAGAGATGATAATCCCAAGAATAATACTTTTTATATTAAACTTCATTTTCTTTTATCTTAACTCCTTTTTTTGAATCTTCAACATAAAAACCTAATTTTTTTATCTGCTCTCTCAGCTTGTCAGCTTTTTCAAAATCTTTTTTTCTTCTAGCTTTTTCTCTTTCTTCAACTAATTTTTCCGCTTTTTCTGGAATTTTAATTTTTTTTATTTTTAATAAATCTAATCCTAAAACAGAATCCATTTTCTTTATTGTGTTTACTTTTCCTGTGGCATTTTTATCTCTTAACATTTCCCACAAAACTGAAATAGCTTCAGGAATATTTAAATCATCATTTATTGCTTTCTGAAACTGGGATAAATATTTTTTATTTTCTTTTTTATCTGATTTTAATTCTGAAATAATATTTTTTAATCTCTGATAAGATTTTTTTGCATTTTCTAATGCTTCAAAAGAAAATAATAATGGAGATCTATAATGGGATGTAAGTGTTAAATACCTAAAATGGAGAGGAGAAAACCCTTTTTCTTTTATATCTTTTAAAGTGTAAATATTTCCCAAAGATTTTGACATTTTTCCTTTCTTTAAAGTTAAAAACCCTCCATGAATCCAGAAATTAGCAAGTTTTTTCCCATTTGCTGCTTCTGACTGTGCAATTTCATTTGTGTGGTGAGGAAAAATTAAGTCTATGGCTCCGGTATGAATATCAAAAGGCTGCCCTAAATATTTGCTTGACATAGCTGAACATTCAATATGCCATCCAGGCCTTCCTTTTCCTATTTCTGTATTCCAAAATACATTTCCATCTTCTTTTGAATAAAATTTCCATAAAGAAAAATCCTGAATATTTTCTTTATCATATTCATCATTTTTAATCCTACTTTTTTTTACTTTTATTTTTTTTATTCCAGCAAGTTTGCCATAGTTTTTGAACTTTTTAACAGAAAAATAAATTCCATCTTTTGTATTATATGCAAACCCTTTTTTCAATAAGATTTTTATTAAACTTACCATTTCCTTAATATGTTGTGTTGCTTTGGGCATAACATCAGGAAGGATTATATTTAGCTGTTTTATATCTTTTAAAAATATTTTTTCATATTTTTCTGTAAATTGTTTTAAACTTAAATTTTCTATTTTTGAACCTTTTATTGTCTTATCATCTACATCAGTTATATTCATAACATGTGTAATTTTATATTTATTAAAAAGAAAAACTCTCTTCAGTATATCTGACATAATAAATGTTCTTAAATTCCCAATATGAGCATAGTTATAAACAGTTGGCCCACAAGTATAAACCCCTACCTTTTTGTCTTTTAAAGGTTTAAACTCTTGTTTTTTTCTTGTTAAAGTGCTATATAATTTTATTTTTCCCATCATTATTTAATAAACTTCACTTTTTTAACCTTTTTCTTTTTATCATTAATTTCAATAATGGCCGCTTTTCCATCTTTAACTGCTCCAGGATTGATTATTAGTGAATTTCCTATTTTTTGTTTTCCTTGATTTTCATGAATATGCCCACAAATAACTAAAAAAGGTTTTTTATTTATTATTATTTTTTTTGTTAAGTAAGAACCATAATTTTCTCCTTTTTGAATTCCTTTTTTAATTTTATCAAGTGGGGTATTATAAGGGCAGTTATGTGAAATCAAAATAGTGTTTTTATCTACTATTTTATTAAATTTATTAAAATATTTTTGATTATCTTTATTCACTTTTCTTAAAAATTTTTCAGCTTGTTTTTTATCACCTTCAAATCTTTCTAAATTTTTCTCACTAATCTTTTTCTCAGGTTTGCCAGGATAAGTTGAACGAGGATACCCAACAATATTAATCCCAGAAATTTTTTTACTTTTAAAATCAATTAATTTTATATTTTTCAATTTCTTAATAACATTATAAAATTTTTCAGTAAATTTTTCCTTTTTATTTGGAAAACCGATATCACTATACTGAGTAGGATCCCAGTTTCCTGATACAGCGATTACTGGTTTTTTCATTTGATTTAATTTTTCCAGAATTTTTTTGCCAGAATTAAAGATATTTTTTTCAAGTTCATTTAATTTCTTTTTCCCAATAAAATCTTCTAATTCCAAATCAGTTCCATAAACATAGTTAAAAAAGAATCTTTTCCATTCTTCACTCCCACAAAAATCTCCAGGAGAGAATATAAAATCAAAACTCTCTTTTTTTATTTTATTTTCTAATTTTTTTGGAAATTTCCCGTGAAAATCACCTATAATTAATATTTTCATAACTTATTAAGAAAAATTTAATTTAAAAAACTTAACAAATGGCTGCTTTAAAAAATCCAGAGCTTTTAATCTCAAAATCTAGTTGTTGTGATGAAACGAGATTTCCTTCTCTTAAGATTTCTATATTAAGAGTAATTAAGTCATTAGGAGCATTATCAGGAACTCTTAATCTTAAAACCTTTTTTGGAAGTTTATCATTTGGAGCAATTCTTCCTTTCCATGTTTCTTCCCCAACAATCCATTCTTGAATTTCTTGTTCAGTTAAAATATCCCCTGAAATACTAGAAATTTGTAAACTATATTCTGCTGTTTGAGGAGCTTGGATTGAGCAATAAATAGCGTTGACTTGTCCTGGAATTATTGAAACTGGTTCAGCTCCAGAACCAATACAAACTATTTCCCCAGAAGTTGACTGAAACAAATCATTGATTTCACCTCTAACTTTATTATTTAATTCTCCAGTCAATCCAACTGCACCACACATAATAGTTCTTACTAAAACCATTCCTAAAATTAACATAGTCATAGCTAAAACAACTATAACTATAGTGCCAACAGATAATTCTAATGCTCCTTTTTTACCTCTTTTCATGTTCTTATCACACTTATAAGTTTTATAAATGTTTTGAATGGGCAGAGAGGGAATCGGACCCTCGACGCCATGAGCTTCAGTCATGTGCTCTCCCACTGAGCTACCTGCCCATAGAAAGCACAAGAATAAACTATTTAAAAATCTTTTTAGAAGGTTATATTTTAATTCCAGCATACTGAGTGGCCCATAATATTCCAGAAACAATTGAAGCCCAATGATGATATGCTAATTGTTTTCTTTTAGTAAGATTGTGATAAGTAGATAAACCAGCTCTTACATTACTATGGCTATGTAAAAGATTAAGAGGAGGATTTTGTCTTGAAAGTTCAAAATAGGTATTGCTAAGAATTTGGTGAGGAGATCTTTCAACTAAACTTTTCCTAACTCTTTCTCTTGTCTCAATTTCAATTGGAAATTTTGGTCTTGAATAAGCTTCATAAACTATGCTTCTTATAGTCTGTTCTCTCTCAATAGGACATTTTATTTTTCTTATCATTGCTGGATAGAATTTTTATAAAAAAGTGAGTTGGAAATAGGCCACATTCTGTAAATTCTTGCAATTTAATGCAAACGAATTTTGCTGACATTCATCTTTGCAGCTTTAAGCCTTGCATCAGCCAAGACAGATGTCCTAAAAAATCCAGAGGATTTTTGGGACTCCGAAATTCCATAAAAGAATTCCGACGTTTCATCAAATCTTATCTTTCTTAGTTCATCTCGCGATTCATAACTCAAGATAAGCTGTGTCGTTTCTGTTCTGGAGCTCTAACCTCACGGCAGGTGTCTTTCAACACTAGCTTCTTATGATGTGTGGACCTTCCTTAGAATTCGACTTTGATTTTTCAAAATCTGTCAATTTAATGACTGAATTCCTAAAGTCAGCTATCCAACTCACAAAATTGCTTATTTTTTTGAGTTTATAAAGTTTTTTATATGCCTTTTCTTTTTTTATAAACATGAAAGAAAAAGAGGAATTCAAACCCTGGAGTTTAAAACAAGAAGATATTTTAAAAAAATTAAATACAGAAAAAAAAGGACTAACAGAAAAAGAAGCATCACTAAGATTAAATAAATATGGAAAAAACGAAATTAAAGAAGTTTATAAAATTTCACCAGTAAAAATTTTCCTTAAACAGTTTAAATCTTTCCTTGTTTATATTTTATTTGTAGCAATAATTATTTCTTTAATAATAAAACATTATATAGATGCATCAGCAATTTTAGCAATAGTTATCTTAAATTCTTTTTTAGGATTTTTCCAGCAATATAAAGCAGAAAAATCAATAGTAAAATTAAAAAAAATGCTAAAACCAGAATCAAAAGTTTACAGAGATGGAAAATTAAAAATAATTTCTTCTGAAAATTTAGTACCAGGAGATATAATCAAATTAGAAGAAGGAGACAAAGTAACAGCTGACTGTAGAATTTTAGAAGTAGATAATTTAGAGACAAACGAAGCAGTACTAACCGGAGAGTCATTGCCAATTCAAAAACAAACTGAAAAAATAAAAGGAAAAACAGTATTAGCAGAAAGAAAGGATATGTTATATTCTGGAACTTCAGTAGTTAAAGGAAATTGTAAAGCTGTAGTAATCTCAACAGGAATGAAAACAGAATTTGGAAAAATAGCAACCCATCTACAAAAAATAAAAATTCCAGAAACACCAATGCAAAAAAAACTTGATAAATTTGCCAAACAAATATCCATAATCATAATTTTTCTTTCCATACTAACTTTAATTTTTGGGATTATAACAGGAAAAGACAATATTGAAATGTTTTTAACAGCAGTCTCTCTTGCAGTATCAGCAATTCCAGAAGGATTACCAGCAATAATAACCCTTTCTTTAGCATTTGCAGTAAACTCAATGGCAGAAAAAAAAGTAATTGTAAGAAGACTTCCTGCAGCAGAATCTTTAGGAAGTGTAACAGTAATTTGTTCAGATAAGACAGGAACAATTACAGAAGAAAAAATGGCTGTAAGAGAGATTTATACAGCAGGAAAATTATACAAAAAAAAGGACAATAAACTGAATTTCAAAAATAAAAAAATCAATATAAACAAGGAAAAAGAATTATATCAGTTAATGAAAACATCAGTTTTATGTAATAATGCTAGATTTGAAAAACAAGAAAACAAGATACAGGCAATAGGAGACCCAACAGAATCAGCACTAGTTATGTCTGCATTGGATTTAGGAGTCAATAAAAAAGTATTAACAGAACAAGAACAAAAAATAAAAGAATTTAGCTTTACTTCAGAAAGAAGATTAATGTCAGTATTAAGAAAAGGAGAAAGAAGAAACATATTATATGCCAAAGGAGCACCAGAAAAAATTATTAGAAAAAGTAAATATGAATTTAAAAGAGATAGTGTTAAGTTAGATGAAAAAAGAAAAAAGCATCTAATAGAACAAGCAGAACAACTTGAAAAAAAAGGTTATAGAGTTTTAGCTTTTGCTTTTAAATATTCTAAAGAAAATTCAAATAAAGTAAAAGAAGAAGATTTTATTTTTTTAGGATTTATGGCCTTATTAGACCCTCCAAGAAAAGAAGTTAAATTAGCCATAGAAAAATGTAGACAAGCAGGAATAAAAATCAAAATAATAACAGGAGATTCAGCACTAACAGCAAAAGCAGTAGCTAAAGAGATAGGAATTACTGGAGAGATAGTTACAGGAACCCAACTTGAAGAGATGAAAGATAAAGAGTTATCAGAAAAGATAGATAAGATAGAGATATTTGCAAGAACATCTCCTACTCAAAAATTAAGAATAGTCCAGATTTTAAAATTAAAAAAAGAAGAAGTAGCAATAACAGGTGATGGGGTAAATGATGTTTTAGCATTAAAAAAAGCAGACATAGGAATAGCTATGGGAAAAAGAGGGAGTGATGTTGCCAGAGAAATTTCAGGAATGGTTTTAGTTGATGATAATTTTGCCTCGATTGTTGAAGCAGTAGAAGAAGGAAGAATAATATATGATAATTCCAAAAAAGCAACCAAGTTTCTTATATCACTTAATTTTGTAGAAATATTTTTAATAGGATATTCAATATTAATGAGATTGCCATTACCTTTACTACCTCTTCAGATTTTGTGGATAAATTTAATTACTGATTCTCTACCAGCCTTAGCTTTAACTAAAGAAAAAGGAGAAGATGTTATGAATGGAAAGCCAAGAAAAGAACCCTCTATAATAACAGGGGTTTTCTTTTTTGTTTTAATAGCTTCCTTAGTTTCCTTAGTGGTTGAAATTTTAATTTTTCAGTATGGATTAGAAAATTTGTCAATAGAAAAAACAAGAACAATGGTTTTAATGACTGTAATAGGCTTTACTTCTTTATTTGTATTCACCTGTCGTTCTAATAAATCCTTATTAAAAACCGGCTTTTTCACAAACAAGTGGCTTCTATTTTCAATTATAGCAATAGTATTGTTACAAGCAATCCTTCTTTATACCCCTCTTGCTCCTGTTTTCGGAGTTGTTCCTTTAACAGGAAAAGAGTGGTCATTTGTTTTTCTTGCTTCTCTTCCAGGAATAATTTTGTTTGAGAGTTATAAGTTAATTAAGAGAAATAAAAAATAAAATTAACATCTCTTTTAAATTCTTGAGTTATTGGTAAAAAATTAATAAATTAGTTACTAAAATCAGAAAATAAAATAAGGCAAACAGGAATTAACTTAATTTGAGGCTTTTAGTAGTTGCGCGCTGAATATCTCGTTGCCTTGATACTTACACGC
>CAZBDY010000001.1:0-108014 GCA_964490795.1 Candidatus Woesearchaeota archaeon | reverse complement strand
TTTCTTTAGAATAACTAATTTTCGGTTTTGAAAAATCTATTCCGGACAAAGCCTTATCCCAATAAACTTTATAAACGTTGAAAACAGGTAAAAATATGGAAAAAGACATTGGTAAAATAAATAAAAAAGAAGGAACTGATATTGTTATAAGAGTTGATGACTTTGGTGGAAGACGAGGGCTAACAATTCGTGAATTTGTATCTGGAGACAGATATACTGGGTTTACTAAGGCTGGAACCAGAATTCCTGCTGATAAATTCTCTGAATTTAAAGAGATGATAAACTCTATAAATGAAGATGAAATGAAAGAAGAACCAGAACAAGAAAAGTCAGAACAAGATTCAGGTAAAGAAAAAGATAGTGGAAAAGATAGCGAAGAAGAGACTTATTTATAATTTTATTTAATTTTTTTAGTTATTTTGAATTCTTATTCAAAACAAAACATTTAAATAGTAGTGAATACTTATTCATAATATAAATATAATTAAATTATGCCTAAATTGGCAGGAGGTAAAAAATGCCTAGAGGAGATGGAACAGGTCCAAATGGACAAGGTTCAAGAACTGGACGTGGTTTAGGACATTGTAATGGATATAACCTTCCTGGATTTATGAATCAAGGGGTTGGTAGAGGAAGAGGTTTTGGATTTAGAGCAAGAAGTGTACAATCTATACCGGCCCAACAGCCACAAGTAATAACAGAAAAACAAGAAAAACAGATGTTAGAATCTGATTTAAAAGATTTAAAAGCTGAAATTCAGGAAATTGAAAAAAGATTAAAGGAAATAAAAAAATAAAATGCCCTGGATAGATAAAGAAAAATGCATTGGTTGTGGAATTTGTGTTGAACAATGTCCAGCTAATGCTATAAGTATAAAAAATGGGAAAGCTGAAATTAATATGGATAAATGTACCAGATGTGGTAAATGTCATGAAATATGCCCTCAAGAAGCAGTAAGACATAATTCAGAGAAAAATGAATAATAACCTATAAGTTTTTATTTCCTTTTTTTTATTAAAAGAGATAATGAATAAAAAAATAATTGTTTCAGTTTTAGCAGTATTAGCTAATTTTATTTTAGCTGTAGGAAAATTAGTAGTTGGGTTTATAGCTGGCTCTGCAGCTGTATTTGCAGATGGAATTAATTCTGGAACCGATGTTTTAGCTTCAACTATTGGATTTATCGGAATCAAGGCAGCTGAAAAACCTGCTGATAAAGAACACCCTTATGGACATGAAAAAGCAGAAGTTATAGCTGGATTTGTAATAACTTTGATTATTTTAACCTCTGGTGCTTTTATAATTTTAAAAGCAATTAGAGAAATGATAAATCCTTCTCCTGTCCAAATATCTATTCTTGCTTTTGCTATTATGGGGTTATCAGCTTTGATTAATTTAATTATGTCTCAAACTAAAATATATTATGGTAAAAAGTATGATTCTGTATCTTTAATTTCAGATGGATTACATTCAAGAATTGATTTGCTTGTTTCTTTAGTAATATTTTTAGGATTATTTTTAGTTAAATATTCTTTGAGAATAGATTCTATTTTAGCTTTAATAGTAGGGGCCTATATTCTAAAAGAATCTTTTTCTTTGGGAAAAGAAACAACTGACTCTTTATTAGGAAGAAGTGCAGGAAAAGAAATTGAAGACAAAATTAGAGAGATAATTAAAAACACGAAAATAAGTTTAATTGGTTTAAAAACACAAAAATTAGGAAGTAAAATTTTTGCTGAACTAAAAATTAAATTGCCTAACAAATTAAAAGTTGAAGAAGCTGATAAAATAAGAAAAAAACTAGAAAAAGATTTGAATGATAATATTAGAAATTTAGAATATACATCTATTCAAATTGAGAGTCATGATATTTCAACTGGTTTTTATAAATCTACTTTAGGATTAGGAAAAGGTTATGGTTGGAAAAGAAAAGGAAAGTTCAAAAAAAGTGAGGAAAAGGAAATTAAAGAGAAGGCAAGAGGAAAAGGACCAGAAGGAGAATGTGTTTGTGAGAAGTGTGGATACAAAATTAAACATGAAAGGGGGAAGCCATGTTCAACAATTAAGTGTAAGAAATGTGGGGGTGAAATGATAAGAAAATGAGAAAAAATCCTGGACAAATGGTTTTAGAAAGAAGAAGAGCTAGACAAGTTTTTGATGTAGAAGAAGATTATTCAAGAGAAAAATTAAGAAAAATTTATCATGAATTTGCATTAAAAAATCACCCTGATAAAAATCCTGATAATACTGAACTAGCCACAAGAGAAATGGTTGAATTGACTCAAGCATATAGAATATTACTAACTCCAGAATCAGAAGAAGAAAAACATATTAAACAATTTTATGAAGATTTTATAATTTAAAATGCCACGTCCTAAAAGAATAAGATATATAAGATTTCAACCAGAAGCAACTTATTTTAAACCAGTTGGAATTCCTTTAAGAAATTTAGAAGAAGAAAAACTCACTTATGAAGAAACTGAAGTATTAAGATTAATTGATGTTGAAGAACAGGAACAAGGAAAAGCATGTAAAAAAATGAAAATCTCTCAACCAACTTTATCAAGATTATTAAAATCAGGGAGAAAAAAGATAAGTGAAGCCATAATTAATGGAAAAGCAATAAAAATTCAAGGAGGAACTTTTAAAATGGTAAGAGGAAGAGGTTTAGGACAAGGAAAAGCAGGCAGAGGAGGTGGAAGAATGGGTGGTTTTGGTTTAGGTCCTGGTGGAATGTGTGTTTGTCCAAAATGTGGTTACCAAGAACCACAAATGAGAGGACAACCATGTATGAATAAGAAATGTCCTAAATGTGGAAATAATATGACAAGAAAATAATTGTAAGGAGGAAAAAATGAAAATAGCAATAAGCTCAACTGGAAGATCTTTAGAAGATAGTATAGATGCAAGATTTGGTAGATGTCCTTATTTTCTAATTATAGAAACAGAAAATAAAGAAATTAAAAATACTAAAGTTATTAAGAATAATGCTGGACAGCAAATTAGTGGGGCTGGATTAACTGCTGGAGAAATTATAGGAAATGAAAAACCAGATGCAGTAATAACTATGAATATTGGCCCAAAAGCATTCCAGGTATTTAATCAGTTAAAAATAGAAGTGTACCAGGGAAAAGGAAAAATCAGGAATATTGTTGATGATTTTTTAAATAACAAATTAAAAAAAATAGGAGATACCACAGGTCCGATGCATATGTCAGGCAATAATTGAGGCAACAAAATGAAAGAACATTATGACTGGCTTGGCCCAGAAAAAATTTTACAAGTTTATGATGCAAAAACAGGAATTAAAGGTATTCTTGTTATTGATAATACTAAAAGAGGGCCTGGAAAAGGAGGAGTTAGAATGACTTCAGATGTTTCTGTTAAAGAAGTTGCAAAACTTGCCAGAGCAATGACATATAAAACTGCTTTAGCTGATTTGCCTTTTGGAGGTGCAAAAGGAGGAATAATTGTAGATGCAAAAAAATTAGATGAAAAGGAAAAAGAAAAAATTATACGAGCTTATGCAAGAGCTTTAAAAGAGTTAATTCCAGAAAAATATGTTTCTGCTCCTGATATGTATATCAATAGTAAAGATATGGATATTTTTGCTAATGAATTAAAAAACAAAAAAGCTTGTACTGGAAAATCAAAAGAAAAAGGAGGCATTCCTCATGAAATAGGTTCAACTGGATTTGGTGTTGTTGAAAGCATAAAGGTTGCTTGTGAATTTTTAGGATTACAATTAGAAAATTGCAAAATTGCTATTGAAGGTTTTGGGGAAGTAGGCATGGCTACTGCAAGATTTTTGTCTGAATTAAAAGCTAAAATTATTGCTGTTTCAGATTCTAAAGGAGGGATTTACAATGAAAAAGGGATTGATATTTCAAAGTTAATAGAGATTAAAAAAAGTAAAAGAAGTGTTATTGACTATAAAGATGGAAAAATTATTGAAAATTCAAAACTATTTGAGTTGGATGCTGACATTTTGATTCCTGGTGCAAAACCTGATGTTATTAATGAAGAAAACTTTGATAAAATTAAAGCTAAAATTATTGCAGAAGCTGCAAATATTCCTATGAGCCTTGAAATTGAAAAAAAACTTGCTGAAAAAAATATTTTGATTATTCCAGATATATTATGTAATGCTGGAGGGGTTATTAGTTCTTATGTAGAATATATTGGGGGAAAAGAAGAGGAGGTTTTTAAAATTATTTCAGAGAAAATCAAGGCAAATGCAAAATTAATTTTAGAGAAAATTAAAAATGAAAAGATATCTCCAAGAGAAGCTGCTATGAAAATTGCAGAAGAAAGATTAAAATGATAATAGGGATAACCGGAGGGAAGGGTGGGACAGGAAAGTCTACAGTATCTACTTCTTTAGCTATAGAGCTATCTAAAAAAAGCAAAGTATTGTTGGTTGATGCAGATGTAGATTGCCCTAATGATCATCTAATTCTTAATATTGAAAGGAAAAAAGTTAAGGATATTTTTCAGCCAATTCCTAAAATAAATAAAGAAAAATGTAAAAAATGTGGTGTTTGTTCAAGGGTTTGTAAGGAGAATGCTATAATTCAAATTAAAGGAGAATATCCTATTTTAATTCCTGAGCAGTGTATTGGCTGTTCTGCTTGTATGATTGCTTGTCCAAATAATGCTATTGGAAAAGACAAAAAGAAAATAGGAACAATTTACAGAGGAAAAAATTATGGAATTGATTTTTTTTCTGCTAAAACTGAGATAGGTGTAGAAGAAGAGTCTCCTGTTGTTAATGCATTAAAAAAAGAGGTGGAAAAAATAAATGACAAATATGGGTATATTATCTTTGATACCTCTCCTGGAACTCATTGTAATGTTATTTCTGCATTAAACGGATGCGATATTGCTCTTTCTGTAACAGAACCAACTCCTTTAGGAGAACATGATGCTGAACTCTCTCTTAAATTATTAAAAAAATTAAAAATTCCTTATAATGTTGTTTTAAATAAATCAGATATAGGAAATAAAAAAATAATTTATGATTTAGTAAAAAAATATAATACAAAGATTATTGCAGAGATTCCTTATAAAAATACAATCCTTGAATCATATTCAAGAGGAGAACCAATTAAAAACAAGGCAATTAAATCTATTATCAACAAATTAAAATGAAAACACTAACAATTTTATCAGGAAAAGGTGGGACAGGAAAGTCTACAGTAGCTTCAAATCTTGCTATTTTATTATCTAAAAAAAAGAAGATAATTGCTGCAGATTGTGATGTGGATGCCCCTAATTTTAGTTTGTCTCTTGGTATAAATGAAAAAACTTTTAATTCTGAGAAAGTTCAGACTAATGAAAAAGCTGTTTTAGATGAAAAAAAATGTGTTGGTTGTAAAAAGTGTTTTAATGTTTGTAATTTTGGGGCAATCACCTGGAATAAAGAAAAAAATAAACCTGTATTTAATTCAATGTTGTGTGAAGGATGTGGTGCTTGTCAATTAGTTTGTTCTAAAAAGGCAATAACTCTTGTTAAAGTTAATAATGGAAAAATTGAAGAAATAAAATCTAAATTTAATTTTCCTATTTTTTCTGGACAATTAAATATTGGTTCAACAGGAAGTGGAAAAATAGTTTCTTTAGTTAAGCAGAGAGCAGAAGAAAGAGCAAGGAAAGAGAACTATGATTATATTTTGGTTGATTCTGCAGCAGGCGTTGGTTGTCCTGTGATAGCTTCTATTCAAAATTCAGATTTTGTTTTGGCTGTAACAGAACCAACTCCTTCTGGATTAAGTGATTTAAAAAGAGCATTAAGAACTGTTCAACAATTTAGAATCCCTTATGGGATTATAATTAATCGGTATGATTTAAATAAACTTTTTACTAAAAAAATACAGGAATTTTCTGAAAAATATAACATCCCTATCTTGGGATTAATTCCTTATGATAAAAAATTTGTAAAGGCTCTAGTTAATTTGCAGCCAGTTATAGATTATGATAAGAAATTCGAGCCCTTGTTTCAAAAAATTTTAGATAATACTTTAAGTGAGTGCAATAAATAATTATTTCACTTTTATGAAACTAATTTTATTTTTCTTTAAAGGTTAAAAATAAAGATTTCATTTTTTTGAAATAATCGAAAGATTTAAAAATAAGAGAAAAATAAAAAGATTATGAAATTAAGAGAAATTATCTTGATTATTTCTGGAATTTCATTTATAGTTTTTATAGTCTTTCTTTCCTTACTTTTAGGAGAACATTTGCAAGTTAAGAGTTGTGGCTGCCCTCAAATGGTAAGTCAAAATTTTATAATGTTATTTATTGTGCTTTCTGTAATTTTTGTAGGAGGGATAATATACTATTTACTATCCTTAAAACTTGAGAAAAAAGAAGATGCCCTTGTATTTAATTTGAATACAGTAAAAAAATTTTTAGATAAAGATGAAAAGAAAATTTTAAATAAACTAGAAAAACAAAAAGAAGTCATACAATCAGATATAAATTTGACAAGACTGAGAGCACATAGAGCATTAAAAAAACTTGAAGAAAAAGATATAATTAAAACTGAAAAAAAAGGTAGAACAAAAAAAGTAAAATTAAATGAAAATTTTAAAATAAAATGAAAAAAGAGATTAAACTTGTTAGCATAATTATTGCTATTGTTTTAATAATGTTATTAATATTTTATTTTAAACAAGATAATAACAATATAACTGAAAAAGAGTTGAGATGTATTACAGAAAATTCAACAATTTATGTATCTGCAACATGTGGGCATTGTGCAAATCAGAAAATAATTTTAAAAGAAAAATTAGAAGAATTTAACTTAAATTTAGATGAATTTAAAATTATAGATTGTTCTAAACAAACAGAGTTATGTGTTCAAGAAGAAGTTGTAGCTGTTCCTATGTGGAAAATTAATAATCAAAAATATTTTGGGGTTTATAGTTTAGATAAATTAAAACAATTAACAAATTGTTAAAATGTCAGATATAAGTTTAATTTCAATTTTGGGCTTGGCAATAGTTGATGCTGTAAATCCATGTGCATTAGCTGTAATGGTAATAGTATTAATCTCTTTGTTAATTGATAATCCTAAAAATAAAAAAAGAGTTTTATTAGGTGGGTTGGGATTTAGTTTAGCAGTATTAATAGGTTATTTTTTATATGGTTTAATTATGATTCAGCTTTTTTCTCACTTAATTCCTGATTTAGGTATATTCTCTTTGCTTATATTTAGAGGATTTGGTTTGTTTGCAATAATTCTTGGAATATTAAATTTTAGAGATTATCTTAATTACAAACCTGGAGGTTTAGGAACAGAAATGCCATTATCAATTCGTCCTAAAATGAAAAAATTAGTTAAAAAAATTACTTCTCCAAAAGGAGCTTTTGTTATTGGTTTATTTGTAACTTTGTTTTTATTGCCTTGCACAATAGGGCCATATATTATTGCTTCTGGAAAATTATCTGTTTTAAGTTTTTTTTCCACATTACCTTATTTAATTCTTTATAATCTGATTTTTATTATACCTATGATTGCTATTACATTATTAATTTATTTTGGATTAGCAACAGTAGAAAAAGTTTCTGGTTGGAAAGAAGACAATATTAGGTATCTTCATTTAGTTGAAGGTTTAATTTTAACTATTTTAGGTATACTTATGATTACAGGAATAATATAAAAATTTCTAAATGTCCAAAAATTCACAAACCCTCGCCTTTAAGTGTGGGATAACAAAAGAAATTTTTTGATTTTACATATCTGTAATCTCGATATTTAGCTTTCCTAATTGTTTCTTTATTAAATCTATAACTTCTTTTTTATTTTGTATTAAATTTTTACTGGCTTTTTCTTTTTTTGACTTTTCGCTGTTTAAAGAATCAACTTCTTTCTCTATTTCTTTTACTCTTGGATATAATCTCTTGGTAATGTCTTCTTTTATTTGTTGCTTGTTCTTATTTGCTATTTGTTTTTTAGACATGATTTGGGTTATTTTTTCTGAAACTTTCCCATTATTTAACTTAGCTCCATTTATTAAATCTAAAATTCTCTTGCCCTCATCTTTTTGGAATTCATGTAGAAAATCATCTCTATAAGATTTTACTATTTCCATTTGATTTTCAAAAATGTGATAAAAATTAGTTAGTGATTTAAAATCAATTATTTGCTGTAAATTTAAAATATCTTGTTTTAAATCTTCTTTTAAATGATTAACTTTTTTAATATTCTCTAAATTCTTTTTGTAATCTTCTGTTTCTTTGATTCTTTTAATATCTTCATGAATTTGTCTTATTTCTTGTTTTTTGTAATTAATTTGTTTATCTAATAAAGCAATCTCTTTTATAATCTTATTTAAATTACTCTTAATCTCGGAAAATTTTTTTAATTTTAATTCTATTGATGGGAGAATAGCAGAAAATTCTGTAATATGTTTATTTTTATTAAAAATATCTAATAGTTCTTTTGAAAAATGTTTTATTTCTTTTTTAATGTCCTCCATTTCTTTTCCAATTAAAATTGTGGCTTTTTCATAACTTTTATATGAAGATTTGTCAAAATTTATAAAAAGATTATTTAATCCCTGAGTAAATTTTCTAAATTCATTTTTTTGTAAATTGTTTAGTTTTTCAATAAAGATTCTTAAAGCTTCAAGATATTTTTTTCTTCCTTCAATTGTAATAACCTTGATTTTATCATCTGCTTTTTTAGATTTAATATCGATGTTTTCTATAATCTCTATTTTTTCTTTAAGTTGATTTGTAAAAATGTTAATTTTTTTCTGAATAAACTGAAAAATCTCCTGTTCCTTAACTTCATTTTCTTTCTTTTTATCTTGTACCAAATTTAAAACTTCAGAAAAAGGTATTTTTTCTTTTTCAATTTTTTCTTCTTGTTTTTTAAATAACTTTTTAATTGAATCAAATAATCCCATAAAAATATATACTAAGTTTAGTTAAAAAACATTGGTTTTTTATAATGTTCCAATTCCTGTTATAATCTCCCGTTGAGGATGAGGGATAACTGCAAGCGGTTTTTTGCGAAGCAAAAAAATCCTGAAGAGTTCAAGACGCCAAAAATCTATTGAGGATAATGTTCTAAATTAAACTTCGACTAAGTGCTTCACTTTGTGGGATATATTCGCCATGCACTTTATCTGAGAAATCTTGAACCAATTTTTGTTTTCTTCTATCAAAATATTTTGAAACTTGGATATATACTGAAGTAATTCCTTCAACGGTAGCAATTTTATAATTACCATTTAAAGCATTATTTACAACATCAATTGCTAAACCTGCTGAAACTAAATGACCCATTACGCTACCTGTTTTCAAAATTATTGATTCAAGTTTCATGTAGATATAATAATATAAAGAAGTTTATAAACTTTACTGCAAAATGACAACACTATTTTTGACATCTTGAATTGAATACTATAATCTATTAAAACTACTGATTAAAAAAAATAAAGGAAAAATAAAGGAAAAAATCAAGCAAAAAGAACATATAAAACCCATATTGATAAAGCTAACCAGATTACTATTGATAACCAGGCTTTTCTAATTGCTCCTTGTTTTAATAATTTTCCAGCCAGAGTTTTAACTTCATTAAAATATGTGGACATAGTTGCTGCTGCCAGTAATGCTATAAACAACATTGCTGCAAAAATCTGAATAATAGTTATTTCCTGTAATAAGTAGTATAACACCACTGCTGACAAAACCAGAGATACAATCATAGTTAGTGATGGAACATTATATATTTTTTCTACTAAATTCATCCATGCTTTTGGTTTTGTTAAAATTACTAAAAGCTTTATTAAAACAGCTATAGCTGCTATTAAAGCAAAAATCTCAATTGTTGTCATCTAAATTTACCTCCTTTTTGTTTGTAATATATACATATGAGATAATTTAAACTTTTCTCATTTTCCACATGCAGTTTTTCCACCATTCTTCCTATGATATTCCTGACACTCCAAACATTTTCCATGTCTTTCACATGGATAATTGCATGGACAATTTATATTTATTTTTTCTGACATATATCTTTCTATACAATAATCATTATAAAGTTTATTATTTTAAAATTTATATGAAATTAAAGTCAGTTTTAGCTGCTGCAATTTTGGCAGTAGGGTTGGGGGGATGCAAAGTTAATGGTCCTGTAATTCCTTATGAAAAAAGAAATTCTGTCTCAGCACATACAGGAGTCTCATATAGAGCTGCTTTTTCTCCAACTTTTTATGATTTGAATATTAAGTCAAAATACATTGAACCACATCCAGATGATACAGGATTTATAACTGGAACTTCTAATGTAAAAGCTAAAGATGGTGTAGATGCATTAAGAGGTTATTTAGGACTAAGTGGAGAAATAGGAACAGAAAATATAGCATTAACAGCTGGAACAGATGCAACTTTTAGTCTCACAAGTTTAATTGATAAGGGAGGTCTTGGAAACTTAAAACAGCATGATGGAGATCCAAGATCAGGAAGTTCAGGTTCTTGTGTATATGATAAAGTAGAACCTCCTGCAATAGGTTTTAGACCTTTTGTTGGTGCGAGAACAGAAATTAAAGACTGGAATTTTAATGCAGAATTAGGATTCCCATACGGCAAATGGAAAAGAGAGTGGGGACATCATAGATATAATAGAGAACAAAGAATAGGCTCTGAATCAGACACAACATGGGGAATTAGACCTGCATTAAACATTACTAGAAGCTTTGAGGAGTTGAGAATTGGATTAGAAGTAGCATATGAAGATTGGAACTTAGATTTTGGAAGAGCAAGAGGATATTCAGCTGCTATTACATTAACTTTTTAATATTTCCAGGCTGTATGCCTAAACTGAACTATTAAATCAAAATCTTTTTCATTAACTTGTGGAACATGATTTTATTCATCAAAAAGTTGAAGTAGGTCTTTATTTGTTTTTTTTTAATTTTCTTATTAATCTTGTCAAAAAAAGAGATTTTATAAGTATTATGATTAAGTTTAAAAAGAAAAAAACCATTATTTAAATAGAAGTAAAAGAGGTAAATCTTCGTAATATGAAAATAGCTATTAATGGTTTAGGAAGAATAGGAAGACAAATATTAAAGATAGCATTAGAAAATAAAATTGATGTTGTTGCGATTAATGATTTGATAGACATCAATAGTCTGGTTTATCTGATTAAATATGATTCTGTTTATGGGAGATATAATAAAAAAATTGAGGTTAAAAATGGTTTTTTAAAAATTAATAATAAAAAAATTAAGATTTTAAATGAAAAATCTCCAGAAAAACTTCCCTGGAAAAAATTGAATGTTGATATAGTAATAGAATCAACTGGGTTGTTTACTGAAAGAAAAAAGGCAGAACATCATTTAAAAGCTGGGGCAAAAAAAGTTATAATAACTGCTCCTGGAAAAAATTCTGATGTTACTCTTGTTTTAGGAGTTAATGATAAAGAGTTAAAAAAAACAGATAAAATTATTTCCCTTGCATCATGTACTACCAACTGTCTTGCACCTGTTGTAAAAGTTTTAAATGACAAATTCAAAATAAAAAAAGGGTTTTTAACAACTGTTCATGCTTATACCTCTAGTCAGAAAGTAGTTGATAGTCCTTCAAAAAAATTAAGAAGAGGGAGAGCAGCTGGAATAAATATTATTCCTACTACTACTGGAGCAACTAAAGCTGTTGTAGAAGTTATTCCTGAATTAAAAGGAAAATTAAATGGTTTGGCTTTGAGAGTTCCTGTTGCTTGTGGAAGCATAGTTGATTTTGTTGCTGAATTAGGAAAAAATACAGATAAAGAAGAGGTAAATAAAGAACTGGAAAAGGCGAGTAAAAAGATGAAGGGAATTTTGGATTATAGTGAAGAAGAATTAGTTTCAAGCGATATTATAGGAAACCCCAATTCTTCAATTATTGATTCTTTATCTACACAATGTCAAGGTAATACGGTTAAGGTTTTAAGCTGGTATGATAATGAATATGGGTATTCTTCAAGAGTTGTTGATTTATTAAAAAAATTAAAATGAAAACATTAAAAAATTTTAATTTTAAAAATAAAGTTGTATTATTAAGAGCTGATTTGAATTCTGATGTTAAAAATAAAAAAGTTCTAATATCAGAAAGAATTAAAGAGTCAGCTAAAACCATAAAAAAATTGAAAAAACAGAAAGGAAAAGTTATAGTTCTCTCACATCAAGGAAGGCCTGGAAAATCTAATTTTTTATCATTAAGACAACATTGTAAATTACTAAATAAGTTTGTAAAAATAAAATTTGTTCCAGATATCTTAGGGAAAAAAGCTGAAAAAGAGATTAAAAATATGAAAAAAGGAGATGCTATTTTATTGGAGAATATAAGAAAAGAGAAAGATGAATTTAAACCAGGAAAAAACAATAAGATTGTTAACTTCTTTGTTCCTTTAATTGATATTTATATTAATGATTCTTTTTCAGTTTGCCATAGAAATCAAGCAAGCATTGTTTTGTTTCCTAAATATGTTGATTCAGGAGCAGGGTTATTATTAGAAAAAGAGATTAATGCTTTAAAAAAGATTAAGTTTAAAAATTGTTTATATATTTTAGGGGGAGCTAAACCTGAAGACAATATTAAATTATTGAAAAAAAGAAATAAGGTTCTGGCAGGAGGAATATTTGGACAGATGTGTGTTATTGTCAGAGGACATAATCTTGGAAAAAATAATGAAAAAACAAACAAAAAAATTATTAAAGATTATGAAAAAATAATCGGGAAATTGAAAAACTTCCAGGATAAAATTATTGTTCCAGAAGATTATGCTGTTGAAATTAATAACAAAAGAAAAGAAATTAATTTAAAAGATTTTCCTACAGATTATGTTATTTATGATATTGGCAAAAAAACTCAGGAAAAATTTTGTCAGGAAATTGAAAAAGCCACATCAATCTACATGAAAGGGCCTGTAGGAAATGCAGGTGATCAAAAATTTGGAAAAGGTACAGAAAAATTATTAAAAGCTATATCTAAAAATAAGGGTTTTAGTTTAATTGGAGGAGGACATTTGTCTGATGCTTTAAATAAATCTAAAATTAGTAAAAAGAAATTTAACCATATCTCATTATCAGGAGGAGCATTACTAAATTATTTAGCAGGAGAAAAACTTCCTGGTTTAGAGGTTTTAAATAAGGTTAATTAAAAGTAACCTTTTTATAATCCAATTAACTTAAAATAAAGAAGGAGGTGAATATGGCAAAAAAGAAAACTGCAAAAAAGAAGGTTTCAAAACAAAAAAAAGAACAGCCAGTTAAAAAACAGGCAAGACAGGAATTTCAAGTCAAGCCACAAAAACCAATACAAAGAAAATCAAGATGGTGGATATGGTTATTGGTTATTCTTATAATACTTGTTGTTTTGGGAATTAACTGTCTGCTCTAATTTAAGATAAAAAAGGTTTGAGAGAGATTAAACTTGTTTATAAAAGAAAAAAAAATGTTTGATATAGTCACTTTTGGTTCAGCAGTAGTAGATGTTTTTGTAGACACAAATATGCAAGAAAAAGATAAAAAGATTTGTTATCCTGTAGGAAGCAAGATTTTATTAAAAAATCTTAAGTTTGATATTGGTGGTGGGGGAACTAATACTGCTGTTGCTTTTTCAAGATTGGGGTTAAAAACCGGATATATAGGAAAAATAGGAGATGATTTTGAAGGGAAAAAAATTTTAGATATGTTAAAAAAAGCAAAAATTAAATTTTTAGGTAAAATACAAAAAAATGCAATTTCTGGATATTCAATAATATTAGATAGTAAAGAAAATAATAGAACAATCTTAACATATAAAGGAATAAATAATAATATTTTTATAAATGATATTAAAAAATTTAGAACAAAATGGCTTTATTTTTCATCTGTTATGGGTAAAAGTTTTGATAGTCAAAAAAAATTAATAAAGAAATTAATAAAACAAGGGACAAAACTAGTTTTTAACCCTTCAGAATATTTGATTAAAAGAAAAAATTTATCTGAATTAATTAAAAACACATCTCTACTAATATTAAATAAGCAGGAAGCAGAATTATTGTGTAAAAAAAAGGCAAAAACAGAAGAGTTATTAAAAAAGTTATTTTCTATGGGTCCAGAGATAGTTGTGATTACTGATAAAAATAAAAAAGTAGAAGCATATGATGGAATAAAATTTTATCGTGAAAAACCACATAAAATTAAAGTGATAGAAAGAACCGGGGCAGGAGATGCTTTTGCTTCTGGTTTTGCTGGTAGTATTATTTGTGGAAAAAATATTCAGGAAAGTTTAAAATTTGGTATAAAAGAATCTGAATCTGTAATAAAATATTTTGGAGCTAAAAATAATTTATTAAAAAAGAAATTAAAATGAATATAAGTAAGATAACTAGGAAGGGAAAAGCTTTATTTTTAGCTTATGACCAAGGGTTAGAGCACGGTCCTACAGATTTTAATGATAAAAATGTAAATCCAGAGTATATAATTGATATAGCTAAAAAAGGAAAATATACTGGAATTATTTTTCAAAAAGGGATTGCTGAAAAATATAAACAAGAAATAAAAAAATCTGGGGTTCCTTTAATAGTAAAATTAAATGGCAAAACAAATTTAGTAAAAGGAGAGCCAATTTCAAGACAGTTATGTACTGTAAAAGAAGCAATAAATTTAAATGCCAAAGCTGTAGGATATACTATTTATTTGGGAAGTGAATATGAATCAATTATGTTTAAAGAGTTTGAGAAAATTGAGAGGAATGCAAGAAAAAATAATCTTCCTTTAATTTTGTGGGTTTATCCTAGAGGAAAAGCTGTAAAAAATAAAAGTAAAAAAAAATTGATGGCTTACTCTGCCAGGACAGGATTAGAGTTAGGAGCAGATATAATTAAAATAAGATATAATGATAAATTAGACGATTTAAAATGGGCAGTTAAGTCAGCTGGAAAAACAAGAGTAGTTATTGCTGGAGGTGTAAAAAAACAGGAAGAGACATTATTAAAACAAGTTAAAGATATCATGTCAACAGGAGCAATAGGTTTGGCTATAGGAAGAAATATCTGGCAAAATAAATATCCTTTAAAAATAACTAAAAAAATAAAAAAAATAATCTGGAAATGAAACCAATAATTCTGATTAATTTTAAAACATATAATCAAGGGAAAAAAGCTGTTAAGTTAGCTGAGAAAATTGAGAAAGTTGATAAAAGTATTATTATCGCAGTTCAATCAAATGATGTTTATGAAATTTCTAAAAAAACAAGATTAAAAGTTTTTTCTCAACATGTTGATTATTTTAAACCAGGAAGACATACTGGATATATCTTGCCTGAAGCAGTAAAAAAAGATAAGGGAAAAGGAACTTTGTTAAACCATTCTGAGCATAAACTAAAATTTTCTGAATTAAAAAAAACACTTAAAAGATGTAAGGAAACAAGGCTAAAAACAGCTGTTTTTGTTTCTAATATCAAACAGGCAAAAAAAGTTGAGAAATTAAAACCAGATTATCTTATTTATGAACCAGAAGAGTTAGTGGGTGGAAAAAAATCTGTTTCTAAACAAAAACCAGAGATTATTAAGAAATTAGATGAAAACATTAAAATGGATTTTTTAGTTGGTGCAGGAATAAAAACCAAAGAAGATGTGAAAAAAGCTTTAAAATTAGGGGCTAATGGAATTGCTATTTCTTCTTCTATAGTTAAATCTAAAAATCCGGTTAAAAAATTAAAAGAGTTAATATCTTAACTTATCAAAATAAACAAGAGATATATTTTTTAATTAGTTTATAAGTGGCAGGTCCAGCCCCCATCTATGATTAATTCTTCTCCAGTTATATACGAAGAAGAGTCAGAAGCAAGAAAAGTTACTGCTTTTGCTATATCCTCTGGTTTTCCTATTCTTGATAAAGGTATTTGTGATAACATTCCTTTTTTTGTTTTCTTGTCTTTTAAAATCTCTTTTGTCATTGCTGTCTCTATTATCCCTGGATGAACCGAGTTTACTCTTATTTTTGGACCTAATTCAACTGCTAAAGATTTGGTAAGAAGACGTACCCCTCCTTTGCTTGAACTGTAAGCAGCAGCTTGTGGATATCCCATTATTCCTGCAACTGAAGAAATATTGATTATTGAACCTTTTTTCAAGTATTTTAAAGCTTGTTGAGAACATAAAAAATAACCTTTTAAATTCACTTGCATGGTTTTATCCCAATCTTGTTCTTTTGCTTTACTTGTTGGTGCTGGAATAAAAATCCCTGCATTATTTACTAAAATATCTATTTTTTTGAATTTGCTTTTTGCTTGTTTGAATAAATTTTCTATATCTGTTTTTTTTGTTACATCTGCTTTAATGTAAATTGCTTTTCCTTTTGTCTTTTTAATCTTGTTGATAGTAGATTTTCCTAACATAATATCTGATACAACCACATTACATCCATGTTTGGCTAAACTTACAGCAATGGCCTGTCCTATTCCTCCTGCAGAGCCAGTTACTATGGCTGTTTTTCCTTTTAAATCTTCTAGCATCTTCCTCTTTTTCTTGCCTCTTATATTAAAAAGTGTTAATTGTTTATAAAAGTTTTGATAATTAGGTTTTTAAAGTTTAAATCTTATTCTTTATTATGAAAAAAATTGGTGTTGATTTAGGAGGAACTCACTTAAGAGTTGGTATTTTTCAGAATAATAAATTAAAAAAATATGTGAAAGAAAAAACTCCTAAATCTGGAAAAGAAATTCAGAAATTATTAGTTGAATTAATTGAAAAATTTATAGAGAAAGATGTTAAAAGAATTGGAGTAAGTAGTGCAGGACCTTTAGAAAAAGGGATAATAAAAAATCCCCCTAACCTTCCTTTTAAAAATTTTAATTTAAAGAAATTCTTGCAATCAAAATTTAAGAGAAAAATTGAGGTTGAAAATGATGCCAGCTGTGTTGGTTTAGCTGAATTAAATAACAGAAAAGAGAAAAATTTTATTATTCTTACTTTAGGAACAGGTATTGGCGGGGGGATAGTAATTAATAACCAAGTTTATAATGGGAAAGGGTTAGGAAGTGAATTAGGGCATATAATTATTGATAATGGAAAAGATTTAGAGCAGTTAGCTGGTGGAAAGGCATTAAAAAAATATTCAAAAAAAGAATTTGGAAAAGAGTTATATATTAAAGATTTGATTAAAATAAATAATAGCAAGGCAAGAAAAATAATTAAAAAAGAGGTAAATTATTTGTCTGATGGTGTTGCTTCTCTTATTAATATCTTTGATCCTGAATGTGTTATTATTGCTGGTGGGTTTTCAGAAGGAGGAAAAAAGTTTTTATCTAAATTAAAAACTCAAGTTTATAAAAAAATAATTATTAAGAGAAAAACTAAAATTGTTTATTCTAAGTTCAGAGAGCCAGGTTTAATAGGGGCAAGTTATTTAGTTTAATTATTCTATAATCATAATCTTTAAATAAGTAAAAAACAAGATTTATTTATCCCTGTGTAGCTTAGTGGTAGAGCGTCTGGCTGTAGAAAATCTAGGGCGGATTATTCCATTTTGGAGAAAATGAAACCTGAAAAGCCAAATGCTGAACCCGGAAGATCCCCGGTTCGAATCCGGGCACAGGGATAGATTTTTGATTAGTAATGAATAGTTAATTTTATAGGAAAAAAATCTAATGTTACATAAGCTTCTATATCTGAAAGTTTTTTAGCCATATTTTCATATATGGTAATTTCTTTTGTTCTTCTTTATATCTTAGATTTATAAAAAATTAGTTAAAATAAGAAAACAATAATTCCTGCAGCTATAAGAATGAAAATAATAGTTATAATTGCTGTATTTCTTATCATTTTGTTTTTTCTTTTTCTAATCTCAGATTTTTCATATCCTTCTTCTATCTCTGCTTCTAGTTTTGGGTCTTTTTCTGGTTTTTCTCCTTTTTTTCTTACAAATTTTCTTGTTCCACCCGTATATGTTTGTTCTGTCATGTTAAACTATAGTTTTAAGGGTTTAAAAATTTATTCTGGTATTTCTAAGTTTATAATATTATTTTCTTTATTTAGTTCTTGTCCTGCTTTTATCTCAAATTTTATATTTTCTATATTTCTTGAGGGTAGTTTTAAATTTCCTGCTTCAAATATTTTTCCTGCCCCATAATTAATATCTCCTAAATCATGTTCTTCAAATTTTTCATTATCTGCATAAATTTCTAGTTTTATATTTTCTGCTATTTTTAATCCTTTATTTTTTATTGTTAAAGAAAAATTAAGATATCTTCCTTTTTTTATTGCTGAGACATTTGTTAGATATAAGTCAGGTAAAGAAGGGAAAGAGTATAATCTTTTTAACTCATCTTTTATATCATTAGTTAGTACTTGGTTGCAATCTGTTGCATTATACATGATACTATTTTTATTTTCTGAATGTTTAAATCCAAAAACATGTAAGAGTTCATGTAATTCAATATTATAATTATCACATCTTGAATCTGAATAATATAAAAGTATTTTTCCATCTTCTATAACAAAAAATCCAGAAGTATTGATTATTTTAGTTGGGCCTCCTTCTCCTGCTATAAAATATTTTCCAGGAATTTCTTGACTTGTTTCTTCACATTCAGCTATTATCTCTGCATTCTCTCTTGTATTGGTTTGATAAAATTCTAATATTTCTGTTTCTTGTTCTAATCTTGTTAAAGCTTGTTTAATTCTTGTTTCTTTTTCTTGAGAACAAATATCATTTATATAAACTCTTAATCTTGTTTCAGAAAATCTCATGTTTTTATAGTGCTGGAAATCTGAATCAAAGCTTGTTTCATTTTCTGAAGGTTTGTTTTTTATTGATAATTTTATTGGAACAGAATTAAAATCAGATATATAAAAATAATATAAAGAAAATGTTAGTAAGATTATTAAGATAATAATTAAAATTACCTCTGCTTTTGCTTTTTTATTCATAATATCTCTTAGTTAAATAAGTATTTAAATTTTAACTAAAATTCTAATAAGTAAGATTTAAAAACTGATTTTCTCTTAAAAAATCATGCCCTGGTGGTGTAGTGGTTAGCATAGGACCCTGTCGTTTGTCAAAGAAACCAAGATGAGCAGAACGGTCCAGATCCGGGTTCAATTCCCGGTCAGGGCGTTCAGAAATAATAATAAAGCATAGCTTTAAAAGGACTTAATTATAACTATTTTTAGAAATAAAAACTAAATACAGATTATATTAATAGTTGATAAGAAAAAGTTAGGAATTATCTTTTTCTTTTTTTAATAAAACAATATAGTAAATAGTGTAAATATAAATTTAAACAAAAACATGGAAAATTTTAGAAAACTAGGTTTAGGTGAAGGAATAATAAAAGTCATAAAAGAACATAAATTTGAAAAACCAAGTGAAATTCAGGACAAAACAATTCCTTTAATATTAAAAGGTAAGGATATTATAGCTGGCTCTGCAACTGGAAGTGGAAAAACACTTGCATTTATTTCAAGAATAATTCAAAATTCAAAACCAGGAAAAGGAATTCAGGCATTAATACTAACTCCAACAAGAGAACTTGCACAACAAATTAATGATACTATAAAAAAATTCTCTAAGTATAACCCTTTAAGAAGCGTAGCAGTTTATGGAGGAGTTTCTATAGTAAATCAAATTAAAGCATTGAAAAAAGCTGATATAATTGTAGGAACACCAGGAAGATTATTAGACCATATAAATAGAAATACAATTTATTTAAATGAAATTCAGACACTTGTTTTAGATGAAGCAGACAGAATGTTAGACATGGGTTTTATTGATGATGTAGAAAAAATAGTTTCTTTATGTAATAAAAATAAACAAACATTATTATTTTCAGCTACTATTTCTTATGAAATTGAAAAAATTGGGGAAAGATATATGAAAAATCCAATTAAAATAAGTGCTGAAAATTATGTTTCTGAAGAAAATCTAGAACAAATATATTATGATGTTCCAGATGGTTTAAAATTTTCTTTACTTGTTCATTTATTGAAAAATGAAAAATCAGATTTAGTGATGGTTTTTTGCAATACAAAAAGAAATGTTGATTTTGTTGCTGAAAATCTTAAAATTAATAACATTAATGCTATTGCAATCCATGGTGGTTTTTCTCAAAGTAAAAGGACAAGCACTATGGAAAGATTTCATAAAAGCAATATTAAAGTTTTAGTTGCAACAGATGTGGCGGCAAGAGGTTTAGATATTAAAAATGTAAGCCATATTTATAACTATGATATCCCAAAAACAGGAAAAGAATATACTCATAGGATTGGAAGAACAGCCAGAGCAGGTGAAAAAGGAAAGGCAATTAATATTCTTGCTAGCAGAGATTATGATAATTTTACAGCTGTTTTAAAAGGTATTGAAACAGATATTAAAAAACAAGCAACCCCTTATGTAAAAAAAGTAAAAATAGTTGTTGATGATAGTAGGAAATTTAAAAGGGGTTTTAGAAACAAAAATTTTGGAAGAAATGACAAAGACAAGGGGGATTGGAGAGATAAAAGAAATAATAGGAAAAATGACAGAAAAGAGGGCAGAAGAGGAAACAAAAATTTTGGAAGAAATGATAGGAACAGAGATGGTAGGAAAAATGACAGAAGAGAAAATAGGAGAGATGGTAGGAAAAGGAATTTTTCTAGAAGAAGATGAAAAAGAAGTTAAATAAAAAAGTTATAATATATTCTTTGATAGGATTAGTATCTTTAGCTTTAACTTTTTTTATTGATTGGTTGTTTATTGTTATAGCAGTATTAATGGTTTATCTAAATCAGAGAGAACTGAAGAGAAAAACTTAAATATCTAATTAAATTAGAATAATAAAAAGATGGTGAAGAAGAAAACTTTCTCAGTAAGATTAGATAAAGAACTTGTAGATGAACTGAAAAAAAGAGCTAAAAGAGATTTTTTAACAGTAGAAGAATTAATTAATCAGATTTTATGGAGAAGTGCAAGAAGAAGTTTAAGAACAGGAAAAAAACCAAGCCAAAAATATGCTTCTGATTTTGTTAAGATATTTTCAAGATATAAACCATATCATAATAAAACTTATTATTGTAAATTATGTAAAAGAAATCATGAATATAAAAGCAAGATAGGAAAAAAACATATTAAATTTAAAAAATAATTATTCTAACTCTTTGCCAGTTACTCTTTCAGTTAAAGGCAGTGGCAATCCTGTTCTAAAAGAAAGATCTTGTAACCCTTTTTTTGTTTCATGAATTAAAAATATTGAGGGATTAGATCTTTTTAAAGCAACAATACCTCCCATAATATAAAAAACCTCATTTAATCCATTTTGACTACAACTTAATGAATTTCCTTTTCTTGATATATATCTTGGGTTTTCATCAAAATTAGCATCATAAAAACACGTTCCTGTTGCTCTTCTAATAATATTTCCTGCTCTAATAAAATCTTCATTTAAAACTGGGATATTTGCTTTTCTTGGATTTTCATTAACTATAGGTCTATAAACTCCTTTTTCACAATAAAACTCTGCAATAAAGGGGCTATCGACAATTAAATCTCTGTAACTTCTTGATTTTTTTTCTTCCATGCCTTAATCCTTTTTACAGAGTTATTTAAATTTTATGGTGATACAGAACAAAGAAAACATTTAAAAATTATTGAAATCTAATAATAAAAAAGAGGAAAAATGAATGAATTAATATCAACATTAATATTGCCAGGAGCATTAGGAATGGCTGGAGGTTTAACTCGTGGATTGGTAGGATTATTAAAAGCTATGGCTTTAAAGAGACAGATATTATGGGGGTATTGGATTATAACTGCTTTTGTTGCTATGTTAATAGGAATGTTTGTTGGTTTAATTTTTAATTTTGATTATAGGTTATCTTTATTAGCTGGTTATGCTGGAACTGATATTTTAGAGTCAGTTTATAAGTCATTTAAAGTTCAAAAAATTTATGTGGTTCCTTCTGGAAAAAAGAAATGGAAATCTTCACAAAATGAAACAAGAATATCAAAAAGAAATAAAACCTAATAAAAAATATTCAGTCATATTAGTTATAGTAATTTTATTATTTCTTATTTTATTTTCAGTAATTGTTTATTTTTATTCTAATAACAGAGAATATCCAAATCCAGAAAAATTAAGTGAAAATCAAAAAAAATGTATAGAGTTAGGATGTGAAAAAGGAGCTAAATTTGTAGGAAGTATTAATTCAGATAAATATTATCTTTGTACCTGCTATTATGCTGATAGAATTAAAAAAGAAAATTTAGTTTGTTTTAATAGTGAGAAAATAGCTGAAAGTACAGATAGAGTTAGAAGTGAGTGTTGAGATAAGTTTAAAAATAAAAAATAATTAATTTAAATATGAAAAAAGAAGAAAATAAAAAGCCAAAAAAAGAAGTTATAGCTAAATTAAAAGGAGAGTTAGAAGCAATCAAAGACGAAATAAAAAGTGATGTGACTGGGCCAGTAGTTGCAAGTTTTGGTTTTATTATTGCATTAGTTTGGAGAGACGCTATTAGAAGTCTTATTGATGAGTTTTTAATTAATGTTGGCTGGTTTTCAAAACCTTACATGTATGATATTTTTTCAGCGGTGATTGTTACTATTGCAGTTATATTTATTATGGTGACAGTTACAAGAATGGGAAGGAAAAGGAAAAGGAAAAAATTAGAAAAAAAGATTAAGGAAAAATTTAAAAGTAATAATCAAGAAAAGAAAAAATAATTACTTTTTATAGATATTTTTTCTGTGTCCTATCTCAATTACAATTATTATCATTTTATCTCTTTTAACATCTAAAATAATTCTGTATTCTCCTATCCTTAATATAAAATAGGGGGTTCCTTCTTTTCTTTTAATAAAATGAAAAGGCCTTATCTTTATTCTCTCTAAAGAATTAATCATTCTTTTTTGAACATTATCGGGGAGTTTGCTTAATTGCTTTTTTGCGTTATTATAAAAAAACAAACTATGCATTTAATTTTAACTCCTTTTTCACATCTTCTAAATTTGTAAATTTATTAAGATTTCCTTGTTTTATATCGTTTTCATATTCTTTTATTGCTCTTTTTGTTTCTTTGCTTAATTCCATTCTATCATCTATTAAATCCCAGATTAATTCTTCATAGCTCTCTTTGGAATGAATTTTTAAGGATTGTAATTTTTTTAACAACTCCTTACTTATTTGTATTGTAGTATCCATAGTAAGTTATATAGTTGCTATATGTTTATAAACTTTTCTATCAGAAAAAGAAAAAATAATTACTTTTTTTAAGATTATCTAAGGTATAAAATTAGAGAAATTAAACCAATTAAAAAACAATAAAAAGAAAAAAGCCAAAAATAATTTTTCTTAACTATTTTTAATAATAAATTTAAAAATAAGATAGAGAAAATTAAAGTTACTAAAAAAGGGATTATTAATGAAAAAGAAAAATAAGCCTGTGTTTTAGCCAGATTTAAGATAAAAGCCCCTATTGATAATGGTATGAATAATAGGAAAGAAAATTTAACTGCTGTTTCTCTCTCTATTCCAGAAAACAATCCAGAAGAAATTGTCATCCCGCTTCTTGAAATTCCTGGGAATAAAGCTAAGGATTGAAATAAACCTATAATCAGAGAGTTTTTAGAATTAAGAAAAGAATAAGTATAAGTTAATTTGGTTAATATCAAAACTAATCCGGTAAAAATAAAAAATATTCCTAAAAACAAATATGATGAAAAAGTTGATTCTATAAAATCACTAAGAAAAATTCCTACTAAACCTGCCGGAATTGTTGCTATGATTAAATATAGCCATAATTTTCTATGTTTTTTTTGAAAAGTTATCATTTTATATATCTCTTTTCTTGTAAAAATAATTACTGCTATTAATGAAGCTAGATGTAATGTTATAATAAAAGATAAATCTGGTTTTGAAATTAAATTTGAGATTAAAGCCAGATGCCCTGAACTTGATATAGGTAAAAACTCGGTTGCTGCTTGGACAAAGGCAAGTAATATTTGGGTTAATATTTCCATAATTAATATTCATAAAACAAAACTAATAAACCTTTCTCATCACGTAAAAATAAGCTATCTCCAGCATCATTCCAGATTCTTCCAGAATAATTCACTTGATATTGTTCTCCTGGATTTAGTGAAAAATCTAAAATCTTAAAATGATTTGCCTCATCTTTTATATTCCACCCAGATAAATTACAATCAAATCTACAAAAATTTTTTAAAATTAAATATTCTCCTGGATCTATGTGATTTAATTTGACAAGTTTAATACAATTTTTACATTGGTTTTTGCTTGATTTCCATATCCCTCTTTCTTGTTGTCTTGCTATTATTTCTCTTGACTCTAAAGAAGATGTAAATTTATCATTATCATAATAATAAGTATGTCCTAATCCTTTTTTTATTATTTCAAGATTAATATTTTTTCCCTGAAAAAATATATATCTTAATTTTCTGTTATATCTGTCTTTATTTTCACTTGTCTTAAATAATTTTATTTGTTTATTTTGTAGATTTTCAAGATAATTTTTGCTTTGTTCATAATAATATTTATTTTTTTCGGGACAATTTATGCCTAACAGTCTAATTGTGCCTATATCTGTCTTAATAGTGTCTCCATCAATTATTTCTAAAACTAAAGCTGTTTCATAATTTTCATTTTCAGAAATCAAATAACCAATTAAAAGAAAATTAATTAATATTAAACAGAAAATTAATATTCTTAATTTCATATAAAGAAAATGAATTTAAAGTTTAAAAAGTTATTTTATATATGATAAAAAAAGAAGAACCAAAAAATTTTAATCCTGTATTTGAGGTTGTTGCAAGTTTTTGTGAAAATCAAAAGAAAATTCTCCTACTACATAGACAAGATAAAAAACCAGAAGGAAATACCTGGGGCTTGCCTGCTGGGAAAATTCAAAATAATGAAAATCTACATAAAGCTATTAAAAGAGAAATAAATGAAGAAACTGGTTTAAATATTGGGGATTTTAATTAATAGACCTATTAAAATAAATAAAAAAGAACATAAAAATTTTAAATGGATAGAACCAAAAAAATCTATTAATATGAATCTAATTCCTGATTTAGATACATGTATAAAAATGAATAGTAAGCTTTTTAAACTGGACTAATTGTTAATTTATATTATGGCAAGAGTAAGAATTAAGTTAAGTAGTGTGGATATAACAGCTTTAAATAGTGTATGCCAGACAATTAAAGAGATAGCTGGCAAATCAGGGGTTGTTATTTCAGGGCCTACCCCTCTTCCAACTAAAAGATTAAAAGTTACTACAAGAAAATCTCCTTGTGGTGATGGTACTGCTACTTTTGATAGGTATGAGATGAGAATTCATAAAAGAGTTATTGATTTGCCTGCTAATGATAAGGTTCTTCATTCTATTATGAGAATTTCTATTCCAAGAAGTGTTTCAATTAAAATTGAAACTAAAGTTTAACTTGAAAATATATTTTTTATTACCTATTTATTTATAAAAAACATTTTTCATTCTATGCTATGACTTCAAATATATATGTTGATGCTAAAACTTTGCCAGAAGCATGGGAAAAATCAGTAGTAAAAACATGGGAGGAAGGGGATAGAATTAAAACCGAATATGATAAACCAGAAGACCCTAAATCAAGAGATGTCACAGCCACTATTGTTGTTGCAAATCCTTTTCAAGAACCAAGAATTCATAAGGCTTTTCCTGGAGGTTTAGAAGATTTAGAAGTTTATAGACAAGAAGTAACAAATGGTGTTCATGATTCATGGGTAAATCCAGAAGAGGGAAAATGGAGTTATACTTACCATCAAAGATTATTTGAATATGATGTTAGGGATAAAACAGGAAAAGTTAAATTAATTGACCAGATTAATGAACAAGTTATCCCAAAATTATCTGAAGCCCCTCACACAAGAAGAGCACAAGCAATTACATGGAAACCTGATGTTGACCCAACTGTTGATGATCCTGCTTGTTTACAAAGAATGTGGTTTAGAATTTTTGGAGATGAATTAAGATTAAATATGCATATGAGAAGTAATGATGCTTTTAAAGCTGCTTTTATGAATATGTGGGCATTTACAGATATTCAAAGATATGTGGCAGAAGAGGTTTCAAAAAGAAAAGGAAGAGAAATAAAACCAGGACAATATATTCATATTGCTGATTCTTACCATATTTATGGAAGTTATTTTAATAATTTTAAGGGTTTTCTTAAAACTTTAAAACAAAGAAGTTTTGAAGAAAGAACATGGAATTCTGATTCTGAAATGGTTCAAGCTTTATTTGAGTCAGGAAGAGCAAGATTAAAACAAGAAGCAGAAGAAGGAAAGGCTTATAATGTTGAAGAGTGAAAATGGCAAAAAGAGGCAAAATAATATCAATAGAGGGAAGTGATGGTGCAGGAAAAGCAACTCAAACAAAAAGATTATTAGAAAGAGCAAAAAGTTCTGGAATAAAAATATTTAGTTTTAGTTTTCCTGATTATACTACTACTACAGGAAAAATGATAAGAGCTTATTTAAATGGAGAATTTGGAGATCCAGCTAAACTTCCACCAAAACAATCAGCAGCACCTTATGCCTGGAATAGAGAAGAGAAAGCATCATTAATAGGATATCATTTAATTTCTGGAACAAACATTTTATGTGATAGATATATTGGAAGTAACTGGATTCATCAGGCAGCTAAACTTCCTCCAGAAGAAAGAGAAGATTTTGTTAAGTGGAATATAGATTTTGAAAAAAGATTAGGAGTTGCAATGCCAGATAGAACTTATGGATTATGGGTTCCTAGAACTGAGTCTGTTAAAGCTATGGATAGAGAAGAAAGAAAACAAGATGGGCATGAATCAAATGAAGATTATCAGGAAAGAGTTATGGAAACTTTTTCTTGGTTGTGTAAATCAAAAAATGACTGGCTTTTAATTGATTGTGTGAATCATGAAACAGGAAAAAGATTATCTAAAACAGAAGTTACTGATAAAATTTGGCAAGATTTAGAAAGTTTCTTAACCAAATAATTTAAAAATTAACTTTTTCTAACAATTTAAAGCCCCAATCGCATAATGGTATTGCACAAGCTTGGAGTGCTTGGCCCTTTGGGCGTCCAGGTTCGATTCCTGGTTGGGGCGTAGATTTATAAATAAAAAAATATTAAATTTAACATGAAGAAAAAAGAGATAAAAAAGAGGAGCCAAAAAACAGAAAAATATCTAAAATTAAATTCAGTTAATTTTGGTTTAGCTTGGGGGATAGTGACTTCGTTATGTGTGATAATAACTCTGATTTTTACCAAGTTTGGATATGCTGTTTTAGCAGGAAGGATAATCTTAAGTATTTATGGATTTTTTGGAGCATCTCTGTCTATTATTGGAATAATTTTAGCTGGAATATATTCTGGAATTGATGTTTTTTTCATTTCCTTAATATTTGCTTTAATCTATAACAAATTAAATAAGTAATTTATATCAAATGAAAGTTTCTGAAATAATGAGTAAGGTGAAGGTTGTAAAAGATAATATTTCTTTAAAACAGGTAGCTAAAATAATGTCTGATGAAAATATAGGAAGTTTAATTGTTATTAAAGGAAAGAAAATTTCAGGAATAATTACAGAAAGAGATATTATGAAAAATTTTTCAAATTCAAACAAAAGTGTTTCCAAAGTTATGTCAAAAACAGTTGAATCAATTGAACACAATCAAAGTATAGATGATGCTGCTTTTATTATGTCTAAAAATAAAATAAAAAGACTACCAGTTATGAAGAAAAGTGAATTAATAGGAATAATCACAGCAACTGATTTAATAGCTCATAGTGATGATTTAAATGAAGAATTTTATTTTTCTTAGTTGATTTTTATCTGTCTCTTTTTATTTTTTCCTCTCCCATAATCAAGGTAGAGGGTTTTCCAGACAACTTTCCTTTATCTATGATAATATCTGCTTGGCTTTTTATTTCTTCAGGAATTTCCTTTATTTGAGATGCAGGCTTCTCTCCTGACTTATTAACTGAGGTTGTTACAAAAGGGACTCCTGATTTTTGGACTTTATAACTAAACTCATTGTCAGGAATCCTAATTCCTAAAAATTCTGTTTTAGATATATGTTTAAGAAAATTTTTATCTCTCTTTTTTAAAATAAGGGTATATGGCCCAGGAAGATATTTTTTTAAATCCAAATTAATGATACACTTTCTTTCTATCCATTTATAATCTGGAGATATTATAGAAAGAGGTTTATTTTTATTTCTTTTTTTAATATTTTTGATTTTTTCTACTGCTTTCTTATTTAATGCATTGCACCCTAACCCGTATACTGTATCCGTAGGATATATGAAAACTTTTCCAGATTTTATTTCATTAATTAAATTCATTTTAACTATAAGCAAACCATTTTGTTCCTCACTTTTTTTGCTTTATATAATGCTTTATCAGCTCTTTTCTTAAAATTAGATTTAGTGTCTTTTTTCTTGTATTGTGAAATCCCTCCAGAAATTGTTATGTTGTATTTTTTAAAATTTTTTTCAATTTGTCTTCTTATTCTTTCAGCTGTTTTTTTAGCTTTTGTTTTTGAAGTCAGAGGCAATAATAAAATAAATTCTTCTCCTCCAAATCTTGCTAAAATATCTGATTTTCTTATGCTATTTTGAATTATTTTTGCTATTTTTACTAAAAAATCATCTGCCTTAATATGTCCATATTTTGAATTTATTTTTTTAAAATAATCTATATCAAATATTGCAAGTGAAAGTTTTTGTCCTCTTTTTGCTTTTTCAAATTCTATGCTAAATAATTCTGAAAAAAATTTATAATTATAAATTTTTGTTTTTTCATCTTTTGTAGCTATCTCATACAAAGAATCAATATTATCTGAGATATTACTTAATAAAGAAGATATGTTTTGTTTTATTTCTTGTATTTTTTTTGATTTCATTTTAAAAATATGTTTTTAAAATTTTTATATATTTGTTCTGCTGTTTTTTCCTCAGAAAGGTTTTTTATTTTTGCTATTTCCTTTATTGTGGTTTTTACATTGGAAGATTCATTTCTTTCTCCTGAAACTGGTGATAAATATGGAGAATCTGTTTCTGTTAAAATCTGAGTCAAAGGTACTATTTCAGCTAGCATTTGAAAATGTTGAAGCCTTGTTATAATTGGAGGTATTGATAAATACCACTTATTTTCAACTGCTCTTTTAATTAAATGTTTTCTTCCATTAAAACAATGTAGAATTATGTTTTTTATTTTTGATTTTTCTAACATTTCTACTGAATCAAGTTCAGCTTTTCTTGTATGTACTATTACTGGTTTGTTTATTTTCTCTGTTAACTTAATAACTTTTTCAAATATCTTTTTTTGTTCTTGTTTTAATTTTTCTTGTTTAGTAAACTTATAATCTAATCCTGCTTCTCCTATTGCCAAACATTTATCTTTATTTTTTTCTATCCATTTTAGTTCTTTATTTAAATCAAATTTTTCAATATCTCTTACAAAGCCAGAAGATTCTCCTTGATTCATTTCAGAAGCTAAAGCATCTAGGGGGTAGATTCCAAAAGAACATTCAATTATTTCAGGATATTTTTTCTGAATTTCTAAAATTAATCTGTTTGTTGAAGAATTTACTCCTGAAGTTATTATTTTTTTTACTCCTTGTTTTTTTGCTCTTTCAATAACTTTATCTAAGTCTGATTTAAATTTGCTATGATCTAGATGTGAGTGGATGTCTATTAGGTTCATAATATAAATATAAAATAGTAATATTTAAGTTTGTTGTTATTCTTGTTAGTTTGAATTTTTGAATGATATTTTTATTAATCTGAAATAATATTCTTTCGGGTTATTTATTAGAGTGAAGTGTGCTTTTTTTAAAGAAAAGGGGGATTTCGAAAGGTTTATAAATAAGATAATCTTACTAATAACATAAACTTATTGGGAGGTTAAAATGGAAAATGTTGAAATAACAAGTGTAAGTTCAAGAGGGCAAGTAGTTATTCCTCAAAATTTGAGAGACAAAATGAGAATTCACACTGGGGAAAAATTTGTTGTTATTGGAGAAAATAATACAATTATATTGAAAAAACTAGAGATGCCTTCTTTTAGCGGAATAGATAAACTACTCAAAAAAACAAGAGATTTTGCTAAAAATAAGGGAATAAAAGATTCTGATGTAGAAAAAGCAATTAAACAAAGCAGAATAAAATGAGGGTTGTCCTTGATACGAATGTTTTTGTCTCTGGAATTTTCTGGGAAGGAAATTTTTGTTCCAAAATAATAAATAAATGGAAAAATAAGGATTTTGAATTAGTTAGTTCTATAGAGATTCTAGAAGAGTTTGTAAAAACATTAAAAAATTTCAAAATTCAAATGCCTGGGAATATGATAGAAGAATGGAGAAGATTGATAATTAAAAATTCTATTATTGTTGAACCTACAATAAAACTTAGTATTATAAAAAATGATCCTAATGATAATAAATTTCTTGAAGCAGGAATAAGTGGGAAAGCAGATTTTATTATAAGCCAAGATAAACACTTATTAAAATTAAAAGCTTATGATATGATAAAGATTATTAGTCCAGAAAAATTTTTATTATTAATCTAATTTGAAAAAGAGCATATAATATTTCTAAAATCTCTCTTAGTTTTTGGTGGGTCGAGTGATTTGCTTTTTCAGTAACTTTTTATCAATTAGAAAGAGCGGGTCGCGGGCAAATAGCCATCCCATAAAATTTGAGGTGTGCTTTTTTGTTTCTTTCTTTCTAAAAAAGAAAATGGGGATTTTTAACAATCTATAAGGACTAAAGGAACAATCATTTCATTTCTACTAACTCCTCCGTGATGTCCAATATTAGGTTTTTTCTTTTTCTTGTATTTTTTAATCTTATCTTTGATTATATAATTTTCTTTAAACACAAGAATATAATCTCCTATTCTATCAAAAAGTTTTGGATTTGGTTCTTTTAATCCAAAATAATTTTTCTTTATCAATTCTTGACTTTTGAAAAGAAGACAATATTTACCCAACTTTTTCTTAACATAATTCTCAAATTGATTAGTTTTTTCAGGATGAACATAACAATAAGCAACTCTTCCCTCTCCGCAAAGAGGCAGTGTTAAACACTCTTTCATTTTTGGATGTTCTTCTAATTTGATAATTCTCTCAACAGGAGTGTTTGTAAATCCGTGGTCTGCTGTTATTATCAAAAGAGTGTTTGTTCCTTTTAGACTTTTAATGAAACTTCTCAATTTTTTGTCTATTTGTTTAAAATGTTTCTCTGCTTTTTTATGTTCAACACCATGTTTATGATTTAGGGAATCTAATTCAGGCCAGTAGGCATAGATATATTTTCGCCTGTTGTTGGAAGTTATAGCTTTCTTGATTTGCATAAAAAATCCATTCAAAGTTCCATAAGGAAGAATCTTTGAATTTTTTGACATCTCTTTTGAAAAATCTGAATAGGCAATTTTTTTATGCTTTATTGAAAAATTGCTCGCTTTTATCTTGCTAGTAAATGCTTTTTGGTTTAACACATCTTTCACTTCAATTCCTTGACTACTAAAAGCATCTCCACCAACTCTTGGAGAAAAGGGCAATATTGTTGAAACCACTCCAATTTCTTTAAGCAACATATACCATCCAGTAAATGCGTGTTGTTGTGGAGCAACACCTGTAAGAAAGGTTGTTATTGCTGAAGCAGTAGTAGGTAAAAAAACAGAGGTCATTGAACCAGCAAGATAATCATTAAGTATAGTCATCTTTTCTTTTTTCTTAAGATATTCATAACCCATTCCATCTATAATCAAAAGTGCTATATTCTTCTTGTCTTTAAGTTTTTCAGGAGGAAGAATTTTAAGAGGACGATATATTGTTTTTGTTCCAAAAGAATTAGCAATAGAACTCATTAAATTAACTATACTTCCTCCATTATAATCTGGCAGTGTGAACTCCTTCATGATTTTATAAGATAGATTGTTCCTTTTATAAAGTTGTGGGGGTAAAATTTTATTTTGTATCTGAAAAATATTCTTTTGGGAATTATTGTGTAAAAATCTTAACAAGTTCGTTTTCAACCTGTTTAATTTTTTCTTGGTTTAATCTTCCTGCTTTGTATTCTATCCTTGACTTGTTAATTGTAAACAAAACAGATGGACGAATAAAACTATCTCTTGAAATTCCTCCAGATTGAAATTCTTTTCTTTTTAACTCTAGAATATTTGGATCTGGTCTTTGTTGCCCAGTAATTTGGCAGAGTATAACACTCTCTCCTCTTAATTTTACCACAACTAAAGAAGGTCTTTTCTTAGCTTTTTCACCCTTGGAAAAAGGAAATTTAAAAATTACAACATCCCCTTTTTCATAATTCATAAATCCTTCCATATTTCATCCTCTTCTGGAGTATCCCATGCTTCTGCAAGAACTTCTTCAGAAATTAAAGCCGGAAACATATCTTCACTTATTTTTTTAAGTGGCTTTAACTCAACACGGTCAGAATAAACTACCACGCTAATTTTTGTTCCTTCCTTGAATCCTGCTAGTGATCTTGCTACACTAGGAATACAAATCTGCCCTTTATTTGTAATCTTCACAATTTTTATGTCTTTGATTTCATCTTGCATTTTATTTTCCTCTTAATAGTAAGATATGTAAGAAATACTATATAAATCTTTTCTTTTATAATTTTTAGAATTAATTAGGTAATGCAGGAGGGAGGGGTATTGAGTTACCGCCAGAAATTTATTGAGTTGAACATCGCGATTAAAAAACCCGTAGGGCTCGAGGTGTAGAAATTTTTCCCTCGACGAAGTCAGAGCTGGAAAAATTGTGGAACGCTCGAGAGTTTTTCCGAAGGAAAAATTTGGGAAAAATGTGTCCCGAAAAAAGAGGGTGAGAGAAGCGAAAGTCTGCAAGACGTCCCCGAGGATTTTTTCTTGAAAAGAAAAAACCGCAGAGTTGAGTTTGAGTTTTATTATATAAATTATCTTCGTAGAAGACTATCTTTTAGGGCACGCGCTCTTTTTTGTTTCTTTTTTCTAAAAAGAAAATAAATTTTTTGAGGTGGAGAGACTCGCTTTTGCTTCTTTTTCTAAAAGAAGTCGCTACGAAAAGCGAAAGTTTTATTCTTTAAAGTAGTTTAATAATAATTTTTTTGATTTTAATATATCTTCTTTTTTCTTGGATTCAATAATTACTTTTTTTAAATGATCCTTACCTAAGTAATCTAAAACATTTCTCCAATTAAAATTTCCTTCGTCTAAAGAATTATGTTCATCTTTTTCTCCGTAATTGTTATGTGCATGAATATGAACTAATCTCGATTTTACCTTTTCCAGAAATTCATCCAGATTCATTTTAAATTTACCCATGTGGACTGCTACATTTAAATGACCTATATCTAAACAAAATTGAATCCTCGGGAAATTTTTTAGAACTCTAAAGATCACTTCCTCTGAACAAACATGGTTTTCATAAATCATCTCTATTCCATTTTTATTAGCAAAATTTATAATTTCATTGAATTTTTTGGTTTCATCTTCAGTAAATTCTGTTTCTTTCATATGAAAATTTATCTGCTTAATTCCTATAATTTTTGAAATAATTATCTCAGATTTTAAGATATTCATTTCTGCTTCAGAAAATTCTGGAAAACCCTTTTCTCTAGAACTAAAAATTCTACTTAATTGGCTATGCAAAGATAATTCTTTTCCTTTAAACATTTCTTTTAATTTTATTAATAAGATTATGTTTGGACTAAATCCTCTTCCAAAAGTCTTAAATTCATACCCCTCAAATGGATAATCTTCAAAAGAAAATTCCTTTAAATTTTCAACACTGCAACATATCAGAGGTCTCATTTTTTATCTTTCTCCATTTTTTCAAAGACCATGATTATTTTTGGAGGATATAAATCTAAATGTTTAGGCTTTTTCCCAATAAATTCAGAATGAATCAATGTCAATCCAGCTTTACTAAATATTTCTTCCCACTCTTCAATTGTTTTATAATTAAAAGTTAATGCGGTATTATCTCTATTTCTCATTATTTTGTTCCCAAACCAATCATAAAAAGAAATTATTTTCATTTTTATGTTCTTTTCAAAAGATAAAAATTGTTTAATATTCTGAGATAAATTTTCATTAAGACAACTTTCAGGATAACCCTCTTCAATAAGAATTAATCTTCCTTTAGCCCTCAAAATACTTACAAGATGTTTAATAAATATTTCTTGATCTAAATTATCCATATGATGCAGAATTAAAGAAAGAACAAGATTGTTTAATTGATTTTCTAAGAAAGGAGTTTTGACTAAAGAAGGTTGAACAATAAAATCTATTTTTGGATTCTTAGATCTTTCTGAAAACGCCCCAATGTCTGTAACATAAGCTTTTTTTACGGAATTATTTATTTTTAATATCTCTTCCATGAAATCATCTGCCCTGCCCCCAATATCTGCTACAGAACCCTTGATTAAAAAACCATTTATTCTCTTAGCTAAATTTTTTATCTTCTTCTTCCTAAATTGGATTAATTTTCTAGAATAATCTAAGCTCTTTTTATTTCCCAAAGAAGGAAATTTATTTCTAATTTTAAAAACGGCTAAATTTTCATTATCTTGATTATTTTCTAGAATAGACAACATGGGAGAGATCCAAGATATCTGTAAGCCTATTGATTTCCAATAATCTTTTATTCTTTCTTTTATATTTTCTCTTGCTCCTTTAATAGACAAAACATCCAAAATATTGCCAGATTCATTTTGGGGTGCTCCACAATGAACCTTAACTAAACTTAAAGTATGGACGGGGTTTTCTACGCAAATAAAACTTAATTTATTTTTCATTTTACCTTTTGCTAAATCAAAGATGGGTTTATCGTTTTCTAATGGAGAATCTCCATAATAATCTAGATGGTATGAAGGATTATTTTTTAATAAATCTTTAATTGCAAAAGATTTATTCTTAAAACTAAAACTAATATAATTCCCGTTAATCTCTAAAAGAATTTTGGATAAATTACCTATTTTGTTTAATTTATATTTAATATTTGATAATATCTTATTCTTTGACGAATTCTGAATTTTCTCAATTCGCATAATTACTCTCAATATGCTCTGAAGATCTCTAGAAGAAAATTGTTTAGTATAATTTTTTCCAGAAAATATTTTTTTAGGCAATTCTTGTTTAATGATCTCTTGAATTTTAAAGACTTGTTCTAATGTGAGAGATTTTCTATAAGATACTTTTTCATAAAAATTAAATTTATCATTAGAAATTTCAGGGGAAAATTTTTCGTTACCTCTTCCAGTATAAAGGATGAAATTTTCTTTTATTCTCTTAATGTCTAGATTAGATAAACTGGAAAAATCTGGAAAAATCATTTCTAAAATATTTATATTATTCTTTTCTAACCAATACATAGTTCTAGAAGTAATTATAGAGATTTTATGTCCCCCTAAGATCATTTTTGATAAAATTCCAGACATTTCTCTATCTATTTTTCCGCCATGTTCAGCAAGGGTGTCATCATAATCAAAAGCAAATATTTTATTCATTTTTAGGTTTTTTGTCTGTTTTATTATTATAAATAGAGACTACCCTATTAAAAAGCCTTTTCGTTTCTCTAAGAGGTAGTCCAAAACCAATAGAATTGGAAATTTGTTTTCTTAATTGCCCTATTTCTGGCTTATCTTCTGCAAAACTCAAATAAGTGACTGCTTCATAGATACGAGACAAAATTTTATTTGCTCTTTTATCAGGGCATAATTTTATCCTTTCATTATCATTATAATATAAATCAAAGGTATTAATAAGCAAATCAGATGCTTGAGCATATAAATTTCTTTGGAATAATTCTCTATTTTTTAAAAAATCATATCCTAAAAGAGGTATGTGTCTTCTGAATAATGCACTTGATGTACGATAGATTATTTGTTTTTGATACTCTTCTGGAACACTCGATAAAGGACTGCAAATTCCTTTCTTAAAATTATCTACTCCTTTAACAGAGATTCCAACATTATATTCTTCATTTTTCTTAAATCCTTCTGAAGAAATTTCCTCTAAATTCATTGTTGTTTCTTCCAAAGAGAATTCATTTCCTTTTGTAATTACTAAAAAATCAAAATCTCCTGGTTTTTCTGAAAAAAGAGAAGAACCAAAAATGGAACAACTTAAAACCTCTAGGGAAGGAGAATCTCTATTTATTGAATTTACGACTTTTTGAGATAACCCTTGATATATCCTATTTCTTTTTTCTAATAAGGGATTTTTATTTCCAGAATATAAAAAACGATAAATATTTCTATCAAAAAGCTTTTTTCTCTCATCAGGATTACTAAAATCAATCTTTTTGGAATCATCAAAAATTTCAAAAGGGAAGTCTATCTCAAAAGGAATTCTGTTAATCATCTCTTCCCCCTATTTCGTTTAGATTCTTATGTAAAATCTCCAAATAGTCTGAGTCCTCAATTTTTCTCCTAATAGAACGGACAACATAATATTTCAATAAAGAATATTTTAATAATGGTCTAAGGATATTTTCTTCTTCCTGAATAAGGGGTTCACTTATTGAATCATTATAATTTTCCATCATTCTCTCAAGAGAACCTTTAGCATAATTAGGTCTTGCCATATTTTCTCCTAAAAGTAATGGGGCGATAAGTTCCTCTAATCTCCTATAAATTCCAATAGATTCTGAATCAACTATTTTTGGCTTATTTGTATCCCAAAAAATATTTGACCAGTTCAAATCTCTATGAATAAGTGCCTTAGGTAATTTTGGTAAAAACTCAACGAAACCTTTCCTTAAAATTTCGTCTAAAAAATCAACCAAAAACCTATTTTTATTTGGATTATTGTTCATTAAATCCAGATATACTGAGATTATACTTGCTTCATTAAAAGAATCTCTTCGTTGTAATCTTTCCGTCAAACTTGGATTCTCTGATAGAAAAAAAGAAAAAGAATTGTGTAGCCTTCCTGTGTGATCTCCTAATAGAGAAAAATAATCTACATTTAAATCTGGCTTTTCTTTTGCTTCAATAAATTCTTCTAATCCAAAATAATTTTCTCCAATTTTAATAGTATAACTCTTGGTTTTATCTATTCTTGGGAAGACTCTTGGAAAGTAATCTTCAATAGATCCTAATACTTGAGAAATTGATTCTGCCCTTTCTTCATTATTTCCCCTGTATTTTAAAACAAATTTAGATTTTCCCTGAGTCAAAATATAGGTTCCATTTTTTGATCTTCCTTCTAATAAAGGATTTATATTCATTGTAACAAACCCATATTTAATTTTTAGTTCTTCCTTTAATTGTTCAATATCTACGGAAGGTAAATTTTCTCTAGATAAAACTCTCTGAGGAATAAAATAATTAATCTTTCCAGACAAGATTCTGTTTCCCCTAGATATTGCATCCCAAATATTAGCAATTGGACTTATTTCAACTCTGTCTTCATTTGCTAAAACAAAAGCATTCCTTACATTTTTAAAAAGGTTTGATTCATAAGTAGAAATGATTAAATTATTACCACAATCTCCATTAAAAAAGAGAGTTTCTCCAGAAGTATATCCGTGATTACTCTGCTTTCTTTGAAAATTAAATAAATAGTTTCTAGGATCTCTTTGTGAGGAATTTCCAACAGATATACTTTCTCCATTAGATCCATCGTAATTTTGGATATCTAACCTTAGCCCTTGGTTTTCTTGCTCTATAGTTACCATATTCTAAAATACTAAAAAGATTATTTAAATCTTTCTTACTTTATAGTTACAACTAATTAATCGGCGTAAGCCGACTATCTGTTTTCCTTCAGGAAAACCGCGAGTCTCTCTAGAGTGGAAAAAAATTTAATTATAAATTTCAAAATCTTTGATTTTGACTAAATGTGCGTAGCACGAAAGCACACATCTCCTAATTGGGGCGGGTGGTCGGGGGGTATTGAAGTGCCATCTTTAACTATCTTTAATTTTCAAAGTTTAGTGCCTTCGAACAATTAGACATAACATCAGGATTTAGAGAAGTTTTTGCGAAGCAAAAATTTGGATGGAAGAAACTGCAAGTTTCTGGAATCTCTAAATTTGTTAAACTCTCCGTTAGGATTGATTTTTAGTGCAACGATGCCGAAGGCAAAACCCTAAAAAATCGTAGATTTTTGGGGCGCCAAAAACTGAAAGTTTTTTAGCGAATCAAAGTTTTTGAGAATGCCGTTTTATAAAATTTTGAAATAATATTTTTTGGGTGGGCTATGTATTAGAGAGACGCGTGCTTTTTTTGTTTCTTTTTTTCTTAAAAAAAGAAAATGGGGATTTCCATCTTTTTGCTTCTTTTTTCTAAAAAGAAGACGCTACACGAAATTACTTTATTCTAATTAATTTAGGGGCAATTTTTAATCTATTCCGGACATAACTGATTGATCTCATTAAAATTTTAGTCTTTATCTCTATTTGTTCTCCAGACCATGGATCAAAAATTATGGCTTTTTCATCGTTAATTTCAGTTAAAACTACAAAATGAGAATAATGGTAAACTCCTTCCAAGGTAAACATATCCACATAGATTATTACTGGGCTTTCTTTTGTCATTTCTTTTAAAAATTTTAAATTAATCTTCTTAGAATACATTTTAAGATTTTCTGGAATCTCTAACTTTGAAAGTATCTTGTAAAAAATATCAAAATCTATATATTGTTCAAATGTTAATTTGGGGAGCTTTTTAGCGAGATACGCTAAGTGTCCTGTTGAAAAATCTATCCTAGTAAATTTTAATCCTTCAAGAAGAATATTGAACTCTTCTTCATCTTCTAATTTTATTCCCTTTTGTGATTCTAAAAGACTCATCAAAGAAACAGATAAACAACTCTCACAACTCCTTTGTTTCCAAATTTTTATATCCATAACCTAAATAAGTTTAGATCTTTTAAAAGTCTATCTGTTTTTACTTAAATCCCAAGATTCTATTTGATATAAAGCTATTACTATAACACAATTATATCCTTGTTTGCAATTTGCTTCTTTAATCTCATAATTAATTGGTCCAAAATCTTTTTTTCTCAGCTTCTTCATATGTTTTAAAGTTTCTTTAATATCTTTGATCACTTTCGCTTTATTTTCTCCAATAATTTCAACAAATAATCCTTCTCCAGATTTCTTTTCTTGGACCCAACCCAATCCTGCACTTATTTTCTTATTATTTTTAGAGATATTCTTTGCCAAGACTACATAAGCTTTATCTCCATGTTTATACTTTGGACTCTTTTTTTTAAGATTTATATGAGCTTTTTGAGGTATAACTGAAGAAAGATAAATTAAGTTAAGATTAGAGAGACCTGCATTATTAAGAGCTTCATCAAATGCAGCAATTTCTGTTTTTCCATTTCCGTATCCTGAAGAAATTATAATGTTCATCTTAAAAAGCAACCGTCCAAATATTCTTTAAACTCTTGATTTGGTTTACCTTTGACGGTTCTTGGTAAATTTATTCTTCTATCGTTTAAAGCAAAATAAGGGTGTTTTCTTCTATGATCTTGATTTCTAACTCTTTGGTAAACTCTATCAACAAAATCTTGAGAATGGCCTAATTTACGAGCTATACTTCGAGGTTTCATATTTTTGTCAAATATATGGAATAAAACTGGATCTAAAACTGCATAAACCTCTCTTGCACTGAATCCCTCTGGAATTTCTCCAAAATAACTTCTAATTTTATCTGTTCCAAAAGTGGAGTTTATAGGATTTCTGTCTAAAACATACTGGGGAACATCTAATAATTCTCCTAAATCAAAGACTTGGCTTTTGTACAAATCGCTTATAGGAGAATATTCTAACCCTGCACCGAGTACAATCTCTCCCAAAATTATCTCACTCCCGTTTGTAGAGTCTACTCCACAATGGCCTGTTTTATCAGCATATTCCAAGGTTACTAAGTCTATTAATCTAGTAGCTAACTCTCCAGGATAAATTTTAGTTCCTCTAGTAGTATGAACCATATCATCAGTAAAATCATGAACAGAACGCATTAAGGGCCTTATATCTTTTTCTACATATTTTATATCAATATCTCCAAAATCTCTTTCCAAATCTTCTGCAAATCTCCCGCCGTATTCCAAATCTTCTTGGCTCATCCCATTAAAAGTCATTAAAACTAATCTGCCATTATCCGAGCTTTTTCTTTTTATTCCCCTTGATATTGCATTAGAAACTAACCAAGCAGAGATACAAGAATCTAGCCCTCCAGATAAACCTATTACCGCTCTTAGATCTCTTTCTTTAAAAGTAACTTTTTTTATGGATTCTTCAGAATGATCTAACATATGGGGTATCATATCTCTCATAAATTCAGGATTTGGCTGCGCTGTTAATTGTTTTTTCTGCAAGAAAAAATGCCGAAGCAAAGCGTAGGCACAGTATGACGCAGGGGCAAAAAACTATCTTTGGCTATTAGCATAGTCTAGTGCTTGGCGATTCATTTCATAAGTTCTCTCTTGCATTTTTTGCATTTCTTCTTGAGAGAACTCTCTTCTATAAGGAATTAAACCATTTCCTGGTCGCCAAGCATGTTCCAAAGCCCTCTTATTCCATTCATTAGTTTCATCAGAAACATTACAAACTGGTTCGCCAATTGGCAAATCTGGATGAGGAGATAATTTCCAAGCTAAATCATCCAAAAATTCAGCAGCTTTGTCGATTAATTTTCTCATAGTGTATTAGAATAAGAGGGCTTTAATAAATTTATGCTGTTTTGCCACCGAGTAATATTGCAATTAACATCGCGATTAAACAACCCGAAGGGCTCGAGTGGAACGAAGTGACCTCGAGTGTTTTTGCGTAGCAAAAATATGGGAAATTTCTGCAAGAAATTTCTTTTTAATCGCTGTTCAGCGACCTGAAGAAAATCTTTGATTTTCTGAAAGCCTGCAAGGCGTGGCAAGCGAGATTAATTTTAGACTAATTTTAAGGGTGGGGGAGGATGTGCCTTTATCCTTTAATAGTAGTTACATATAGAAATATTTATATAGGGCATTTGCATTCTTAAAAACATGGTAGATGGAAATGCAGTACTTAATGAAATGTTACAAAGACTAAGACAGAGATTCTTAGACTATGGTATGACTGATGACATTTCGGGTGCAACAGGAAGAATGTTAAATGCTTGTGGCGGGTCTGAAGGACTTGTACAAATACTTGGCGGTAGTGCAGACGATAAAAAAAGTGTAGATAGAATGGTTAGAGGTTTTCTTGTTGGAGCTACTGACCCAATTCCTACTTATGGGGCTTTAGGCGTATTAAATACATTCCCTGATGCATATTCTCAGTAAATCTTTCTAAGGCACATCCTTCGGGTGGGGAATAGAATAACTAAAATTAATCTCGCGCAGAGTTTTTTGTGGAGCAAAAAATTTCGTTGAATCGGGCTTAAACAACCCGTAGGGCTCGAGCAGAACGAAGTGACCTCGAGAGTTTTTTCTGAAAGAAAAAATTTGGGAAAATCCTGCAAGGATTTTCTGTTTAAGCCCTGTTCTTAGCCCTGAGCACCGCAGTGCGAAAGTCCGCAGGACGTGGTCGAGAAAAATCTTTGATTTTTCGAAGAAGTAAAAATGAAGTTTTAGGGTGGGAAAATTAAAATAGGAGAGAACACTATCGCAAAATTAAGCAGTTACTTCTTGTTCAAGTCTTTTCCTTCTTCTTTCTTCTGCTCTAAAAGTTCCATCACGATTGTCAACCAACCAAGAAAGAATTATATGAGAAATTTCCTGTCCTCTTCTTGAAGACGGGTCGACAGGAATTAAGTCATCGGGACTAACTGCGGAAAGTGCTTTGACATGAACATTTGAACCTTCGCAAGATGAATGAGAATCAAAATAAGCGATAGCTAAAAGTGGTTTTCCTTGTTTATATTCGGCAACATGAATTTCTGCATCTTTATCTAATCTATAAGCACCATAAGGAATTGCAGGTTTTAAATCTCCATCACAAGAATATAAACAAGGCTTTCCTATAAGTTCATGTCGAAGCCCATAAAGATGTCCAGAAATTCTTTCTTGTCCTCTTTTCTCTAATTCATCTGCAACTTGGTTGACAATATCCATGACGAAAGAAAAGAAGAAGGGATATAAAAAGATTTGTATGCTAAAGTAGATAGTGTTCTCTTCAAAATTGGGCGGGTAAAAAACTTCATTTTTATTGCTAAGAACATCGCATTTAAAGAAGTTTTTTCTCCTCGAAAATTTTGCCCTCGTGAAACAGAGCTGGCAAAATTTTCAGAGCTGAGAAAAAATTTGGAGAAATGCCGAGCTGAGGCATTTCTCTTTAAAGTGCTGTTATACGCCCCGACGAGCAAAGCGAGGAGAACGCAGTGGGGTCGAGGATTTTTTGCGTAGCAAAAAACCGGAGAAGTTAAATTTAATTTTCTATCAATTCTTGCGTAGCAAGAGTATCTTTTAAGGGAATTCTCTCTCTAGCCCGTAGGGCTTTCTATTAAAACATTAAGGGCAATTTCGTTTTTAGCACGATAGTGCTTTTCAGTCAAATCTTAAAGGGGTCGCCGTCCTTTTTTGCTTCTTTTTTGGAAAAAAGAAGATGTTTTGGGGTCGCCGTTTAACCCCTAAAAAAAATAAGAAGATATTTAAATAAGATTATTTATTCCCTATAATATGAAGAACCGAATTGCAGGATTTATAGTTTTAGGAATAGCAGCACTAATAGGTTTTATAATATTCTCTTTTAATAGAGCAATGACTGAGATTATTAATACTTCTTGTGAACATGGCTCTACCTGCCCAATGTGGGGTTCAATAAATTTTCAGACTAACATGAGTATAGGGATAATGGTCTTTATAATTATAATTGGATTATATTTAGTATTCTTTGGGATAGAAGAAAAAATAATTACAAAAGTCAAAACAATTAAACAACAAATTGAGCCTAAAAAGATTACAAAAGAAAATTATCAGAAAGTAATGAGTGATTTAAGTGATGATGAAAAACTTATCTTTGAGAAGATTGTGGAAGCAGATGGAACAATATTTCAATCAGATTTGGTAGATAAATCAAAACTTACAAAAGTCAAAGTTACTCGTTTGTTAGATAGATTAGAAGGGAAAGGTTTAGTTGAAAGAAAAAGAAGAGGCATGACTAATATTATTATTCTTAAACACTAACTGAAACTAGTTTCATACAATCGCTTATAAGGTGTTTCATTCTACCTCCTGTTATGGAAGAAAAATCAAATAATCAAAACTTGCCCGATTGTTGCAAGCCAAAAAAAGAATATAAGGGAAATAACCCTTTAATGGGAATAGCTTATGGTATAATCCCTCATATTGGATGTATTATGTTTATTATAGGTGCAGTTTTAGGAGCAACGATATTAATGCAGTTTTTTAGGCCTTTCTTGATGAATAGATATATCTTTCACTATTTAATATTGCTTTCAGTAGGATTTGCAACACTATCGTCTTTCCTATATCTAAGGAAAAATAAATTATTATCTTGGGAAGGGATTAAGAAAAAGAAAGGATATTTATCTATAATGTATGGCTCAACCATAGGGATTAATTTGATTCTTTTCTTTTTTGTATTTCCGCTTTTGGCAAATGTTTCTCTGACTGGAGCTGTTGTGTTTGATGGAAATCCTGAAAATTTAGGAACAATTAGTTTAAAATCAGATATTCCTTGCCCAGGTCATGCACCTCTAATTTCAAATGAAATAAAAACTATTGACGGAATTATTGATGTAAAATACTCTTTCCCAAATAATTTTGAAGTAAAGTATGATAAAAGTAAAACCTCTGTAGATGAGATTTTAGGATTAGAGGTTTTTGAGGAATATCCCGCCACCTTAATTAGTGATTCTCAAAACACCCAAATTCAGGAAGTACAAAAATTAGCAGATAATACCGAAGGAAGCTGTTCAGGAGGATGTGGAGGATCTTCATCTTGTGGGGGGAGCTGTGGAAGTCCAACTTGCAGTTTAGGAAAATAAAAATGGAACAAAAAATAAAAAATATTCAGAGGTTGAGCAAATGAAAAAAATAAATAATATAAGGATATGGCAGATAATCTCAGCAATTCTGCTGCTTATAGTATTAATAGGAGCATTTGGATTTAGGGGAGGAACTATCTCTGAAAAATCTGCATCAACAAAAATAGTAGAATATCTAAATAGTTTAACTGAAGGTGGAATTAGTTTTGTTGATTCACAAGATCTAGGAAATTTGTATAAAATAACTGTTTTATATGAGGGGCAAAACATTCCAGTTTATATAACTAAAGATGGAGAATATTTTATTCAAGAGATTTCTCCTTTAATCTCTCAACCAACACAAATTTCTCAACAACAAACTCAACAAGTACAACAAGGCCAAAGAGTTAATGTTGAAGAGTCTCAGATTGAAAATTATGCTTATTTGGGTGATAAAGATGCACCTGTTACAATTATTGAATTCACTGATTTTAGTTGTCCTTTTTGCCAGAGGCATTATCTTCAAACAAAACCCCTAATAAAAGAGAATTATATTGATAAAGGGCTAGTTAAACATATTTTCGCTGATTTTGTTGGTGTGGGGACCTCAACACCTCATGAGGCTGCACTTTGTGTGAGAGAATTAAATGGAGATGAGGCTTTCTGGGAGATGTTTGGATTAATTTTAGAGAATCAACAAGAAGTGAGAAGTAATCCCTCACTATTATCTGGGTTAGCTGTTCAGACAGGAGCAGATGAAACTTCATTTAATGAATGTTTAAACTCTGGAAAATATAAAACACAAGTTAGCCAATCAACTTCATTTGGGCAATCTCTTGGAATCACTGGAACACCTGGATTTTTAATTGGAAATTCAGAACAAGGATATAAATTAATTTCAGGAGCTCAGCAATATGATGTATTTCAACAAGCAATTGAGGGAGTTTTAGCAAGATGACAAAAATAATATTAATCTTATCTGTAGTTGTCTTGTTATTAGCTGGTGTTTTTTTTCTGTTTTCAGGAAAATCAGATATAACTGGAAATACAATAAAAAATTCTGATGAAACTATAAAAATATCCTTACCAGAAATATCTGAAAATGCAGAATGGTACGAATATGATTCGAGTAGAATCAAAATAAAATATTTTGTAGTTAAGGCAAAAGATGGAACAATAAAAACAGCTTTTGATGCCTGTGATGTTTGTTATGGAAGCAGAAAAGGGTATAGACAAGAAGGGGATTTTATGATTTGTAATAATTGCGGAAACAGATATCCTATTTCTGGTTTAGGAACAGAAAATCTTCGTGGTGGTGGATGCTGGCCAGGTTATTTGCCAAGCAAAATAGAAGGGGACAACTTGATAATTAAGATATCTGATTTAAAAAAGGGAGCTTATAGATTCAAATGAAAAAATTAACCAGAAATATTTTGATATTTGGAGGGGTCTTTTTATTAGCAATACTTATTTACTTATTTTTTAAACCTGATTCAATTGGACAATATGATGAATTTGCTCAGTGCCTGACTGAAAAAGAAGTTGTAATGTATGGGACAGGATGGTGTAGCTATTGCCAAAGACAAAAAGATTTATTTGGAAGTTCATTTAAATATGTGGATTTTAGGGATTGTGATAAAAACAAGCAGGAATGTCAATCTGCCGGAGTAACGGGCTATCCAACTTGGAAAATAAATGGAGAAAATTATCCTGGTCTGCAACAACTTGGTAGACTTGCTCAAATTTCAGGATGTGAATTAGAATGAAAAGAATATTTTTAATATCAATCCTTGCCTTTCTTATTGTATTTAGCTCACTTTTGGTATTTACAAATCAAAGAAATTTTGAAACAAAAAGAGAACTTTTATTAAATCAGTTGTTTAGTAATATTGAAGATGCAAAGGAAATTGGAAGATATGATTGTTGCATAGAGCCACCATGTACAATGTGCTATCTTGGTAATTGGATATGGGAAGATGGAAGCTGTTATTGTGATGATATGATAAAAAATAAAGAGTTTGATAAAGTATGTCCTCAATGCAAAAAAGGGATAGAAGAAGGCAGATGTACTTCAACTGATGGTGGGGTGTGCGAGATATGAAAAAAAATAATAATTTATTGATTGGAATAATAATCGCAGTAACTGCATTTTTATTTTTAGGGGTGTTTGGCTTTGGAGGAAGATTAAATAGTAGTTATGGAATGATGCCTATGATGGGATTTGGTTGGATTTTTATGTTTCTTATTTTTGTAGTATTAATACTCTCTATTATGTGGTTGATTAAACAATTGCAGGAAGATAAAAAATGAAACTTGGAATAATAATAAGCACAAATGAACCAGAAGTTGTTTGGAATGCTTTCAGATTTGGAAATACATCATTAAAAGCAAATCATGAAGTAAAAGTTTTCTTAATAAATAAAGGCGTTGAAATTGAAAGTATTAAGGATGAGAAGTATAATGTAAAAGAACAAACCGATTTATTTCTTGATAACCAAGGGCAAATATTAGCTTGTGGAACTTGCTTAGAATCAAGAGAAAAAGAAGGTAGTAAAGTTTGTCCAATTTCAACCATGAAAGACTTGTTAAAATTAGTTGAAGAATCAGACAAAATTTTAACTTTTGGTTAAACTAGGAATAATAAAAATGTTTCAAAAGAAAATAAAACGAGAAAGCTCCAGGATTTTAACAAAGGAGCATGAAAATATCTTGAAAGTAGTTGATGCCTTAACAAAAGAATGTGATCTAATTGAGAATGGAAAGGAAATTGATAAAGATTTTTTTAGAAAGGAAATTGATAAAGATTTTTTTAGAAAGATAATTGATTTTATTAGAAATTATGCTGATAAATTTCATCATGCAAAAGAAGAAGAGATTTTATTTAAGGAATTTAATAAATGCGCAGAGAAAGATTCTGAATGTTTGCATTGCAATCCAGTTGAACAAATGTTATCTGAACATGACGAGGGAAGAAATTTTGTAAAAGGCATGGAAGAATCTCTAGAAAAGAATGATAAACAGGGTTTAATAGAAAATGCAAGAGGTTATGCTAACTTAATACAAGAACATATTTTCAAAGAAGATAACATTCTTTATCCTATGGCTGATGATATATTAAATGAGAGTATAGAAAAAGAAATGTTGGAAAAATTCAAAAGAATTGCCAATATAAATAAAAACAAAGAAATGAAACATCTTAATTTTGTTAGGAGTTTAAAAAATGAATAAACAAAGAAATGAAACATCTTAATTTTGTTAGGAGTTTAAAAAATGAATAAACAAATAAAGCAAATGATAGAATATCCTAAAGAAGGAGTTTTAAGTAAAGAGGTTTTTAAAAACGAAAAATCAGATGTTGGTTTATTTTGTATGGCAAAGGGAACAGAGATTAACGAGCATACTTCTACAAAACAAGGATATGTCTATGTTATTGAAGGAAAAGGAATTTTTAATTTAGAAGGAAAAGATATTGAAATGAAAGAAGGGGTTTTTATCAATATGAAAGAAAATGCTGTTCATTCATTAAAAGCAGAAGAAAATACAAGTTTTTTGTTAATATTAGTGGAAAATCCAAGGAGTAGAGAATGACAAAACAAAAAAAATTTTATGCTTTACTTGGGATATTAATTTTTTCATTTTTTCTTAATTTATTCTGGGAAGTCTCCCATAGTATACTTTACAACTGGAATATTCCGCCTTTAGAAAACAATATCTATTTTTTTATTCCAAAAATACTTTTTTCAACATTAGGTGATGTTGTGTACATTGGAATAATGATCTTATTAGTTTCACTTTTTAATAGAGACTTTAATTGGATAATCAATCCTAAAAAGAGAGATTATACTTTTTTGGCAATATTTGGAATTCTTTTTGCTATCTTCATTGAAGTTAAAGCCATATTATTTAATTCATGGCAATATAATGAATTTATGCCCATAATTTTTGGAATTGGCTTAACTCCTTTAATACAACTTTCAATAACTTCTATAGCAACTTTGTTTTTAATAAATAAATTTGTTTTTAGAAAGGAGTCAAAATGACTAAAAAAATATTTTTAATTGAAGGAATGCATTGTGCAAGTTGTGCAAGGAATATAGAAACTTCTGTAAATAAATTAAAAGAAATAAAAAATGCATATGTTAATTTTGCTACAAAAAAACTTTATGTTGAAGCAGAACTTGTTGATGACAAAAAAGTTATAAATGCTGTTTCAAATGCAGGAGATTACAAGGCATTTCCAGAAGAAGAAACTGGAAAAGATATTTCTTCTCATGATGGAGAAAAACATCATAAAATAGACCCTGAAATAAAGGAAATGGGCAATGCAAAAAAGAAAATGAAATTCTCTTGGATCTTCGCAGCTCCTTTGGGGTTGTTTATGATTTATCATATGTTCTTTATGCCAATGGATACAAGCAAGGAGATGATTTTATTAATAGATATAATGTATATTCTTCTTGCAATTCCGGTAATTTTTATTTTAGGTTACAACACTCAAAAGTCTGCATTAAAGTCAATAAGACACTTTTCTTTTAACATGGATTCTTTAATTGCAATCGGAACAATTGCTGCCTTTGTTACAGGTCCTCTAAAAATTTTAATGCTTCCAATAGAAAATTATGCGGCTGTTGGGGCAATGATTATGGCTTTCCACCTGACTGGAAGATATATTGAAACAAAAGCGAGAGGGAGAGCAAGCCAGGCAATAAAAAAATTATTGAAATTAGAGGCAAAAACTGCCAGGATTCTTATAGGAAAACAAGAAAAAGAAGTTAAAATGGAAGATGTAAAAGTGGGTGATATTTTAGTTGTAAGGCCTGGAGAAAAAATTCCTACAGATGGAATTGTAGTAAAAGGAGAATCTGCTGTTGATGAATCTATGGTTTCAGGAGAATCTCTTCCAGTTGATAAACACAAAGGAGATAAAGTTATTGGAGCAACAATTAACCAAGATGGAATATTGTATATAAAAACAACAAAAATAGGCAAAGATACTTTTTTAAGCCAGATTATTAAACTTGTTGAAGAAGCACAGGGAAGCAAAATTCCTATACAAGAACTCGCTGATAAAATTACAGGCATATTTGTGCCTATTGTTTTGGTAATTGCATCTCTTTCATTTATCTCTTGGCTAGTATTTCCCGAATTTTTTAAATCAATTGCATCTTTTTTTAGTTTTATTCCTTGGATCAATCTAGAAATAGGAGTTATCTCTCTTGCCTTATTTTCTGCAATTGCGGTTTTAGTGATTGCCTGCCCATGTGCCTTAGGATTAGCAACTCCTACTGCACTGATGGTTTCATCAGGAATGGGTGCAGAAAGAGGAATTTTAATACGAAGAGGAGAAGCAATACAAACAATGAAAGATGTGAAATTTATTGTTTTTGACAAAACAGGTACAATCACAAAAGGAAAACCTGAACTTACTGATATAAACGCAATTTCAATTTCAGAAAAAGAATTATTGACAATTGCAGCATCACTGGAATCTGCTTCAGAACATCCCATTGCAAAAGCAATTGTAGAGGCTGCAAAAAATAAGAAATTAAAAATTAAAAAAATATCTAACTTCAAGATACAAAGAGGAAGAGGAATTGAAGCATTGCTGAATAAAGAATCTGTTATAATAGGTAATAGAAAGTTAATGTCTGAAAAGAATGTCAATATAAAGAACATGGAAAAAGAGATTCAAGAATTTGAAAACAAAGGAAAAACAACAATGATTGTTGCTGTTGAAAAAAAAGCAATTGGAATTTTGGCGGTTGCAGATACCTTAAAAGAAGATTCAAAAAAGGCAATTAAAGATCTTCATGAACTTGGATTTAAGACTCTTATGATAACTGGAGATAATGAAAGGACAGCAAAAGCAATTGCAAAAGAAGTGAATATTGACGAAGTTATAGCAGATGTTCTCCCAGAGGATAAAGCAGATAAAATAAAACAACTTCAAAAAAAAGGATTTGTTGCTTTTGTTGGTGATGGAATAAATGATGCTCCTGCATTAAAACAGGCAAATGTAGGTATTGCAATGGGAACTGGGACAGATATTGCTATTGAATCAGGAGATATTGTCTTAGTAAGAGGAAATCTTGACGGAGTTGTCTCTGCAATAAAATTAAGCAAAGCGACATTTAAAAAAATAAAACAGAATTTGTTCTGGGCATATTCCTACAATCTTATTGCAATTCCACTGGCATTCTTGGGCTTATTGCATCCAGTAATTGCTGAAATTGCAATGGCTGCCTCTTCAATAACTGTTGTTACAAATGCTAATTTGTTGAGAAGGAAAAAGTTGTGAAAACGGCGACCCTATAAATTTCTTGACGAAGTCAAGCTATATGTTGCGAAGCAACCTAAGGCGACCCCTTTAGTTTTTAGAAATTGCCCTTTCAGTTTTTAGAGAGAATTCCCGTTTTCTAGTCGTGAAAATTAAATTTAATTGCGTATAACACTCTGGATATTAACCTTTACTAGGTTATATATCCTTTTAAGGTTGCTTTAGTAACCTTTATATAATTCAGTTGTTTTTAAGATTTATGGGGGAATTGTTAATCAAATTTGAAGAAAATTTGAAGTTGAGGAATTATTCTAAAGAAACAATTAAAGGTTATTTAAATCAAGTTGGAAAATATCTTGAGTTTGCTGAAAATAAGGGGATTAATCAAGAAAGTGCAAAGGAATTTCTTATTAAAAAATTATCAAAAGATAGTCCTGCATCTGTTAGCCATAATGTTTTTACTATTAAATATTTTTTTCAAAATGTTTTGGGAAAAAAGTTAGATATCCCAAATCCAAAAAGAAATAAAACTCTTCCTGAAATTTTGACTATTAAAGAAATTAAAAAACTCATTGATGTAACTTCAAACATAAAACATAAACTTATAATTAAACTTCTTTATGGGTGCGGATTAAGAGTTTCTGAGATTGTTAATTTGAAATTAAATAATATAAATTTTGAAGAAGGATTAATAAAAATAAATCTTGCAAAAGGTAAAAAAGACAGATTTGTTAAAATTCCTGAATCTCTTGCTGAAGAATTTGAACACTATTGTAAACTTAATAATTCAGAGATATTATTTCCTTCAAATCAAGGAGGAAAACTAACTAAAAAAACAATTGCCAAAATTATTAAAAATGCAGGTAAAAAATCTAAAATTAAAAAAAGAGTTTATCCTCATTTACTAAGGCATAGTTTTGCTACACATCTTCTTGAGGGTGGAACTGATTTAAGAATAATACAAAAACTTCTGGGACATTCAAATATAAAAACAACACAAATATATACCCAAATATCCCAAGCATCAATAAAGAATATAAAGTCTCCTTTAGATAATATCCTATGATAAATATAATCTTAGGCATATTAATTATCTTTTTTGCAATTCCAGCAGGTTACTTATTAGCTTACTTAACAAAAGATGAACTTGAAAAAGGAAGAAAGTGGTTTATTTTAATTATCTCTATCTTTTTTATTATTTCTTTGATTAGTTTATTTTTTAGTAAAATAATTTCAATATTTAGTATATTCGTCTGTTTAGTAACTTTAATTTCTTTATATAAAAGTTATGAAAAAATAAGAAAAAAATAAAAAATAAAAAATAAATAAGTTTATTCTTTAGCCATTCCTTGAACTATTGCTGATATAACTCCAATTATTATTCCAATAACTACAATCCAACCAGCAACTTGAGTCACTACCAATGGTATGTATGGGACTTCTAATGTTCCGTCAGTCATAGCAAAACCTACTGCTAAGGCAACTAAAGTTTCTACAATCCACATAACAATTCCTACAAATGATTTTTCTGCCATTTTTTACCTCCTTTTTATTTTATATATAAAGCGAGTATATTTTATAAAGTTAATCATTAAACAAGATTTATAAATATATTAGAATTAGAGAGTTTATGTTTAATTTAAAAAAGGGGCAGTTAAAAATATTTATTATTAACTTGATTATAATTTTAATTTTTAGTTATATCTTTATTATTAAAAGAAATTATGAATTTATAGGTTATATTGGGGTGATTATTCTTGCTCTCTCTCTGATTTTAATTAGCAACAAAAAAATAAATTATCCTAATTTTGTTTTATGGGGGCTGACTTTATGGGGGTTACTTCATTTAGCTGGAGGAAGTGTTTTTATTTCTGGAACAAAATTATATGAGATTGTTATTTTAAATTTAATAGGAGAACCTTATTTTGTTTTAAAATATGACCAATTTGTGCATATTGTTGGTTTTGGTGTTGCTACGCTTTTAGCTTATTATATTATCAAGCCAAATCTGAAAACAACCAAATCATGGAAATCTCTCTCCTTTATTGTTATCCTCGCTGGACTGGGATTAGGAGCATTGAACGAGATAATTGAGTTTTTGGCAACTGTTATTGTTCCTGAAACAGGTGTAGGAGGATATATTAATACTAGTTTAGACTTAGTTGCTAATTTTCTTGGGGCAATTCTAGCAATGTTCTTGGTTTATATTAATGAACGAAACAATTAAAAATTAATTTACTTTTAATTCCTTATGTTTTATTTAATTGGTTTAGGATTAAATTTAGAAAGTATAGGAAAAGAAGCTTTAGAAACAATAAGAAAAGCTGATAAAGTTTATTTAGAAAATTATACTATTAAATTTCCTTATAACAAAAATCAATTAGAAAAAATATTTGGTAAAAAAATTATAGAAGTTAATAGAGAAGGAGTAGAGTCAGATAAATTAATATTAGAATCTAAAAGTAAAGATATAACTTTATTAGTCTATGGCTCTCCTTTAATGGCAACTACCCATATTTCTTTAATTTTAAGCTGTAAAAAGGGAAAGATTAAATATAAAATTTTACATAATTCAAGTATATTTGATGCTGTTTCTGAAACTGGGTTACAATTATATAAATTTGGAAAAATAACAAGTATGCCTTCATGGGAACAAAAAGGAAAATCATTAGGTTTTTTAAATATTATAAAAAATAATAAGAAAATTTCTGCCCATAGTTTAATTTTAATAGATATTGGGTTGTCATTAAAAAAATGTTTAGAACAATTAGAACAAGCAATAAAACAAGATAAAAATAATGTAAAATTAGATAAAATTGTAGTTTGTGAAAGAATGGGTTTTCAAAGTAAGTTCTATTATTCTACTGTAAATAAGTTAAAAAAAGCAAAAATAAAGGAACCTTTTTGTTTAATTATCCCAGGAAAATTGCATTTTACTGAACAAGAAGCTTTAGAAATATTAAATGAAAAAATTTAAAAACTGCTAATTCTAACAATGTTTATGGCTGAAAATAATTTTTCAATGAGAATTTGTTCAGCTATTGCTATGTCTATTATTATTTAATTGCAATCTCTATTTCTGAGATTGCAGGAAATTTCAATGTCAGATAAAATTATGCCCCTCAATGAAGTTGTAAGGAATTTAGGAGAAGAGAGAGCAAGAAAAATAGAAATGTTTAGAGAATTGGTAGATAATAGAAAATACGATGGGGCCAGAAAGTACTTTAGAAATCAAGAGAGAGATACACAATTAGACCTAAGGAGATTTGCAGAACTTCATTATAGGGAAATTTTCAGAGCAGCAATATGATAAATTTATAAATAAAATTTAGTTAATAATAAAATGTATAATCCGCAAGAAGTTGAAAAAGAAATTCTGAGATTTTGGGAAAAGAAAAAAATATTTGAAAAGCTAAAGGGAAAAAATTCTAATGGAAAGAACTGGAGTTTTCTTGATGGTCCAATAACAGCAAATAATCCAATGGGGGTGCATCATGCATGGGGAAGAACTTACAAAGACTTATTTCAGAGATTTAAAGCAATGCAGGGATATAATTTAAGGTATCAAAACGGTTTTGACTGCCAGGGGTTGTGGGTAGAGAGAGGAGAAGAAAAAGATTTAGGATTGAAAAATAAGAAAGACATTGAAAAATTTGGGATATTAAAATTTGTAAAATCTTGCAGAAAAAGAGTTGAAAAATTTTCAGAGATTCAAAAACAACAAAGCATAAAACTTGGATATTGGATGGATTGGGATAATTCTTATTACACTATGTCTGATTCTAATCAATTACATAATTGGTTTTTAATGAAAAAATATTTTGAAAAGGGATGGATTTTCAAAGGAAAAGATGTTGTCCCTTGGTGTGGAAGATGCGGAACAGCTTCCTCAAAACATGATATAGCGACTGAAGGATATAAAGAAGTTATTCATAAGGCATTGTTTATGCAATTCCCTGTTAAAAATGAAGACAATACTTATTTTTTAATTTTTACAACAACTCCTTGGACAGTACCTGCTAATGTGGCTATTGCTGTTAATGAAAAACTAGATTATGTCAAAGTTGAACAAGAGGGAGTTTATTATTGGATTGCAAAAGGAAGATTGAATGAACTACAAGGGAAATATCAAATAATAAAAAAAGTTAAAGGAAGAAAATTAAAAGACAAACAGTATCTTATGCCTTATTCTAATTTAAAACAACAAAAAAATTCCCCTCACAAAGTTATATTATGGGACTTGGCTTCTGAAGAAGAAGGAACAGGAATTGTTCATATTGCCCCTGGATGCGGGGCAGAAGATTTTGAATTAGGAAAAAAAGAAAATCTCCCCAGCATCTCTCCATTAGATGATGGAGGAAATTATAATTCTGGTTTTGATGAGTTTAGTTTAAAAAAACATTCTCAAGTAAATTCCCTGGTTTTAGAAGATTTAAAAAAAAGAAGATTTGTATATAAAATTGAAAATTATCCTCATAGATATCCTCATTGTTGGAGATGTGGTGAAGAACTTGTTTTTAGATTAGTAGATGAATGGTATATTAAATGTGATGAAAAGTTTAGAAAAAAATTGATACAAGAAAATCAGAAGATTGAATGGTATCCTAAATATGGGAAAATAAGACAAAAAGACTGGTTCAATAATATGGGGAATTGGTTAATCTCGAGAAAAAGATTTTGGGGCTTCCCTCTTCCAATTTGGGAATGTGAATGTGGGAATATCGAAGTTATAGGAAGTTTAAAAGAATTAAGGAAAAAAGCAATTAATAAGAAAAAAGTTGATAACTTGCCGGAAATTCATCGTCCTTGGGTAGATGAAATTAAAATTAAATGTGAAAAGTGTGGGAAAGAAGTTAAAAGAATTAAAGATGTAGGAGATGCATGGTTAGATGCAGGAATTGTCCCTTTTTCTACTCTGAATTATCTAGAAAATAAAAAATACTGGAAAAAATGGTTCCCTGCTGAATTAATAAGTGAAAATATGCCTGGACAATTTAGGGGGTGGTTTAATGCTTTATTTTGGAGTTCAGTTGTTTTAACTGGAAAGGCTCCTTTCAAAAGATTGTTTGGTTATGAGACACTAAAAGATGAAAAAGGAGAAGAAATGCACAAATCAAAAGGAAATGCTATTTGGTTTGATGATGCTGTTGAAAAAGTAGGAGCAGGCCCTTTAAGGTTGTTTTATTGTTTGCAAGATCCAAGCCAAGAACTAAGATTTGGATTTAATGTTTTAAAAGAACCAGCAAATAATATTAATATTTTATTTAATATCTCAAAGCTAATTGAAAATTCTGAAGGAAGGAAATTAAATATAGAAGATAAGTGGATATTATCAAAATTAAATTCATTAATAAAAAAAGTTATTTCAGAATTAGAAAATTTGCATCCTCATTTAGCTTCAAGAGCTTTGAAAGATTTCTGGTTAAATGACTTATCAAGAGGGTATATTCAGTTTGTCAGAGAAAGATTGGGTGAAGACAAAAATGCAAAGTATGTTTTGAAAAAAGTTTATATTAATTTAATAAAATTAGTGGCTCCTATCACTCCATTCATAACAGAAAAAATATGGCAGGATTTAAAACAGGAAAAAATAGTAAAAGAAGAATCAATTCACTTAACATCATTTCCAAAACCAGATGAAAAGAAAATAAATAAAAAATTAGAAAAACAGATAGAAAAAGTTTTAGAGATTATAGAAGCTGGATTAAGGGAGAGAGATAAGGCAGGAAAGGGATTAAAATGGCCATTAAAAAAAGCTGAAGTTGTTTCTGATATTAGATTAAATAAAGATTTAAAAGAGATAATTAAAAGACAGCTAAATGTTAAAAAAGTTATTGTGAAAAAAGGTAAAAAGGTTAAAGTTAAATTAGATTTAACATTAACTCCTGGGCTTGAAGCAGAGGGTTATGCAAGAAGCATAGCAAGAAAAATTCAAAACTCTAGGAAAAAAGCAGGATTGGTTAAAGAAGATAAAATAAAAATTGAAATTATGGTTGATGAAAAATTAAAAAGCATGTTAAAGAACCAGGAAGAATTTTTGAAAAAAAGAGTTAATGCTTGTCAATTAAAAATTTCTGAAAAAAAGAAAGAAACATTTAAAAATACTGATGAGTTTAAGATTAATGAAAAAAGAGTGTATGTTACCTTTAAAAAGATATAAAAAAGTTTATAAAGATAAAGAAATATAAAATAAGATGATTGTTAAAGATGAATTTTTAAGCAGGATAAGAAAAATCTTTGATTTGAATTTATATGAATCAAAGGTTTGGACTGCTTTGCTTTCTCGAGGGGTTGCAACTGCCGGAGAGTTAAGTAATATTTCTGATGTTCCTAGATCAAGAACATATGATATTTTAGAGAGCTTAGAAAAAAGAGGATTTATTGTTATGAAATTAGGAAAACCAATTAAGTTTGTTGCTTTAAAACCAGAAGAAGTTATTGAAAGAGTTAAAAGAAATTTATCTAAACAAGCTGATGAAAAATCAAAAAGACTTGAAAAATTAAAAGGAGAAGAAGTTTTAGAAGAGCTGTCTTCTTTATATGGGGATGGTGTTAAGTATATTGAACCTTCTGATTTAAGTGGAAGTATGAGAGGAAGACAAAATTTATACAACCATTTAGATATGATGATAAGAGGAGCTGAAAAAACTATTACTATTGTTACAACTAGAGATGGGTTAAATAGAAAATTAGAGACATTAATGCCAAGTTTAGAAAAAGCTAAAAAAAGGAAAGTAAAAATAAGAATCTCTGCTCCTGTTGATAAAGATAATAAAAATATTGCAAAACAATTATCAAAAGTAGCTGAAGTTAAAGATATGGAGGGGCATGGATTAAGGGCGAGATTTGTTGTTGTTGATTCAAAAGAAGTTATGTTTATGTTGATGGATGATAAAGAAATACATCCTACTTATGATATTGGTATATGGATAAATACTGAATTTTTTGCTCAAGCATTAGAACAAATGTTTGAGCTGGCTTGGAATCAGTTTAAAAAAATCAAATAACTTCTCCCACTAAATAATGTATTCCTGATTTGATTATCTTGACATTAACTTTTTTTCCTAATAATTTTTTATTTGTGTTTAAAATTATTATTCTATAACTTTCATCTCTTGCTATTAATTGGTTTTCTTGTTTTTGACTAACTAAACATTTTAATTTTTTTCCTAATAATTTTTTATAATTTTCTAAAGATTGTTTTTTATGTAAATTAAATATTTTTTCTAATCTTTTTTTAATTATATTTACTGGGATTTGTTTAAATTTTTCTGCTCTAGTTCCTTTTCTTGCCCAAAACCTTGAGATATTCATTAAGTCAGGAGATGTTTTTTTAATTATATCTAAAGTTTTGCTAAAATCTTTTTCTGTTTCTTGTGGAAATCCAACTATTATGTCAGTTGATAAAACTAAATTAGGAAAATTATTTTTAAATTTTCTAACTATTTTTAAGAAATCTTTTATACAATATTTTCTATTCATTTTTTTTAATATTTCATTTGAACCAGATTGAATAGGAATATGAAGAAATTTATACATTTTTTTGTTTTTATAAATCTCAATTAGCTCATCTAAAATAGGAAGAACATTTTCTGGATTTGACATTCCAAGACGGATTTTAAAATTCCCTTTTAATTTTAAAATTTCTTTTAATAATTCAGGAAGTTTTCTTTTTCCTGAATCTAATCCATAACTGGCATTATCTTGACTTGTTATCCATATTTCTTTACAAAAATTTAAATCTGATTTTATCTGGTTTAAAATATTTTTTTGTGAATAAGAACATAATTTTCCTTTTGCTTTTCTTGTTAAACAAAAAGAGCAGTTTCCAAGACAGCCTTCTGAAATCTGTATTATTGATATTTTAGAATTTTGAGGGATTTTTCCTGTCAGCAATTTTTCTTCATTTTTAAAATCAGTAAAATAATCTTGATTATATTTTTTTTCTATTATTGCCTTAATTAATCTTGTTATCTCTTTAAAATGATGTGTTCCTAACAAATAAAGATTTTTATTTTGAAGTTTGTTTTTCCTTACTTCTGGCATACAGCCTGCAACTATTATTGGTTTGTTTTTCTGATTTTTTAACAAATCATAAATTCTTCTTTCTATCTTTTTTTCTGTTTTTCCTTTTACTATGCATGTATTAATAATTATTATATCAGCTATATTTAGATTAGAAGTTGTTTGTAGTCCTGATTCTAAGCAGAGAGATTTCATTATTTCAGTATTATTTTGATTAGCTGTACATCCATAAGTTTCAAAATATACATAACTATTTTCTTTCATAAAATTTTAATTAGAAACAGGTTTTTAAGATTAGTTATCTTTCTTTTCCTGGCTCGATTCCATCTCCCATTGCTTTAACTCCTGCTATTCCTGCTGAAGTTTCTTTTTCAGAAGGAAGATAGGTTGCTATAAATTTTTCATATTTTCTTATGATTTCATCTGCAGAATTCCCATATGCTTCTTCTATTGATTCATCTGTTAAAATTCCGTCTCTTTTTCCATCATAGGAATCAGTTGCAAGCAAGATAGATTTCTTTTCCATATTTGTTAAAGATTGTCCTCTAACTTCTGCTATTTCTGCCAAGAAGTCATAATATAACCTTGCCCCTTTTTGTGTTGCCCACCCGTGTCTTACTCCATCTACTGTAATGGGGATACAGTATTTCTTTCTTTTTTCTAAACCCTCAATTTGTTGAATTTGTTCTTTTACAACTATCTGAAGATTTTTTGCTTTTTCTTGTTCACTTGTTAATTCTTTGTTAGTAGTTTCTAAATCTGAACTTAATGATTTATACTCTTTTCTTGATTTATCTCTTTCAGTTACAGCATTATGATAATCCTCCTCAGGCATGTAACCTAATTTAGAAGCAACACCACTGCATCCAGGAAGTGCAGCAACCATAATGCCAGAAACTAATGCAGTCAATCCTCTTGCTGTTTTTCTCATTTTCTGAATCCCTCGCTATAAATAAAGAAAAACATTGTATATAAGTATTGTTGTATAAAAATATAAGGTTTGAGGGATATATGAAAAGGTTTTTAAATATTAGGTTATTTGTTTAAATATGAAAAAAGTTATGGTTTTATTTATTTTAGGGATTTTTTTAATTAATTTAGTATTAGCTATTCCTAATCCTGCCCCAATTTATTGTGAAAATATGGGATATACTTATAATTCAACACACTGTATCTTTAATATTAATCAGAGTTGTGAGTTATGGGCTTTTTATAATGGAGAATGTGGAAGTGAATTTGTAGAGAATTTTAGTTGTGTAGAATTAGGAGAAGCTATGTCTCCAGGATATGAATGTTGTGAAGGACTTATTGAAGGTACTTCTCTTTCTTCAACTGAAATAGTTAATGGTGTTTGTGCTTTTAGTGTTGGCAGTTTTGGAACTTGTCTTGCTTGTGGTGATGGGGTTTGTGATTCAGAATATGAAAACTCCTGTAACTGTGAAAAAGATTGTGGTAGTCCTAATACAAATAATAGCCGAGAATGCATAAGTGATGATGATTGCATAGAGTTGGTTTGTCCTGATGGAAGGCAGCATGTTCATGAAGTATGTATTGATGGTGAATGTGAGTTATTAGCAGACTGCTCTGGAGAGGAAAATACAACCAATCCCGCTGAAAATCAAAGCACTATAACAACTCAAAACAAAACAAGAACAAGAGGAACAACATCAACTTTTGTTCCTTACCAGAAAAGAAAAGAGTCAGAATGTCCAGAAGGATGTGTTTGTCGTGGGGCTGTTGTTACATGTCCAACTGAAAATGGAAGAGAAATGACAATTGAAGCTGGAAGAAGCGGGAATGTGATTACAATTAGTATGGAGAAAACAGAAGTTAATACTAGCTTAGAACTTGAACAAGAAGAACTTCAAGAACAAAACAGAACAAGATTAAGAGCAAGATTATCAAATGGTAGAAATGCTGAAATTAAAGTTATGCCAGATACAGCTTCTGAAAAAGCTTTAAACAGATTAAGAATAAGAAATTGTAATAAGAGTAATAATTGTTCTATTGAATTAAAAGAAACTGATGAAGGAAATAATGTTGAATTAAAATATGAAGTTCAGACAGAAAGACATGCAAGAATTCTTGGTTTGTTTAAAACTAAAATGAAAGTTAGAGCTGAAGTAGATGCTGAGGATGAAGATGCTAAAGTGAAGTTAAAGAAACCTTGGTGGGCTTTTCTTGCTTTAGAATCTGAAGAATAATAATCACATTCTTTCCATAACTTCTATACCTAACAAATATAAACACTTAGATAAAATCTTTCTAAACTCTTGAACTATCTTTAATCTAAATTCTTCTTTTTCTGAATTAATAACAGGGCAAAAAGAGTAAAATTCATTAAAATTAGATGCTAATTCAAAACAATAATTAGAGATTAAACTTGGGTTTAAAAATTGTTCTGCTTTATTTATAATTTCTGGAAATTCATCAAATTTTTTTATTAATTTGATTTCCTGTTTTTCCATTTCTATTATTTTTCCTGGGTTATATTTTGCTGTTTTTTTAGATTTCCTTAAAATAGATGAAGCTCTTGCATAACTATATTGTAAATATGGGCCTGTATTTCCTTCAAAATTTAATGCCTCTTCATAAGAGAAATTCACATCTTTTTCAGGAATGTTTTTTAAAAATGAATATTTTAAAGCTCCGGTTCCTACTTTTTTTGCATTTCCAGAAGTTTTTCTTTTTTTAATTTCTTTTTTTGCTTTTTCTATTGTTTTATTTAAAACATCTTTTAATAGTATGATTTTTCCTTTTCTTGTCTTCATTATTTGTTTTCCAAAATTAACTGTTCCAAAACCAATATGAAAAAGTTTATCTGAAAATCCATAATTAAATTTTTCTAAAATTTTGAAAAGCTGTTTAAAATGTATCTCTTGTCTAAAATCAGTTACATAAATCATTTTATCAAATTTATAATTTTTATATCTTTCAACAGCCGCTCCTATATCTTGGGTAATATAAGATGCTGTCCCATTTTTTCTTAATACATATTTTTTAGGAAGATTAAATTCTTTTAAATCAACAAAAACAGCATTATCTTGTTGTGTTTTTGCTTTTCCTTTTTTTAGATTTTCTATAATTATTTTTTTCCCTTTTTCAGAAAATAAAGATTGTCCTGTTGTTTTATGAAAATTTACATTTAAAATTTTATAAACTTCATTAAACCCTTTTTTAGAATATTTTTGAATTTCTTGCCAAATTTTATGTGCTTTTTTATCTCCTTTTTCTAATAATTCTAATTTTTCTTTTGCCTTTTGTGTCCACTCATTTTCCTGAAATTCCTCTTCTAATCCTTCTTTATATTGTGTTCCTTCTTTTTCATTAAATTTCACATATAATCTTAATAATTCTTTTACTGGGTTTTGTTTTAATTTTTGTTTGTTAAGCCATAACTCATAAGCAACTATTAATTTTCCAATATGTAAGCCAATATCTCCTAAATAATTAATTCCCTTTACATTATATCCTTGAAAATCTAAAATCCTTAATAAGCTGTCTCCTAAAATAGTTGAACGAATATGTCCTATGTGCATTGGTTTTCCTACATTAGGACTTGAAAAGTCAATTATTATCTTATGCTTTTTCTTGTCTGTTTTGTGATTATCTATTTTATCAAAAATTTCTTGAACTAAAATTTTTAAATTAATTAGAAAATTAACATATCCTTTAAATGATTCTACATTTTCTATTTCTTCTAAATCTCTTGTTCTTTTTTTTAATTTTTTTGAAATCTCAGAAGCTATTTGTTCAGGTGATTTTTTTAATTTTTTAGCAAGAATAAAACAAGGTAAAGAGTAATCTCCTAGCTCTGGTTTTGGAGGAATTTCTAATAAATTTTTAATTTCTTGTTTTTTTAATTTTGTCTCTTTTTCAATTAAATCAACAATCAGTTGTTTTGTATTCATATAAGAAAAAATAAAATAAGATTAATAAATGTTATTGATTGGTAAAAATTTTATTTTCTCTTTTACAAAACTTCTGTTTAAACTTTTTAAATTATTTGCTTAGATAATTTTTCTAGGTTCCAAATAGCTTAAAAAATTGAATATTTAGAATCTAAAAATGATTACAATAAAAAACAAGTTATTAATCCTGATTAACCTTAAATCCGCATTCAGGACAGAATTTTTCTTGCCCAGATAAGATATTTCCACATTCCTTACACTTATTAAATTCTCTTGGTTTTTCAATTGCTGCTTTATATCCTGCTTTTCCTCCTGAAACAAGTTTAGAAAAAGCTCCTTCAAAAGAATTGTTTTTCTGAATTTCTTCCATCCTCTCTTGTAATTCTTTTGCTCCCATAATTTTATTTTGAATTTATAGTTTTTAAAATTTTTCTTTTTAAAAATCAAATCCACTTTCAAAAGTTTTATAAGTCTTTATTTAATTTAAAAAATATGTTCATATCTTGACTCGAAAATAATATAAACTAATAATCACTTGTCAAAATATTGGGCGGGAGTGCCGGAGCGGTCAAACGGGCAGGACTTAAGATCCTGTGGCTTAGTGCCTACGAAGGTTCGAATCCTTTCTCCCGCATAAATTAAATTCGAACCTGTAAGGTGAGAATCACTTAAACTTGCAAGAGTTTAAGTTCCCAAGAATCTTTGATTGTTAAGGACTTTCTCCCGCATTTTTAAATGTGCTCTTGATACTTCCCGCATTTTTAAATGTTATATAAAAAGATATATAAATAAGAAAAAGCATAAGATAACAAATAAAAGAGGAAATAAAGAGGAAAAATGGATGCTGGTAATATTATAAATGAAACTTTGACAGGAATTTCTACATCTTTTACTCAACAAATTCCTGAAACATATAAACCCTTAGTTGTATTAATATTATATACTGTTATTATTGCTGTTTATGCTATTTTTATATGGAAATTTTACAAGTTTTTAGCTAGGAAAAATATAATTAAAATGAATTTAGGAGGTTATAATAAGACAGAACATCCTATATGGAATAAATTTATTGCATCTTTATTATTTTTATTAGAATATGTTATTGTAATGCCTATTCTTGTATTTTTTTGGTTTTCTATATTAGCAATTTTCTTATTAATATTATCTGAATCAAGGTCTGTAAGCCATATTTTACTAATTACAGGGGCTATAGTGGCTGCCACAAGAATCTCTGCTTATTACTCTACTAGTTTATCAAAAGATTTAGCTAAAATGTTTCCTTTTACTGTTTTAGCTATTTTTTTATTAAACCCTGAATTTTTTTCTATAGCTAAATTGATTACTAGATTTTCTGAAATTCCTAGTTTGTTTAATCATATTTTAATTTATCTTGTTTTTATTGCTGGTTTAGAAATTTTCATGAGGTTCTTGTTTTTAATTATTGATTTTTTTTCAAGTGAAGAAGAAAGGGCTGTTGAAGAAGAGACAGAAGAAGTAGTTCAGAAAACTAAAAAGTAGAGAAGTAGAAAAAAGTGGTTTCTTTTGACAAGTGTTTTCGTTATGTTTTAAAAGATTAAAAACTTGATTTTGATATGAAAAAACGAATAGAGATAATCTTATTAATACTCATATTATTTTTTGCGCTTTTTATAAGAGTTTATGCTTTAGGATCTCCTAATTTTTGGATAGATGAAAGTATTTCTAGTATTACAAGTTTAAATATTTTAGATAAAGGTTTACCTATTTTTGATTCAGGATTATTTTACGGAAGGGCTTACCTTTTTCATTATTTACAGGCTTTTTTCTTATTATTTGGAGAAACAGATTTTTTAGCTAGGTTTGTGTCTGTTATTTTTGGTTTATTAACAATTGTTCTTGCTTACTTTATTGGGAAAGAGTATTCCAAACCTGGAGGGATTATTGTAGCCCTATTTACAGCTGTTTTTTATCTTGAGGTTTTTTATTCCAGACAAGCGAGGTTTTATCAGTTTTTCCAGTTGTTATTTTTCCTTTCATTATATCTTTTGTATAAATCAAAAGATAATCCCAAATGGCTTTATGTATCTTTAATCTCGTTTTTCATAACAATAAATACACAAATAGCAGGATTAGTTTTGGCTCCTTTCTTTATTCTTCATATCTTAATTTATAATAAAAAATGGAAAAAATATCTTTCAATTATTCCTGCTATTCCTTTAGTTTATAAGTTCATATCTTTACTTGGGTTGTCTTCAAAATCTGCTTCTAGTGCAGTTAATTTTGCTAGTAAATATTTTTCTTATGTAAGTAATATTAAATATTTATTTGTTCTTTTTATTCCTGGATTGATTTGGAGTTTTTTAAAGAAAAAAAGATTATCTTTCCTTATAATTGTTCCTTCGTTTGTTCTTTTAATTGGCATAGTGTTTCTTAATATGTTTGCTTTAAGATATAGTTATTTTTTTGTATTCCCTTTAGTTCTTTATTCTTCTCTATTGATTTCTTTTTTGTATGAGAGATATGGAAAGATTATGTTGATATCTCTTCTTGCATTATTAATAGTTCCTTCTAATTTAATCTTCCCTTATACTTATGTTAATGTAATTTTGCCAATAGATTATAATTATAATGATTATTCTGCTCCTGAAATTGACTTTAAGAGTATTCCTCAAGTATTAATTAAAGATATGAAAGAAAATATTCTTCTCTCTTTGTTTTCTCCTAATGTTGAGTGGTATATTAAAAAGCCGGATTATGTGTTTGATTTTTCTATGACTGGAAGAATACAAGACAGTGTTTCTTATCAAAATCCTGATAACAAAACAGTAGATGTTTACTCTGGAGCTAGAATAATAAGAAAAAAACAGGATTTGCCTCACTCAGTTAACAAGTATTATGTTATTGCAGATTATTATTCATTAGCTAAATTAAAGCCAGAACAAATGAAAAATTTCAATAAAATTATTAAGAATTGCTCTATACAATATGAGAATATTGATATGAGAATTTATTATTGTGAATAAAAATATTAAATTCTTTTTAATTAACTAATCTTAGGTAGTAAAATAATTTATATCTCATATAACAACAATCTTTTTAAAGTAGTAATTTGTAAGTTATGTATGAAAAAAATACTAAGTTTAATGATTTTGGGATTGTTTGTGATTTCTAGTTTAAGTTTAGTGAGTGCTAGTACAATGATTGCAGGAAAAATCTATGATGGTGATGGTAATCTTATTAGTGGCGCTGATGTAGAAGTTACTTGTGATAGTAATGTCCAAGAAACCACAAGTAATAGTGAAGGAGATTATGCAGTTACATATTCTGAATTTGATTGTAATTCTGGTGATAGCTTAAGTGTTTATGCTGAAAAAGAGGATATGAGTGGCAGTAAAACCGGAACAATTATAGACAATGTTGTTGATGATTGGGATGTAGCAATAGTTAATGTTATAATTCCAGAATTCGGCTTATATATGGGAGTAATTACAGCAATTGCAGGTTTAGGAATTTTCTTTTTAATAAGAAGGAAATAAAGAACAGCAATAACTTTAAATACAAATAATCTTGATTTATTTTATGAACAGAGAGAAAAACAAGATTCCAAAAGGATTTAAGGATTTTTTAATTAAATCTGTTATTTTTATATTTTTGTTTATTCTTACTCAACTTATAACAATGGGGTGGGCTTCAGAAACCTTTCTTCCAGGAGAGATAAAACCTCTTGCTATGGATGATTTGGCTCAATCTGCTTTTTTTATGATTATTATATTTTTGGCTTTAAATAAAAAAAAGCTGCTTAAAATTAAAAAATACTCTGTTAAATTATGGCAGAGAGTCATTTCTGGTATTATTATAATTGGATTATTTCCTTTGTATTTTCAATATAAGACATATATGGTTGCAAATATCGAAGTTGTTAAGGATTTTCTTTATATTTTTACTTCAATTGAGTATTTGATTTTGTTTGTTATTTTGTTTTTTCTTCTTGTTTTTGTTTTTGGATTTAATTTTGTTAAAGATTTTGTTAAAGAATATAAGAAAGGGCTGATATTTGTTTTAATTGGAACAATATTTGTTTATATTCTAATAAGACAATTTCAGAATTTATGGCCTTATTTTAGCAATTTTGTAGCAAGTTCTGTTCACTTTTTATTAAGTTTAATTGGAAATTCTAATCTTAATTTTTCTGGAAATCTTCCTATTCTAATGTTTAAAGATTTTACAGTAAAAATAGCTAAAACCTGCTCTGGAATTGATTCTGTTTTTATTTTCACTGGTTTGTTTTTAGCTATATTGGCTTGGGATTACAAAAAGCTAAATAAAAAGAAAATGGCTTATTTATTTATTCCTGGAGTTATTGGTGCTTTTTTCTTAAATATATTAAGGGTTTTTATTTTAATATTAATAGGTAGTTATATTTCCAGAAATTTTGCATTACAAACATTTCATACTAATGCTTCTGCAGTATTGTTTTTAATTTATTTTGCTATTTTCTGGAAATTGAGTTATAAATGGGTTGAGAAATAAAATTTTATAAATGGCTTTTTCTTTTGAAAATCAATGGGAGAAATTATTCCTCTGGATAACAATAAAATAAAGGAGATTAAAAAAATTCTGAAAAAATGTTCTTTTGATAAATTAAGTAAAACAGATCATTATAAATATTCCTTATTAGAAAAAAATACTGATGAAAAATTACTGAAAAAATATTATTCGCAATTTGAAAGAATTGAATTTGTATGTTTGAGAAAAGGCAAAAAGGAGAATTATGATATTTATTACAGAACAGACAAAGGACAAGCAATTCTATATGCAATTGATATTAATAAAAATCCTCCTGTACTTATAAATGCTTATCTAATTAGAAAGAATTTACAAAGATTAATTAAATCTATAGTAAAAAGATACAAAAAATACACGGCTTAATTAATTGATTTAGAGGGAATCTGTGCTATTGGGATTTTTTGTTCTTTTTTTGGTTTTAGATAAAGTTTAAATGAGATAAAAAGAGCGTTTCTTTTTGGTTCAATTATTAATTCTCCTGATTTTATTTGTTCCAAAATTTTCGGATTGATTCCTAATTCTTGTAAAAACCCTGAAGCATCTCTTAATTCAATTCCCACTATTTTTCCATTTCCAGTGACACTTATCACTATATCTTCTCCAAGTTCAAAATTTCCCTTCACCCTTTCGTTATCTCTTTTTCTAGAAATAATCAGATTATCATAATCCCTATCATAATGTAATTTGTGTTTCATTTTATCCCTTATTATGTTAAACTTATTATGTTTATAAACTTTTTTATGCAGAAAAATAAAAACAAAAATCACAAAACTTAAAAACCTATTAGTTATTTAATAATAGTAACAAAATGAACCTATTAATAGCTATGTTGCTGGTATTAATGATATTAGAAATCTTCTTATTATTTATAATTATATTTAAATTCAGGGAAAAAAAGAAAAAAAGAAGCATTAAACAAATAGTAAAAGAGTTAAAACCAGAGCAGTATGTGGTAATTTTCTTATATCTCGCTATTTTTATTATTGCGGGGTATTTCTTAATTGCTAATTTGTTGCCAAATAACCCTGTAAATACTTCAGGAGTTTATACTTTATCTGCTTCTGATTTAAGTATGGAAAATGAATTAAAAGGCTTATATATGGATAAAGATGTTTTGGGTGGAAAAACTAAGATTAATAATGAGACAGTTAGATTGATTATATCAGAAGGTCCATTTAATATTGTTTTTAATCCTAAAAAAGTTGTTTCAGAAAATATTTCTGCTATTTTTCAGTTATCAGTAATAAAACCTGAAACTGATATTTATTTTAATGATAATTTGATAATTCCGAATTTAAAAAATTATGAAAAAATAAAGGGGTTTGAAGATGAAGAAATCTGGATTAAGAAAGAGTTAACAAAATCTTCATATCAAGAATCAGATAATGCTAAAAGTTTTGTTTATAATAATTTTCCTGGAAATTCAATTTATAGTTTTGCTGAATTAAAAGGGGGAATTCCAATAATTCAAGATTATAAAAAAACAACAACAAGAATTGACACACAATTTAGGGATAATTTAAAATTAGCTGTTTATGTTTATGGAAATTTAAATATAGAATTTACAAAACAGGATTTAAACTGGTATGTGGGAAAAGATGAATATAATGTTAAAATAACAAATTACCAAGGAGAAGAAGTTTATAATAAAGTATTTGAAGATGATGGAATAAAAAAAGATACAGGAGAAGAAGGAGATGAACAGGATTTTGAAATCACTTTAAATAATCTTGACAGGAATATTTATTATATTGAATTTATAAAAGATGATTATAATAAGGCTTCTGATTCTTCTATTAAAGATATAGAAATTAATTCTAATAAGATTTTGATTTTAGATAAAATCTTGCCTTTAAATGAATTTGATTTTTATGTTAAAGTTAATTCTAAACAAGAAATAGGATTTAATTATTGGTGGGAAAGTAAACAGCAGAAAATAAGACAGACAGGAACAAAAACAGAAACAATTGATTTAGATGAAGATTGGAAAAGTAAAAGATATGAACAAGAATTAGAAAAAGGAGAGTATAATTTTGAAATTAATGAAGGGATGGTTAATGTGTACTCAAATATAATCTCTCCATCAAAAGAAAACTGGTTTTATTTTCCAAAAGAAAGTGATAAAAAACTAATTGATTCTGATGTAATTATTATTGATAAAAATAAACTTGATATTGAAAATGGAAAATTTACTTATAATGGGAAAATAACTATAGATAGAAAAAACAAATACAAAATACAGGTATTAGATAAGTTAAGAGTATATTTTAAAGAAATTAAATTAATATTAAAAGAAGATGAAACTAAATTTAAAACATTATAAAATTTTAAAACATTTAACAATAGGAATAGATATTTTATTTGTTTTATTAATTTTATTTAATTTTCTTAACTTCTTGCCTTTGTTTTGGAGTAATAATCTAAATTATATTTTCTTTTTTATTGTTGCTATTAATACAATTTTTCTTGCTTTAAAAATAAAAGAAATTCCTGAAAATAAAAGAAAAGATTCAAAGATGATTTATTATTTTAGTCATTTTTTTATCTTATCATTAGTTATAATTACTTTAAACCAGTTTTTGAAAAGACAGATTATAATTGATTTTCTTCCAGAAATAACTGCATTAAGTATTGCTTTTGGTTTTCTTGCTTTTTATGCTTATAGAAACAAGGTTGAGAAAGAGGTTGAGGAAGAAACAGAAAATGAGGAGAAAGCAGAGAAAAAGAGATTTAATGAGTTTGATGATAAGTTTCCTAGATTAAAGTTTTTTAATTTTAAATATAAAATAAAAGATGCCTGGAAAAATAAAAGATATTTTATCTGGATTTTAAGAATTTTAATCAGCCCTTTTATTTGGGTTGCAAGGCTTCCATATAGTTTTGTTAAGTGGGGGTATGGGGAGGGGTGGTGGTATAGTGTCTTATTTATTTTATTGATAATTCTCTTTTTAGGAGTAAGATTGTACTCTTTGGATTATATTGATGGAAGCGACAATTATAATGATGTCGCAGTAAAAGCATTGTATGAAAATGGACATTCTTTCTACAAGTATTCTATAATAAGCACTCAATTAATGTTGCTATCTGTAAAGATCTTTGGTTTTAATTTTGGAGCATTAAAATTGCCTTTCATACTATATAGTCTGATTACAATAATCTTTATTTATTTTATTGCCAAATTCATAAATAAAAAAGTTGCATTATTAAGTATGCTTTTATTTGCCGTTTCTCCTTGGTCAATAATTTTATCAAAAGTAACTAGAGATTATTCTTTTGATTGTATGGCAGGAGTTATTATTCTTTATTTTTCTATTTATCTTTATCAAAAAGCTAAAGAAGGGGAAATTAAAAAAAACATTTATTGTTTAACTGGGTTGTTTATTTTAACTATCTCTGTTTATATTTTAAACAGCTTTAATGGAAGAATACAAACACTCATCGTAATAATTTTTCCATTCGTAACAGGGATTTTTATTCTTTATGGTTTTCTAAAAAATTGTTTAAAAAGAAATTCAAAATCTCTTACTTTCTTGAAAAAAACATATTTCCTAACTATTTTAGTGGCTGGGGCTATTTCTATTTATTTTATAAAATATTTTCCTTTTGTAAGGGGCTATTCATTTGATAAATTTTATTTTGATGTATTTTTTAATCCCTTGATAGAATCTCCTTGGCAATGGTTTCATAATAACTTAATTTCGACTTTATTGATTTTTTCTCTTTTTTTAATCCCTTTGTTGTTTAATTTTTTAAAAGATAAGAAAAATAACATAATAAATATATTTTATTCTTCATTCTTTTTTGGGCTATGCCTTTATTTAGTTAAATATCAAAGTCATATAGATTATAACCCTACAAGATACATTTATTTTCTCTTTCCAATTTATTGTATTATTCTTGCTATGTCATTAATTTACGTTTTTCAACATTATAAAAAAATAAAAGTTCAGAAATTATTTTCAATTTTAATTATTATTTTATTATTTCTTAATCTTACTTCATTTTATTATGCCCTTAACCCAATAAAAGCTTATGAAAAAGAAGATATATCTAATTTACAAATTGATAATATTGGTACTGGAAGGTTTAATATGTATGGGGTTGTTGATTTTATTAAAAATGACTTAGAATGGGATTCCGAAACTCCTTGGATTTTTGGTGGCAAGTATCCTGAATTTATTTTTTTGTTAGATTATCCCATAGATGATAAAAGATTCTTATTAAGAGAAAATGGAGTAAGGTATGATGTTGGAAGAAATATGTTTGTTGAGTCTTCATATTTCAATATTCATGAGTTAGTTAAAGCAACTGAAATTTCGATGGAAGGATATTTTGTTACTAAACATTATTGCATTTCTGATGAATCCCTTAAATGTACTCACCAATTAAAATTAGAAGATTTTTATTTATATGGTAAAAAATTTGAGTTTATTAAAGAAATCAATGATTTTAAGATATATTTATGGGGGGATTAATCGAGATAAGTTTTTTTAGTTAGTTTAGCAAAATAATTTTGTTCTTCTTTTTTATCTCCAGTGATTGATAAGTTACTTACCCTATATTTCAAAAGAAATCTTGGGATCCCTATTAACTTTTTTCCTTTTTTAATTAAGGACAAATAAAAACCATAATCTTGCGAATACATTAGGTTCTCATTATAAAAATTATTTTTTTCATTTCTAAACATAATAGTTGGATGATACAAACAATTTTTTTTCTTTAATCTCCAAGTAATTATTTTAGGAAAAGGATAAATATAGTGACGACTAATCCTCTCTCCTTTTTCATTTATGTTAAATGCACAAGTGGAACATAAAAAAATATCTTTATGTTTTTCTAAATAATTATATTGTATTTGAAATCTTTGGGGCAAAGAGATGTCATCTGCATCCATTCTTGCGATATATTCACCCTTTGCAATTCTAAGGCCCTTGTTTAAGGATTTTGTTAATCCAATATTTTTTGGATTTGTAATTATCTTTATTCTTTTATCTTTCTTCTTGTATTTCTCTAAAAACCCCTCAAGTTCTTTTCTTTTGGGATTATCATTAAGGATTATAAATTCGAAGTCTAAAAAAGTTTGATTAAGAATTGAATCTATGCTTTCAGTTATCCATTTTAAGGGTTCATTGTATGTGGACATTACTACTGATATTGCTGGTTTATTTTTTTGTTTCATTTTTTAATAATCTATTTAATTTAAAATAATAGAGAATCATAAAAGAAGTTGTTGCAAATGTATAACAAATTAAAGTTGCATAAATTACCCCAATAAATCCAAAAAGTGAAATAAACCAAAAGTCAAGGATTATATTAGCTATTCCTGCCGGAATCATGGTCCACATTGAAAAATGGGCATTTCCTGTTGGGACTGTATGGCCGTGATTAACTATCGACGCTACCAATTTCAAGGGTAAAACAATAAGTAATAAATTAAACATTAAGAGAGTTTCTTTCGTAAAATATTTACTTAAAAATAATTTAATTAATGGTGGAAACACAAAATACAAAATTCCAACCAAAATCAAGGAGAAAATAAATATAATAAAAACATGTTTTAGAAACTTTTTCCTTACTAAAGCAAATTTCTTTAAGGTGTAGTGTTTTGTTATATTTGGAGCAATTACTTGTCCTAATAACATTGATGGAACAATGATTAACATAAATACCTTGTTAATGATTTCATAATACCCTATTTCTATAATATATCCAAAATACTTTAAAATTAAAATATCTGCCTTAGTATATAAGAAGAACATAGCATTAATAACCCCAATTATTAAAGCATACTTCCCAATTTTCTTTAAAATTGGGTTATCTATTGAAAACTTAGATTCTTTTCTAAATGAAAATAAAGAGATAACCAAGAGTAAGAACAGCAAATTTTGAGAAATAATTGCTCCAATTAAAAAATAATTTTTTATCAAAAAATATGAAGCTATTAATGAGAGAGCCCCCACAACCAAAGTTATTATAGATAACTTCTTAAATTCCTTCGATCCCCTATAAACTCCATCTAAAACACTTGTTAGGGGGAAAAGAAAGAGATATGGAATAAAATATAATAAAAGTTTATGTTCTCCAAAGAGATATCCTCCAAAAAAGATTAAAAATAAAGAGATTAGAGTGGCCAAACTAATAATTATTATAGAAACAGAAAATAAAATTTTATTCAAACTTTCGGATTTGTTTGCTTTATACTCTGCAACATATTTTGATGTTGCTGTTGAAAGTCCAAAATCGCAAAAAATAATAAAAAAGGCAACAAGTGTCATCAAGTAACTGAACAATCCAAATCTTTCAGGAGAAAGAAAATATGCAGACATGAAGAAAATTAGAAAAGTAGTTCCTTGTTTTGCCCCTATTTGCAAAGCTCTCCAAATAAAATTATGTATTGTTTCTTTGTGTCGGAGGTATTTAAACTTTAACATTTTATGTTTTCTTTTTGTTTTCTTTTAAAACTTCATGGTAAACTTGAATATATTTTGGAATTTGTTTTTCGGCAGTAAACTTGTGAATATCTTTTAAGTTATTTTTTGAAATTCTTTTTATTTCTTTCAGATTGTTCTTTAAATATAAAGTTAATTCTTTCATTTTTTCAGTATCTCCTGGAGGGAAAAGGTATCCATTTCTTCCATCCCGAAAATATTCTTTTATCACGGGCAAATCTGATGCTAGAATAACTAGGCCTCTAGCCATTGCCTCCAAAATAACTAATCCACATGTTTCACTATAGGATGGGAGGATTAGAATATTTGAAGAATCGTAAAATTTGTTTAGATCCTTGTGATTAATACTACTTAAATACTGAATGTTTTTTCCAGCAGGAATTTTCTTTTGTAATTTTCCTTCACCGACAATACAAAATTCTATGTCTTGTGGCAATGAATTTATTAACTTTATCAAATCATGGAATCCCTTATATATCCCAAGTCTTCCTATAAAAATTATTCTCAACTTTTTAACTTTCTTCTTTTTGCTAAGGATATTCTTTTTTGATATGAAATTTGTTATTACAATCGTTTTCTTGTCATATTTTTTTAAAAATAAGGAAAATTTCCTAAAATCTTCTTTTTGGGAATTTGTCAATAATATAATCTTATTAGAAATTAAGACTAAGTAGTTTATATAAAAAAATAATGAAAGGGTTCTTAATAACTTAAAAGACAATCTTTTAGCTATGCTTTTTCGATATAATATATCATACCTTCCTCCGAAATTTTTATGAATAGAAAAAATAATCTTTTTACCCAAAAAAAATGGGAATAATAAAAAAATTATTAAGTTTGTTATGTGAACATGGATTATTTTACTCTGAGATAATAATTTAAAAAATATAAAAAAATTCTTAATTTTTGGGAAAATAATCTCTGGACCGAACTTGTAAGATCCCATAAAAATCTTATTTTTATATAAGTCAAAGGGATCTTTTTCAGTTAAAAGAATGTTTTTACCACCAATACAATTAGATATTTTAGAAGTTATTGTATCTAATCCTCCAATGGTTCCTTTGGTTAGATGAACAATCTTCTTATTTTTCATCTCAACAACCTCTCATATTGTTTAACTATTTTCCCCAGCTCAAACTCCTTAACTTTTCTTAAATTGTTCTTTTTCATTTTACTTCTTAATCTCCTATCATTTATCAATTTTTCAATAGATTTCCTCATTGCATTTTTGTCATCAAATTTTATAAGAAAACCGTTTTTATTATTTTCAACCAAATCAACTTGTCCCCCGTTATTTGTTGCAATTATTGGTAATCCAACTTGCATTGCTTCCTGCAATACTATTCCAAAACCTTCATGCACAGATGAAAGAACATATATGTCTGAGTTTGACAAATATTGGAACTTTTTTTCTTCAGATACAAATCCTATGAAATGTATTTGTTTTGATACCTTTAATCTTTTTGCTAACTCTTTTAGATTTTGTTTCTCTGGACCTTCACCAATTATTATAGCATAGACTTTTTTATTACTTAATCTTGCTAAACTTTTTATTAAAAAATGAAACCCTTTTCTTTTAACAAGTCTTCCTACTCCCACTAAATAAATATTATTTTCTTGCAATCCTAACTTTTCTCTTGAAATTTTTCTAAATTTTACTGGTTCATAAGGTATGGAAATTATCTTAATTCTTTTGTCTGGATGATAATACTTTATAGTATTCTTTCTTGTATTAGAAGAATGAGCTGTAACAACATCTGAATTATTTAAAACCCTCTTAACCACTTTTCTTAAATACCATTTATTATGGGGAGAGTTTTTTTTAGTGGGATCATAAATATCTCCTCCTTGTAAAGAAAGTATCTGTTTTATGTTATATTTTTTAGACAATTTTACTCCTAAAAGTCCTGAAGGAACTGCAAATTGAGTTATTATAAATTTATACTTGTTTTTTTCACATAATTCGCATGCTTTTTTATAAGCCATTACAGGAAAAGATAAAAGAGAAGCCATTGTAGCTGTTGGAAGTTCTTTTCTTCCGATAACTTTAACCCTATAAACATTTATTCTGTCTACTTTTTCAAATTCTTTTAATTCTTTAAATCCTGTTGTTAAATAATCAACTTCATAACCTCTTTTAATAAACCCTTTTGCTAATTTTTTTGCAGCCACTCCTCCTCCACCCCCCAAAGGAGGAAACTCATAATTTAACATAAGAATTCTTTTCTTTTTATTAATTCTCATTTTACCTAACTAAAACCTCTCTGATATAATATCTTTTTTCATAAGGAGAAGAATTTAGATGAATCTTCATTAATAAATCAATAACTATCCCGAAACTAAAAAAGATAACTCCAGTTATTATAAGGAAAAAAGTTAAGAAAAACCAACCATCTCTGTTTAAGCTTAAATTTAGGAAAACTTTTCTGTAAAGAGAAAATAATCCAGATAAAATTCCTAAGGAAAATACAGAAATTCCTAATGAACCAAAAATATGCAGGGGTCTCTGAGAATACTTATTTATAAACCACATATAAATTAAATCCACAAACCCTCTTACTGCCTTTTTATACCCATATTTTGTTTTACCATTCTCTCTTTTTCTATGATTTACAACAACCTCTCCCACCTTAAATCCTTTCCATCTTAATAATGCGAGAATATATCTGTGCATCTCTCCTGTAATATCCAGACTTTTGATAGCTTCTCTTTTATAAACTCTTAATGTACATCCAGTATCATGAACATTATCTTTAATTAAAATCTTTCTTAAAATTCTCCCCATTTTTGTAAGAATCTTAATTCCTGTCTTGTCTTTTCTTTTTTTTCTCCATCCAGATACTACATCAAGATTTTCTTTTTCAAGCTTTTCAATTAATTTTGGGATATCATTAGGGTCATTTTGTAAATCCCCATCCAAAGAAATAATTATCTCTCCTCTTGACTCTTTAAAACCAGCATCTAAAGCTGTTGACTGACCAAAATTTCTATTTAAATCAATAATTTTTACTTTTTTTAGAGATTTTAACTCATTTAAAGTATTGTCAGAAGAACCGTCATTTATATAAATAACTTCATAAGTTTTTCCTAATTTATGCATAACTTGTTTTATTTCCTGGTTTAATCTCTTAACATTTCCTTGTTCATTATAAACCGGAATTACAACTGAATAATAAACTTTAATTTTATTTTCCATTTTTCTCATATTCATCTATTGTTTACTATACTTAAGTATATTTGAAGTTTATAAAAGTTATTATTTTGTAGTAATATAAAAGTAATAACATAATAAAAAGATTTATAAAGTATATTCTCAATTTTATATAAGAAAAAAGTATACTTTAGAGTATGAAAATCATTAAAAACCTTGAAAAATTTGTAAATAATATGAATCTAAAAAAGACAAGAATAATTGCAGGAATTTTAACTTTATTTATAATTAGTTTGCTTATTTTTGCTGGCCCTGTACAAGCATTTATTCTTGGGTTGACTATTGATAATAATTCTCTTATAAAAGGAGAAAAAGTTACTTTTAATGCAAGTTTAGAAATTGAAAGTATGGATAAGTATCTTCCTGCCAAAAATTTAACTTTAGAAATTAAAGGTCCTACCTCTTCTACTTGTATATTTAATCTTAATGGAAATAATCCTTTACAAGGATGTGAAGATATGACAATCACCCCAATTAATTTTCCTGATGAAAATGAAAAGGGTTATGGGTATGGATATGGTTATGATTCTGAATTTGGCTATGGTTATGATTTTGGTTATGGATATGGATATGGGTATGGATATGGACAGGGAGGAAAAAAATTATATTATTTATATGAGATAGTTCTTGACACAACAAACTATCAAAAAGGAGGTTATGTTTCCCAATTAAAAGCAATTATAGGTGGGGAAACATTTGAATCAAAAGATAAACCTATATTTACAATAAATACCCCTGCTAATCCTGGAGGAGGTGGAGGGAATAATAATGATGATAACAATGATGATGGGACAGGTTTCCAAACATTAGGTTTGGAAAATAATGGGAAAGAAGAAAATAATAAATCAAGTAATCCTGAAATAGAAAATAATGAATCTCAAGATGAAAATAAGGGTTTCTTATCATCAATCACAGGAGCTATAATTGGAGGAGGAAGAGGAAAAGTAACAATACCGATTATTTTTGTTGTTCTAACATTTATTTCTACATTAATAGTTTATACTATTAAAAAAAGGAAAGTAAAATAATAAACCTTTTAAACTAACAAATTCTTGATTTTAAGCAGACAAGCTGGCAGGTTAGCCCTCTGCTATTTGCAAATAGGGCTTTATGGCAGGCTTAAAGGGGCAAGTGATAAACTGGTTGATAAAGACATCAGGATAACGTTGAAGTTTTGTCCTGTTTGACCTTGCCCTTATGAATCGGGTCAGGCCTTGATCGGAGCAGCCCTAATTAAGGATTAAGGTGCTTTCAGGGTAGCAAAACTGAGGATGCCTGTTGAAACTAATCAGTCGGTTTTGAGCAAACCCTGGGTCTGCATTTTTTGTTAAATACTATTCAAAACATATTTAAACAAGTATTTTCTTTTTTATATATGATAAAAAGAGGAAAAAGAGGACAATTTTATTTAATAGTTGCCATTATAATCATTTCAATTATAGTTGGATTTTTTGTAATTCAAAATTATGCTCGTACAGAAAAACAAGGAACAAGAATTTATGATTTAGGAGAAGAATTTGACTTAGAGACAGGAAGAGTTTATGATTATGGGGTTTATAATCAGAAAGATCAAAATGAACTTATCAATAACTGGACAAACGAGTATTATAATTATACTCAGGGAGATATAGTTGAAGACTGGATTTTTATATATGGGAATAAAAAAAATCTTACATTAATAACATTCACTCAAACAGATGCAGGAACAATTAGTATTTTTAATACAGAATATATAATTTCTAAAGGAGAGAAGACAGAAGAAGATATAACTGATGATATAGATGGAAACAAGGTTGAGATAACTTTTAAAGAACAAACTTATGAATTTAAATTAACCCCAAATGAAAATTTCTTTTTTGTAATAAGTTCAGAGGGGTTAGTATCAACTCAGGAAAGCGAAAAAGAGCTACCTCCATCTTTAGGAGATGATAATAAAGAAGATAAAAATAATGATTAAAAATGAAATCAAAAAAAGGTTTAAGTGAAATTATTGCTTATGTTTTATTAGTAGTTATAGCAATATCTTTAAGTGTATTAGTTTATAATTGGATGAAAGGACAGTTACCAGGACAGGTTGAAAAATGTCCTAAAGATGTTTCTATAATTATTGATGATTATTCTTGTGATATTAACAAAAAAAATATAACTTTAAATCTTAAAAATAAAGGGTTGTTTGATATTGAAGGAGTTATTATCAGGGTTTCTACTCAGTCAGAGGGATTAATTTCTTGTGTAATAACAGATGATGGAGATTTCAATTATCATGCTTTTATTCAGGGAAGAGGTAGTTTAAAAACAGGAGAAAAGGCAGAAATTGAAAAAAGTTATGATAAATGTCTTAATAATGGAAACACTTTAAAAAGAATTGAAATTGTTCCAGTTATAGATGGCTTATTATGTGATAAATCAATAATAAATCAAAGATTAGAAGATTGTTAGTAAGGTTTTTAAATTAGTATAGGTTAAATTAATTAAAATGAAGAAAAAAGGGATAAGTCCGGTTGTTGCAACTATATTATTAATAGCTATAGTTATTATACTTGCTTTAATTGTATTTTTATGGGCAAAAGGTTTTATCCAGGAATCAATACAAAAAAAAGGTATGTCTGCTGATCAGGCTTGTGATGAAATAAACTTACAGGCATCATACTCTTCTTCTAGTGGAGATTTAGAAATAATTAATAATGGAAATATCCCTATGTATGGTTTTGAAGTAAATAAAGAATATTCTGGAGGAAGTGAAACTGAAAGTTTTTCTAATGAACCAATTACTTCTGGAAAAACTTTTAATAAACATATAGGCGAGGAATATAATAGAATTGAAATATTTCCTAAAATATTAGGACAAGGTGAAAACTCAAAAAAAGTTTATACTTGTAAAAATAGCTTTATAGCTAATTAATTAAAATGAAGAAAAAAGGGATAAGTCCGGTTGTTGCAACTATACTTCTTGTTTTAATAACTGTTATTGCAGTTGTAACTGTAGCTAATTTTATTATCCCTTTAGTAAAAGAAAATTTAGAACAAGGAAAAAGTTGTTTTGAATTAAGAGAATATATCTCTGTTATAGACTCAAATGAATTTTCTTGTTATTCTGATACTGAAGTGAAATTAATGTTAAAAAGAAAAATTGATAATATAACTATAAAAGGAATTGCAGTTAGTATTGTTTCTGAAGGAAGTTCAAAGAGATTTGATTTAATTTCAGGAAGAGTGGATGAAGTTAAAATGTTAAATAAAAATGGAGAAAAAGTTGAAAATATAGTTTTACCTTTGCCTGGTGAATCAAAAACTTATATTTTTAATAAATCAGGAGAAAAGGCAGAAATAGCTGTAATTAAACAAAATGAAGAGTTATGTGAATCTGAAAGCTATAATCTTCCTCAATGTTAAAATGAAAAAAACAAGGAGCAAAAAATCACAAATATGGATAGAAACTGTAATTTACACCTTAATAGGATTAGCTATAATTGGTGTCTTATTAGCTTTTCTTACACCTGAAATAAAAGAGAGACAAGATAAAATAATATTAGAACAAAGTTTAAATATGATTAAAAATTTTGAAAACCAGATAAGAGATGTTGTTTTTTATGGTGCAGGAAATTCAAGAAATATTGAATTTCAGACAAAAAAAGGAACACTTATGATTAATTCTAAAAATAATTCTATTAAATTTTTTATGGATAGCAATCATCAGTATAGTGAGTTAAATGAGAGTGTAGAAATTGGAAAAATTAAATCTTTAACAAAACAAAAAGGTGAAATATTTGAAGTTAGTTTTATTCTTAATTACACAGAAAATATAACCTGGAATAATAAAGAACAAGAAAAAATATTTCAGCCAACACCAACCCCTTATAAAATAAATATTATAAATAAAGGCAAGATAGGAGATTCAATAAATATAGATTTTTCTTCAGTTAATTAAGGCAAGATTTAAATATTGCTTTTGTGTTTTAAATAAAAAGAGGATAACATGAATATTCAAATTAATTTAAAGCCAAGTATTCCTGCACTTCCAAAATTAGGAGATAAAACAAAAGTTAATGTTAGATATGCTTTATTACCTCCTTATGCTTATGCTCATATTTATTGGGATAAAAAGGAAAATGAGTTGGTTTATGATTTAGAAGAGCCGGTTTTAGATAATAATGAAAAACAAATATTAAAAACACTAGAAAAAGATATGAGAGAGGTTGTAAATATTAATGTTTTAATAGAAAAAACAACAAAAGGAAAGATTGATTATATTGACAAAACAGCAAACTTGTTGATTTCTGAATTAAATTTAAAAATAAGTGAGGAGTCATACAGAAAGATATTTTATTATCTTTTTAGAGATTTCATTGGGTTAAATGAAGCTGAACCTTTATTAAGAGATTTTTTTATTGAGGATATTGAGTGTAATGGTACAGATACTCCTGTTTATATTATTCATAGAACATATAGAAATATGAAGACAAATATTGTTTATAAAGACCTAGATGCATTATCTAGTTTTGTTGAAAAACTTGCCCAAAGATGTGGCAAATATATTTCTTATGCTTCTCCATTACTGGATGGTAGTTTGCCTGATGGTTCAAGAGTTAATGCTTCATATACAAAAGACATTACTAGCAGAGGTCCGACTTTTACTATAAGAAAATTTACCAGAGTTCCCTGGACTCCTCCTCAATTAATTGAATTTAATACTTTGTCTCCTGAAATGCTGGCTTATTTTTGGATATTAATTGAATATAAGGCAAATATCTTAATTACCGGAGGAACTGCTTCTGGAAAAACAACCTTGCTAAATGCTGTCTCTTTTTTTATACCTCCTGAAGACAGAGTTGTATCAATTGAAGATACGAGAGAATTAAATTTAGCAAGAGAAAACTGGTTGCCGAGTGTAGCAAGAACATCTATTGGAGTTGGAAAAACAGGAGAAGTGGATTTATTTTCTTTATTAAAAAATTCTTTTAGGCAAAATCCAGATTATGTGATAGTTGGAGAGGTAAGAGGAAAAGAAGCTTTTGTTTTGTTTCAGGGAATGGCTTCTGGACATGCCTCTATTTCAACTATGCATGCTGATTCAGTTGATACTGTGGTAAAAAGATTAGAAACTCCTCCTATTGAACTCTCTCCTACCTTAGTTAATACCTTGGACGCTGTTGCTATTATGAGACATGCAATAGTTAATAAAAAGCAGACAAGAAGATTATCAAGTATTGTTGAAGTTGTTAAAGTAGATCCAGATGGTGTTGCTCTAACTAATACTCCTTTTATCTGGAATCCTGGAGAAGACAGATTTTATTTTAAAAAAGATAGTAAAGTATTTAATAAAATTTCTTCTAGATATGGATTAACAAGAGAAGAGCTTTTGAAAGAGTTTAGTATAAGGACAAAACTATTAAATATATGGCTAAAAGGGAAAATTTTTGATTTTGAAAAAGTTCAAAGCGAAATTAATGAGTACTACAAAAACCCAAAATATGTTTTAAGTAAATATAATCTGTCTTAAAACAAAACTTTTTAAATTAGTTCTCTTTATATTATATAGAGTATCTTCTAAAAAGAGGTAAAAATGAAGCAAGAAGAAATTAATTTTCTGAAAAAACAGGTGGAGATGATAAAAACTGAGTCTAACAAACTAGAAAAAGCTCTGAAAAAAGGAAGAGTAAAAAAAGTAAAGGAGATTAAACAAGAGATGTTAAACCATCAAAAAAGAATTTCTGATACTATATATAAATTAAAAAAATAAAATGGCAATTAAAAATCTAAAAGAAAATATAGAAAAAGAAAGAAAAATTATTGATGAAATTAATATTTTTAAAAATCAGTTAGAAGATTTCAAAAATATGCCAGGAAAAGAAAATGAAATAAGAATGTTGGAAAATTCGCTAAATGCTTCTTTAAAAAAGTTAGAGATTATTAATGATGCTGTCCTTGAATTATTAGGAAACATTTCTCAATATAAAAAAATAGGTGAAAAACAAGAAAATGCTAAAAATTTAATGAGCCTTTCACATAAACCAAAAGGAGGAGAAGAAGAAAAGGTAACAATTAAGTTGAAAGACAGAGATGATTTTTTAGAAAATTTAAGAATACACGAAGACAGTTTAAAGAGATTGAAAAAACAAGTTAAAAAGAAGGAAAAAAAGGAAAAAGGGGGATTTAAAAAACCAAGTTTATATGCTATAATTTCAAATAAATTTTTTTTCAAAACTTCAAATACTTTTGAAAAAAACGGGTATTTTAAAAAACTTAATCTTAATTTAAGAAAAGCTAATATGCCTTATTTGCTTACTACTTATCTCTCTATGAGTTTTTTTACCTCTCTTATTGTAGGATTTATATCTTTATTATATTTTATTTCTAGTTTTTTTATATCTTTAAATTTTACTTCATCATTTATAGCTCAGGCAGAAATTACATTCCAGTCAGTAGTTATTAACTTTGCTATTTTTCTTGCTCTTCCTTTTTTAACATTTTTTATGTTTTATTTTTATCCTAGTGCTGAAGCTAAAAGTTTAGAAGGAAGAATTAATCAGGAACTTCCTTTTTTAACTATTCATATGTCGGCAATAGCTGGAAGTGGTATAGAACCAAGCCAGATTTTCAAGATAATAAGTATAGGAGAAGAATACAAGTACACAAAAAAAGAAATTATGAAACTTATTAATCAGGTTAATGTTTATGGTTATGATTTGGTTACTTCTTTAAAAAATACTGCCAGTCAAACATCAAGTAAAAAATTATCAGAATTATTAAATGGTTTTGCTGCTATTATTTCTGGGGGAGGAAGTTTAACTAATTTTTTAGATAAAAGAGCTGAAACACTTTTATTTGATTATAGAATGGAAAGAGAAAAATATAACAAATCAAGTGAAACTTTTATGGATATTTATATTGGTGTTGTGATTGCTGCTCCTATGATTATGACTTTATTGTTAGTTTTAATGAATATAGGGCAGATAGGTGTAGGATTAAGTACTAATGCCTTATCATATGTTATGGTACTGGTTGTCTCTTTAATAAATATATTATTTTTAGTGTTTTTGCACTTAAATCAACCAACATATTAAAATGAAAATCAAAAACACTCAAAAATCAAAGATTTTTGGTGCCCCGAAAACCATAAAAGTTTTCGTGGGTTTTCAAAAACTCGATTTAAGAGGTAAATCATCGTAAAATGAAAATAGATAAAAAACAAATAATAGGGATAATAGCTGGTATAATAATTTTAGCAATAGATTTGATTTTTTTAAGAGGTGAAGAGATATTTTATTTTATTCTTGGAATTGCCATAGTAATCTCTTTTCTTCCTTTTATTGTGTCTATTATTATAGAGAGTAATAAAGAAAAAGAAAACAATGAGATGTTTTTGGAATTTGCAAGAGATTTAGTTGAAAGTGTAAAAACAGGAACTCCTATAAGCAGAAGTATTTTTAATTTAAAGGGAAAATATTATGGTAGTTTAACTCCTCATATTCAAAAACTTGCGAATCAGATTTCTCTTGGAATTTCAGTCAGGCATTCTTTAGAAGTTTTTTCACGAGATGTAAATAGTAGGGTAGTAAAAAGAGCTGTGAGATTAATAAGTGAAGCTGAAAAAGCTGGAGGAGATATTGAAAAAATTTTAGAATCAGTTGCCAATTCAGTTAATGAGACAGAAAAATTAAAAAAAGAGAGAAAAGCAGCTGTTTATAGTTTAGTTGTTCAGGGATACATCATATTTTTAATTTTTGTTGTTATAATGTTAGTTATGCAGTTTAAGATACTGCCTATGACTACTGATGTTGCTAGTATTAATGTTGAGGGGCAGGGGTTTGGGGGTGGTTTTGGTGGAGGGAATATTAATGTTGATGAAGAAGAACTTACTAAACCTCTTCTTTACTTGTTAGTTGTTCAGGGTTTATTTGCTGGTTTAGTTATCGGGAAATTAGCAGAAGGAAAAGTCAAATCTGGAATAAAACACTCATTTATTATGGTGGGAGTATCACTACTTTTATATACTGGTGTGAAGGCATTTTTTTAATATGGTTAATAAAAATAATCTAAGTGAAAAATTAAAAAAAAGAGGAATTACTCATGTAGAGGCAATCTTATCTTTTGTAATCTTTATTGGTTTTATATTTTTTATTCTTCCTTTATTTATCTCTTTTTTTGAAGATAATGAAGATAATAGTGTTTATCTTGATTCTTTAGAAAGAAATATAATTTTAAATGTTTCCTCTAAACTTTCTTTTTTCACTATAAATACTTCAAAAATGGATAATAATGATTGTTTTGAATTTGAGTTTAGTTCTTCAGAAGGAGAATTATCAAATATTATTGTTAAAGATAAAGATGGGAATATAGTTGATGGAATATGTGAGGGATATGGAAATGATAAATATAAAATTTCTATTAATGATGAGGGTGGTTTTTATTATATTTATTCTAGTAGAGGGTTTGAAGAAAATGAATTTTCAGGAAATTGTGAAGAAATAGAGGGAGATGATTTTGATTTAAGTTTGTTTAGAAGTTATTTAGTTTCTTCTAATAAAAGTTTGTATAATCTGAAAAAAAATTATGAAGATAATTATTATGATTTAAAGAAAAATTTAGAAGTTCCTCAAAGTAAAGATTTTGTTTTTTTAGTTAGAGATACTATAGGAAATGAGAATATTCTAAATCTCACTTTTACTAAACCAGAGGGAGTTTCTGTTGCTGCCAGAAATGTTCCTATTCAAATTATTTATAGTAATGGTTCACTAAAATATGCTATTTTAAATTTACAAATATGGTAAATAAAAAAGGATGGATAAGAATTATGGAAGCATTTATCGGAATTATACTTATAGCTGGGTTTTTAGTTGTTTTATATTCAAATATTATTTCACCTTCTAATAAATCAGAAGAATTATATAGGTTTCAGAAAATAATTTTAGATGAAATTGCAGAAAATAATGATTTAAGAGAAAATGTTTTAAATAATATTAAAGATCCTATTTCAGACTTTGTCGATGAGAGAATTCCTTCTGGTTTTAATTACACTATAAAAATTTGTGAACCAGGAGATATTTGTTCTATGAATGAATATCATGAAGAAACTTATTCTAGTGAAAGAATAATCTCCTCTACTTTAAAAAAATATGACCCTAAAAAAATTAAGATTTTTATGTGGGAAATATGAAAAATAAAATTAATAAAAAATATAAATTTTTAGAACATACTGCAGATGTGAAGTTTCGGGCATTTGGTAAAACATTAGAAGAAGCTTTTATTAATTCAGGTTTGGCTTTAAAAGAAGTTATGTTCGGGAAATTGAAAATTAAAGAGAAAATTAATAAAAAGATAAAAGTTTCTGGCAAAGATAATGAAAGTTTATTATACTCTTTTTTAGAAGAATTTTTAGTTTTGCTTGATTCTGAAAATTTTATTTTTTCTTCTGTAAAGGTTAAAATAAATAAAAATAAGAGGTTAAAATTAGAATCTGAAATTTTGGGAGATAAAGCTTCAAATTATAAATTTACAAATAATGTTAAAGCAATTACTTATAATTCTATGTTTGTGAAAAAACAGAAAGATAAATTTATAATTCAGGTTGTGCTTGATGTTTGATTAAATAACTAAAATATATAAATTTTTATAAGTGTTTTTTTAAGATTTTCAATATTCCCTTCTACTATATTTGATGCAATAAACAAAACTTTATAAATTTTATTCAGGTGATTTATATATGGAAAAAAAAGTGTATTTTTTAATTATAGGTATTGTAGTGATAATTATCATAGGTGTTGTTTTTTTAGCACAGCCTTTTTTATTAAGTCCAGAAGGAAATTGTGAAATAATCTCATATAATGGTGATGATAAAAAGATTGATATTGTTTTTTTAACTGATGGTGTTTCAAAATCAGAAGTTGAATCATATTCAAAATATCTTGTTGAAAGAGAACCTTTTTCTTCTCATAAAGATAAATTTAATTTTTATTATGCAGGTAATGTTGAATGTGAGTTATATCAAGAAAATATTCTTTATTGCTATTCCAGAGAATTAATTAAAAAAGCTGCTGCTTGCCCTGATGATTATATTGTAGTTTTATCAGAATATCCCTCAAAAATTCGAAGTAGTGCTTATATTAATGTAATAAGTATAAATACAAATCAACCTGATAGTGTGTTACTTCATGAATTTGGACATGTTTTTGCTAATTTAGCTGATGAATATGTTCCTTCTATAATTCCAAGAGGGGCAGAAAATTGTGAAAAAAATTGTGATAAATTTAAGATAAAAGATGAATGTTATGAGGGGTGTTCAAAAAGTGATTATTTTAGGTCTAGTCACAATTCAGTTATGAGAACATTGGGAACAAAAGAATATAAAACATTAAATACTCAAATAATTGAGGATAATTTAAATGAATATTATTAAAATTTTAACTTTAACAGGAATTTTTTTGATTTTAAGTGGGATTGTTATTGCAAGTTTAGTTGAAAAAGAATATCTTTTATTGGAAATGAATTATAATGCTGGAGAATTTGAATTAATTGAAAAAACAATTGAAAAAGGAAATTATCCTGAGATTGAGCATAATCTTAATCATAATTATAAAGCAAGATTAATTTCAGATACAGAAGAAATATTATTCTCTGTTGATTTTAATCCTACCTTACTTTATACAGATAGTTTTGATGGAGAAATGGAGGGAGGTTTAATAGAATTAGAAAGTAACACTTTTTTTATTATTGCCCCAAATTTTAGGAAGGCAAATAAAGTGCAAATTTTAGAAGAAAATAAAAAAGTTTTTGAAACAGGAGTTTATGATGTTGGTGCAACCTCGTGTAGAATCAAATAAAGGAATTTCAAATGTATTTGCAATTGTTATTTTAATAGGAATAAGTCTACTCTCTATAGGTATTTTCTGGGTTTCAGTTAGAGAAATTATTTTAAAATCTCCTCCCCAACTAGATTGTTTTAATCTTGGAAATTCTATTAATATAGAAAAGGCTTGTTATAAGGGGGATAAGGAAATATTAGTAGAAGTGAGACGAAATTTTGATAAGGAAATTATGAACAGTCTGGAATTTTATTTTCAAGGTAAAGAAACAAATATTTGGAAGATATCTGGTAAAAAATGTTCTGATGTTAAATTGCAGAATAAAGAATATGGAGGATATTGTGATATTTTAAATGCTGGGAATACATTTAATTATATTTTTAATATGGAAGATTTAGGAAAAAAAGAAAGTATTGAAATAAAATCTGGAAATTGTTATCTTGGTAAAAAAAATATTGCAAATTCATGCTAAAAACTATGTTTCTTGAAAATTTAAAGTTGTGATTTTTGTTTTTGCATGGAAAATATATTAAAAGAAAAATTAATTGAATTAAAAGTAATTCCAAACTTATTTAAATCTTAAACTAATTAATTTATCATGACATATAAAGAAAAACTGAAGAAAGTTGGAAGTTATGAATATGAACTGCCTAAAACTGGTAAGATGAATGTTCCTGTGAAGATTTTTGCGAGTGAGAAGCTTCTTGAATTAATTAAAAAAGATAAAACATTAGAACAAGCAAAAAATGTTGCATGTTTACCAGGAATTATTGAAAAATCAATTGTTCTCCCAGATGCTCATCAAGGATATGGATATAGTATAGGAGGTGTAGCTGCCTTTGATTTAGATAAAGGAGTAATTAGTCCTGGAGGTGTAGGTTATGATATTGATTGTAGTGTAAGATTATTAAAAACAAATCTTGAATTTCCATTAAAAAATAAAAAAGAATTAATTCATAGTTTAGCAAGAGCTGTTCCTTCTGGAGTTGGAAGGGGAAGCAATTTTCAAATTACTTATAAAGAATTAGATGAAGTATTAAAAAAGGGAGCAGAATGGGTTGTAAATAAATTTGGAAATAAACAAGACTTAAGAAATTTAGAAGATAATGGAAAATTAACTCCTTGCAATCCTGAAGATGTTTCTGAAAAAGCTAAAAAAAGAGGAATAGGACAATTGGGAACATTAGGAGCTGGAAATCATTTTTTAGAAATTCAAAAAATAGATGAAATTTTTGATAAGGAAGTAGCAAAAAAATGGGGATTAAAGAAAAATCAGATTTGTATAATGATTCATTGTGGTTCTCGTGGTTTAGGACATCAGGTTGCTTCAGATTATATTAAATTAATGGAAGAAAAATATAATTATCCTGAATTTGACAGGGAATTAGTAAATGCTCCTATTAAATCTGATTTAGGAAAAAAATATTTTTCTGCAATGAATTGTGCTGCAAATTTTGCATTTGCTAATAAACAAATTATTGTTCATAATATAAGAGAAAATCTAAAAAAATATTTTCCAGATATAAAAATAGAAACACTATATGAAGTTTGTCATAATATTGCAAAAATAGAAGAGCATTTTGTCGATGGGAAAAACAAAAAAATTCTTGTTACAAGGAAAGGAGCTACAAGAAGTTTTCCAAATCAGCCTGTTTTAATTCCTGGAAGCATGGGAACTTCAAGTTATGTTTTAGTTGGAACTGAAAAGGCAATGGAATTAAGTTTTGGAAGCACTGCTCATGGTGCAGGAAGATTAATGTCAAGACATAAAGCTATGAGGAAACAAAGAGGTGAAGATGTGAAGAAAAATTTAGAAAAATTAGGAATTGATATTGAATCTGGAAGTTTTAAAGGTTTAAGTGAAGAAGCTCCTGAAGCTTACAAAGATGTTGATGAAGTTGTAAAAGTTTCAGATAAACTTGGAATTGGTAAATTAGTTTGTAAATTAAAACCTATTGCTGTTATGAAAGGTTGAGAATTTCTCCGAAAAGTTTAAATACTTTACTTAACGTAATTTAGTATAATATGTTAAATAGACCTAACAAATAATAATGGAAAACCAAAAGATAATTGATGCTTTAGAAAGAAGTAACCCTTGGTGGAAAGGGAGATTTGAATTAGATTACAAACCAAGAGAAATTTATGAAGAAATCAAAAAATTTATTAACAAGAGGCAAATAATCTCTTTGACTGGATTAAGAAGAACAGGGAAAACAACTCTTTTGTTTAAAATAATAAAAGATTCTTTTAGTAAATATGAAAAAGAAAATATACTTTATTTTTCTTTTGATGATTTCAAAGAAATCAGATTGGATGAAGTTATTGAAAGTTATTTCGAACTAATGAAAAAAGAGAAAAATGATTCAATATTAATTTTATTTGATGAAATACAAAAAATTCATGGATGGGAAGAACAATTAAAAAGAATTTATGACGAGAATAAAAAAATTAAATTTATAATTTCTGGTTCTGAATCCCTCTTTATAAGGAAAGGAACAAGAGAGAGTCTCGTGGGAAGGATGTTTGAGTTTCAGATAAAATCCTTGAATTTTAAAGAATTCTTAAATTTCAGAGGAAAAAAATTTGAAAATTTAGGATTGTATAAAAAAGAAATTTTTTCTGAGTTCAAAAAATTTTTGTTTTGTAACGGGTTTCCTGAAATTGTTGATGAAGATGAAGAATTTATAAGAAAATATATTAAAGAAAATGTTATTGAAAAAATAATTTACAGAGACATCCCCCAAATCCTACCAATTGAAAATCCAGAGATATTATTTCAAATGTTTAGTGTGATTGCAAAAGAACCAGGACAGATAATCCAGATGAATAAAATTGCAAATGAACTTAATATTTCAAGGCAGACTGCTTCAAATTATCTTGACTATCTTGAAAAATCATTTTTGATAAGGAAGCTATATAACTTCTCAAGAAACGCGAGGAAAACTCAAACAAGATTAAAAAAATACTATCCAGTTGTTCTTTTTCCGGAGAAAATTGAAAACAGAGAATTTTTCGGAAAGGTTTTTGAGACATTTGTTGTAAATGAATTAAATGCAGAATTTTTCTGGAGAGATGTATATAAAAATGAAGTGGATATTATTTTAAAGAATAAGGAAACAATTCCAATAGAAATTAAGATTTCTAATATTGAGACAAAACCCCTCAGTTTGTTTATCCACAAATTTAAATTAAAAAAGGGTTTTATAATCACATATGATAAAGAGAAAGATTTAGGGAAAATAAAAGTTGTTCCTTTTTACAAATATATTCTTGGATGATTTCTTTGCGAAGTTAATTTGTAAATTAAAACCTATTGCTGTTATGAAAGGGTGAACTTAACCAATCCTCATTTGGCATACTCTTATAGAATCTGTATAATCCGGGCTATTCCAATTTCCTCCAGTCACAACCCAAGGTGCAGGCAAATTTAATTTTACTCTGTCTCCACTAATAGAACATCCTGGAACACCTCCACAATTCTTATCATGTATATTTACAATTCTACAATCATGATAAGAAATAGACAAAGAACTTATACAACGTCCTCCAAGACAAATACTTCCCTCTGCTAAAAGGTCCCATGTTTTAATTCCTCCACCATATCCTGCAGGCCAACCAGTATTAGGATCAGATTTTACACCTACATTTTCATTTATCCTTTGACTCCAATCAATTTCACCTACTGAATGTCCTGTTACAGAAGGATTACTTGTTCCATATGCAAAAACAATTAGAAATCCTGTTAAGAAAACTAATACTGAGATAATCATAATCATATGTTTCTTTTGTATATTTATTGTCACCATTTTCTATGAAGTATTATATGAATCTTGATTTAAATATGTTTTGTTTATTTTGAACTAAATAAAACCTATTGCTGTTATGAAAGGTTAAGTGTTATTTCTTTTACACTTTTTTCTTTATTTAATTTTTCTATTTTTGAATTTGGGTCAAGAGTTATAATTACTTTTTTGCCAATAGAAGCAGGAAGAGGATATAATGTTTTTTCAAAAGTAATCTCACTATTTGCAGGAATAGCTTTATTTTCTATCCAAGAAGAAGTTCCTGATTCTTGTATTTCAACTTTTATTCCGAAAGAAGATATGGGAGTTTTTCCATTATTTGTGATTGTTGTTTTTAAAAGAAGATTATACTTATTATTTTCAGTAAAAAGTTCATAATCAACTTCTTTAATATAAATTTCTCCAGAAGGAGAAGATATCAAAGAGTAAACTAAATAAAATATAATTGCTAGAAAAACAATCACAATTGAAATTATTAATATTGGTACAAGTTTTGATTTTTTTTCAGGAGTTTCTGAAATTTCGGGTGTTTCTTGCTGATTATTTATCTGCTCCATATTTCCTCTTTTACAGATAGTTATAGTTTAAGTAATTTAAAAATGTTTTTAAAGTTGAATTTATTTGTTTATAGATGAGAAAGAGGGTTGTTTTGGTTTTAGTGTTGGGGGTAGTATTTTTAATTTTAATTAATCAAGTTTCTGCTGATTGTGGTTCAGCAACAACATGCACTGAAACAATTACTCCTGGGCTTGGAAGTTTAAGTAATGGTGTTCAAATAACTCATGGCAGTAACACATGCACAATTATTCATGGTAAGGGTTATAGTTGTACTTTAGAAGTTGATCCCACAATGCCTGAATTTGCTGGAATTATGCATCATAGTCTTCAATGTACACATGTTGAAGGATTACATGGATATGATCCTCAAGGAGAATGGACAGGTTCAATACTAAATACTTATGACTTGGTAGATTATTATGAAACAACATGTGAGCAGGGAAACAATGATTGTCCTGATTTTGGATGTTTTATAGATAAGGGAGTTAAAATTGAATATGATATTTTAACTGCGAATATGAAAATGACTTCTACTGGAAGATGTCATTGTGTAGATAAACATCTTCCTTCATGGACAATTGCTTCTTGTAGTCCTTGTATTGCTGAAACTTGTGAAAGTCTAGGATATGAATGTGGGAATTGGAGTGATGGTTGTGGAGAGACCTTAAATTGTGGAAGTTGTGAAGTTTGGCAGGATTGTATTCTTGGACAATGTCAACCAGAAACATGTCCAGATACTTGTGAAAGTCTAGGATATGAATGTGACCCTCAAGAAGTATGTGGAGAGCAAGAAGATTGTGGAAGTTGTGATGAAGGATATTATTGTTATAATGGAATTTGTAAAGAAGGAGGAACTTGTAAACCTTTGACATGTGAGGTAAACTATGATGGGCAGTGTGGATATTTTAATGATGGTTGTTATAATATGATTAATTGTGAATGTGATTGGGAATCAGAACAATGTATAAGTGGTTTTTGTGTTTGTAAAGATGAATGTTTTGGAACTACAACAGGGTGTAATGGAACTACTCTTATAACTAATAATTGTTATGATAGTGATGGAGATGGATGTACTGAAAGTAATTTAGTTTATACTGATTGTTCTCCTGGGACTTGTGGTATTCTTCAACCTCTTCCTGCTATATATGGATGTATGTGTTTTGATGGAACTCCTTTTGACGAGTGTTCAAGTAGTGATATAATAGGAAAACCTTATTTTTGTGATAGTGGTGTTTTAGTTGAAGATTGTAACCAGTGTGGTTGTCCTGATGGTTATGAATGTATGAGAAGTGGAATTTGTTCAGGTAGCACTCCAAATCCTTGTGGTGATGGAACTTGTGATGTTGTTAATGGAGAGTGTGATAATTGTGTAGAAGATTGTGATATAAATGATTGTTGTGGTGATGGTTTTTGTCAATCAGTTTATGGAGAAGATTGTGATAGTTGTCCTGAAGATTGTGGTTGTGATGATGGTGAAGAATGTGAATATATAGAAGATGTTGGCTATGAGTGTTTTAGAAATACTAATTTGTTTAATTGTAGTGATGTTTCTACATGTGGGAATTATAATAATCAATCTAATTGTGAAGATAATTTTTGCAGTCTTGATTTTGAATCTAATTGGGATGATGAAGATTGTGAAAGTTGTTTTGAAGATACTTGTTATTGTTTTTATGGTTGGGATAATGTTGGCGGGGCTGGATGTGATTTAGTTACAGAATTTTGCAAGTGGGATGAAACTTCTGATATATGTATTGCTGATTCTGAATATGAAAATTATTGTACAAATGAATCTGGAACTTGTGTTGGTTCTTCAGAGATAATTACTGATTGTGATGAAGAACCTCTTGGTTGGAGAGAAATTAATCTAACTTATTCTTGGCAAGGTACTGGGGAGGGAACTTGTTCGGGAGATAATGTTATTTCAAAAAAATGTTTGTCTTCAGTTGAATTAGGATTTTTTAATTTTGTTAGTTTGCTAATTTCTATTGTTTTGATTTTTGCTTTTTATTTATATTTAAAAGAAGAAGATTTATAAAATAAGAAACCTAACATAAAATATGAAAAGGGGTTTAATTATAGGTTTGTTTTTTTTAGTGGGTTTTGTATTTTTAATTAGTTTTGTAAGTGCTAGTGAATTTATGGTTAAAGACGGTGTTTGCCAGGATTCTGATTTAATTAATAATTGCGAGGTTTGTGTTGAGGAAGCAACATGCAATCCTTTATATGAAGGAGGAGAACATATAAGAAGAGGGGAGCTTGTTAATTTTGATCTTAGTGGAATTCCAAAAATAGGTTATATTGCAATTATTGGAGGAGAATACTTAAGATGTTTTATGAACGGAGAAAAATTTTTAGATGAATATAGCAGGAATAATCCCAATGGAATTAGAACACGTCAAGTAAGTTTTTTTCAAATAGGAACAAATTCATTAGAATGTGAATATAGTGGTTCAGGAGGACATGAATATGCTTCATTTAAATTATTAAATTTTTCAATTGATACTTGCACAGATAGTGATGTGGACGAATATTATGTTGAGGAATGGTGTAGAGATTTTAGTGGGGGCTGTGATGCTGATGCTGAAAGAATGTGTTACATCACAGGGGGACCGATTATTGGTTCCTGGGATTATTATATTTCAAAAGTTTCTTTTAACAATATAAACAGGATTTCAAAGAGATATGATGACAAAGAGGGATATAAAGATAACACTGCTGAATTTAAAACATTTGTTGAAAGAGGCAAAACATATACTCTTTCTGTTGATATGGGTTTTTACAACACTCCTATCCCTAGTACCTCAGGAATAACTGTGTGGTTTGATTGGGATAATGATGGAGATTTTTATGACGAAGCGGGAACATATTTGGGAACATTATATTCCAACGGTCCCCCTTATACAGTTTCAAAGGAGATTACAATTCCAGATAATGCTGTTGAGGGACCATTAGTTATGAGGGTTGTTGCTGGGAATCAAAAATATAAACAGGGAGGAGTTTGTGGTCCTTGTGAGGGGGACAGCTTATGTGGGGAAGCAGAAGTCGAAGACTATTCAATCTGTGTAATTCCTTCTGATACAGATCCTAATGTTGATTGTGATGATTCTGACCCTGATGTAAATCCAGGAGAAACAGAAATTTGTGGTAATGGAAAGGATGATGATTGTGATGGATTGATTGATGAAGGTTGTGAAGTTGAAGTGGAAGCTCAGACTTGTTCAGATGAAAGCCAGATAATCTTAAGATTATCTTCTGAAACAAATGCTCATGGAGAAGTATGGAATGGTGCAGGAAATTATCCAGTAGAAATTTGTTATGATGAAATTTTTGGAGTCCAAGGAAATGGAAATAGAGTTTGTTCTGGAGAAAATAAAGTTTTAGGATTATCTGCAAATACAAATGCTCATGCTGAAATTCCAAGTTTGGATAATTATGAAACAGAGGTTTGTTATGGGGATTTAGAATGTATAAGCCAATCAGGTAATTGCATTGAACCTTATAAGCTAGTTGTAAGTTTATCTGCAAATACAAATGCTCATCTATCTTCTGACAATGATTACCCTATAAAAATATGCTGTAAACCCCCAACAGAAGAAATAATACTAAGTTCTGCAAAATGGACTGATTTGAATAATAATGAGATTACAAATGCACAGGTTGGACAGACAGTAAGATTAACTATAGAAGGTAGCCCTAATAATGAGTTAGTTGATATTGTGATTAAAGATGAAAACATATTATGGCCTGATTATACAATAAGAGAAGATTTATATGAGACAATAGGAGAGACAGAATCTGGAAAAATAAAAATTGATTACACTATAACTCAAGATGATTATGATAGTGGTGCAGGAGACAGAAAATTTTATTTTATTGGGACATCTTCTTCTGATAATAGTGTTTTTATTAAATCAGGAATTTTAGATGTTATTCCTGAATTATGTCAGTGCAGTGATGGGACTTTATGTGGAACCTGTTCTGGAACAGAACATTATTATTGTCCTGAAAATGCAGATGGAGGAGATTTAATTGAATATTGTGGTTTAGTAGAAGGAGAAAATTGCGGGTTATGTCCTAGCGGTTATGAATGTATAGAAGAGTATTGTATAAAACTTCCAGAAACAGTAATAAACTGTTCGGGTTATGAAAATGAGACCACATGTGAAGAAGATGAATTTAATGTAGCAGTTTATACATGGGAGGTAGAATATGGAAATGATGAAGAATCTTGTTCAAGTTATTCAGAAGGAGATTGTGATTATGATATTTCTTGTAAATGTAAGTGGAATGAAACCATAGGATGTATTGGTTCAAAAGAACAAACAAAAACTTGTGATGATGGGACAACCACCACAGGAGAATGCAATGCTTTTAGTAAAATAATAAATGGTTGTGATGAAGAACCTCTTGATTTAAGAAAACTAACAATTAATTATTCATATGTTGGAGATGGAAATTGTTCTGATTTAGATTGCTGTCCTGAAGATTCTAAAATGCTTGAAAGAAAATGTTTGTCACAGGTAATATTAGAATTTTTTAATTTTATTAGTGTTATTGTTGCTTTAATTATTATTATTGTTTTTTATATAATTGTTAAAAATAAAAAGAAAAAAGAAAAGAACAGATGAATAGAAGATTTTTTAAATATAATTTTACTGATATTTAGATGAAAAAGAGGATATTATATAGCTTATTTTTATTAGTAAGTTTTTTGTTAATTTTTAATTTAGTTTCTGCTGATTTTGATTTAGAAAATTATAGTATTAAACAAGAATATGCTCCTGAAAATAATTTAGAAGGGTGGGTAAATATTAGTTTTGATAATGAAAAAACAGATAATTTAATTAAAGGAAGTTCAGAATTTAATGGAGAAATTAAATTAATTGATTTTTTAAATGAAAATAATGCAGATTATTCTTGTAATCCTAATGATTGTGAGGCAAATTATGAATTAAGTAATGGAGACTATTCAAAAAGTTTTAGTTTAAATTATGGAGAAGAAAAAATTTATGGATTTAAAATAACTGGAAGTCTTGAATTTATTGAAAGTTTAAGTTTTAATATTAATGTAAATAATCCTCTTAATTGCTTAAATCCTCTTGAGATAAATATTTTAGATGATGATTCTACTGAATGGTATTCAGATAAAGTAACTGAAAACTATGATTGTGTATATGGAGAAGGAATGGGATGTTTTAATCCTGAAGAAGATTTAAATGAAGTTAGAATTGGAAATACTCCTTATTGTGAAAATATAACTCTAAGAGAGAGTGAAAAATTTAGATTAGGAGCATGGGTAAAAAAAGGTTCAACATTATGGGCTGATGAACTTTTAGAAATGAAATTATATACTTCTTATGGTGAAAAAGTTGCTTCTTGTTATCTTCCTGAACCTTCTTCTACGGGTGATGAAGTATACTGTGATGTAAATTATTCAAATAAAAAAACTCAAAATTATTATGTATGTATTAAAGCAGATGAAACAACTGATTATAAATTAAAAACAGAGTCAGAAAACTCTTGTGGTTTTTATGGAATTCCTGAACCTAATGAAGATACAGAGTTTCATGATTATTATATCTTTGCTAAATCAGCAAGCTTTGATAATATTGGAGAATTTGTATTTAATCAGACAGAGTATGAAGACAAAGGAAATTCAGGTAATTTGGTCCATATAATAGAAAATTATATTGAGGATAAATATGATAGTGATTGTTCAGAGGGATGTAGTGTTCCTATTAAATTTAAATCTTATGCTGATTTAGATATAGAAATTTCAGGATTAAGTTTAAGCTATGCTACTAGTGGAGGACTTCAATCTCCTGAAGGCAAGATATATAATGCAGAAAAAGAATCTGCTTTGATTAACTCTGATTTTGAAAAATTATATTTAAGTTATTCAAATATTAGTGTTCCTAAAGAGCCTGATGAATATGATTTAAATTTGTATGTTGGTAATCAAAAAATTTTAGATGATATTGAAATAGAAGTTTTAGATGTTCCAGTAATAAAAAGTATTTCTCCTAATATTGTTGCAGCTGCTGTTTTAACAGAATTTACAGTTAATATTGATAAACCCCAAATAATAAACATAAAATCTTATAAATGGTATTTTGGAGATAATGTTAGTCAAGAAACTGATTCAACCTCTGTTAAACATATTTATGATTCAATAGGAAATTATAATCTTGAAATTGAAATTGAAGATGACACTGGATTTAAATCAAGTAAGATTTTTGAGGTTATAGTAAAAAGCCCTGAAAATCTTATTAATTCTACTATAACTAAATATAAAGAAAGAATTAATAATCTGAGTGTTGATATTTCAGATTATCCAGATTGGTATGGAGAGATTATTAAAGGAAAAATTGGTATTGGTAATTTAAATGATAAAATAAAAACACTTGAAACCAAATATGGTTCTGCTTCTGATGATGAAGATTATATTAACATAATGAAGAATTTAACTGAAATGAGGGTTCCTTATGAAATTAAAAAAAGCAGTTTTGGAGAAATGCCTTATTTTACAGAAAAAGAAATAGTTAATCTTGAATATTTAAAAGAATTTGGAGCCGGAAATTATAATGATACTGACTCTTATAAAGAAGCAGTAGCTGCATGGGCAGAAAATAATCTTGATTTAAATTTAGATTTTAAATATTTGTTTGGTTTTTATGATGATGGTGAAGAAAATATCTTAAATATTTATGAACTTGATATTAATAAATTAGGAGAATTTAGTAATTTATATCTGATTATTAATGGGCAAGGAATTAAATTTGATTCTGAAAATTATGACTTGAAAGAATTTGATGATGCTTTTGGTATTCATCTTGGTGATATTTCTACAAAAAAAATTAGTTTTGCTGTTGAAGACATAAAAACTGAAGATTTAGAACTTTATTTAAGTCCAGAGTTTAACAAACTTAATATTTATGATGATATTGCCCCTTGTAATTTTAATTCAAGATGTGAAAAAGATTTAGGTGAAAATTACGAGAATTGCAGAAGTGATTGTAAACCCTGGGGATGGGTTGTTTTCTGGATTCTTATGATATTATTAGCTGGACTAATTGTATATATTTTATTGCAGTGGTGGTATAAAGTTAGATATGAATCTCATTTGTTTGAAAAAAGAAATGACTTGTTTAATATTCTTGGGTTTATTGAAAATGCAGGAAAACAAGGTTTAGATATTGGTATGATTAAAAGAAAATTAAAACAAAGTGGGTGGAATAGAGAACAGATAAATTATGCTCTAAAAAAATATAAAGGAAAACCTTTAATGCCTTTTGACTTCTTAGCTGGAATGAAAAGAATTAAAAATAAATTTAGCAAAAATAAAGATTTAGAAAAAGTATAATATGTATTATAAAGCAAGAAAATTTATAAAGCAAATAAATCTTATTCAAATATGGTAGTTAGAATAGTGAGAAATTTTTTTAGAAGGGTCTTAACTAATATTTTTAGAAGTAAGAGAGAGCTTAATTTGGGATTTTATGGACCTCCAAATGCAGGAAAAACTTCTCTTTCTAACAGAATTTGTAAGGACTGGACAGGAGAAGAGTTAGGAAAAGTAAGTAAAATTCCTCATGAAACAAGAAAAGTTCAGTTTAAAGAAAAAGTTGAGATAGAAAAAGATGGGAAAAAAATGACTTTTAAGGTTGTGGATACTCCTGGAATTGCTACAAGAATAGATTATGAAGATTTTGTTAAAAAAGGTGTAAGGAAAAAAGATGCAAGAAAAAGGGCAAAAGAAGCAACCCAGGGAGTAGTAGAAAGCATTAAGTGGTTAGAAGATATGGATGCTGTTGTTGTGGTTTTAGATTCTACTCAAAACCCTTATTCACAAGTTAATATCACAATTATAGGAAATTTAATGGCAAGAAAAATCCCTGTTCTAGTAGTTGGAAATAAAATTGATTTGAAAAAAGCTGATATTAAAAAAGTCGAGTCTGCTTTTCCAGAATATGAAGTTATTGGTATTTCTACCAAATATGGTACAAATATGGAAGAGTTTTATGAATCAATATTCAAGTTAGCTAAAAAAGCATAATCAGGAAAATGAGTAAAAATAAAAGAAAAAAGAGGAAAGATAAAATAGGGACACCTTTATTGGTAATAGGATTTTTAATCATAATTCTAATTATAGGAGGAATAGTTTATTTTATTTATGAAGATTTAAGAAAAGTGGATGTTCCTGAGTCAAAAAAAATATTTTCTCCAATTACTATATATGTAGGGGATAATAAGATTTCATTTGAATTAGAAGAGGGGCAAAATGGGTAAAAATAAAAGAAAATCAAAAAATAAGAAAAAACTTGGGAAATTAACACTAAGTTTTATTCCTTATTCAGATATTTCTAAACTTAATGGTGTTGAGAGAGTTAAAAAATTACTTGATATTGTGTTGCAAAACAGAATTGTAGTTTTGCAAGGAAGACTTAATCCTACTGATGAAGCTACCTTAATTTCTTCAACAATGGCTTTGGTTGATAAAATAAAGAATTTTAGTGGTGTAGAATTAACTGTAATTCAACCAAGTGATAATTCTAATCTAATTGACAAGTTAAAATCGAGACTTGCTAAAGTCTTAGTAGGAGAAAGAGATGTTCTTACTATTGTTGGGCCTGCTTCTGTTATAAAAGAAATAAAAAAAGACCCAAGCAAGATTGATTTGCTGTTAAATGATTAATTTTATATAGTTTATTTTTTTCTTGATAATACAAATAAATACAGAGAAGTTTAATATGCCTCACCAATGTGTTCATTGCGGAAAACTATATCAAGATGCGGCCCCTGAATTGTTAAAAGGATGTAGTTGTGGTTCTAATTTTTTCTTTTATATTAAAAAAGAGCAATATGAAAAATTAAAAGATGAAAAACACGAGATTATTAAGTTAGATAAAAAAGAAAAAGACAAAATTGAGAAAGATGTCAGAGATATTATTGGAATTAAAGAAGAAGAACCAGTTATACTTGATTTGGAATCAATTAAAGTACTAAAGCCTGGAAAATTCCAGATAGATATTGTTAATTTATTTAGTCAAAAAAAACCCTTAATATATAAATTAGAAGAAGGAAAATACATCATTGATTTGGCTTCTACTTTTAAAACAGTTGGTGAAAAATAAAGAGGATGAAAATAAAAGAAATTTTAAATAGACATCTAAAGGAGATTAAGTTAGATAAAAAAGAACTTTCTGTTCTGGAAAAACAAACAAAAAAATTTGTTTCTTATATTAAAGAGAAAATAAGAAAACAGAAGATTAAGGCCAGTGTTTTTATTGGAGGAAGTTTAGCTAAAAAAACAATTATGAAAAAATCAAGTTATGATGTTGATGTTTTTATTAGGTTTGCTAAAAAATATTCTGACAAGAAAATTTCCCAGTTGTTAGATAAAACTTTGATAAATGTGAAAAATAGAAAAATACACGGTTCAAGAGATTATTTTCAGGTACAAAAAGAACATATAAAATTTGAGATAATTCCAGTTACAAAAATTTTTAAACCAGAAAAAATGAGGAATATTACTGATTTAAGTTATTTTCACGTTTCTTATGTTAAAAATAAGATTAAACAAAATCCTAAATTAGCTGATGAAATTTTGTTGGCTAAATCCTTTTGCCATGCTAATGATATTTATGGTGCAGAGTCATATATCTCTGGATTTTCTGGTTATGCCTTAGAATTGTTAATAATCTATTATAATGGTTTTGTAAAAATGTTAAGAGAGTTAATAAAAAAAGAAAAAATTATAATTGACCCTGAAAAATATTATAAAAACAAGAATATTGAATTAGAATTAAATGAATCTAAACTAAATTCTCCAATAATTTTTATTGATCCTACTTATAAAAAAAGAAATGCTCTTGCAGCTTTGTCTTATGAAACTTTTGAAAAATTTAAAAAACAAGGGAAAAGTTTTTTGAAAAAACCTTCATTAAGTTATTTTAAAAAAAGAAAAATAAATCCTAAAAATTATAATCTTATATTAAATGTTTATACTGAAAAACAAGAAGGGGATATTGCAGGAAGTAAATTATTAAAATTTTATAAGTTAATTACAAGAGAACTAGAAAAATATTTTGATATTAAGAAGAAAGAATTTAAATATTCAGGGAAAAAAGCATTATATTATTTTGATTTAAATAAAAAAAGAGAATTAATTTTACAAGGTCCTCCAATAAAAATGAAAAAACAAGTTGAAAAGTTTAAGAAAAAACATAACAATACTTTTGAAAAAAATAAGAGAATTTATTCTAAAGAAAAAAATAAACTAAGTGAAAAAAAGTTTATTTCTGAATTTAAGAAAAATAATAAAAAGTTAATGAAAGAGATGGGTATTTCTAATTTAAGAATTATTTGAATATTCTCTTAAAAAAACAGCTGAAAAATTTACTTGAGTTGCTATATAAGCTGGTAGTGCTAAATCAATAACACTCTCTAATTTATTATAACCATGATGTTCTAATATTTTGCATAAATTTTTATTGTGTCCACTTTAAAATTTTCTTGAAGCTCTTACTGACATATTAGTTTCTCTATATGAATCTGTATAATCAAAATCTTCTGAATTATTTGATTGTGAGCTTTGATTATTATCTGATCTTCTATATAAAAAACCAGAACTATCTGGAGTAAAAGTTATTGGATTTTCTCCTAGTTGTGAAGCTCTTGATTTTATTCTTTCTAAAAATTCTGCATCTGTTTCTTCTCTATTCATTTTTATTTAGATCCTCTAATCTTTTTTCTAATTCTTTAAATCTATATGCCTCTACACTTCTTTCAAAATCATTTAAAACTGTTTCTGAAATTATATATAAAAGTCCAAAACTAACAGCATTACCCCAATTAGGAGATTATTTTATAACTGAGGCTATTCCTCCAACTAAACCTGTATATTTTCCAGCTCTAAAAGCAAGAGATAATATTGTTCCAGGAGGACTTATTTCTGATTGATATCTATCTTTTCTACTTAGTTGTTCATTAAGATTTTCTCTTTTCATTTTTTATGAGCCTGATCAAAAAGATGAGCAAATGAGCTTGAAAAAAAATCTGAGTTAAGCCAGACAGCAAGTTCATCATCATTTTTAGTATTATTTAAAGATAATAATACCTGTCCTCTGTCCACAATAAAAAACTTTGATTTCAGATTTGTTTTTTTAGGTTTGATATTGTATTTTCTTTGTATCTGTTTTAATTCTTTATCTTCTCCTTTTACTGCTAGTTTAATCTTGATTTTATTATTACTTAATTTATCAAATAAATTATTTAATATTCTTGATTTATCTAATAACTCACTTGCTGGCAAACATATAATTACTTCTTTTTCAGCATTTTTTATTAACTCGTGGGCATGTCTTAATATGTTTGATTTTCCTTTTATTGCTCCAGATATTTCTTCCTGTTTAACTGGTTTAAAAGAATTTTTATGTAACTTTTTTAAGATTTCATATTCTTCTTTTAATTTTAAATTATCAAGTATTTTTGCTTTTTCTTTTGCTTTAATAAAAGCTTCTCTTTTCATTTTTTCAAGAACATGAATTGGTTTAACTGCTATATATTTTGTTGGTTTTCCTAATTTTGGTATTGCAAAACCTTGTTTTTCTAAAGATTCAAGAACATCATATGTTCTGCTTCTTGGAACATTTGACATTTCAGCTATTTCCCCTGCTGATGCTATTCCCTTTGATAATAAGGCTAGCCATACTTTAGTTTCATAAATATTTAAACTAAAATATGTTCTTATTTTTTCTATTAATTCTGGTTTTATTATCATTTTCTATTTTCTCCTTGTTTTTCTGTATACAGTTTATCTGTTCTTGCTATTAGTTGAGAAGGATTTAATCTTTCATTTTCAGCATCATTGCATGTTTTATATATTGAGTCAAATAATTCTGCACTAGTTAAATCATAACTTTTCAACTCTTTTGCTCTGCATGAACCCAATCTTTCTCTTAATTTTTGAGATTCTTCAATAGAACACCAATGTGCATTATACTCTCTATCTCCTGTTGCTTTATTTTCTCTTGTTGAGATTATTATTACATCTGTCATTTTTACTACTCAAACTGAAAGAAAAAACCCATTTATAAACCTTTCTATATGTTACCTTTAATGAGTAAGAACAAAACAAAAAGATTTAAAAACATATTACTCAATTATATTTTAATTAAAATGACAAAAAAAGTAGAAATAAGATATAAAGGAAGAGAAGAAGAATCAAGAGTAAATGTAAAAGTTAGAGATAAAAAAGAAGAATTAGTTAATTTACTTAGAGAAGATATTTTAGTTAGTGATGAAACTAAACAACCGGCTGAACATAGTTATTATTTATAAGAATTTTAAATCAAAGTAATTAACCAAGAAACAAGTAACCCAGTTAAACTTCCTGCTGTTATAAAAGGCATGGCTGGATAAAATTTTCCTTTTTCAGCTTCTATAAATAAGTATAATAAACCAAAAGTTGAAAACAAAGCAACTAACAAGGCAGGTAATAGGCCTAAAGTTCTAAAAACAACTCCTGCCAAAATTAAAGGAAAGACTACATCTCCTCCACCCAATATTGCTAAATTAACCTTAATTTTTTGATTTTTTATCTTGTTTTTAGAATTTTTATACTTTTCTTTCATTTTCTTAATTTTCTTTCTTGTTTTTTTATCTGCATAAGGAATAAAAAAGCCAGCAAAAATCTTTAAGTGATTCATTTGAAATTTTGCCATTTTTTGCATAAAACCAGAATGCCAGACAGCATAAATATCATAAGCAGAAATTAATAACAACAATATAATGGTAGTCCAAATAGTAAGTATAGGAACAAAAACTGCAGCTATTCCAGGATAAATTAATAATTCAGTGATATTATGGACAATAATATTTCTTTTAAATATTTTGAAAAAAGCTAAAGGCAAGGAAATTGCTAGAGCAATATAAGAAATATAAGATGGAAAAAAATTATCTAGTAAAGGAGTTAAAGTTATTGATAAAGCAATTAAAACAACTATAAAAAACCATAATTTAAGAATTATTTTTGCTCTATATTTCATTAAAATAAAAATCAGAAATATTGCTATTATAAATGCCCCCACTATGCTGGTTAAAGAAAATTCTGGTTCAACTTCTGGAGGTTCCATCCCAAATGGCAAATCTTCAGAAGTATATGCTTTAATTACCGCTAATCCAATTAGCTGAGTTACAATAAACATACTAATCAAAATAAAAGTTATTGTTGCATTATGTTTCATCTTTTTTAAAAACAAGATAGATTGGTTTTTAAATGTAAGTAAAAATATATTTTATAATTCATATTTTTTTATAAATACAAGAAAGATATAACTTTATGGATGAACAAGATGAAAATGCAATAGATTTAGAAGTTGTAGTTACTCTTGAAGATATAGTTCAGGAAGCTATTGAATTTATTTCAGATACCTGCTCTTTTATACATAAAAAAGATGTTGAAAAATGGGGTGGAGGAGTTATGGATACATTAGTTGAAATCAATGAACTTTATGAACATAATCCAGAACAAGCTTTAAATCTTACAAGACACTCTCTTTGGGGATATGAAATGTTTTTAAAGGAAAGCAACTGGAAAAAATATGATATCAGAAAAGGTTTTTTAATGCATATAATTGGTTTTTATTCAGAAGTTGAACAGCATATTTCTGAAGCAATTGAATTTGACAGAAGTTTAGGATATTTTTCTGGTTAATTATCTAATTCTAAGTGTTTCTAAATTTCTCGGGCAGATAGTTTCAATTCTATTTAACTTGTAAAGTGTTGAAGCTAAATCAAGACATTTTGAAAGTTCTCCGTGGTTTATTATGACTTTTTTTGGTTTTGGACTTGATTGGTTGATAAAAGATAATAACTGGTTTCTTCCTGAATGCCCTGTAAATCCATCAATAGTATTTACCTCAAAATTAATATCCACATTTTCAGAACCCCCGTTAGTTGATACTGAAACTTGTTTTACTCCTTCTTGCACCTGTCTTCCTAATCCTCTTGGGGGTTGATAACAAACAAAAACAATGCTATTTTTTTTATTGCTTGCAAAGTTTTTAAAATATTCTACAGACGCTCCTCCTACTAACATTCCAGAGGTTGCTAAAACAAGACATGGTCCTCCCTCAATAACTTCTTTTCTTTCTTGTTGACTTCCTACTCTTCTGAAAATATCTGACACAAAAGGATTTTGCCCTTGAAAAATTGAATTTTTAATATTTCCAGAAAGAAAACCAGGATAAGCAGTATGAATTGCATTAATATCCCATATTAAACCATCCACATAAATAGGTATTTTTGGAAGTTTTCCCTGTCTAACTGCTTCTTCAATAATCATCATTGTTTCTTGTGCTCTTCCTAACCCTAATTCAGGAACTAAAACTTTTCCTTTTCTTTCAATTGTTTTTTTAATAATCTCAATTAGCTGTTCTTCTGCCTCTCTTCTAGATGGAAGAACATCTTTTTTGCTTCCATATGTTGATTCTATTATTGCTGTTTCTAATCTTGGAAATCTAGAAGTAGCTGAATCTAAAAGTTTGGTTTTAGCATATTTAAAATCTCCTGTATATAATAAATTGTGTAAGCCGTTTCCAATATTAAGATGAATCATAGCACTTCCTAATGTATGCCCTGCATTATACAATGTCAGTCTTACATCTGGAGTTATGTCTGTAACCTCATTATAATCCAAAACAATTGAATGCTTTACCATCTCCTTAATGTCTTTTGAAGAATATAAAGGAGAAGAGGCCTGTTTATAAGCAACACCAATAAAATCTAGTGCCATTAAAGAAGCTATGTCTCTTGTGGGAGAAGTCATATAAATTGGGCCTTTATATCCCATTTTATATAAATAAGGAACTAAACCCACATGGTCAAGATGGGCATGAGAGATAACAATAGCATCAATTGAATTTATATCAAATTCTTGAATATTCAGATAAGGGAATTTTTCTTTTCCTTGTCCTGCTACATCAACTCCACAATCTAATAAAATCCTGGACTGAGGGGTATGTAATAATAAACAGCTTCTTCCTACTTGTCTTGCTCCTCCTAAAAAAGTTACTCTTATCCATTCCTCAACTTTATCTGGACTCCAGTCCTGATAAATTTTTTTACCTGTCTTGTTCAAAAATCTTCTTCTATAAGTATTATTTAGATATAAAACACTCCTGATATTCTCAGTAATCTTGGACTTTATAGCCGGACTTCTCTGAACTTGTGGGATCCATAATGTATTTTTCTTGATTTCATTTAATACAGAACCTCTTTTTCCTATTACTAATCCTGGTTTTCTTGCTTCTATAATCATTATACTTCTTTTTACATCAAAAATAACATTAGTTACCTCTGCATCTTCTGGAACTATTTGTTTAATCTGTTTTTTAGAATCTTCCTGGCTGGTTAATATAGATTCCTCTGCTCTTAATTCTATTCTCTTCTTTATTTTATCAACAATTTGTTTTATTTTAGACTCTCCTTCAAGAAAAAAGTTTTTATCTTTAGTATAAAGAACTATATTTGCTCCTTCAAAATTTGCTGAAGAAATTCTTCCTCTTGGTATTTCATCTAAAATACTTTTTAAAATATCTGTCATTTTTAATTTTCCTCTATCTTTAAAATTAAATATCTGAAAATTCCTATTTTCATTATTTTTTCTTTTTTATTTTAATAAGAATATGATTATTCGTTTTGATAACTTGATTCTATTTTCTGTTTAATCTCATGATTAATTCCTTGCTTTGTTATAGTAAAAACATCAATTCCATAACCACTTCCTGTATCTCTTTGTGTTGAAGATTTTAAAGCTTCTATTGCTAATTCAACTCCTTGTTTAACTGTCATATCTTGTTTATGTTGTCTTTCTAATAATCCTAAAATATAAGGCATTCCAGAACCTTGTGCATAATAATCATCAATAATCCCATTGCTTCCTGCTGGTTCTATTGTGTATAATTCAGTTGAACCATCTTCATTAACTCCTCCTGCAAATGTTCCTGCAATAAAAGGAATGGTTGAAAATTGTCTTATACTTCTATAAGAAATCATAGCAGTTAAGCTTGCTGCCTCTTTTATTGTTGGTCTTGTCTTAGATCTTAAATGTTTTAATCTTAATTCTGCTCTGATTAATTTTTTTAACATCTCTACATCTGATGCAACTCCTGCCCCTGAAATTACAAGATAATCATTAATCTGAACTGTTTTTTGTTTATTTTTATCAGCTGCTATTGTTCCCATTGTTGACTGTCTGTCAGAAGCCATAACTATTCCATCTTTACATTTAATTCCAACTAAACTTGTTCCTGTTTTTAATATATTTTTTTTAATTTCTTCATCCATTTTCCTTGATTTTAGAACATAATTATTTAATGTTTCTAAGAATTTACAATTTTAGTAATTTATAGGGATTTATAAATGTTTTCATTATTAGGCTTTGTCCGGAATAGATTTTTCAAAACCGAAAATTAGTTATTCTAAAGAAAA